>JBJMIR010000113.1:0-63146 GCA_045806785.1 Propionibacteriaceae bacterium | reverse complement strand
CGCGAGCGCGCAGAGGCCAACCACCAGACCGTGTCCGAGTTTATTCGCGGAGTCGTACAGGATCGCATAACGCCGACGCGACGCAGCACGACCGGACAGCCCGGACTGAGCCATGCACCCGGCAACATATGGGCCTCCACCACGACTATGGGTCAAACGACGAGCGCCCGGTGGGTCACGGAATCCTCGATGCCTCAGCCCAATCAGCAGACCCTCGTCATCCGGGCGACGTCCGGGTCTTGACACAGTCAACGACCGAGGCGAAGCAGCCAATCGAGCACCCTAAAGACTGGACGACCGGAACACATCCACCCATCGGTGAATCCAGTCAGGCTAGGCGGATACTGCGCCTGTTGACGACTCGTAATGCGTAGGCCTGACAGCAATTCGCCGCGAGTTGGTCCTGGCTGGCGCCCAGGTACCGGCCGCTGTGCTCAAGCCGATTCCCCGTACGTGAGAGTAGCGAGCCTCCCAGATTCCGGACATGGGACCCAATAGGGTTCCTTTCCGGAAATGGAGGAATGACATGTCTGAGAGGCGGAAGAGCTTTTCTTCTGAATTTAAAGATGAGGCCGTCAAAATGGTCCTTGAGAGTTCTCGCGCGATCGCTGATGTTGCACGGGAGCTCGGCATTGGTGCTGAGACATTGCGGACCTGGGTGAATCGTTACCGGGTTGAGCATGCAGACGAGGAACCACCGTTGACAATCTCTGAACGGGCCCGGCTCCGCGAGCTGGAGAAGGAAAATCGGGAGTTGAAGATGAAGGCCGAGTTTTTGGGAAAAGCGGCCGCCTTCTTCGCCCAGGAATATCGGTAAACATGAAATATGCGTTTATCGACGCGGAGAAGGCGCATTATCCGGTGAACCGCATGTGCGTTTGGTTAGAGGTATCCCGGTCAGGGTTTTATGAGTGGCGTTGCCGGCCCCCCTCGGCGACCGAGCTAGCCCGCCGCGAACTCAAGATCATCATCGAGTATCTGTTCGAGGCCTCCGACAGTACCTACGGCCATCGCCGCATCCACGCCGAGCTGGCCCGGCTCGGCCGCCTGGCCGGGTCCGAACACGTCCGCCGGCTGATGCGCGAACTCGGGCTGGTGCCGTGCCAGCCCAGGCCGTGGCGGCCTGTGACCACCATCGCCGGCGACGCCGCTACCGTGCCCGACCTGGTCGGCGGTGACTTCACCGCCGACGCCCCCGGCCATAAGCTGGTCGGCGACATCACCTACATCCGCACCTGGCAAGGCTGGCTATACCTGGCCACGGTGATCGACTGCCACACCAAAGCCTGCATCGGCTATGCGATGGCTGACCATATGCGCACCGAACTTGTCACCGCCGCACTACAGATGGCCGCAGAAAACTATCGGCTCGTCGAGAACGCCATTTTTCATTCCGATCGTGGCACACAATACATGTCCGAAGAATTTGCCCGCTACACCACCCGCCACGGTATTCGACGCTCCGTAGGCCGAACCGGTGTTTGTTACGATAACGCGCTCGCGGAATCGTTTAATGCCGCCCTGAAAGTTGAACGGGTCCACCGCACCGTATATCCCACCCGCGACCATGCAAGAAAGGACGTGACACGCTACATCGAATTCCGCTACAATACCAAAAGGCTCCACTCGGCCCTCGGCTACCGCACCCCGCAAGAAACCTACAACGACTACCTTGCCCACCAAATAGCAGCCTGAAATAACACAAATCAAATGTCCGGAAAATGGGAGACTGGCCAGAGCGGTCGCTCCCAATGCGCACGCGGATGCCCACCTGGGTCCTGCGATCACCTTACGAACCATCTTGATCACCGCTAGCGGCATCATGCCGTAACCGTGGGACGGTGGCCATCTTGATCAACTTTTCGGGCCCTCCACGGGCCCCGACGCCTGGAGAAACATGGCAGAACTGGTCCTCAAATGCGATCCTCCGAGCGTGTTGCATCCTTCGGCAAGTCGATTCACCGGCTTCCCAAGCTGACAGTGCGGGTTCGATTCCCGTCATCCGCTCCCAAGGATTAAACCCTGATCAGGAGCCGTTTCCGGCAGAGCTCGAGAAATGGGAGGCCCGGCTCGATGAGCTTGGCATTGCCCACGGCGAAATCAAGGACGCCAGCTACGGATCTGGGCTCTCCTTTCGCGACCCCGACAATCTTCCGCTCGAGTTCTTCGCCCCGCCCGTCTGACGGGTTAAGCCGTGTCAGCCTGCATTAGCGTCCGTCACTGTGCCCCGACTGGCCCACCGCCATCCCGGTTGCCAGGCGTATAGGTCAGCAACAAAGGGGAAATCATTAGCGTATGGAATCCGACGCGTCCTCTTTACAGCGCGTGAAACTGCGGGCATTCGACCTGAGCGATCGAACAATTCGCCGCAGTCGAGCGTCCGCCGTACGCCGCGTCGACCGACTGCGGCAGCGAGCTTTCATGATCGCCCAGTGCTCGATAACTGCAGCCGTGGCATGGTTGTTGGCGGGCCAACTCCTCGGTCACCAGTTGCCTTTCTTCGCCCCAATCGCCGCGATCATCACTCTCGGTCTGACGTACGGCCAGCGGCTGCGCCGCGGCGTCGAAGTGGCGCTCGGCGTCGCGGTGGGCGTCGCAGTAGGGGATCTGTGGTTGGTGCTCTTTGGTACCGGCGTTTGGCAGATCATGGTGGTCTGCGCGATCGCGATGTCACTCGCGACACTGCTGGGAGCCGGTCAGCTGATGATGACTCAGGCAGGCGTCCAAGCAATTCTGGTGACGGTGCTGTCGCCCAATCCCGGCCAGGCTGTCAACCGCTGGCTCGACGCAGTGATCGGCTGCACGCTGGCGCTCGTGGTGGCCACCGTGGCACCGAGTGGTCCGATACGCAAGCCTGGGGTGGTGGCCTCCAGAGTCGTGGCGGAGATGGCGGCAACGCTCGACGCGGCGGCTGCGGCACTCGCTGCGAATGACGAGGACGCTGCTGATGCGGTGCTGGACCGGGCCCGTGCAGGAGAGAAGGATCTTGCTGATTTCGACCAAGCTGCCGCCGAGGGACTCGCCGTTGTTCGTCACTCGCCGTTCCGCCGCCGCCACCTGCCCGTCGTAGGTGCGCTAGCCGATTTGCACGAGCCACTCGACCATGCCAGCCGCAATCTTCGGGTGCTGGCTCGGCGCTGTGCCGTCGCCGTATGGCGAGGTGAACCGGTTCCGACGGCCTATCAGAATTTGATGCGCCAGCTGGCAGAAGCATGTCGATTCATCGCCGCAGAGCTGGGAGCACGGCGTCTTCCGACAGCCGCTCGGGATCGGCTGCGAGAGATTGGCGAGGCCAGCGCCCATCTCCAGCTAGCAACCTCCATCTCGGCCGTGGTGATCTTGGCACAGACACGCTCCTTGGTTGCCGACATGATGGAGCTGACCGGCATGGACTACCTGGAAGCGCGCGAACTCATTCCGGAAATGGACTGAGCCGAATCCATGATTTGGCTTGGTGGCAGCTTGCCAAGTCACAGAAAGGACCGTTTACGGTTACGCGAAATCTTCGTGCAATTGCCTAATTGGCCTCAAACCATCACGTACTTCGGTAAGGTGACAACGGATTGTGCACTATAGGTGCGCGTCGGCGGCGAGCCTGAGAGTGCCGTGGACAACGATCCGCGGCACTTGTCGCCTCGGTTATAGGCCACTCGGCTGGCTGGAGCTGCATGATCTGCAAAGCCAAATCTGTGGATGATCTCGGCTTCTTTGGTAAAGGTAACGATCCGGCGACGATGCGCGGGGTTTTTACACGAGGAGCGCTGTTCTACGCCAATGTGGCCGACGCTCCTCACTTCGAAAGACTCCTTCATGTCCCTGCCGACGCAACCTGGACTGCCCACCAGCCAGGCCCAGAACCGAAGCCTCAGCCACTGCCGCCGCCCGGCTATCGGAAGCCGAGGTTCACCGCCCGAGAAATCCGACTTGAGATCCCGCTCAAGATCCTTAAGAAGAAGTCGTTCGGCTTTGCCGATTGCAGCGTCACCGGCCGGATCAATCCCAAGTACGTCGGGAAACAGGAGCTGAGTTGATTCTGATCATCGTCCTCCTTGCCGGAGGCGTTATCTACGCGACATTAGCCAGCAATCCGATGAGCTTCGACGACTTGATCGAGCTGCGCTTCTTGCCGTCCCGGCGCCGGCCTCGAGATCCGGAGTACATTCGGCAGCGCAACTCCGCGCCCGACTCCTCGACACAGGCCACCAATACAGGTCTTGAAACGGCGACGTCAGAGCCTAAGAACCGCCGCTGAGTCGTCGTCTCACCGGCTTCCCAAGCTGACAATCCGGATTCGATTCCGGTCATTCGCTCCAGTGCCGGTGCATCGGCATTCTCATCTCAAGCTGGCTAATAGGGATTCGATCGCGCTGGCCGACCCACGTCTGCCGTCTCCAGGTGAGGAGTCCGCGCTCCCGTATAGAAGGCACCGCAACAATGGGGAATGTGACGCTCTTGCCGGGAGAGCCGCGAACCAGGTTTTGGATAGCGGCGGCAGTGCTGATCGTTGGCATCGGCGTAGTCCTCAGCGCGGCGGTTCGTCCTGGCTCCGCCGCCGGCGATCTGCGGACGCTTAAGGTGATGAGTCGGAACATCTACCTCGGCGGGGATATCACTCGGCCTATCCGCGCGGCACTTGACCGGACTGGGCAGCAGGGAGTACTTGCCCTCGGCCACGCGAACCACGAATTGCGTCAGGTGGTCGACCGGACCGACTTTGGTACGCGCAGCAGGCTTCTCGCAGAAGAGATCGCCGCGGCCCAACCCGACCTGGTCGGGTTGCAAGAGGTTGCGCTCTGGCGCCACGGGCCAATGCAGCTCGATAGTGTTGGCCCACCGGATGCGACCGAGGTCGATTACGACTTTCTCGCCATTTTGCTGGCCGACCTGGCCAACCGCGGCGTCCACTACCAGACCGTCCACATACAGCAGGAGTCCGATGTCGAGGCGCCCGCATTTACCGGCAATCCCTTTTCAGGGACCGCAGGCTCAGCGGAGGACGTACGTCTCACAGACCGTGATGTGATCTTGGTACGGAGCGGAGCCAGGATCAAGATCGACGGCAGCGGAGGGGGCCATTACCGTCCGCAATTTGCGGTCAAGCTTGGAGATAGGACATTCCCGTTCCTCCGGGGTTATTCCTGGGCTGACGTTGACATTGGATCAACACGCATGCGTTTCATCACCACTCACCTTGAGTCCCAAAGTTCCAAGCTGGCGCGTGCTCAAGCCGAGGAACTTCTCAACGGGCCAGCCGCAGACACGGGCCTCTCGACGATCATCGTTTGCGACTGCAACTCCAATCCGTCCAGCCCGGCGGAAAATTCCGCGATTCCTGTTGGATCCGGTGCCGCGTACCGGATGATCACCAATGATCGTGGGTTCAGTGACCTTTGGCTCCAGCAGCCGGATCGCGGTGGAGGTAACACGGCGTCATTGGGGGAGTTGGTAAACGACAAAACCGCCGACTTCGAGCGGCGCATTGATCTGGCACTGGCTCGGCCGGCGCCTGATGCACAGATCGTCGTCAGCCGGGTGGAGCTGACCGGAGATGAGCTGAGCGATCGAGACGCGGCCAGCAAGCTGTGGCCGTCGGACCACGCCGGCGTTGTCGTAGAGCTGCGGATTGGCTGAATATCGTGCTTGACGCGCTGTCGCCACAACGACGACGTCTCGTATTCGGCGCCGGTGCCATCGCCGTCTTGCTGGTCATGACGCTCGCCGTCATCGGCATCGTCCGGGTTACAACCTCCGTTGAGCCTGTGCCGCAAAACGATCCTGGTCCAGTTCTCTTGGTGCCGGGTTACGGAGGCAATGTCCAATCGCTCGAGCCACTGGCGGCTGCCTTACGATCGACGGGCCGTACGGTTGTGATGGTCGAACCAGCTGGCGATGGTACAGATGATCTTCGAATACAAGCCGAACATCTGGCCGCGGTGGCCGATCGAGTACGCCAGGATGCCGGCGCGCCGTCGGTGGATGTGATCGGCTATTCCGCAGGTGGCGTCGTTGCCCGCTTGTGGGTACGAGATGACGGTGGCGCCGAGGTGGCACGCCGAGTCCTTACGCTGGGCTCACCCCATCACGGCACCAGCGAGGCCGCCCTTGGCGCGGACCTTGCCGGTGGATGCCCCACCGCTTGTGAACAGCTGGTCCCTGACAGCGACTTGTTGCGCCGCTTGAACGCTGGTGATGAGACACCCGCCGGGCCGTTGTGGGCGACTATCCGGTCGACAGGTGACCAGATTGTGACACCTGTGGATTCCGCTGCCTTGTCCGGCGCCCTGAATATCGTGGTGCAGGACGTGTGTCCGGGCTCCACCGCAGCTCACGGTGATCTTCCGAGTAACCCGGTGGTGGTAGCAGCTCTCGGCTCAGTGCTGGGTGCAGCGCTTCCGCAGACCCCGGTCAATGTCGCCTGCTGACCGCGCACTATGACAAGCGGCTCGCTCCGACGACTGCAGGAGCTTGCGATGCGCCATCGGGGCTGAGGGAGGCAAACACGTCTGCGCAGCGCAAGCGACGAAGGAGTCGGATCTGGCGAATAGCTTGTCAGAGTGCAATCAACAAGCTCAGTCGTCAATATCTTTGGTGCCGAAGTTCGCCCAGGCAGCCAAGGTAAATACCGTCAGATAACCCAGCTGGACCATGAGCCCGCGCACCACATCCCGCCACAAGATCGGATCTCGGAACAGGTCGACGAACGCGAGCCAGTAACGAGTGGGCAGAAATGGATGCAATGCGTCGGCGGCATCCAGTCCGAGTAGCACGGTGGAGGCGACGAGGACACCAATGGTGCCGAGCGCGGCACCGATTGCCGACCTGGTCAATGTCGAGAAGAACAAGGCGACTGCGGCGACGCCGAGCATGCAGATGATCACATAGCCAAGCGCTAACGCCGTTCGCCAGCTGAGCTCCTGCTGGGTGAGCGTGGAGCCGCTCAGACTCACGGTGCCAGTAGCCGGAGCGCGTCCCAGCAACAGGCGACCTTCGGCGTAGGAGACCGCGGCGACAATCAGGACGGCAAGTAGCACGAACGCCACAACAGTCACAAGCTTGGCAAGCAGCAGGTGCGTTCGCCCGACCGGCCGGACCAACAGGTAGCGCAGCGTACCGGTTTGACTCTCCCCGGCAATCGAGTCGCCACCGAGGACGGCGACCGCGATCGGCAGCAGTAGCGGGAGCACTACCCCGAGTGCGGCCAGCGGGAATAGCGTCCCGTCATTGAGCACCGCCGACAGGAACGGCGGACCTGTGCCGGGTCGTGGACCAAGATCAGTGATCGCAAGCAAGATCGCAACCAGAGTCGGAAGCGCAATGAGCATCCCGATGATCAACCAGGTACGCGGCCGGCAGATCATCTTGATCAGTTCAACGACGATCATGCTCGCGCCTCCGCTTCGAGAATGATCTCCTCCAGCGGGCGGCGGTAGGGGCCGATCTCGTCCACCCGTACGCCTTCGCCGACCAGGTAGGCATTGAGGCGGGCCGGATTGTCGGCGCGTACCAGCAGCCGGTCATCCGCGACCGACGCTACAACGGCACCAAGTAGCTCGGTGCAGTGGCCGATATCGGGTGTCCGCACTGCTACCAGACCAGTTGGTCGCAACAACGTCTCCAATTGCTCTTGCAAGATCAGCCGGCCATCGCGCAGCACACCGACGTTGGTACACATCTGCTCGATCTCGGCAAGCAAGTGGCTGGAGAGAAAAATCGTCGTACCTTCGGCGTTCAGCTGCAGCAGCAGTTGCCGGATCTCCTGAATGCCCTGCGGATCCAGCCCGTTGCTCGGCTCATCCAAGATCAGCAGCTTTGGTCGCCGCATCAGTGCGGCCGCCAGCCCCAGCCGTTGCCGCATCCCTTGTGAATAGGTGCGGACCGGTCGGCGATCGGCAGGGTCTAGCCCCACTTGCTGCAAGGCGTTGCCGATCTTGATTCGGCGCTCCTGGCGCCGGCTGCGATCTGACCCGGTGGCGTCGAGCAACGCCAGGTTTGCCCTTCCGGAGAGGTGAGGGTAGGCCGCTGGGCTCTCCACCAGTGAGCCGACGTTCGGCAACACGCTCCGGCGAGCGTTCGGCATCGCCATTCCCAGCACTTCCGCCTCGCCCGAGGTTGGCAAGACCAGGCCCAGGAGCATCCGGACAGTCGTCGTCTTGCCGGAGCCGTTTGCACCAAGGAAGCCGTAGACATCGCCTGTTCGGACCTCGAGGTTCACTCCATCGACGGCCCGCAGCTCGCCGTACCGCTTGGTCAGGGCCTTAGTCCTGATGACGTGGCCGTTGGTCGGAGCGGCGCTGGTCATTGGCGCTCCAGCAGTTCTGACGCGGCGCGCCGGAGAGTCTCGTCTGTCACAGTGCCTGCCAGCAGGAAGGCGCCGCTGCTTCCCCGGGGCGTGATCAACAGCCCAACCGGCCCCACGGGCGCCAAGGTGCCGACCTGGGTTAGCTGCGCATTGCCGCGATCCTGGAGCTGCCGGCGCAGCGGCCCAGCAATCTGGCCACGCAGCGGCATGGCGATCAAGGTTGTCGGGCCACGTCCATAGATCCCGACAGCGCCAGGATCTTCGCCGTTGCGGGAACCTAGACCGGCCAGAGAAACGGGCAGATCGTACGGCGCGAATGCATTTGCCGCGGCCGCTACGTCGACTGACGGTTCATAGACCACTCGTACGCCTTCGGGCAGTGTGAATCTCGTCGCCGTATCGGCGGGTGCGCCGAGCTGGAATTTCCGAAGCGATGTGGTGAGCACCGGACGCTTCTCACCGACGCCATACACCTCGACCTCGAGTGGCAGCCCGCTGGCCGAGTCGGCCCAGATGTTGACCTGCCCGATGGTCGTTGCCTGCTCCCTGGGTGTAAGGCGCAGACCGGGGGCATCGCGGCCCGCCACCCGCCGTACGGGCAGCCGGCTCAATTCTTCTTCGCGTACGCCCTGCAGCAGCGAGCGCCCGAAGCTTGGCGGCAGCAGGTCGGGGGCATCAGGCAATTTGATCTTGGAGACCGGCGAATATGTCGCGGTCTCGGACTCGAAGACCCATCTGACGGTACCGCCGCCCTGTCGGAACATGTCGGTCTCACCGGTGCTGCGGATCCGATCGACGCGCCAGTCGGTGGCGTTGCGCCACCATACGCGTAGCTCGGTGTTCTCTCCGAGCAGTTGAGACAGCGTCGCGAAGGACTCATTGTCGGGGACCTGCAGCGTTCCGGTGGTCTGGACATATCCGGACCATCCGACATCGGCCGACTGTTGGATCCGCCCCGCCAGCTCGCTGGCAGAGATGTCTGAAGGTGTGGCCGGCGCGGCACTGATCAGAAGAGGCGTCGCGACGAACGCAACCGCGGTCACGAGCACGACGAGCCAGCGTGCCGACATGGCGCCACTGTAGGTCGGCCGCGGAAGTGCTGCCGCATCGAGCGGGCTCAGGAAGCCCCGACGAGCAGGAGCCGAGCACTTTTGTGAAAAGTGGTCAGAAACGACACGCACCTCGCCGATTTAGATGTCGTCTCTGACCACTTCTGGCGAGAACTGGACAACTGAGTGCCCAGTGAATTAACCAGGCGACCGCCTGGGTCTACTTCTCTGAGACCTCCTCCAGAACCTGTCCAACGACCTCGTTCGGAAGTGATCGGGCCACATCGGCCTGGGCCACGATGCCGATGAGCTGGTGTCCGTCGATGACCGGTAGCCGGCGTACCTGGTACTTCGCCATAGTCCTCAGCGCCTCTTCAGCGGAATCGTCCGCCCCGATGGTCACTGGCTTGCCCTGGGCAAGGTCGGACGCGCTGACAGAATTGGGGTCTTTGCCCTCGGCAATGCACTTCACAACGATGTCGCGATCGGTCAACATCCCTTTGAGTCGCTGATCCTCGCCACAGATCGGCAGGGCGCCGACGTCGAGGTCACGCATCTTCCGGGCGGCTTCGACCAACGTCTCGGTTGAGTTGACACACTCGACGCCTTGCGTCATGAGTTCTCGGGCAGTTGCCATAACAGACTCCTCCTTGAGTTTTGGGTTCGTCATCTCCTACCCCGTGTGGAGGGTCACAAACGGGTCTGCTTCGCCCGGCGTGTCCTCGATCCGGCAGCGCCCGTACGCGAGCTCAATAAATGATCATCGTGGCTGTCGCGACAAGCTCTTGAGGCGAGCGTCTCGGCCTTCGGTCAGCGGCCATTTGCAATCTTCCACGGGGCATCACGAGACCCACGAAAAAGATCTTGTCGGATGCCGCAATGAATCCACAGCGGACTGCTGTTTCCCGTCACAAAGTGTCCGTATGCGTGAGGGCGGGCTTTGGCGCTGCCCGACGGCTTCGGTAGAGTACCTCCGAACTCGCGAGCAAGCATTTAGCCCCGAGATGCGGCCGCACAGTGTCGTGGACCCTATCGACGCCAATCGCCATTTGCTTCAGGAAAACGTAATGCCGCAAGCTGCACCACCAAGATCGCAACAAAGTTATCGGCACGAGGCGTTCATCTGGCGGGACGCGGATGACTACGCCTCAGTCCTCACACCATTTGTGGAAGATGGCCTGGCTGCAGGCGAGGCGGTCATGATCGCTGTCGTGCGACGCCATGCCAACTGGTTGCGTGAGAGCCTTGGCGCTCAGGCTCGTAAGGTGAAATTCGTTGATATGGCCAAGCTCGGCCGTAATCCCGCGCGAATCATTCCGGCTTGGCAAAAGTTCGTTGATCAACATTCTGGTTATGGCCGTCCCGTACGCGGTGTCGGCGAGCCAATTTGGGCGGGTCGGCGTCCCGAGGAGATTCTGGAATGTCAGCTGGATGAGGCGTTACTGAATGTGGCGGTCGATCCGAAGATTCCGCTCTGGCTGATCTGCCCGTACGATCTTCGCGGCCTTGACCCGTCAGTCATCAAGGAAGCCCATCGCAGTCACCCGGCTGTCATGGAGGGCGATCGCTATCACGGCAACTCGCAGTACGGCGGCCGGGCGCACGTCGAGGCGATGTTCGGTGCGGAACTCCCGGACCTTGGTGCCGAACCGGCGGAGTACCCCTTCACCTCAGAATCTGTGGACCGCGTCTTCAACATCGTGACGTTGGAGGCCTACGGCGCCGGGCTGTGGTCGGACAAGGTGACCGATCTTGCGGCTACCTCTCGCCGGCTTGCCTCATGCAGTCTGCGTCGTGGAGCCGCCGAGGGGACACTGCGGATTTGGGACCTGCCGTACGCGCTGATCTGCGAGGTCTCCGATGACACCATAATTGACGATGTGCTGGCGGGCCGGCGCGCGGTGACCTCTAGCGACCGTGACGGGCTGTCCTCCGCGAACCGCCGGTGTGATCTCGTTCAGCTACGATCGACCGGCTCTGGGACTACCGTCCGCCTCCATATGTGGAAGTAGGTTCGCGCCCCACTTCAGCAGTGATCCCGGTCGCCGCCAGAGGACCGGATGAGGTGTCGGATTGCGAGCAGCGGAATCGCCAAGATCAACCAGCCGGAGACGAAGACCAAGATCAGAAAGTGGTAAGCGATCGTCGGGCGACCGCGCCGCGGAATCGGGAGTGAGTCTCGGCGGCCGGCCAGCGGCGGTACTTGCTCACTTCTTGGTCTGAGGCGGTTGTCAGCTAACTGCTGATCATTCTCCATACATCGGTAGACCAAAATGCAACACATTTACGCATCGACTTTCTTGAACCAATTCGCGTAGCCTGAAGATCGGGAGGACTCTAGGGCATCTCGACAACCGGGTTGATCACAGCTGCGCTGAGAAAGGGGGCTCGATGCCCGGCAAGCGGGTCCGACCTGCCATCCTGATCGTTCTCTTTGCTTCTCTACTGGTTTTCGCAAATTCCGTCGCCGCATCTGGTGACGAGCCCGAGAAGCCGCCCTGCAATCCGGTTGCGCCGTTCAGCGCCTTTGACTTTTCCAACCCGACAAAGATCAATAACAAATGGAATCCACTGATTCCCGGTACGCAGTTCACATTGAATGGCGTGGCGGACCGAGGTGGCGGCCTGCTATCCCATCAAGTGGTCACCACGGTTACCGATCTGACCAAGGTGATCAATGGCATACGCGCTGTGGTCATCTTGGAAAAGGACATTAATGAGGGTGAGATCCAAGAAGCTGAGTTGAGGTTTGAGGCACAGGACAACGCGGGCAATACGTGGAATCTTGGTGAGTATCCCGAGGAGTACGAGAACGGCAAATTCGACGCAGCACCGGACGTTTGGCTTGCCGGTCTGGCTGAAGCGCAGCCAGGCAACTCGATGCCCGGAAACCCGCAACTGGGAACAGCTGAGTATCTTCAGGGCTGGGCCCCCGAGATCGAGTTCTTGGATTGCGCAGCAGTGTCGGAAATGCAGCAGAAGACCTGCGTCCCGGCCGGTTGCTACGAGAATGTGATGATCATCAACGAGCGGAGTCCGCTTGAGCCGGAAAGCGGCTATCAGCGTAAGTTCTATGCGCCCGGCGTGGGCAATGTTCACGTCACTGCTGTGGATGATCCAGAAGGCGAAACGCTCGTCCTCAGTAAGGTCTCCCAGCTGAGCCCCGAGGACTTGGCGAAGGCTCGTGCTCAAGCCATGGAGCTGGAGAAGCGTGCGTACAAGGTGAACCGCGTCTATCGCCAGACCCAGCCTGCCGATCCTCCGGCTATTGCGCCAGGTTCACTCGGCGGCTAAGTCTTCAAGTGGAAGCGTTTTGCCGGCTGTGCTGCCAAAACGCACCCTCGCGGCCACAGCGGAGTGGCAGTCCTAGCTGCGCTTTTCTGCGAGTTGCTGGACCAGAGCTGTGATCAACTCGTACGGGATCGGCTTGGCCAGCGAGAACTTCGCAGTCCCTTTGCCGGATAAGTACAGAGCAAGCTGCGACTGGAGAGTTTCGTCGAGCTCTGGAATTGGATAGATGCTGATGTGTTTCTTCCAACCGCCAAGGTAGACAACGGGCCGGCCGCCGATGGTGAAGGTCGGAATGCCGTAGCTGATCGACTCCTTCAGATCAGGAGTCGCAGCATGGATTCGATGTAGTCGTCGACTGAATCGCATTGCTGTGCCATCGGATTTCCTGAGCCCCGGGCTAAGAGTTGCGCCGTTTCCGATGTGCTGCGGTCGCCTCGGTCATCGCTGTATAGATCTCGATCAGAGCCCGGCGTTGCCGAGCTGTCAGCCCTGGGTCGGTGGAAATCGCCGCAACGAGTGAGGTGTGCTCGTCGGACTGATCTTCGTTTTCGTGATCAAGGTCAGCTAAACGGTGATGATCATCATCACTTGCCCCAGGCCGCAGCGCTTCAGCCGGAATACCCAATGTTGCGGCAATGGTGTCGAGCACATCGGCCGAAGGGGCGCGAAGGCCGTGCTCGATCTGAGAAAGGTACGGGTTGGAGATGCCGGCCATGGCCGCCACCTGCCGCATCGACAGCTCGGCCAGCTCGCGTTGCCGGCGGATGATCTCGCCAACAACATTCCCCGATGACTCCGGCCCTGGATTCATGTCCACCATCCTAGAGAGAACCGTGTGATGCATCTCGCATTCGCTGCGCTAGCTATGCTAGCGGTTTTTGGCTAACATTGAGTGCGTTGTAACCAAACCACTCAAGGAGAAACAACATGGCTACGAACACCGCTAAGAAGACTGAGCCTTTCGGCGACTTCACTGAGGGCTTCGGCGATGTCGGCGAGCGCTACCGCGTTCTCAATGACAAGGTGATCGAGAGCGGCAAGAAGACCGGCAACTTGGTCCTTGACGGCTACGAAAAGGCTATCGTCAGCTTCGTCGACTTCCGGCAGCAAGTTGCCGACGCCACCCAGCTCGACTGGGTGACCACCGTTGTGAAGGCGCAGAACGAGTTCATCAACGAGGTCAACGCAGCGTACATCTCCGCTGCTCGTGACGTTCTGAAGTAAGCCTTATGCTCAAGCTGTGACAACACAGCAGTCGGCGGATGATCAGCTAACACTCGGCGAGATCATCCGCCGACAAAGAGAGCTTGCCGAGCTGTCGATGCGCCAAGTCGCGGCGATGGCTGGCATTTCTAACCCGTATCTCTCTCAAATCGAACGTGGGCTTCGAGCCCCTTCAGAAGAGGTTCTTCGGGCTATCGCCGAATCTTTGAACGTTTCCGCCGACCTGCTCCGCGGCGACATTCCTGCGGATGGGTCGGCGGACGTCGTTGTGGCGATCCAGTCCGATCCCGATTTGACTTCCTCTCAGCGGCGATCACTGGTCGAGGCCTATCAGGCGCTTCGCCAGGTGACCGTCAAACGGCGTAGTGGTCGGAGGACTCGATGAGTGAGGCAGCACGTTTCCAACCCGATGCGGACGAGGAATGGGACACCATTGATGAAGCGGTCCGCGGTCAATATGACGAGGTACTGACCAAGGGCGCTAGCTTGCTCGATGGCAGCGAGCTGATGGGTCGGCTCGACCCGCTCGCCGTGTTCTCTCCGCTGTTCAAGGCCAGCGTCTCGGCGGCATTACATCCCGACAAGGTGGCGGGCGCGATCGGGCGCAGCGCAGGTGAGATGCTGCGGGCGACCACGGCTGCAACCGTTCGTGCCCTGGGAGGCAAACCGTCGTACGCGCCCGAGCACGGCAAGGACAGGCGATTCACCGATCCGGCTTGGAGCGAGAACGCCGGGTACTGGTGGCTTCGGGAGATCTACCACGATTGGGAGCAGGCGCTTCTGGACATCGTGCGGGATACTGACACGCCGCCGGCGACCAAGCAGAAGGCGGAGTTCGCCGTACAGCTCATGATCGACGCGCTGGCCCCGACCAACTTCATCCCGGGAAACCCGGCAGTGATCAAGAAGGCGCTCGAGACCGGCGGTTTGTCACTGACCAGAGGGGCGCGCAACTTCGTTCATGATCTACGGACCAATCGTGGTGTACCACGCCAGGTGGTGCCGGATGCCCACACGGTCGGCAAAGACATGGCCATCACACCGGGCAAGGTGGTATTCCGCAACGAGTTGATGGAGTTGATCCAGTACGCGCCTAGCACTGACCAGGTGCATGCGATTCCGCTACTTTTCAGCCCGCCGTGGATCAACAAGTACTACATCATGGATCTGGCGCCTGGCCGCAGCCTGGTGCAATGGGCTATCGATCACGGGCACACCGTCTTCATGATCAGCTACCGCAACCCCGATGAGCGGATGCGTCACGTGAAGATGGATGACTATTTGATCTCCGGACCTATCGCGGCTCTCGAGGTGGTCCGTGACATCACCGGCGCAGAGAAGGTGAATCTGCTTGGGCTCTGCCTTGGCGGCACGCTCACAATGGCAACTCTGGCTTACCTCGACGCCGTCGGGATGGACTTGATCAACTCAGCGACGTTCCTGAACACCTTGATCGACTTCAGCGAGCCGGGCCTGCTCGGGGTGTTTACCGACGAAGCATCCATCCGCCGGCTTGAGAGGACGATGCAGCGCACCGGCTTCCTGCCGAAGGAGGAGATGCAGCGCTCGTTCAACCTGCTTCGGACCAACGACCTGATCTGGAACTATGCGGTGAGCAGCTGGCTGATGGGAGAGGAACCGCCAGCCTTTGATCTGCTGAGCTGGAATAACGACTCCACTCGGATGCCCGCAGAGATGCACAGCTTCTATCTGCGCAGTTGCTATCTAGGCAATGAACTCGCCCGCGGAGTCATGGAACTAGCAGGGCAGCGGCTTGATCTTGAAAAAGTTGATCAAGATCTGTACTTTCTCTCGGCCGAGCAAGATCACATCGCGCCGTGGCGCAGCTCCTACGTCGGAGCGCTGCTACCGGGCGGAGAGGTACGGTTCGTGCTGTCGAACTCCGGTCACATCGCAGGCATCGTGAATCCACCTAGTCCTAAGTCGATTCATTATGTGGTGGAAAGCGATGAGCCGCTCCCGGAGACTCCTGATGAGTGGTTGGCTGCAGCCACTATGCATCCGGTGACCTGGTGGGAAGACTGGGCGAAGTGGATCGGTGAGAGAGCTGGCAAGATGCGCAAGCCACCGCGGATGGGCAACCGTAAGTACCGGCCGATCACTGACGCGCCCGGAACATACGTCCTGGAGACTTAGTCGGCGAGTTAGCGTTGTTCGTCCAGAGTGACGAATTGGTAGCCGTGCGAGCGGTAGTCGTTGATGATGCCGGGCAAGGCGGCAATCGTTGCCGTCCGGATGCCGCCGCCATCGTGGAGCAAGATCACCGGATGTTCTTGCTTGAGCCCGGTGGCTGCCCTCTTCTGAATGATCGGTGCGAACTTCTTGTTGGCTGGAGCCGCCCAGTCACGAGTGTCCACCGACCACAAGATCATCGAAAGCTGCGCGGCATGGGCTACTTTCACAGCGCCCTTGACGATTCCCCCGGGTGGACGAAACAAGCACGGCTCGCGTCCTGTGGCCTTGACGATCGCGCGACGAGTGTGCTGGATCTCCTTGCTCAGAGTGCGTGCCCTCCAACCAGCTTTCACGCTGGGAATGTTGTGCGACCACGTGTGATCACCTAGAGCGTGACCTGCTGCCACGATTCTTTGCAGCATCGCCGGCTCGGCTGCTGCCTTCTCGCCCACCAGGAAGAATGTTGCCGGTACGCCCTGTCGTTGCAGCACATCCAGTACCGCAAGAGTCGATGGGCCGGGTCCGTCGTCAAAGGTCAGCGCAACGGTCCGTTCCGGTTCGCCGGCTTGGCCGTTGATCCCGGGCGCGGTGCGGATGATGCCTCGCGCAGGTCGCGGGCATTTGGGTTGAGGTTGCGTTTTGGGTTGCGGACTGGCGGCGGGCGCCGCAGCGGCCTGTGTTGCGGCTGGTATCGGGTCCGTGGTTCTCAAACTGTCCCGTACCGCAACGACGCTGGTGTGGATGATCACTGTGGCGAGCACCGCTACCAACGCCACAAGTACGCTCACCCGATCCCACCGCACACGCAGTCGGGGACCGCCGGCCGGCGCACCATGGGCAGCCTTCGGTGTGCGGCCAGCCAACGGCGTCGAGGCCATAGCTCATAGTGCACCGACGATCTTCGATTGCGCTGACTTGTTGTCAGCATGTCGTCGGGTCGAGGAGTCGCAGTCTAGGGTCGGACAGATGAGGGAGTCACAGCACATCAGCATCTACATCGAGCGTTCTGCTGCCGAGGTTTATGCGTACGTTGTGAACCCTGCGAACCTGCCCAATTGGGCCGCGGGGCTGAGCGGCTCCATTGAGCAGCGCGACGGGCGCTGGTTCGCCGAGTCACCAATGGGGGACATTGAGGTGAGCTTCGTGCCGGAGAATCCATACTTCGTGCTTGATCACGACGTCACGCTGTCTGACGGCACAACCTTCAACAACCCGATGCGGGTGATCGCCCACGACACGGACTGCGAAGTGGTGTTTACGCTGCGCCGCCAGTCCGGCCGGCCGGAGGACGACTACGAGGCGGACGCCGCGGCAATCCGGAGGGACCTGGCAACTCTGAAGCAGCTTCTGCAGAAGTGACGTCGGATGATCAAGACCCGGTAGCGCTGTGGACGAGCCGCACCTTCGTCGACGAAGCGCGCGCCTGGGTTGAAGCGCAGCTCGCGTCGCGTGGCATCCGGCTAACAGGCCAATGGGAGCAGCCCCACGTCCGAGTTTGGTCAAGCACCATCCGGTTCGAGACCACGTCTCATGAATTGGGCGAGGGTCGCGTCTGGTTCAAGGTCAATGGCAGCGGGACGGCGTACGAGGCCTCACTTGTTGGCCTACTGGGTGAGCTCTATCCGGGTCTGGCGCCGGACGTCCTCGCCCATGACGACAGCAGGGCCTGGTCGCTGACTCGCGACGCCGGTCCGGTGCTGCGATCGATCATGGGAGTTGACGAGATGTGGGGACGCTGGAAGGAATTGCTGCCCCGCTACGCCCAGGCGCAGCTCGATCTTGCTGCACACCGGAGTCGGCTCGTGACCACGGGGACCCCGGACCGGAATCCCAAGCAACTGGCTCTTGAGTATGGCCGACTGCTCGGCGATCTGGCGGCCAAGCCAACCAAAGACGGTGGCTTAACCGGCGAACAGCTTGCTGCCTTGGAGCGTCTGCTGCCTAGGTACGACGAGAGGTGCGCCGAGCTCGCCGCTTCGACGCTCCCGGACACCTTGCAGCATGATGACCTGCACTCCAACAACATCTGCTGGGGCGGTGCCCCGGACGACCTGTCGTCAGCCCGGATCATCGATTGGGGGGACGCATGCATCGGGCATCCATTCGGAACAATGCTCGCCACCCTTAATTCGATTGCCTTCCATGTAGGACTGCTGAATGACGACCGCGGCGGCATCAGCGACCGACGCGTGCTGACGGTTCGAGACGCCTACTTAGAGTCCTTCACTGGGCTCGGCAGCCGTCAGGAGCTGCTGCGCTGGGTGGCGCTTGCACGCAGTATCGGCTGCCTGACTCGTGCACTGTCGTGGGAACGAGCAGTCCAGCACGCGCCCGCGAGCGTGGCCGCGGAGTATCAGTTTCCGATACGTGGCTGGATGCTGGAGCTCCTCGAGCCGTGGGCCCAGGTGGACTAGCTCGGCGCAGTGGAACATGATTCGTCACCGGGCCGGACAAGCGATCTCAAGATCGCGTAGACGCGGCCGAAATTGACAGCCCATCCGACGCCGAATACCCGAAGAGTGCAGAACTCGGGTCGGCTCGGTGCCCAGAAACTGTTCCGTATGGGCGCCAACGTCGGTGGTCGGAAGTCGTAGGGTACGTACCCCCAGACCCGTCCCTGCCAGGTGCGTTCTTCGGCGGAAGTCTCAGCCGCCGGAGCGTGCTCGTACGGTGCGGCCGCTGATCTTGCGCGGTTTGATCTCGATGAACAGGTTTCTAATTCCATCAGCCCAGGGGACCGGACCAGTCTCCCAAGCGGAGGCGAGCAGATAGTTGTGTGCCATCGCCTCGGCAAAGCCGAGGACCAGAACACTCCAGCCGGACTTGTTCTGCTCGTCGATTCCATCGATTTCGAAAGCAACGCTGGTTCGCCGGACTAATCCGGACAGAACGCCAACAGGAGAGGTACGGAAAACAACGCTGCCGTTCCGGTACTGATAGGTCACCGGCAAGATCTGCGGGCCATCGGCGGCCATGAATCCAACTCGTCCGGCGGTATGTTGCGCCAAGATCTCCTTGCATTCGGCCTCGGACAGCTCAGCGAAGTTGCTGGTGGAAGATTTCTCATCTGGTGCTGAAGTCATGACAAGCCAACTCCATTCATCGACGTGCCTGGCGCGGCCGGCCGGCGATGCTCTGTCCATCCGGGGCCCATCCGGGCCGATCCGGGCCTATCCGGGCGGTGAAGATAGCCAGCGTGAATGACCTCACTTCACCGCCCGCATTTCAGAATCGATCCTCGCCGGCGTGGTACGTAGGGTCGAAGGTCCTGCAGAGTCCCGAAAGTGACCCGAGTGCCTTCGACAGTGGGTTCCCCAAGAGAGCACCTTTGCTGTGCTCGATCGTCGAATGTGATGTGTCGAGCCGGTCGCCTTGGGTATGCGAAATATTGCGACATGGTGGAAGGAGAGTTAAGAAACACCGGTAGACGAGAGGAGATCCGATGACTACGCAGCCTGAGTCCGGGATGCCGCAGCCTGAGTCAGGGAGCACACAGTCTGAATCCGGGGTCACACAGTCTCAATATGGCGAGTCGAAGGAAGGCAAGTCTTCGTCCAGCCTGAGTACTCGTTGGTCCTGGCCAAGAGACCTGTCAGATCTGTGGAGCGGCTGGCAGCCTTTGGGTGCGATGAACTGGCCATTCCGCGACATCAAGGTCGAGGAATTCATCGATGGCGACCAGCTTGTGGTCAGAGCTGAGGTGCCCGGTGTCGATCCGGAGGAGGATATCGATGTCTCGGTCGAAAATGATGTTTTGACGATTTCGGCAGAGCGTCGAGAGAGCAACCGCGGAAAGATGGGCGACAGAGGCTTTCACAGTGAATTCCGCTATGGCAGTTTCGTTCGCCAGGTACGGCTTCCGGCGGGTACGTCACCAGAGGTCGTCTCCGCGACGTATAAGGACGGCGTGCTGGAAATCCGTATGCCCAAACCGTCAGGTAGTGAGGGAGTTTCCCGCCGCGTTCAGATCCAGCGTGGATGAGTCGTCAGATTCCGGTTGACCTATAGCGCAACTGGAGTCTGACAGGTCGCGCACGGGCCTGGTTGGGCCCGTGCGCAGTGCTGTGGTAGGTAATCTGGCTTTGGACATGGCGGCAAAAGACGGGAACGAAGAGCCAGGATCCGCGTTCGCTACAGATAGCGATGAGGATCCGCGGCTGACTGTCGAACGTCTGATGAGCCAGCTTGTTGATCAGGCATCAGTGATCATGACAGCACAGCAGCGGCTGCGACGCCTGCTGATCGCCAACCGCTCAATCGTGCAAGAGCTATCGCTTCCAGCAGTGCTGCGTCGCATTCTCGACACGGCGAAAGATGTCTCCGGCGCCAAGTACGCCGCGCTGGGAGTCATCGGCTCCGACGGCTCACTCGAGGAGTTCCTGCATCTGGGTTTGGACGAGGATGCCGTCCGGGCGATGGGCGGACCGCCATCCGAACCTTGCCATGATCTGCCCCGGGGACGTGGCCTGCTAGGCGCACTCATCAAAGACCCCAAGCCCATCCGGCTGACTCGAATAACAGATGATCCACGATCGTCGGGCATTCCGGACGACCATCCGAAGATGACCACCTTCCTGGGCGTTCCCGTCCGTAGCCGCGACGCGGTGTTTGGGAACCTGTATCTGACCGATCGCCTCGATGGCAGTCCCTTCACCGCCGAGGATGAAGAGCTGATCTTGGCGCTCGCTGCGACCGCGGGAATTGCGATCGAGAATGCACGTCTTTACGAGGAATCGCGGAGACGGCAGGAATGGCTGAGAGCCTCCGGCGAGATCAGTCGCCAACTGCTCGACCCCGACGCGGACTACTTCGAGACCCTCCGGCACATTGCGACGAGTGTGAAGCGCCTCGCCTCAGCCGATGTTGTCACCCTGGTGAGACCGACCGAGGATAATCCGATCCAGCTCGAGGTCATCGCCGCCATGGGTGCCGCCGAGCGGGAACTTCTGGGACTTCGCTACCCGACGACCAAGAGCATTGCCTGGCAAGCCATGGAGGAGGGTCACGGCGTACGCGTGGAGTCGGTTGACCTGCATCCCGACCTCTATCTGCACCTTCGGCCGTACGTACCCGTAAGCCAGGTAATGGCGCTGCCACTCCAAGGAGAAACCGGTCCGCGCGGTGCGATTGTGGCGGGCCGGATCTTGCCGCAGCCGCCCTTCAGCGACGCCGACCTCGACATGGCGGCGACCTTTGCGGGCCAGGCGGCCATCGCTTTGGAACTCAGCGAGACTCGAGCTGATCAACAGCGGCTAGGTGTTCTGGAAGATCGTGATCGGATTGCGCGCGATCTGCATGATCACGTGATCCAGCGGTTGTTCGCTGCTGGGCTCAGCTTGCAGAGCGTTGCCGCTTCTGTAAACGACGAGGCAGTCAATCATCGCCTCGGGCACACCGTGGACGAGCTTGATGAGACGATCAGGCAAATCCGGAGCACGATTTTCGCCCTTCATGAGGATCCTTCTCCATCGTTGCGTGGCACTGCACTTGCGGTCGTTGATCAGCTCGCTCCCCTGCTGCCAGCCCGTCCAGACTTACAGCTCGTTGGGCCGCTGGACACGATTGCCGATGACGCGATCATCGCTGACGTGGAGGCGGTGCTGCGGGAATCGCTCACTAACTTTGCAAAACACGCGCAAGCTGCGCATATTCGGGTGCAGGTCCAGGCCGATAAACAACGCCTTGATCTCACCGTGATCGACAACGGGATAGGCCTTGGTCAAAGCATCCGCCGTAGCGGTCTGGCAAACCTGAACCGACGCGCGGAGCGTCACGGCGGCTACCTTGATGTTAGTGACTCACCAGAAGGAGGGCTCCGGCTGCAATGGTCGATACCAATCCGCCCGTGACCAAAGAGCTGCCGATCCGAGTCTTCATCCTTGATGATCATGAGCTGGTTCGGCGTGGACTTACCGACTTGCTGACGACAACCGATGATTTGATCATCGTCGGCGAGGCGGCCACGGCCGCTGATGCGCTGCATCGTATTCCTGCCGCAGCGCCTGATGTGGCGCTGCTGGACGCCAGGTTGCCGGACGGCAGTGGGATCGATGTTTGCCGGGAGATCCGCTCCTCGTACGAGAATGTCCGGTGCTTGATTCTTACCTCGTACGATGACGACGAAGCGCTCTTCGCCGCAGTGATGGCGGGCGCTTCCGGCTACCTGTTGAAACAGATTGGCGGTAACAGCCTCGTCGAGGGTATCCGCCAGGTAGCTGCCGGCCGCTCTCTGCTTGATCCAGCAGTAACCGAGAAGTTGCTTGACCGGCTTCGCCATCCCGTCGAGCCGGATCCCGTAGCGGGAAAGCTGACCGCTCGGGAACGCGAGATTCTGGATCTCATTGCCGATGGGTGCACCAACCGGCAGATAGGGGAGCGACTGTTTCTGGCCGAGAAGACAGTCAAGAATTACGTATCCGGTTTGCTCACCAAGCTCGGTATGCAACGGCGGACTCAGGCGGCGGTGTACGGGGCTACCTTGCGGCGCCGGCCGGGTGGGACGCCGTCAAGCCGCTCATCATGACCAGCGTTGTCAGAATCACAGCACCATATGTGGTGCCGAGATTCTGACAAGTCAGCGTCGTCGTAGATAACCCATCAGGTTCGACAACAGTAACGCCAGTGCAGCCAAGATCAGCGCGACAGCGATGGCGAGTCTGAGGTTTGTCACTGCAAGAAAGACGGCCGCGAAGATCAGCATGATCGCCACCATGCTGGCCAGGAAGGGAAGCAATCGGCCACGGAACGTAGCCTCAATGCCGGCAATCGCCAAGATGATCACAAGAAGCCCGACCAGCAAGGTGGACGTCGATTGATAGATGATCAGCCAGGCCACAGCGAGGAGCAGCACCGAGACCGAGATCGCCGCCCAGAGACGCAGCGTCCAGTGTGCCGGCCTAAGAGTGTCTTGATCGGGTAGTGGGCGGTGCCGCAAGTGGGCATGCACGGGTTCCGGCGGTATCGGGGTGACTAGAGCTTTCGACACCGCTTGCTGCTCGGCCAACAGACCCGTGATCTCGTCCCGAGTGGCATCGACTGCTTCCTGGGCAGCGACGTAGTTGGCGGCAGCCGGTGCGCCGTCAGCCGCCAGGGCGCGCGTTCCTTCATGCAGCGATCGCAACCGGCTTATCTCGTCACCAAGTCGCACGTGCGCAGTGTCCAGCGCGATGTCGATATCGCCAGCCCGCTGCTGCAGTGCTGAGACCTCGTCTGTCCGGAGCGGCGACACCTTGTCGAGCCCTGCCCAGGCGGCTGGTCGATCCCACGACCGCCTCACTGAGCCGTTGCGTTCATAGCGTGGTCCGGCCGGTGCGCGTTCGCCGCCGAATGGATCCCTGGTGTCGTACCCCCACAGTCCGCGATAGTCCCGCACCCATGGCGTTTCATCGTCGATCACCACCGGTGTCCAGCCCTGTTCGGTGCCTGGTCCTACCGATTGGCCATCCCCGCGACGGTAGTCAATGAATGGCAGACCGATCCCTGAGAGCTCCTGCCGCGCTCTTCTTCCTGGCGTTATCCAACGGGCGAAGCGGCGCCACCGCTGGGTGAGCCCTTCCAGCGCTGGAGGAGCCACCGTAACGATGTAGTCACCGGGCAGGTACGCGCCACTATGGGAGCCAGCACCTGCATGAACGACGGGATGTGTTCCATCGACGAGTTGCAGATCCGGGTCGTCAACGCGCCGCCGTAGATCATCTCCCACTTCGTCGTGAGCCGAGAACGCCACCCAAGCCAGTTGCGGCTCGCCTTCGTCCGGCTCGGTCAGAAAGAGCGTGATCTGCTCCCAGTCCGCTTCATGATCGTTGACGCCGCCAAAGGTCGATCTCCAGTCGTTCATTGCATAGAAGAACCAGTATTGCAAGATCAGATAGCCGGCATCGCGGACAGCGCGCACATAGTAGGTGGGTACGAGTGGCCCGGACTCTTCGAAACGGATATGGGCGGCGGCTGCGAAGCCACCGGGTACCTTGCCTCGCATGATCAAGGACAACCGCATGATCGAGTCAATGATGCGACCGAACATGCCGACCATCGCAAACGGGCTGCCACCCTGAAATCGAGGCCGATCCGGTCGACGACGCCAGCGACGGTACGCCGACCGGCTCAATGGCCTGTCGACGAAGTGAAGTTCGAAGTCGACTCCGCCGCGTTCGGCGGCGTACGTGATCAAGGTCGAGAGGTCCAGCATGCTGGAGGCTGCAACCAGTTCGGGAGTCTTGTTGCCGGGCGCACGACGGAATAAAGCAGATGCTTCGACGTAGCGTTCCACCGGCATGGGAAAGAACAACTCGCCACGGGTATAGCGCAACACTGGTTCGAATCGTCGGGCCAGGGTGAGCACGTCTGATACGGGAGATTGCACGAGCAAGTCAACGGAGTCCATGATCCACTTCCTTAGGACATCACGGCCGCCCACCAGGTTGGATCCGGACGGAACGGAGCCGCAGGCTGACCGGTCGCGTCCGTGTCGAACCTGTACACCAGCCCAGCGCCGGGCTCGGCCCGACGCTGTTCATCGGTCCAGTGTTCGGTCGCCGTCGTGACATAGAGCCGATGCAGCCCGGGCCCTGCGAACGCACAGCAGGTGGTTTGTTCGGCTGGCAGGAACAGCTCCTCGCGCAGATCGCCCTCCGGAGAGTAGCGCTGGACCCTCCCGCCCCCGTAGATCGCGACCCATAGGTCTCCCCCGGCATCCACCGTCAACCCGTCGGGCGACCCGATCTCGTCCGGCACATCGACAAACAAGCGGTCGTCGGAGATCGTGCCTCGTTCCGGATCGAATCTGAACGCGTGAATGACACCGGGGCCGCTATCGGTGAGATACATCGTGCGACTATCCGGACTCCAGCCGAGTCCATTGGAGATGGTCAGCTCATCGAGCATCAGCTCGGTGCTGCCATTGCGCTCAAGACGATACAGCGATCCGCCTCCGGGCCGCTGATCATTCGCGAGGGTGCCTGTCCAGAACCGCCCTTGCGGATCGCAGGCGGCGTCGTTCATCCGTGTTCCCTCGGCCGCAACCTCGGCGATCAGGCGCAGCTCGCCGCCTGGCCTGAGATAGCTGATGGTCCGACCCGCAGCGAGCAACCAACCGTCATCATCTGCAATGGGGGCGATGGCTCCGACAGTCCCGGGAACTTCATGGATCTGAACGGGCGAGAGGGCGCCGTCGTTGTCGATCTTGTCGCGGTAGACCCGGCCGGCCAGTATGTCGACGCGGAGGAGTTCGCTATAGCGCTCGTCCCAGCGAGTGCCCTCGCCAAGCTCAGTTTGTTCGGTGGTGCAGGGGACGGCATTGCTTGGCATGTATCTCCTCTCGCCGTACTCAACCAGCTAGCGCCATGGTGTGGCCTCCGCTGCGCTAGCGACACACCCTGATCGGGTGATTTCTGAGCCACTCCAGTGGACTTTTACCGTATGGCGTTTTAGGTGCCGCTCATGGCCAGTGGACGTATTGATGGGACTGTCAGTTGGTACCCAGGCCGCCGCGGTTGCCGCATCAGTGACCAGCTTGGTGAGGCATCTGGTGCTCGTCAGCCGACGATTGATGCGGCGTACCGGTCCGTGATCAAGCAAGCTACGGGTGACGCGCTCCGTGGACTTGCGGAGTCCGGCTTATCCATAACGAAGACTGCCTAAATGGTTCGGCGTACATCAAACGTTCTCAATGAACTGGCCGAAGCTCAAGCCACAAAACATCACTCACAATCAGCGCGCACAGAATTATTGAGACAGCGGCGCTGATGATTAACAATCTCGGCCCGAGAAAAATCGCTACCTGGCTTTACCCAGATTGTTAACATGAGTCAGCGAGATGACATGGAGTCAGCGAGAAATAGTTCGGCTAATCCGGCAGTGGTTCAGTCTTCCCAGGGCGGTGTGCGATCCATCTTGCGGTAGTACTTCGCGAGGTGGCTCTTGACCCGACCCACATCCGATCGAGGAATGTCAACGCCGCCACGAGCACCCTGCATGATTCCGCCGGCCGCCATCACCGCGCGCGGCACCGCGACGAGCTTGCCCTTGACGACATCGCAGATGAGCAGCTTGTACGCCGTGAAGTTGTCCTTATTGTCCGCGTCATACCAGACATGTGCGTCGCGATACTTCTGAGTCGGCTCATCTTCTGCATCGGCCCACTTGCGTACCCGCTTGTCGGCAGCATCACCGTCCCACTCGCGATCAGCATCGGCAAGATCGAGGTCTTGAAAGCTTGTGACGGCCATTGCGGCCTCCTTTCGCTGTTCAGCGTGCGCAATGGTGAATCACGCGCCAGCTTCCTTCAGGCGCTTGGCCAGTAACTTCTTTGCCTCTTCGGCGCCCTTGCGGCTCTCGTGCTGGGCTCGGCGGAAGAATTCAGCAAGTTCGTCATCGCCGGCAAGTGCGGCGTCTTCAATGTAGGTTTCCAGCCGCAGCACATTGCTCAGACAGGCTTCGGTGAACCAGATGATGTCGTAGTCCTTGTCCTTGGTTCCGGTGACATTGCCAAATTCAGGATTGGCGGTCATAGCTCTCTCCTTCCTTGACTGGCTGCGAAGGCTGAGGACCTTTCGGTACGCCTACCCCAGATCCATCGCCCAAAACTGGTCGTTTCAGGCTAGCGACGTGCGGCTCTGGGCAACACTCCACGCCGCGGAGGCGCATAAGGTGCCCCAGCGAGCCGTTCGCGCCTCAATCGACGCATAGCCAGCATCCGACCTCGCCGATGCCTGGATGGACACCCACCAGGGCTTTGCGGAAACACCGCCTGGCTTTGAGAAGTGTTTCTGATTCATAGGACGGGTATCAAAGCGGCAAATTGGCATTTATGGGGCCAGTGGCCCCAAGGGTGGGAGGGGTTCCCTATGAGTGGAGACAGTGGTAGTAAGCGGCCGACTCGTCCGCGGTTCCATAAGGCCTATTCCTTCGGTCTGGTTACCGGCGCATTCTTTCTCCTGTCCTGGCTCGGGCAGTTCTTGTTCCAAATGGTTGCCGTGCGCAACGAATCCGAGCAGCACGGTCAGCCGTTCACATGGTCGGATTTCCTACCTCAGTTCTTTTCATCGACCTTTGAAAACTGGCAATCGGAGTTTTTGCACTTGGTGTGGCAGGCCGCTGGGTTGGCGCTCTTCTACTTCTGGGGCTCCTCACAGTCCAAGGAGAGCGATGATCGGCTGGAGGCAAAGATCGATGCGCTGCTAAGAGATCGCGACATTGATCCAACCCAGTTCGAGTACCAGGAAGAGGACAAGGCCGATGGCGGCGACAAGAACGCCAAGGGTGACGGATCAGACGAGCAAAGGCGTACCGGCGCCGATAGGCAACCGACGCGCAGCGGCGGCTGATCGCTACTGACTGTGACTGACCGGGCCAAACGCCGTTCAAAAGGCGCCGCACGGCATCTTGGTCGGCGTGCATTTCGACCGGACCGGATGGTTATGAAGGCGTCCATATCCACCCTGGAGTCCGATTTGCAACGGAGTGGTTGGAATAGGAATGAGCGGGTTCGATCCGGAAATCTACAAGCGCACAATTCGTACGCAATCGCAGGACGCAGCGGAGGCGTGGTATAGCTGAGCAGTTGCCCCCGCCCGCAGCTGGGCAGCCTGGACCTCTCAGCCTCGGCGGCTTAGGCGTGGCGGAGCAAGCCCTCGACCAGGCGGGATTCCACGACATCACGGTCGAAGCCGTGCCATCGCCGTTGCGTCTGGCCAGCGCTGCTGAGTGTCTCCGCTTCGAGCAAGAGTCGTTCGGCGCGCTGCATCAGATGCTGGCTGGTCTCCCGGAACCCGAGCGACAGGCGGCCTCGACCGAGACCGGTGAGGCATTGGGGTAGTTCGAGGGACCGGAAGGATTTGTCGCGCCACGCGAGATGCTGGTGGTATCCGGCAGCAGGTGACAAGAACTTAGCGCCGCAACACTCGGTGGAGCCGCACCGACTCTGACACGCCTTTTAGCTGAACATCACCGATCAGTTGGAATTCGACGCCATCAGCGCTGGCAACCTGGCGGGCGTCCTCGCTCACCAACACCTCGTGCGGTTGCGCATAGTCCGCGATCCGTGCCGCGATGTTCACTGTGCGGCCGAAGTAGTCGCCCTCCTGAACGATGACTGCGCCCGCGTTGATTCCCATCCGCGCCGGTACGCGGACCGCCTGCTCGGTCTGGTCGATCAAATCGACCGCTGCCAGAATCGCCCGCCCAGGATCGGTGAAGTGGAACATCACCCCATCGCCGAGCCACTTGACTGCCCGCCCGTCCTGCGCCTGCGCCGCCTGGTTCGCGACGCGGACGAGGCCGGTGGCGAGATTGGCGGCGGCCTGGTCACCATGTTGCTCCGCGAGAGCGGTGTAGCCGGTCAAATCGAGGAACGCGATCGCCGATGGCTGTTTCGGTGGCAACGGTCTGATCCCGCGCTGCTCCATAAACTCTTCGGTCACAGAGACGATGTACGCAAGGACGGAGTGTTCGCGGTGTCGCCGCTGGAGCCACGGGACCATCGCGGCCGTGAGCTCGCTGAAGCCGCCAGCCTTCTGATACACGAGTGCGTCTTTCTCAGCATTGGAGAGGTCCTCGAACCCAGCGACCCGTTGCCGCACCGCCTCGTCGAAGAGTTGCAGTCCCGAGCTGACCAGCCGCTGTACGGTGCCGCCGTAGAGGCGCGCAAAACGGGAGAGCTCCTCCTCGGAGGCGAGATCGAGCCGGGTCATGATCAGCCTCAGAATCTCGGCGTCCTCATCGCGTAAGCGGTCGTCGGCCGGCGGCGGTAGCCCGACCTCGAAGCTGAGGCGCCTCAGGAGCTCTGGTGATCGGCCGAGCTCAACGCCGAGCTGTTCGAATGTCGTGGAGCGCGTTGCCAGCTCGGGCATGAACAAGACGAACGGAAACGACAGTTCACCGGTGGCCACACCGCGGGCCACGTCGTCGAGCGAGACACCAGCCTCTTCGAACGCGTCCATCAGTCGCACCATGTGAACCACCGCTGGGTCGTACGCCCCTTGCTCGGCGACGAGTAGCCCAAGCTCTTCGAGTCGTCGAATGTCCTCGAGTGAGCATGGGACCAGCTCGGCAAGCTCCTTGGCGGAGATCCTGGCCACGGACCGACTTTAGACGCGACCGCGTTCCTCACTGGCGCGTCGACGGCGGTGAGGACTATCGAGAGGGTAGGCCAGGATCGCGACGTGATGATGAGGTCATGATTGCTTTGCCCTGGTGCGGAGCCGTTCAGCTATCAGTTCGCGGAGGAAGATGTCAGGTATCTGTTGTTGCAGGCGTACCTGGGTAAGAGGCCGCAAGCGGAGAGGAATTGATGATCATGACACAAGTCAGCCCGCACGGGTTACACCACGTAACCGCGATAGCCACCGACCCGCAGTCCAATGTGGACTTCTACACCAAAGCGCTGGGTCTGCGGCTGGTCAAGCAGACTGTCAACTTTGATGCGCCCGATACCTATCACCTGTACTACGGGGATGAGAAAGGCAGCCCATCGAGTCTGCTTACCTTCTTTCCGTGGCCAGGCGTACCGCAGGGCCGGCAGGGTGCGGGCATGATGACGGCGACCGCTTTCAGCGTGCCGGGTGCGGCGATCGGTTGGTGGCAGGAGCGGTTCAAGAAGCTGGGAGTCGATTTCGATCCACCTCGTACGCGGAACGAGGAAGAGGTGCTGACGTTCCGTGACCCCGATGGCCTGATGGTTGATCTTGTCGCATCGGAAGGTGATCATCGCTCCGGTTGGGATGGGGTCGCCGACATTCCGGCCGAGAATGCCGTGCGCGGCCTGCATGCGATCACCTTGTCGGAGCGGCAATTGGATCCCTCGGCCACGATGCTCACAGAACTGCTTGGCATGGAGCTCAGCGGTGAAGAGGGCGACCGGTCGCGGTTCGGAATGGCCGGCGGCAGCTCCGGTGCGCTGGTCGACGTCTTTGCCGGGGTCCGGGATCGCGGCTGGCAGGCCGGCGGCACGGTCCATCACGTCGCGTTCCGCGCGCCGGATCTGGCAACGCAGTCGCTCTGGCAGCAAGAGCTGAGAGCCCGTGGCATCTCGGTGACCGACATCATCGATCGGCAATACTTCAAGTCGATCTACTTCCGCGAGCCGGGAGGCGTGTTGTTCGAGATCGCGACCGACGCGCCTGGGTTCGCGGTCGATGAGCCGCTACTCGAGCTGGGCCGTAGCTTGAAGCTGCCGCCATGGCTGGAGCCCAATCGCGAACAGATTGCCGCCGCACTGCCGCCGCTCAAACTTGACATGGACATCCCATGAACGCCGAGGAGACCGGGCTGGAGCGGCCCCATGTCTTCCTGCCTGCTGATGATGCCGCCGCCGGGCCTCCGCTGCTGCTGCTGCACGGTACTGGCGGGAACGAACACGACCTGCTGCCGCTGCGTGATCATCTTTCACCCGGTGCTGCGGTGCTTTCGGTACGCGGCACGGTTTTGGAGAACGGCATGCCGCGGTTCTTTCGTCGGATACGCGAAGGAGTCTTCGACGAGGACGACTTGCATCGCCGGGCAGATGATCTTGCTGAATTCGTCGCAAAGGCGAGCCAGGCGTACCGGATTGAGGAGGGTTCGCTAGTCGCCGTGGGATTCTCCAATGGCGCCAATATCGCCTCGGCAATGCTGCTAACGCGTCCGGATCTGCTGCCGGGTGCGGTGCTGCTGGCCGCCATGGTGCCGTACGCCGAACCTCCATCCGTCGATCTTGGCAGGACCTTGGTGATCATTTCCAACGGTGATCGCGACCCCATGATCAACTCTGAGACGACTCAACAATTGGCGGACCAGTTGCGGGAGCGGGGGGCTGAGGTGGTAGAACTGCCGCATCCGGGTGGTCATCAGATCTACCCGGCTGTGCTTCCAGAGATCCGCCGGATCATCGCCGACCTGCCGATATTCACCCGAAGGAGTGCTGAATGAAGCTGGCTCATCTACCGCTGCGCCTCGCGACCGGCGCGTACATCCTCAACTCTGGCCTGAACAAACAGAATCTCGAGGGCGAGGCTGCCCAGGGCATTCACGGCATGGCCTCCAACGCGATTCCGGCGTTGAAGAACATCCCGCCTGAGCAGTTCGCGAAGATCTTGTCGACCGGCGAAATCGTGCTCGGCGCCGCCTTGATCATTCCGTTTGTGCCCTCGGCTCTGGTGGGAGCCGCCCTCGTTGGGTTCTCTGCCGGGTTGGTCCAGCTGTACCTGAAGACCCCGGGCATGCGTCAAGAGGGCAGTGTCAGACCCACGCCGGAGGGCATCGGACTTGCTAAGGACGTCTGGCTACTCGGAGCTGGAGCGACGTTGGTCCTCGACGGCTGGCCAAAGCGGGCAGGCCTTCAGTCGCCGGAGGCATGACAGACGCGGCAAGGTTGGCTGTCAGCCGACGTGGACGTGGGGTCGGCGGTCCCGATCCGGTTCCGCACGCCGGATGATCTCCCGCGTAACCGGTGCGACCTCTCCCATGCCGAAGAACAGAAAGCGGATCAGGTTCGCAGCGGGATTGCCTTCGGTCCACTCGAAGTACATGTGAGGCATGCGCTGAGTGTTGTCTCGTACGCTGAGCAGTAACGCGGCGAGAGCGTTCGGAACACTGGAGCTGCTGAAGGTCAGCACGCGATAGCGATCATGCTGGACTTCACCACATACATCCAGCCGACTGGCGAATTCTGATGGATCCCTTACGGTCACTTCGACGAAGATGACGTCATTCGGGTCGGTCAAGTCGTTGTCACGGCTGATCTGGCGGAGCTTGTCGCTGTACTCGGCCCGGTCTCGAGTATCAGGTTCGTGGGCGACGAGCCTGATTGTTCGGCGGGCAGTGTCTCGGATGAAGATCTGAGCAGTGTGGTCGAAGGTCACCTCGGTGACGCGCAATTCGAAGGAGCGGGCGAACCTGGAGGCTAGGGACACCGCCAGGATGGCTGCAATGAAGACAGTGGCGATCTTGATGCCCTCGGTGCGCTGCAAAATGTTGGCAGCTGTGGTGTAGATGAAGATCAGCGCGATCACGCCGAAGGCCAGCGTCAGTCCGCGTTGGTGGGCTTGCCGGGCAGCCAGCGTGACAGCGACAGCTGCCGAGGTAATGAGTACGAGCACTCCCGTGGCGTACGCGCCGCCTTGAGCATCCACGCTGGCGCGGAAGATGATCGTGATGAGGAACGCGCCGAAGGTCAGGACCAGCACAAGGGGACGTACGGCGCGGGCCCACTGGGGCGCCATGCCGTAACGCGGCAGGTAGCGCGGGATCAAGTTCAGCAGCCCTGCCATAGCCGATGCTCCTGCAAACCACAAGATCGCAATCGTTGACGCGTCGTAGATGCTGCCAAACGTGTTTCCGAGATACTCGTGTGCTAAATAGGCCAAAGCCCGTCCGTTTGCCGACCCACCGGGCTGGAACTCAGCCGGTGGGATAAGCAATGTGGTGACCACGCTGCTGGTGATCAAGAAGATGCTCATGGTGACAGCGGCTGCGGTCACTAATCTTTTGGCGCCACGAATGCGACCGACGGGATTTGCCGGGGTGTCATTTGGGCTGCCGTTGATATGCGGCATTACCGCCACGCCCGTCTCAAAGCCTGATAGACCAAGAGCCAGCTTCGGAAAGACCAGCAAAGCGATGCCCACCACGACTAGCGGGTTGCCATGCTGCTGGGTGAGCGCTGCGCGCCAGTCCGTCCAAAGATAGGGCTCGGCTAAGACCTGTGCGATTGCGTCGGTGATCACGACGACGTTCAGTCCGAGATAGAGGGCCACTAAGGCGACCGCAAGCCCGATGGCTTCTGTGAACCCGCGGAGGAACACCCCGCCCAGCAGCGCGAGTAAGATCAGGGTGATGATCACTTGATGCCCGCGGAGGAAGGGCTCGAGGTGCGGGTTCTCCACCATATGAGCGGTGGCGTCTGCCGCCGACAGAGTCATGGTGATGATGAAGTCAGTAGCGGCAAAACCTAGTAGCACCAAGACAAAGATCTTGCCCCTCCAGAACGACATCAGCCGTTCCAGCATGGCGATTGATCCTTCGCCGTTGGGGCTCTCGGCCGCGACCCGGCGGTACACCGGAAGAGCGCCAAGCAGGGTCAAGACCACGAGTACCACAGTTGCGATTGGGGAGATCAGGCCTGCGGCGAGTGCCGCGATCCCTGGTTGGTAGCCGAGCGTGGAGAAGTAATCGACACCGGTCAGGCACATGACCTGCCACCATCTGTGGGTCTTCTCTGTCCTGTCTGGACTCGGATGGGGTCCGAGGTGAGTTTGCCTGTCCTCGCGAGCGCCTTCCATCAACCAAGACCGCAAGTTCGGAGCGACGGTCAAAGTTTCGTCAATCTTTGTCACACCGCTGCTCCCGTGATCCGGCCGCTGTCCGCTGAAGTCACGGCACCGAAACACGGCCTCTTTCAAGTGAACAGCGGCAATGTGAGTCGGCACGGCTCTTTGACGGGATTTTGACGCCGACTGGGCGATGTCCTGATCTTGGGCAGCCGGGGCATGTGTAGAACCTTTGTAAAGGAATCTGGTGCAGGTCATCACCCCAACTCAGACTTGGTCCATGATCATAATCGTTTTCTGGAACAAGGATGTGGAGCGCCATGGCATTGCCTGACTGGCTGCCACGGCACCGCGGGATCGTCTGGTCAACTGCAGTCTTGCTGGGGCCGATCGTCGCTGGTCTGCTGACTCTGGCCCGTCCTGAGCTGCATGAAAATCATGTGACCTTGATGCTCGTTCTGGCCGTCGCGGTGGTCTCGGCCACGGGGCTGCGACCGGCTGGCGTAGTTGCAGCAGTTACGACGGCGCTGGCGTACGACTATTTCTGGACCGAGCCGTACTACAGCTTTCGAATCCTCGACAGCCAGGACATCTTGACCGTGCTCCTGCTTGTCCTAGTGGGTGTCGCCATCGAGCAGCTGAGCTGGTGGGCCGGCCGCCAGCGTGCCACTGCTGCTCGGCGGCTGGACTACCTGACCGCCCTTCGGCATGCGGCCGAACCGATCTCGCCCGAGGCGCACGCCGCGACGCTTGAGGCGATTTCTAACAGTGTGAGCACGGTGCTGGACGCCGATGGCTGTCGGCTCGTGCTCGACGAGCCATTGCCGGCGACAGTGCTGCACGACGACGGCAGCATGACACGGGCCGGCCGCGTCATGGATGTGGACTCAGATGGGCTGCCCACTGACGACGTCATCGCAATCCCGGTGCCTCTTCCAAATGGGCACTCCGGTTACTTTGCAGTCACGGCAGCCACCCATGTCACTCGGCCGCGCGCTGAACAGCGACAAGTCGCTGGGCTGCTCGCTCACCTGGCTGCCGGTTCCCTACCTCTCCATTACGCTGACAAGTCGTCGGGTTAGGGCTGAAAGCGGTAACCCATTCCGGGTTCGGTAATGAGGTGGCGCGGCCGAGTCGGATCATCCTCAAGCTTGTGCCGGAGTGCCTTCACGTATTGCCGTAGGTAGTGGGTCTGATCGACGTACGTCGGGCCCCAGACTTCTTGAAGCAGTTGCCGTTGACTCACCAGCCGTCCTGGATGCCTGACCAGTGCCTGTAGCAGCTGCCACTCAATTGGTGTCAGATGAACCTGTTGCCCCGCCCCATCCGGCTCGTAGATCACATGGTCGTTAAGATTGACCCTCCACCGTCCAACCTGTACGGGTTCCACCAGCTCAGGCTCGGTGGTGCGTCGGGTGACAGCCCGGATTCGTGCCAGCAGTTCCTCCACGCTGAAAGGCTTTGTGACGTAGTCATCGGCACCGGCATCAAGGGCATCCACCTTCGCTGCGCTGTTCATGCGCCCGGAGAGGATCACTATCGGCACCTGTGTCCAAGTACGCAGGGAGCGGATCACATCCGCGCCGTCCATGTCGGGCAGGCCGAGATCAAGAATGACAAGGTCGGGATGTGCTTCGGTCGCTGCCCGGAGTGCTCCCTGCCCGGATCCAGCGGTGACCACGTCGTACTGCCGAGCATGGAGGTTGATTCGGAGGGCTCGCAAGATCTGCGGCTCGTCGTCCACGACAAGTACGCGCGTCATGATCGTTTGCTCGCAGCTTTGGTCGGCACACTACGAAACTCTGGTTCTACCGATGAGGTGTCGATCGGCTCTGAGTCGGTATCGAGACTCGGTCGGTTAGCAGCCGGGAGCGCGATGATCATGGTCAGTCCACCGCCCGGTGTCGCTTCCGGGCTCAGCGTGCCCGACATTGCTTCAACAAGCCCCCGCGACAAGGCCAGGCCGAGGCCAACGCCGCTGGTGTTGTCACGATCCCCGAGTCGTTGGAACGGCTGAAAGATCTTTTCCCAATCTTCCACGGGCACCCCCGGGCCGCAATCGATGACCCGAATCTCCACGGCGGCGCGGTAGGCACTGACGGTTACCTGCGGAGGTGCGTCAGGGGGGCTGTGACGTACCGCGTTCTGCACCAGATTGGCGATCGCCCGTTCCAAAAGCGCAGGATCGGCTGCCACCTCTGGAGTATCTTCTGGGACGCGGATGATCACCTCGGACGCAGTCTGCCCGAGGCTGGTCAGGGCAGCTGAGATCACATCGGCAACGTCGATCGGCTGGATGGCGAGCGCCAGGCTCCCAGCCTGGAGACGGCTCATGTCCAGAAGGTTCTCAACCAGACCGCCAAGCCGATCCAACGATTCCTCGGCCGTGGCGAGCAGCTCAGCCCGGTCTTCGTCGCTGAGCGCGAGATCGGGTGTGCGCAAAGTTCCGACGGCAGCTTTTGCCGACGCCAGCGGCGTACGGAGGTCGTGGCTTACCGCATTCAGCAGGGCAGTGCGCAGCCGGTCCACCTCGGCAAGAGTGTTGGCCGTGGCGGCCGTCTGCTCGAGGCGCTCCTGGCGCAGTGCGACTGTTGCTTGAGCGGCGAACGCTTCCAGGACCCTGCGGTCCTGGGCAGCCAGTGGGTGGCCTGACAAGACCAGCGTGTATGAGTCATCGACGTGTACCTCGGCATCGCCATCACCGGGTGCAAGGGACACAGGGCTACCGACGCATGCCACGACGCTCCAGGCCGCATTGGTGTGTTCCAGATCGGGCCTGGCCACGGTTTCAGGCCGTCGTTCAAGGAGAGTCACGGCGTCCAGGGCGAATGTCTCGCGAACTCGCTCAAGAAGAGCACCGAGCCGCCGGGATCCGCGCAGCACGCTGCCGGCCAGCGTGAACAGCGTGGCGGCTTCGGCTCTGGCCCGGGATGCTTCCCGGGTTCGGCGGGCCGCGACGTCCACGACTGTGCTGACCGACACTCCGACAACAAGAAATGCGAAGAGGGCAAGCAGGTTCTCCCGCTCGGCGACGGTGAACATCCGTACCGGCGGAGTGAAGAAGTAGTTCAAGAGGAGAAAGCCGCCGACAGCAGCCAACAGGGCCGGAAAGAGACCGCCGACCAGTGCGACCGCGACCACCAGCAGCAGGAACGCCAAGATATCGGTGGACAACGAGACGTCCGCATCGACTGCGAGCAGGAACCAGGTGACAAGCGGCAGTGCGGCGATGCTCAAGATAAAACCGCCAGTACGGCGACCAAGACTCAGTCCGCTCCGATGGCTCCACCACGAGCGGTCGCTTCCCTTGGCAATCCGCCACGGCCGGGCTGTCGCCTCATGGGTCACAAGGTGTACGTCGATCGATCCCGACTCGGCGGTTGTGGTGAGGCCAACGCCCGGCGAGAGCAGCTGAGCCCAGCGTCCTCGGCGGCTCGCTCCCAGCACAAGTTGAGTGGCATTGACACCGCGAGCGAATGCCAGCAAAGCGTCGGAGACATCGGTGCCGACCACCTGGTGGTAGGTGCCTCCAAGGTCTTCCAGCAACGCTCGTTGACGGGCCAGATGTGCGGGGTCTCCACCGCTGAGGCCGTTACTACGGGCAACGTGCACTGCGAGCAAGTCAGCACCCTTGGTGCGGGCTGCGATGCGCGCGGCACGACGAACTAGGGTTTCACCCTCCGGACCCCCGGTCAGCGCGACAACCACACGTTCACGTGTTTCCCAGGATGAGCCGATGTTGTGATCGGCACGGTAATCATCGAGTTGCTCATCGACCTTGCCGGCCACCCAGAGCAGCGCCAGCTCACGCAAGGCGGTGAGGTTGCCGACCCGGAAGTAGTTGCCCAAGGCGGCATCAACCGTTTCCGGCGTATAGACGTTGCCGTGCACCAGCCTTCGCCGCAACGCTTCCGGGGTCATATCAACCAGCTCAATTTGCTGCGCTTGGCGAACTACGGCATCAGGTACTGTGTCGCGCTGCCGTACGCCAGTGATCTCGTAGACAACATCATTGAGCGATTCGAGATGTTGCACATTGACCGTGCTGATCACCGTGATCCCGGCGTCCAGCAGTTCTTGGATGTCTTGCCATCGCTTCTCGTGATGTGAGCCCGGGATATTGGTGTGAGCAAGGTCGTCCACCAGTGCGACCTGCGGCCGTCGCGCCAAAACCCCGGCAAGGTCCATCTCCTCGAGTGCGGCACCCCGGTACGTCACCGTTGCGCGCGGGACGATCTCAAGGCCCTCAATGAGTTCCGCGGTGGGCTTGCGGCCGTGGGCTTCCGCAAAGCCGATGACAACGTCGGTGCCACGCTCGAGACGGCGGTGGCCCTCCTCAAGCATCCTGTACGTCTTGCCGACACCAGGAGCAGCACCGAAGTACACCCGTAGCTGCCCGGCGGCCATGGCACATCCTCCCGGCATCGACTTCAGCGTCTCCGCTAGCGAGATCTTCGCTGTCCCATTCTGATCAGCACTGAAAAAGGCCGGTCAGCTAGCTGCATACCTGCTATCCGACAGTCGGCGGCGGCACTTGCCAAGATGCCTCCACGCCTCCGATACGCGGAGCGACGCGATTCACACGACATTCCTATGCCGGCGCTAGTTGACGCAGAAGAAGTGGTGCCTGAGTGAAGAAAGGGTCGGTCAGCTCCCCTGGCCATCGAGGAAGTTCAGTACGACTGCAGCAAAGAGCGGCGAGACGGCAAGGTTGTAGTGGGTCAAACCGGGCAATATCGCGAGCGCATGACCACCCTTTGGCCGGCCCTCACCCATCCAGCCGCCGTCGCGGAGGCCACCGTCGAGCAGCTTGAACATCTCGACATAGTGGCTGGGCGGTGCCATGTCGGCGTCGGCTGCCACCAAGAGTGTCGGCACCTGGAGGCCACGAACCTCCTCGGTGAAGTCGAAGTCGCGAGCCATTGCTTCGCCCATTTTGTCCAGCAGGCGGGGGAAGTCCTCGGGCCGTGGCGCGACCCGCTGGTACAGCTGGTACATCGGCGTGTCCTTGAGGAACTCGGCGGCGGCCGCATTTACCTGAGCCTGCTGGGCGAGCATCTCTGGCGGGATCGCGTGGCGCCACGCATGCGCTGAAGCAGCAACGAGCCGACCAACCTTGTCCGGGTACTTCACGGCCGTCAAGAGTGCAACCCCACCGCCGAGCGAGTAACCGACGACGTCGGGCTTGTCCAGCTTCAGATGGTCGATGAGCGCAGCGATGTCATCGGCCATGACCCGGATGTCGATCGGTCGATCAATGTCGGCAGTGCGGCCGTGCCCTTGCAGATCGGGGAGGATGACTTGATGCCGCTCGGCGAGCTGGGCGAGAGTCGGCCCGAACATCTCGCCCGAGCCAAGCCCGCCATGCAGCAAGATCAGCGGCCGGCCGGTTCCGATGGTCTCGAAATAGAGATTGAGGCCGTTGATCTCGGCAAACTGACCGGTGCCTTTGGTGTCGGTTGTCCAATCGGTGGTCGTCATAGCGTCTCCTCAGCGATTACTGGATCTGTCGCTGATTAGACCAGAACTCTCACCCGGACTAATCGGGTAGCTGGTGGAGCAGCTCAGGTTCCGCCGATTCCCAGCGCCGAAAGCAGTACCAGCACAACTGTGCTGACCGCGAAGATCCCGTGTAGCACAACCGGCGGGCGCGGTATGTGCTGCTCGGCAAGATCAACTCCGCTTGCATCGGCCCGGAAGGAACCGCCAGTAGCCGACGCGGCGGCCATGGCTGCCCGGCCATCCTTTGCCCACTGCATGACCATCACTAGGCCGATGATGGCAACGACGAGAAGATCGGCGAAGGCGATCCACGCGAGCAAGGTGCTATCGGTGACGAGATAAATGATCCACAGCACTAACCCGGCGGCGGCGAGTCCGAAGTGTGTCAAGACCCGGTACGGCGGAAGGTGAGTCCCTGTTCCGTCCGCATGTCGCAGGCCGCCGCGTGTTGCCCAGCGGATCAGCATGAAGGCTCCGAACCCGGCGGTGATGATCCAGGTGATGAGCGCGGCAATCTCCATTCGAACGCCCCTTTCCGTGACGCTTCGAGTTCCTCTTCAGCATGTTGTATTGAATACTCAATTCGACGTTAGACGCGCCATGGTCTATCGTCAAGAGATCCGTCCGATAGGAAATGCGTGTGGTGCGAGGCTTCGACCGGAACGTCACCGGCATCGGCGTATTAGCCGATCCGGTACGCCGGCGCCTGTATGAGTTCGTCTGCTCCCAAGATCAACCAGTGAGCCGGGATCAGGCGGCGCACGCCGTTGGAATCGCGCGCCACAAGGCGAAATTCCACCTCGATCGACTCGAGGCCGAGGGCCTGCTCGAGACTGACTATGTTCGGCTGACCGGACGTACCGGCCCGGGTGCTGGTCGTCCCGCAAAGCGCTATCGGCGCGGTAGCAAGGAATTCACCGTTGCCGTTCCTGCTAGGGATTACGAGCTTGCCGGTCGAATCATGGCAGGGGCCATTTCGGATTCGGCGGGTACCGGCACCCCGATTCTTGATGCGCTCAACAACGCCGCAGCGGCGAATGGCGCAGCCAAAACCGTGGCCGAAACCGATCATCCGAGTGGAACCGATGCCGCTCTCGATTTGGCCGTACGCATCCTTGCCGAGCGCGGTTACGAGCCACGCCGGATGGACCGCACAATCGTCCTGGCCAACTGTCCGTTTCACGCCCTCGCCGCCGGCTACACCGAACTGGTCTGTCGCATGAATCTGTCGCTGCTAATAGGATTCGTTGACTCCGTTGCGCCTGATCTGCTTGAGGCGCGTCTCGAACCTGGCGAAAACCGCTGCTGCGTCACCCTGGTCGGACTTTCCCGGTGACGAGGACGACACGTTCCTCCGCACAGAGCCACGAATGCCGCTCAAAAAGGCCACAAGTGACCTCACTCGTAGCCGTGGGGAAAGACGGGAGAGGGAGCGGCGACGGCATTTACGCTGGCCGCTCGGTCGATTCCGGCTGAGCGCCGGGCAATCGATGAGTGATTGTGGATCGACGAGCGAGCGAGCGGCAGGAAGAGTTAGACGATAAACGACTGGACTGGGACGCGCCAGCTGCCTTCTCGTGCTAGTCGTCTCCACCGGCCAACTGCCGCGCCTCTTCGACCCGACGCCTGGCCTCCGCGAGAGCGTTCACCGCGACGCGTTGCCGTGACCGCGCCTCGGTGAGATGCCGCTGAGCCGTAACCTTGTCCCGGCGGGCTTCGATCCGTCTGGAGTCAAGCTCGCTGATCGCGTCCTCGGCCGCCTCAACGGCCGCCTCGGCGTCGGCCAGATCGAACTCCGAGGTCCAATGTTCAGCTTCTGCGGCGGCGAGGTTCTCCTCCGCCTGGCGCAGACTACCAACTGCCTCCGATTCCTTACCGGGCGCAACAGTTGAGGCGTTGTCGTCGTCTGCGACGGTTAGATCAGCCACGGCGACCAGCTGAACAGCCTGCCGATCGGCCGTGGCAGGTCGCCGCGCCGCGAGCTCGTCCTCCACCGGAAGGCGCTCGAGCTCAGGGACCACCATCGGCGCTCTTTGAGGGGGCCGCAGTTCACCGGATTCGCTTTGCGGGACATTGATACGAGGCCGCGGTCCGAAGCCGCTATGCGAGAGCGGTCGCACTAGACGGCCATTGCGAATCGTCAGTGCACCGGCAAGATCAACAAGGGCGGCCTGCAGGGTGGCCTGAACTTCTGACAGCACGGTAGGTGTCAGCCGCACCCCCGCCTCGTCGGCATGCGCACGAGCGCGATCCATGAGGTCGGCGATCAGGTGCCTGCGCTGCTCCGCCAGATTGCGCAGATCCGCGCCAGCCAGTCCGGTTTGAGCGTCACGCAGTTGACGGCCAAGCGCCGACAGGCGCTGCATCGCCGCCGAGTCACCGGCAAGTACGTTAACCAGCCAGGCGCTGCGGGTGGGACGGCGAAGGTGCTGCAAGCTCTCAGCGATCTCCGGGCTGCCGGCGGCCCGGGCCCGTCGTACCAACTCGTTCCGGGCCGCGACGAAATCAGTAGGTGGGAGCGCGTAGAGCTCCCGGACGATGTCGTCCAGCTCACGCCCCGTCATCTGCACAGTCATCCAACGGCCAATCTAACGTGGCCATTGGCGGCCGACGCAAATCAGGATGCGGCCGAAATGTCCACCGAGTCCTCGACCGGACAACAACCGCCGAGCACAGCCATGCAGTCGATGATGAGATCGTGGCGCAGCAGCTCGGGAAGCTGGCAGGTAGGGTCCGTGCACTCAAGGGTGCGGTCACGATGCACAACAAGCGTGCCGTGACAGTGATCAATGATGGAGTCGAACTCGAGCCCGCAGTCGGGACAAGTGCTCATGCCGTTGTGGTACCACCCTGCATTGCCAAAACGCGGTATTGCGGCGGGCGTGTTGCCGACAGGTCCTCAGAAAATGCGCGGGAGGCTGTCGAAGCGCGCGGCACGTCCGATTTCCGGATCAGCCGCGCTTCTTCGGCTCGCGGCTGGTCTCTGCCGGCTTCCTGACCTTCTTCTTGGCCTCACCGCTAGTCGCGGTGCCGCGCCGGCGTCCACCGTTTCCTGTGGACCGTCGTTCCTTGGCCGCATCGATGCTTGCTCGCAAGGCACTCAGCAGGTCAGGCGCCGCCGGGGCCGGCGCGGCCTCCTGTGTTGTTGCCACGGTGCGCCCGCTCGCCTTGGCATCGACGAGGGCGGTCAGCGTCTCCCGATGTACGTCGCGGTATCTGGCTGGATCCAACTGCTCGTCCGACAGCGAGTTGATCAATGCCTCAGCCATGGCAAGCTCCTGACTCGGACTCAGCCACTCGTCGTCTTCAACCAGGAAGTCAAAGCTCGGTTCTCGGACCTCGTCCGGCCACAGCATGGTCGCGAGCAGCAGTACGTCGCCATGCACCCGCAACACCGCGATGATCTCGCGATCACGAAGCGTCACCTTCGCAACGGCGATCCGGCCCAGTTTGCGCAGCGCGTCGCGCATCAGCCGGTACGCCTTAGCGGCCTGTGGTTCAGGCTCCACGTAATAGCTGCGGTCAAAATAAATGGGATCAACCGCAGCCATCGGCAGGAATGAAACGACGTCGATAGAGCGCGACGTCTTTGCCGGCAGCATCGCGAGATCGACGTCGCTGAGCACCACTAACTCACCGGTTGTCGACACGTAGCCTCTGCCGATCTCCTCGTACGGCACCTCGGCGCCATCGATCGAGCAGACCCGCTTGTACTGCACCCGGCCGCCGTCGGGAACGTGAATCTGGTGAGAGGGAACCCGCTTGCTCTCCGTCGCGAGGTACAACCGCACCGGGATGGTCACCAAGCCGAAGGAGATGGTGCCTCTCCATACCACCCGCATATATTCCTCCGACCATGTCAGTACCCATCGATTATGGCTGTAACGCCGGTTGTTACATCCATTGTCACAGTGGCAAAACCACTTGCCGCAGTGCATGTCGGGGCTGCCGACGTGAGTGTCAGAAGTACGCGGGCGTGCACGAGCATTGAAGAGTGTGCGGGTAGCCATGCCAGCGGTGCCCGGCGGCTTGCGCCGATCTGCTCAGCTACCTCAGATAGCAGTAGCTCTAGCGACCTCGGGTGTTCACTGCGCTACGGTCACGAGACGGGAACCCGGCCTATGACGTCTGCTTCGGATCTGGCCGCAACGGCGCTGCGACGTAGCAGTTCCTCAGCCTGGTCCGCGGTCCGGTTCGGATGGTCGTTCCAGCGTGTCAAATCTTGAACGTGGTGTAGGCGCACCTCAGGGGCCGGTATCCGACGCAGCAGTTGCTGCGGAGTCTTGAACAACGTGTGCCAGGTGAGATCGAGGGCACGTTGGACTACTTGGGTTCGGACCTGGGGCAGGCCGCCGCCAGCTTGGATGACTGCGCCCACCAGGCAAGCGCCAACTACGGGATGGCCGATCATCTGCTTGGCGTTGTAGGCATTTACCGGTCTAATCTGTCCGGCGTTGTCGCGATATGCGAACCAGCTGTCCTGTAGCCAGCCGAGGCGTACCAGGTCAGCGGCGTCGTTGAGAATGCAGGCGATGTGATCAAGCTCGGCGAGCCGCGCGCTGATCTGGTCGCGGAGCCGAAGCTGCCGTGATTGTCCGCGCCGGGTCCACCAGTGTTGCTGAACGACGGCGACATCGGCGCCAGGAGCCGGCGGTGCCGAAATGGTAGCGGCTGTCATTTCCCGACTGTACCTCCGTGGCGCCGACCAGTACGAGCCCCTGTAGCGGCCAAACGGCGGGCCCCGTTACCATCTGCAAGATCGAAACAACCGGCGTTGCAACGCGTAACTGGGCTGCCAGACACGACTTAGGTCTGTACTTCGCGCTGGCCTATCTGCTCTCGTGGGTCCTCTGGCCCTTGGTGATCTTGAATCCCACTAGCAGCCCGCTGGTGCCCTTCGGGCCGCTGATCGCCGCAGTGATCGTTGCTCTCCTGGCGGGCGGCAAACAAGAGCTGTGGGCTTTGCTGCGGCAGCTGGCCCGCTGCCGAGTACACGTCATCTGGTACGTCATCGCACTCCTTGGGCCCTTTATTATGGCTGTTCTTACGGCGTTACTGGCTGTTGCAGCCGGTGCTCCGGTACCAATGACCGGCGCTTACACCGATTGGCAGGCGATAGCTACCTTCTTCCTCACGACCATGATCATTGTCGGGCTTTTCGAGGAAGTCGGCTGGCGCGGTTTCGCTCTCCCGAGGCTGCAGCGTCGGCTCGATGCCATCTGGGCAGCATTGATTCTTGGCATTCTCTGGGCGCTGTGGCACCTACCAGAACTGATCTCTGAGCCGACGGGGCAACGGCCTTCGCTTCAGTTCATCCTATGGGCGCTAGCTCTGTCGGTGATCTTTTCCTGGCTGTACAACAGCACGAACGGCAGTCTGCCCATAGTGATCATCTGCCACACCGCCATCGACACGGCTGGCCGGTTCATGCTGCCGGAGTTCGCCGGCGATGGTTATTCCCTCGTGTGGTGGTTCATGGTCGGCCTATACGTCCTGGTTGCGGTGGTCGTGGTCCTTGTCGCCGGACCTAAACGGTTGATCACCCACATCCCTCACCGAAGCGCACAAGATTGATCGGCCGACCTAGAGCGACACGCTGCTCAAGACCGTCGAACTGTTGATCTTCAGACGCCCGTCCTCCTTGATCAACCCGTACGCGGTTCGCTCGCGTACCACGCGGCCGTCCTTGAAGTAGTAGGTGATCGTGGCTTGCGCCGAACCGGGCGGAATGCCTCGTACATCGGTGACATTGATCTTGCCGATGGCGTCCCAGAATCGCTGGTACGCCTGCCGTCCGCCGGCATGGTTGGTTTGATAGGAGGCGGTCATGCGTGGCCAGCCCGCGTCGGTATTGCGCGGCATCAGGGCGTAGTAGCTGGTGATCGCCCGCCTGAGCTGCGCAGCCGTGGGCCTGCCCTGCACCGTCGGTGCGCTCGTTGCCGGTGGAGCTTGGGATTGGGTACGACTCTTAGTTGGTGCCGACGATTTGGGTGATGGAGCCTGCTGCGGTGCCGATGTCGCGGGCCTCGTCGCAGGTGCGCTCGACGTTGGCGACGTCGTTGGCGGCGCTGTCGTGCGCGCCGGCGCGGCCGAGGGCGACTCCCCTGAGCCGGCCGCTGGATCGGCGGCTCGGCGGTCGTTCACAAGCAGGGTTGTCAGCACGATTCCAATGCCGATGAGCACCAGCAGCGCCATGGCGGCAACCAGGCCACGACGGCGCCGGGGTTCGGGCGGGCGTTGATCTTCACCGGCAACCGCTGGCGTGGCTAGCGAATCAGGCGGTTCAGTTGAGGACGCCGCGGCGGCTTGCTCGAGGCCGACTTGTGCACCTGTTGGAGGGCCAATCTTGGCTCTCAGATCATCGTTCTCGGCTGTCACCGCCACCACTGGGGCATTGATTGGGACTGTCCGCTCTGAACTACTCCGGACCTGCCCGAGACTCTCGGCAATAGCGCCCATCGAAGGACGGGCTTCCGGATCGACTGAAAGCATGTTCATGATCGCAGGCGTCAAAGGCCCACTGCGCTGCGGAGGCTGGAACTGTCCAGACGCCACCCGATGCAGCAGGGCCATCGTGTTCTCATCGATGCCGAATGGTGGGGTGCCCTCCAGTGCGCTGTACAGCGTTGACCCCAGGGAGAAGACATCCGAGGCGAAGTTCGCGTCAACTCCCCGGGCGACTTCAGGAGCCAGGTAAGCCGGCGTGCCGTGGATCATGCCACCGCTGGTCAGGGTCACATCACCGAGCGCCCGGGAAATCCCGAAATCACTGATCAAGGCCGTACCGTCCTCGGCGATCAAGATGTTGCCGGGCTTCACATCGCGGTGGACGATGCCGACCGCGTGGGCGGCTGCTAGCGCGGACGCGACTTGTGCGCCTACCTTGGCGGCTTCTACCGGTTGCAACGGGCCACCCTCTTGCAGTACCGCCGCCAGAGTGATCGAAGGAACGAATTGCATGACCAGCCACAGCTGGCCGTCCTGCTCGACCGCATCAAACACCGACACTGCATGCGGGTGTTGGAGTCGGGCGGTCAGTCGGGCCTCCCGCATTGCCCGCTGATTGGCCAGTTCTGCTTCTTTGGGCGTGGCTCCTGCTTGCCGATACAGCTGTTTGAGTGCGACGCGGCGTTCCAGGCGCTCATCTTCAGCTTCCCAGACGACGCCCATGCCGCCGCTGCCGATGCGGCGCAGCAAGCGGTAACGATCGGCGATGAGAGCCTGTAGTTCCGCCATCAAACCCTCTCAAATATTTCTGTGGGACTGCAAATGGATCATTACCCCGCTGGGGAGGATCCGATTGCCAAAAAGGGGTTCCCAGCACCCGCGTCGTCCCACAAGGGTTGAAAGTAGTCGCAAACAGCCCCTGCTAAATCGATTCAGACATGTCGCTTGCGACCACTCGGTTGGACGACTGCGTCGGTTATCCAGCTAGTCCAGGTGCTTGTCGAAGAAGAACACGGTTCGCTCAATCGAGCGCTGCCATTGCCGCTCGAAGGTGTGACCCTCGCCGCGGTACTTGACGAATGTGACGTCTTTCCCAGCGGCCTTGAGCGCTCCAACTGTTGACTCTGACCAGCGAATCGGGCAGGTGTCGTCTCGGGTGCCGTGGTGTACCAGCACCGGCTCGGTGATCCGATTAAAGTACGGACGCGGTGAGGCTGCACGCCAGAATTCCGGGGAGTCGTCCGGTAGCCCGTACGTTCGCGCAATCCGTCGGTTGGTTCGCGACCGGTCTTCAGAGGGTCGATAAAACTGCTTCCAGTTGTCGGCGGCCAGCGAGCTCACGGATGCGTAGATCACGGCGGCATCGACCAGGCCCGGCTGGGCGACCAATGCCGTCAGAGTGACGCCACCACCCATGGAGCGGCCCAGCCAGCCAACCCGGTCCTTATCCAGGAACGGCAATTTCGAGGACTTGACCGCCTTCACGGCGTTGATGGTGTCAACCGCGTACGGCAAGCGCAGCTCGTAATCGACATTCGGATCATTGTCGGAGGAGGCATGACCCCGATAGTCGGTGTGGAGCACGACATAACCGTGCCGCGCCAGGTAGTCGTGCTCGCGGGGCATGCCCTGACCGGGAAAGTAGCTGTCGGGATCGATGTACCCGTGGTTGAGTACCAGGACCGGGAATGGTCCCTTGCCGTCCGGGACGTTCATGACTCCTGAGATCTTGAGTCCGTCACCCCGATAGGTGATCACGTAGCGCTTGTACGCCCTGTAGTCTCCGAGCAGCCGACCGACCTTCAGGTCGCGACCGTCATACTTCTTATTGATCAACGCCTGCACCGAGATGGGATGAGGCTTGGGCTTGTCCGTCGACTTGGGTGCGGGAGTCGTGCTCGGCCGGGAGGTCGCTGAAGCTGACTGAGCCGGCGCTGATATCGCGGTTGCGGTGGGCGCTGAGGCCGGCGTACGCGGACTTGTCGGCGCCGTGGCGGTACACGCTGCCAAGACCAGAGCAGCCGGCATAACCCACAGCGCCCTCATCCAGCCAGTATTCGCGCTGGACAAGTGAAGGATTCAGTCTCTCGGTTGGGTAATAGCTTGTCGTTCCGCCTGCGGCATCGGCGTATGCGATGACCGCTGGCAGGCTGAAGTTCTTGCGACAAGGGGAGGTAGGAATGCCCGCGAAGACTGGAGCAACTGCGGCCGACGCCGGAACGGTTGATATCGGCGGCGACATCACGGTCAACCGCCTGGGGTTCGGAGCGATGCGCCTAACTGGTCAAGGCATCTGGGGCGATCCGCCCGACCGGGACGAGGCCCGGGCTGTACTGAGGCGGGCCGTCGAGCTCGGCACCAACTTCATCGACACGGCTGATTCCTACGGACCTAACGTGAGTGAGGAGATCATCGCCGAGGCACTGCATCCATATCCGGACGATCTGGTGATCGCTACCAAGGGCGGACTCGTACGACCCGGCCCGGGGCGATGGCCAGCCGATGGACGGCCCCAGCACCTGCGCGAGGCATGCGAGGGGAGCCTCCGGCGCCTGCGGCTGGATGAGATCCCCCTTTATCAGTTCCACCGGCCCGACCCTGAAGTGCCGTTCGAGGACTCGATCGGTGCCCTGGTCGATCTAAAGGAAGAGGGCAAGATCCGACATATCGGCCTGTCCAACGTCAATGAAGATCAGCTGCGGCGAGCGCAAGCGTTGACCCCGATCGTGTCGATCCAGAACCGATACAACCCGGGCGACCGCAGGTCGGACGCGCTGGTCGACCTGTGCGCTATCGAGCAGATCGCTTTCCTGCCCTGGGCCCCGATCCAAAACCTCGACAGCCTTCCGACGCTCAGCGACATTGCTGAGCGGCATGGCGCGACGCCGTACCAGGTGGCATTGGCCTGGCTGCTGGCCCGGTCGGAGACGATGCTGACCATCCCTGGCACGGGATCGGTTGACCACCTAGAGGAGAATGTGGCGGCTGCCGGCCTGCGCCTCAGCCCTGAAGAGATAACCGCTCTTAACGATGCCAGCTGATTTTCCCCGAGTTCACAATGGCTGCCCGGTGAGCCAGGAACCGTCGTTGGGTTCGCGTTCCGTGCTTCGAATCCACTCGATGAGGTGGCTCAAGTCAAGGCCGTACACCGGTCCGCCGGTCGCCTGATAGCTCTCAAGTCGTCGCCGAGCTCGGCCGATGAGCCGCAGCGCGCCGACCCGGTTGCCCCGCTCGGCATGAGTAATGCCCACGCAGAGCTGAGCGAGTCCCTGCCACAGTTCCCCCTCCGAAGCCGGACCGGCTTTCCAGCGCGCCTCGTACACCTCATGAGCTGAGAAGGGTCGGCCTTCGGTTAGCAGCTCGTGCGCGTACGAGATGGTCATCAGCGGTGGTAAAGGCTCCTCGGCAACTGGCTCGACGCCCACGCTGCCGTAGGGAAGCGGCCGACCGAGCTGATCTCGCGGACGGGCTTGTCGGGCTCGTCCCTGTTCGTCTCGGTCCCGTGTGCGGACTTGGGGGCGATCGGTATCGGTGGCAGGCGTACGGCTGGATGCTGGTGGATCTTGGCTGCTGGTACGCCCGGCGAGAAAATGCTCGAGCTGCGGGTCATCAGCGGCCACGAATCGGTCAGCCTCCTCACCATCGTCGCAGCGGTAAAGGCCGATCGTGATGGTGTCGCGTTCTTCGCCGAGCACCCGCCAGACGCCGCCCGCGTCCTCCCATCGGCGTAGCATCGCGACCGCATCTGGACGGGACTCCATGGCTCCTGTATACCCAGCCAACCGCCTGGGACGGCAAATATGGGGCTAGGACGGTCCCTTTATTCGGAGTGCCGTTGCAGAGGCCTCTGCCCAGGTATCTTCTTGGCGTGCCTGTTGTCCCGCCCGAGATTGTGGGCGTCGCCGATTGGCAGCCCCTTGCCAGGGGCGGTTTTGCAACAGTGTGGCGGGCCCGCCAACCGTCGCTTGATCGCCCTGTCGCGGTCAAGGTCGATGATCGAACGCTGGACGATGAATCCGAGCGCCGCCGGTTCCTAGGCGAAGCCGGGGCGGCAGGCAACCTCTCAGGTCATCCCGGCATCGTCACTGTGCATGACGCGGGCATTCTTTCCGACGGGCGCCCATACATGGTGATGAAACTATGCACGGGCGGTTCACTGACCAGCTGGCTGCGGTCGGACAACAGAAAGAGCGTTGAGCGGATCTGTTTCGTTGGGATACGCATTGCTGACGCGTTGGCGGCTGCTCATGAAGAGGGCATGCTCCATCGAGACGTTAAACCTGCGAACATTCTGATCGACAGCTACGGCAACCCCGGGTTGGCTGATTTCGGCCTCTCCACTCTGGAGCCCGGCTCAACTGTAGGTCTAACCGTGGCCTATGCGCCGCCAGAGGTGCTGCTCGGGGATTCGCCAAGTCCAGCGGGCGATGTCTACCAGCTTGCGGCAACTCTCTATGCACTGCTCAGCGGTCATCCGCCGTCGCAGCCGAGCGGTGAATCGATGTCGCTGGATGACCGAATCGCCCGGCTGAGAGAGCCTGTCAAGCCGCTGCCCGGCGTCGACGAAGGCCTGATGGAACTGTTACTGGACGGGCTTGCCTTTGAGCCCCAGGACCGTCCCACGGCGGCCGAGTTTCGGGATCGGCTTACGGCACTGAACCTCGCCGGTGATCACCCAACTGGGGTGCCAACGCGCCCGGGTCCGCGCAAACTCGCGCTCGCGCTGATGGCCGCTACGGTGTTCTCCTTGGTGCTCATATTGCTGGCTGCCGCCACCGTCTATCTCTACGAGATCGACCGCAGCGTCACGACGAACCTCAAGCGCGACATCGATCTCCCGCCGGAGGAGACTGCTGGCGAGAAACGGCCCGTAAAGGATCCGCAAGCCGACAATACGCTCGACTATCTGCTCATCGGCACCGACGGAGGCAATCCTGACCTCGACCGGGATGGGCGGAGCGACTCCATCATGCTGGTCCATCTCAATCAGGCGCGTGATCAGGCGTACGTGATCTCTATTCCGCGCAACACCGTGGTCCCCATTCCCGGACACAGCGACCTGAGGATCAACCAGGCCTTCCCCACGGGTGGCCCGCCCTTGGTCGTCCGGACCGTCGAGAAACTGACCGGCACCAGAGTCGACCACGTAGCAATGATCGACTTCGAGGGCTTCGTCAACCTCACCCAGGATCTCGGTGGTGTCACCGTTGTGAACCGGAGTGCCTTCAGCACGTTCCCGGAAGGCAACATCACGCTGTCGGGCGAGGCCGCCCTGCGCTATGTCCGGGAGCGCCGGTGGGGCGAACAGGATCGAGCTGAGAGACAACGGAATGTTCTCAAGGCAATTCTGGCAAAGGGATTGTCCGCTGATGTCGTAGCCGATCCAATTCGCTTTACCAAATTCTTGGATAACGCTGCTAGGCGGATTCAGGTGGATAAGACCTTGAACAACACCGAACTCCGCTCCACCGCGGCGTCACTCCGCCTGAAACCTAAGGACATAACGCTGATATCTGCTCCGTTGGGCGCCGAGCGCAACGGGATGTACCCGATCGATCGCCAGAAACTTGGTGAATTCAGCGAAGCCTTGCGCAAGGACACCATGGCTGAGTATGTGAAGCGCTATCCCGAAGGCTGAGCACGGTCCTTTTTTGTCCTTAGGTGCACACCGCCCAACGTTTCTTCGGTGCCTCGCCGGCCGCCGGTCTGGTCGTTGATGTGGACTATGCCGCTCGGCACGGCGAGCGCCTCAGTTCCGGTGGCGAGCCGGCTCGGCTGGCGACTGCCGTTGCACGCAACGGGCGTCGGAAGGGTGTTGCTGCGCACGCCCTTCCCGACGTGAGCATGAGGCCATCGGGTCCGCCGCCGACCCCGCCACTGAACAGGCTCCGAGGCTCATCTCCTCGCTCGTTTGGGCGAATCCCTCGGCGCGGCTCATGTCTGGAAGCGATGCATCACTAGCGGCCCAATCTGATGATCTGGACCGCAACCTCAAGAAGGGTCCGAGCGCGCCGGACGAGTGACTCAGCTTTGGCAGCCGTTACCAGCGCGACGCCGTACTCCACATCACCCTTCGCAGAAAGCAGCTCGCGAAGAGCCTTCTCCGCCGTGGGCGCTTCTGGTCGCTTGCCAAGGGTCTGCTTCAATTCCTTCGCGGCCGTTGCGTGATCCCTGCCTTTGATCGTCGAACCGGTGAGAGCGGTGACAATGCCGTCCTTGCAGCAGATGCCCGCGTGAATCGCGTCACCCGCTGCCGGCGTGTGACGTCCGGCAGCGAGGTTGTCATCGGCCGAGGCGAGGTACTCCTCGGCCTTCCTGAGGAAGCTCTTGGCGTGGTTTCGTTGGTCGGCGGTTGCCACTACGCGGCTCCACTCGTTACCCGCGGGATGGATCCGATCAATGCGACGCCATCGGCGAGGATCTCCTGGGCGACGGGTTCGCCGGTGTCTAACAGGCGAGTGAAGTCCTCAGGGGTGAAGACAAGCACGTCGCAGTCGTTGCCGAGCCGGGCGCGAACCGCGTCCTCCACGTCAGTGCTACCGTCCCAGCCGACCGGCGCTATCACAGCGAGGTCGACATCGCTCTGGATGCTGGCCTCACCACGTGCGATGGATCCGAAAAGGATGACGGCCTTGACATCGTTGCCTACCGCCTCCCGTACGATCTCGGTCAGCGCGGCAATCGGATCGAGGAGGGCTCGCAGTGGGGGCACCGAGACGTGATCCTCGTTGATGGTGTGCACGCCTGCCCGTCCGATGGTCTGTGTATGGACCAGGCCAAGTTGCGTCAGCGCCTTCAAAGCCTCTTGGACAGTCCACAGGCTGTAATGGTCGCTGATAAGGGCATGGACCTGTCGTCCTGTAAGGGGAGCATCGGTGCGCAAAAGGACTGCCAACACGGCTCCGCGTACGCCCGGGACGACTCCGCCGAACGGCTCGCTGAACAGCATTAGCCGAGCTTACCAGTCATATGATCGCTATTGCAGTCATATGACTGGACTGTCAGTCACCTTGTCAGCCCGAAGAAGTTCGGCGCGCAACCCGGGCCAGCCAGTCGTCGATCAGACTGCTGAGCAAGTCTGGCTGCTCGTGCGGGAGCGCGTGGCCCGCGCCATCCAGCACGGCGACTGTCGCCTGCGGATAGTAGTCCAGTAGGTCCGCGGCCGCGGCGTACCCAACCGTGGAGTCCTGCCGCCCCGCGACGACCAGCGTCGGTCCGTCGTACGGCGGTCCCCCATGCGTATTCAGCTCCCACCGCTCGCCGATCCGCTCCATCGCGGCCTGGTCGACGAGCGGGACCGCCGGGGCGACGAAGCCTTGGTAGCGGTCGAGCATTTCTGGTGTCTGCACAACGAAGTAGCCGCGAAACTCGTCATCACCCAGATCGTCGGCCCGGATTACTGCGCGGTGCGCCGGGACGTCGCGGATCCCGGCCAGCAGCGGACAGACGAGCGCGAGGCCGGCAACCCAGCCGGGCCGCCGCTCCGCCATGCCCTGGGCGTAGTAGCCGCCGGCCGAGTGGCCGACCACGAGTGGGGTATCGGTCCCGACGACCTCGTCCGCGAACCCGAGCAGGGTGTCGAGCACCTCGTCGGCGCTGCGCAATGAAGCCGGCGCCGGGGTATGCCCCATGCCTGGGAGGTCGGGATAGATGCGCCGGTGGGCGCCACGCGCGCCCAGAGCCGGCTCGAAGCACGCCTCGGTCTCCCGATGGTCGACGCCCGAGCCGTGCAACACCAACACCGGGGTGCCCTCGCCGTGCTCCACATAATGCACGTCGCCGATCCGAGACTGCATCAGGTCAACCTACTCAGGTGGGTCCCGACGGCCGTGGCGGCAGCGTGACGGTGAGAACTCCGCGGGGTTGCAGGACCGTACGAACCGCGTTGACAAGCATCGCGGTAAAAACGATCGTCCAGACCGGTAGCGCTACCGCCATGAGCCAGCCGCGGCCAACGGCTTCCACAATCGGAAGGCTGTCCGCACGCCCGGGTCAGGTCCGTGGGCGGGAACTCGTAGAGCATCATTCGCGCAAGGACGTTCGTACCGGGCGATCACCGTGAAGAACCCGAAAGCTCGCAGCGGCACGGAGAGCTCGCGGTGGGCTGTCAAGTTGAGACCGACGGAAATGACGCCGGTCGCCATGACGAGAGCGAATTATCCCGGCGTGAGCCCGCGGACGGCGTCTCCAATGCTGCCGCCGAGGCCTCGCTCCATAGCCGTAGCGTAAGACTCATTGATCAGGTGACGGTGATCCAAGTCAGGCGATAGCGTCCGGCCGGCGCCAGGACGCCAGGCAGCGCGTTCCGGACCTGATTCAGGTCAGGCCGTCAATGCGTGTACCAGTCCATCGGCGAGGCCGTAGATACGCAGCGCGGATACTTGGCCTCCGGTTCTGAGGTCGTAGTGGACGCTGTAAGGGACGCATACGCGGCGGTCGGTGCCAGCGATGCCAGCGAACTCGGCGGTATGGCGGCCTACGAAGTCGGCTTCGATGGCGGCCCTGTGGCCCTCGACAACCAGTGATTTGAGCTTGGCAGTGGCGTCGAAAGCTTGCTCATGGATGTGACGGATCATCCCGGCAACCTCGGTACGGCCGTGAGCCGACTTGCCGCTGCCAACGATCTCGAGCGCCACATCGTCGCTGAGATAGTCGGCGAACCCGCCGCGTGTCAGGAGTGCCTGGAGATAGCTCTCCATGGTGGTGCGCGATGAGTCAACGACTGTCATGGTTTTGTTCCCTCCATCAGGATCAATTAGTAAGCGGTGAGAATCGGCGCATCCATCGCTACGGCTTGATGGCTGCGCCCTGAGGCAACGACGGCGTCAAGCACGCGAAGTACTCGGCGTCCGTCAGACGCTGTAATCGCCGGTGCGCGCCTGTGCTCGATCGCATCAGCGAACTCCGCGACCTCGGGCATGAGCGTGGTCGTAATGTGATCGTGCTGCATGGCTGGTCGGATGATGGTCGGCTCGCGATACGCGGTCAGAGCAGTGCTTTGGACTTCGATGTCGAACTGCACGTAATTGCGGCCCCGCAATGCGATCGAGCCTTCGTGCCCGATGAGGTGCAGATCGTAGAAGAAGCCGGCGCCGGACTGCGTGATGCAGAACTGCATGATGCGGTCGTTGCTGAATTCGAGATGGACGGCAGATGTGTCATCCGCTCCTGTGTCAGGCCGATATCGCACGTTTGCCCACACACTGGCCGGCTCTTCGCCGGTGAACCACAGCGCCAGGTCGATGAGGTGGCAGCCGACAAATAGCAGCGGCCCTCCACCGGACTGTGGTTCGGCAATCCAGCCAGTATCCATCGGTGGTGTACCGATGGCGCCGATGATCACGCTCAGGTCCCCAACAACACCTTGTGACAGCAGCTCCTGGACGTAGCGCGCCATGCCGTAGCGGAATGAGTAGCCGACCATGCAGGTCACCCCGGCGCTGGCGGCTGCGAACTCGACTTCCTTGGCTTGCGACTCATCTAGGGCCATCGGCTTCTCGATGAGCACGTGCTTGCCGGCTCGAATCGCCGACAGCGCCAGCGGCGCCAGTAAGTCGTGCGGAGTGGCGATCAGCACCGCATCCACGTCACTTGCCTCGAGCAGTGCTTCCAGCGATTCGTGCGTACTGGCTCCGTCCGAAAAACCGGCTACCCGTCGAACGGCCGCCGCGTCGGGATCCGCGCACGCCACGAGGCGCAACGCGTCAGACCGCACTACGGCTTGGGCCAGCGCACCACCGTGATTGCCACAGCCAACCATGCCGACACGTAATGCCTCGGGCTGCTCCACGGGCGATGCCACCTCCCTTATCGGGCAAGTTATCGGTTCCGGAGTGCCGCCTCCATGCGCGCCCGGTACGCACTCTGTACGCAGTGTTGTTTCCGGCGACCTCAGGGTCGGCTTGTCTCGAGCAAAGTCGTCAAGGTGGCGGCCGCTTGGTCGATGGCGTCAGGAATTGCTAAGTCCTCGCCATACCGCCACGCGGTGTCGTACGCAGCTGGGCCAAGCTCACTGCCTGCCGCATCCAACAGTCGCTCAAGCTCCGGTTGTTCCACCGCTGGCCGCGGCGCCTCTAGCACTTCGCGGCGAGTCGTTGCAGAAGCGATCAGTGTTAGTGCGGTGGGCGTCGCCCCTAGCGCGGCGAGAACCTGCGCTGCGATTTCCACACACCGCACGCTCGTGGCGGACGTATCGTCACGCATGTCCTGACTGAGCTCCAAACTTTCCCGAGCCAGCTCCGCGGATCGCGTCAACGCACCACGATCGAGGGTAACCAGCGCCAGATTCATGATCGCGGCGCGTTCTCCCATGCGGGTTCCGGACTGTCGCCACAACACATGGCACTCTTCGAGGATTGTTTGGGCCTGCTCCAGTTGTCCGGCCCGCCGCGCCTGCTGACTTAGCTCGTTCAGGACATACGCGACACTCCAGCGATCTTCGATGTGGCGTCCAATTGCGAGCGCCTCTTCAAACCATGCTCGAGATTGCTCGACATCGCCAGACATGCTTGCGGCGCGACCAAGGCACAGTAAGGCTTGCGCCGCGTCCGGGGCGCTGTCTGCCGAACGCGGCGCCTCGAGTGCCCGACGATAGAGTTCCAACGCGTCGAGATAGCCGCCGTGATGGAAAGCTACGTCGCCCAGACCGCACAGTGCGCGTGCAGAGACTGTTGCATTGGCGGCTGCGACGCTTGTTGCCAGGCTGCGTTCGAATAGCTCCCGCGCATGATCGAGAACTCCGCCGTACTCGGCGAGCCTGCCCCAGGCGTAGAGACCCTGCGCGAGCGCGTCACTGGAAACGGCATCCGGATTGGCGAGGAAGCGCGCCAGCCAATCCTCGCCTTCGAGCAGGAAGCCATGCGACAACCAGAAGCCGCTGAGAGCCAGAGTGAGCTCAAGCCCCTGCTGCCAACACAGAGACGCCCGAGCAGTTCCGGATCAGCACGTCAGTCAGCTCCGCGCAGGCCGCGACGGCATGCTCGCAATTGTCGAGGATGATCAGCAGGTTCTTGGCCCGCAGGTGCTCGCAGATGCTGCCCGTCAGGGGCTCGGCAGGCTTGCCGCTCACGCCCAGCGCCGCAGCGACGGCGTGCGGCACGAGGTTGAGATCGACGACTGGCGCTAGGTCCACGAACGCGGCTCCATCGGCGTACTTAGGCTCCAGCTGGTGCGCCAGCGCAAGTGCAACCCGCGTCTTTCCGATCCCGGCCGTCCCGGTAAGCGTCAGAAGCCGCGTGCTTCCGATGAGGGCCGTGAGCGCCGCCAGCTCATCGGTTCGACCTACGAAAACTGATGGCTCAATTGGAAGCAGATAGCGTCTGGACCACCTGGACTGGCTCGGCCGGCAGGCGGCGAAAAACGTCTCCCGATCGGCTCCGCTGAGTTCGAGCGCATTTGCCAGTCGCAAGGTGGTGTCGGGATACGGGAAGCGCCGCGCACCTCGCTCAAGATCAGCAATACCGCGGCGGCTGAGACCCGCCCGCTCCGCGAGCGCTTCCTGGGAAAGTCCGGCTCGGATCCGATGCCGCCGGAGTTGAGCGCCAAACCCCTCGGCCTCGAGCCGCACGAGTCGAAGAATAAGTGAGCATCCCTGTAATAACTAGGTTCGCCCTGATTTTGCATCACCAGTGACACCCGATCGGCCGGTTTGGGTGGTGCGCAGCTCGATAGTGATGCAAATTCAGGGATAGTCGGCCCAGCAAGTGGATGAGCCAGCCACTCACGGTAGGAGGACCAGAGAGTCAGCGGCAGGCCATGAAAGTTGCGGAGGATGCGGGATTCGAACCCGCGAGGGCGTGAACCCAACCCGCTTTCCAAGTCTGCCCTCGGCCGGTCGGTCAAGTTCAGACCACACCGCGAGGCGGCGATTATAGGCCCGGCAACCGATCATGAACCCTACTGACCGCTCGCGAATGAGACTAAAACTGAGACTGGCGCTGAAATTTAGCTGGCGTAATCGGGGCCTCGAAAGACTGTCTGAGTAATTAGCGAGGCTTGACGGGACATAGGGATTAATGACGACCTGATCGAAAGATGGAGGACTTTGGGAGCCGGGCAAGGCAGCCGTGTTCTTCTGGCTCGCAATGCCACCGTTGACCGGGTGATCGAGGCGATCAAGCCGAACAACCGGAAGTAATTCGGCCAACCTGAGCTGGGACAGCGAGAGCGAGTTCATCGAGGCGCTGAAGGGGCAATCGATCGGAGCCGGCAGCCCGCGTAAGAACGAGCGCCTGCCGAGGGTTCACGGGTCGTAGCGGCATATGTTCCCGGTGCGGACCGACCGGTCAAGGTGGGCACCAAGATCTGGCATGACCTCGGTGATGCGGTGGATTGCGTCGCGGATGCGGGCGGTGACGGCCTTGCGAGCGCGCTCGGCGGTCGTGACGCCCAGCGTGCGGGCGGCCCCTCCTGGCCGAGTCGAGCGACGCAGCTCGGCGAGGATCCACTCGCGCTCGTCTCGGGTCCGGCCGGCACGTCCAATGTCGTCGTTCAGCTCTGCGTTGGCGATGTCGTCGGCAAGTTCGACGAGGCGGCGCCGGTACGCCGCCAGCGCTGCACGGTCCAGGGTCAGACTGCTAGCCTCCGGCCGGCGCTGGCCGCCGGTAACCCCAGCAAGGTCGATGGCGGCCAGCTCGACGCCAGGCCGGGCCAGCAATGCGGCGAGGTCGTGCAGGCCCTTGACGTCACGCACGTACGCGGTCCGCCCGGCGTACCCGACCTCCCACATGTCGCCGACCCGCCGCAGGCTCGGCCCGGATCCGGCCACCGGCGTCCCGTCCAGCCGCGCGCCCATCCGGGCGGCCAGGCCGGCCAGGCCGAGCTCGGTGGCGATCGCACGCGCTCGTGCCGCGTATCCTTCTGCACCGGTGCCGTCGACTGCGACGAGCGCAGCACAGGTTTCGGCCTCCCATGCCCGAGCGCCGAGTCTGACGTGCGTACCCAGGGCACGCTGGAGCCAGTCCTCCGCAGGCTTGGACTGCCCGAGTGCGGCGTGCAGCCGGCCAACGCGGTGGGCATGCGCGCCCATGAAGCAGACCAGCGCGCCGTTGACCGCGCAGCCGTCGGCGAGCGGCATTAGATCGTCGAGGAGCCGTTCGCACAGTGGATGGTCGGCGACGGCGACGGCCGCCTCCACCAGTTCGCCGACAAAGACCGACCACAGGTACGACCGCTCGGCGCGCCAGTCCGCGAGCGACAGCATGACGTCGAGCTCCCGCCGAGCACCATCGACGTCCCCGGCTCGGGCCAAGAACCCGGCCGCCACAGCGTGCGCGTGGGTGGGAACGCCCACCCACCACTCCACAGCCAGCCCAGCGGTGTGGCGCAGGGCGGCAGGATCGCCCCGGGCACGGACCACCTCGAGCAGCTGAGACATGCGTACGTTGCCGGCGTCACTGTCACCGACCTCTTCGCCCAGCCGCTCGGCCTCGGCCGAGAGCCGGTCTCCGCCATCGATGTCGCCGTGCAGCAGGGCGAGTGCAGCCCGTCGCGTCTGGAGCACGTAGTCGTGGCGTGGCTGGTGTAGCTGTTCGGTCACGTAGGCGTACTCGGTCATGGTCGCCTGAAACGCCGGTGAGCCCAGTTCCAGCTGCGCGGTGGAAGTGAGTAGCAGCCCCTGCGCCTGCCGCTCCCGGTCGCCCGCGCGCTCGGCTAGCAGCGCGACCTCGCGCGCGATGCCAACCCGCAAGGGCGCCGTGCCGGGTGTCCAGACACTGTCGTGCTGGGCGAGCAGGCAGCTGGCCAGCGTCATTGGATCGTCGAGGCCGCGCGCGAGCTCGACCGCCCGGTTCGCGAGCGGCTGGGAACGCGGTCGGTCGCGCGCCACGGAGTGTGCTAGCTGCCGGGCAAGGGCAGCCGTCACCTGCGCTTCGATGAGTGTCCCTGCGCCGGCCGCCGCCTCCCGCGTCCGCTCCAGCACCGCGACGAGGTCGCCGCGCGGCATGGCGAACCGAGCGCCAATCCTGTCCAGCCCAAGCGCGACCGCTCCCATCCGCTCCGGATCGCCGCTTGCCGCGGCGTGCTCCCAGGCCGTGTCGAGCAGTGTGTGCGCCAGCGCGGTGGCTCCAGCGCGCAGCCGCGCATCCGCTTCGGCGGTGACCAGGTCGACCAGATCGGCATCGCACAGCGACAGCCCGGCATCGTCAATGGCCCGGCGGGCCCGAGCGAGATGGCCGGCCGCGTCCGCGTATGCGAACCGTGCTTCGTCAGCTGCGGCGGCCCGGCGGGCCCAGACCACCGCGGGCTCTGCACCGGTGACGGCCGCGGATGCGGCGAAGTGCCGGGCCAGCTCGGCCGGAAACACTCCGGCTCCCCGCGCGTGGCGGTGGACCATAGCCTCACCGACCTGCCTGTGCAGCTCAATCCGCTGTGTCGAGGCAAGGGAGGCATAGATCGACTCGCGGTACAGGTCATGCTCAAACCGCGCTCCTTCGGCGGCAAGGACGAGCACGCCGCCGGCGATCGCCTCCTCCACTAGCTCGGCGACCCGAGTCGGGTCCCGCCGCGTGGCGTCGGCGAGCACGTCCAGCTGCGCATGTGCCCCGGCCACCGCACACGCCTCGAGCAGCCGGGCGCAGTCCGCTGTCAGCCGGGCCAGCCGGCGGGCGACCAGCTCGCGGATCGCTGCCGGTACGCCCGCAACATCGCTGCCGGAGGCCAGCGCCGCTGTCAGTTCTCGGGCAAAGAATGGGTGTCCCCGGCTACGCGCGGCAATGACCGCGCCCCAGCGCGCGGCGGCCGGCTCACCGGCAAGTGCGGTTACCAGCTCGTTCACCTCGGCCGCACTTAGCCCCCGCAGCGGCACCGGCTGTGCGACCTCGTCCAGCGCCGCGAGCGCAGCGCCCACGTCGCCGCGCAGCTCGGCGGGCCGGTATGCGCCAACGATGATCGGCGGCCAGGAGTACGCCATGCTCACCAGGAAGCGCATCAGGTCCACAGTGGATCGATCGCTCCATTGCAGGTCGTCGAGCAAGACGACGGTCGGCCGTCGGGACGATGCCTGGCCGAGGAGCCGTCCGACGGCGTCGAACACCCGCAGTCGACCTGTCTCGTCGGCCTCCCCACTAGCGGTGCCTGCCTTGTCCAGGGCAATGCCTGCGGTGGTCGCCCCCGCTGACGTCCGCTCCGGCACGACGACCGCGAGCTCAGCGGTGATCGCCTCCTCGTCCCGGTCTTGGTCGAGCAACGTCCGTACGACTTGGGTCCACGGCCATAGCGCAGGCGCCTGGTCGCCTTCCCAGCACGTGCCCCACACCGCGCGTGCGCCACGCTCGGCCAGCTCGGCGGCATACCGCTGCAGCAGCGACGTCTTGCCCATCCCAGCCTCGCCGGTCACTAGGACGAGTGGTACGCGCTTGCTGACGCCCCCGGCGTCGCGCGCATGGAGCACCTCATCGCTGGCGGTCAGGAGTTGGGCCAACGCGTCGACCCGGCCGACGAAAGGCGGCACAGTCGCATTATCCCGAAGCGTGTCGCGGCTGCGGTACTTGCCAGACGATTTCTGGCGGACGCGGCCAGCGTTCTAGCGCGTACTAAGTAAAGGCCATCCCATCGGAGGACACCGTGAACCTTACGTTCGACCCTGAGACCTACAAGCGCACGACGCGCCAGCAGTGGCAGGACGCCGCTGAGGCGTGGGACCGCTGGGGACCCGTGATCGAGGACTGGCTCGGCCACGCGACCACGCGGATGCTCGACGCCGCCGGCGTAGGCCCTGGCAGCCGCGTACTCGACGTTGCGGCTGGGGCGGGGGGTCAGAGCCTCGTCGCCGCCCGCCGCGTGGGATCCGAGGGCCGGGTGCTGGCCACCGACATCGCGCCGGCGCTTCTGGAGTACGCGGCAAAAGCCGCCGCTGACGCAGGACTAGGCAACGTCGACACGCGGGAGGCCGACGGCGAGCAGCTCGACGTGCCGGAGGCGGCGTTCGACGCAGTCATCTCCCGTGTCGGCCTGATCTACTTCCCGAACCAGCAGGCCGCGCTCCGCGGCATCCGGCGCGCGCTGCGTCCGGGCGGGCGCCTGTCAGCCATCGTGTACTCCACCGCCGATCGCAATGGGTTCTTCGCCGTGCCGGTCGGCATCATCCGTCGCCGGGCCCAATTGCCGCCGCCTGCCGACGGACAGCCCGGGCCGTTCAGCCTCGGCGGACCCGGCGTCGCTGAGGAGACGCTGGCCCGCGCCGGCTTCCACGACATCACCGTCGAAGCCGTACCCTCGCCGCTGCGCCTGCCCAGCGCCGCCGAGTGCGTACGGTTCGAGCGTGAGTCGTTCGGGGCGCTGCATCAGATGCTCGCCGGCCTGCCGCCGGAGGAGCGCGAGGAGGCGTGGACCGAGATCGCCTCCGCGCTAGCGGCGTACCAGGGCCCCGAGGGGTTCGTCGGCCCGTGCGAGATGCTCGTAGTCACCGGAACCCGGTAGGCGTGCCGCAATGAGCTCGGTCACGATCGCCTGCGGTCCAGGCCGCGTCGGTGCTCATGAATCAGGAGGCCACCCTTGCCTAGGCGGTTGAGCTGATCGCCAAGGCCGCGGCCCGTGGCTCCCGCATCGTGGTGTTTCCCGAGGTGTTCATCCCCGGCACGCCAGTCTGGGTCTACAACCAGACGATCTGGGAGCGCGACGACGCGTGGTACGCAATGCTGGTCGACCAGGCCATCACCGTGCCGGGCCCGGTCACCGACGGGCTCGGCGCCGCCGCCAAGGATGCCGGCGTCTACCTCGTCATGGGCGTCGACGGGAACCGCACGGCGCCACTATCTACAGCACCATCCTCTACTTCGGAGCTGACGACAGCCTGCTCGGCAAGCATCGCAAGCTCGTGCCCACCGGCCCAGAGCGCACGGTGTGGGGTATGGGCGATGGGTCCACACTGACGGTCATCGACACCCATACGGACGGCTGGGCCGACTGATCTGCTGGGAGAACTACATGCCGCTGGCTCGGTTCTATCTCTATGCCAGCGGCGTGGATATCTGGGTCGCGCCCACACTCGACGCCACCGACAGCTGGGTAACCACCATGCAGCACATCGCCCTGGAGGGCCGCTGCTACGTGGTCGGCGTCAACCCATGCGTACACATCGACCAGATCCCCGCCGACTTCCCCGACCGGGATCGGGTGTGGCGGCCTCACGAGGACAACGACCAGTGGGTGGAAGAAGGTAACTGCGTCATCGTCGGTCCAGCCGGAACCACCTGACTCACCCGGCGAGGCACCAGGAAACCATCCTCAGCGCCCAGATCGAGCTTTCTGCAGTGCACGCCGCACGCCAGTACTTCGACCCGGTCGGCCACTACCACCGACCCGACATCTTCCAGCTCAACGTCGACACTCGGCCACGCCCAGCCGTCCGCACTCAGTGAGCTAGTCGGCCTCCGAAACCAACAACGCCCGCTTTTGCAGCGGGGGTACGAGCCTTGGATTGAAAACTGAGACTAAATGCGCACGCTTCCAAGTCTGCAAACCGGGGTCCACGTCGGTTCGCCGTCCCTTGTCCCGCCGTGTGGGGTGGCAAGCCACACGGCCGCGAACGCGGACGAACATGGACAACTGAGACCAAAACTGAGACCGCCAGCGGGCGGACTCCTTCCGTTCGCGTCCGAGCCCGCCGCTTTGCAACCTGGCGCACCTTCCTCACTGACACCTGTCCCGGCATGCGCCAGTACGGAGAGCTCCGCGTTCGATCGGTCGTAAGCGCAGTTTGCGGCACTCTGCTGCTGCAATCTCGTGCGGCTCGGACCGATCGCGCGTCTCACGCGCTCGAGTTCTGCGGCTGGTGGTTCAGACCCGTTCGGTTGGGTCTGGTCCCGCCTGAGCCGAGGCCCGCAGCCCACCGCGGACGCGCCTGAACCCACACGAATGAGACCACAAGTGAGACCAAGAAAAGGCGGAACACAGCCT
>JBJMIR010000112.1:0-4903 GCA_045806785.1 Propionibacteriaceae bacterium | reverse complement strand
TGAGCAAGATCAGTACAGCGACCCGTGGGACAGCCAGCGACCGCCAAAGTGAAAACAGGGTTGCAAGCAGTCCCGCCAAAGCCGAGCACAAAAAAGAGCAACATGACAGCGACACCCGCCGGCGAGGAGGTGATGTTATCGACCGCATTGGCGACATCTGCTGGCGAAAGGACGCGCTGTGTGACGAGGTTATAGGCAAGAACCTCCCAGCCCTGCAGCACCGCCAAACCCACGAGTCCGGCACCCAAGGCAACCCCGGCGATCCATGCGAGCCTAGGAGAGCGCTTGCGTCCGAGCATGAGGTAAACAGCCGCCGTTGCGATCAAGAACGGCATTGCGAGCACGTCGAACATCTTGGAGAGTTGCCCACGTCCAGGGTTGTCCGCTATCCAGGTCAGCCATTCCGTCGAGTCTGTTGGCGTCTGCGCGAGCAGGAACGCCACTGCCTGGCAACCACTGCGAGTACCAGCGCTGCGGCTGCCGCGATCCGCCCAGCTAAGGGAAGTCCTAGGATCGGGCCCTCGTCCATGGATCGAAGCCAAGCGGACGTGCTCGCAGCGCTCATTTCTTCGATTCTTGCTTCGATCGTTATCGCGGCATACGGCGATCAGGTCAATTGCCACTCCAGTTGATCAGACCACACGCCAATGTGGCTGGGCGAACACCGACAAGTCATCGCTGTGAGCGGCTCGCCGGACGAAGATCAACAGCTCTGATCCACCGTTGACGACCGTCTACACCGCCTACCCGTCCGAACCACTCGCGCCGCTCTCCGCGCCCTTATCGTCGCTTGTCTTGTAGTTGCTGCTTCGATCCTGGCTGTGTATTTCGACATCTACAAGGTGTATTTCGACTCCCCAGGAAGTGACACCGGCAGCAACTCCAGCCTCAACGCCGAGTATGTGGTGATCCGGAACGGCGACAACCTGTCTCACTCCGTCTCCGGCTGGACCGTGCGGGATGCGGCCGGCCACTGCTACACATTCCCGGACGGCTTTCGGTTGGGGGCCGGCAAGCAGGCGATCATTCACACCAGCGATGACACCCGCCATACCACCTCTGCCAGCAGGCACCTGCATTGGGGTCGGGAATGGTATGTGTGGAACAACACCGGAGACAAGGTGATCCTGCGACGCGCCGACGGCTCACTGAAGGACACCTGCATGTATAGCGGCGCAGGCAGCAAGAAGTACTGCTAAATGTCCAGGAAAAATCTTCTACTCGTGACCGACGCCGGTCTCGTCACCGTGATCATCGGGCTGGCCGCGAAAGGCGAGCGCGCCTGGCCTTGGGTGCTTGTGCGGCTGCGGCTGATAGCGGCGTGGCGTAGCTAAATGCAGCTGACAGGCGTGTTTTAGTCTGGGGCAGGGGCCAAGAGATGCCAGTATTTAGTCCGCGCCGTCGACGGTTGGGACCGACGCGCCTCGGAAGTCGCCGCCGGCGGAGGCCCCCAAATAGGACAGCCCTCGGTGCCGCTCATTCGGCGCCCGGGGGCGCTGTTTGGGCGCCCCGCTTCCCCAGGTTGCAAGGGGAAAGCGGGACGGTAATTTGGCATACCCCGTGTAGTACTCGGTGATCGGCACAAATGTTTAACTGATTGGACCGTACGGCGGGAGCGCTGGTGAGCAGGGACTCGGGTGAGAGCCGCCACAGTTGGTCTCCTACGGTCCAGCGTCTGACGGGCCCATGCTCTACTGGGGAGACGACCGGATCGGCTCACACAGCGCATCGCAGGAGGCAGATATGGCGCGCAACGGCAAAGGCGTCGATGTCCGGGGCGAGGTGGTCGACTTGCTCCTCGAGAAGATCGCCTCGGACCGCAACCCGTCCGTCACCATGATGAATATGGTCGAGGAGCTGCTCGCGCCGGATGACGTCCCGGCATATGTGGCGGTCCTGATGGACAAGGTGAAGACCGATAGGTATCCGAGCTATTCCATGCTCCGCCGGTTAATGGCCCTTACTTCATAGCAGCAGCGGGATTGCCGGCAGGTCCGGCGGCTGGCGCTCCCGCCTATTTGTCGGAACCGGCATCTGAGCGGGGTGTGTTCAGTAGTGTTGCGGTTTGCCCGCGCCGGTCATGTAGGCGCCCCGATCAGAAGCGGCCGGCGCGGGTTCGTGGCGTTCAGCTCTGGCCAAATAGAAACTGCGTTCGATACGCTGAAGTATGGGCACCAGGGATCAGTTGCTCTACAGCGACCTCCACCGCACCGCGATGCGGTATACCGCCGAGAAAGGCAACCTTGCGGAATCGATCGAAGAGCTGCGCCAGATTGCCGACGGCCCTGACGACATCCTCGCTGAAGCTGCCGGACTGGCGGCTGGTACGCCTGGCCATCCACCCACGCGGGGTATGAACAGCTGCCGCCAGGCGGCTCCTAGTCAACGCCCGCGTCGAACTCGCCGGGAGCAAGGCGCGCAGACTGTAGATAGACCCTGCCAGCGGATCTCTCAATTGGGAGCGAGAGTGGCGCGGCGCTGGCAGGGCGCGGCAACACTACTGAGACAAAGGCCCGGCCAGCCGGAGTGCGGATTCCGGGAACTGTCTTGGACGCTACGGTGAGTGTACCCATTGCGGCACCCCTTGGCTCAACCCCAGCCGGTACATTTAAGCCCGCTGAACATCACGGAGAACACGCCGCCAAGGAAAAGCCGCTGACAGAACCGGCAGGGCTGTGGCGCCCTGCTAGCGTCTTTCATATCCCTCGGGAACACGTGTCAGAGGGTCGCTAGCGGGGGCGGGCCAACACTACTGGGACCAAAGCCCCGGGGTAAACACTCCGGGGCTGTCATCGTCCTCAGCGAATCCGGCACCGAACCCGCCGCCGTACTTATCCACTGGCCTACAGTGGCGTCCGTGGCGTCCACAGCAGCATTTCCGACCACAGCTAGCAAGATCACCACGATCGTCGCCAGCGCCGCCGTACGGCTCGCCCAGCACAAAGCCAAGCGGCTGTAAGCCTCCCAAGATCAGAACCCCCGGTGCCTTGAACCGGCACCAGGGGTTCTTGTCTTCCCCGGTCCCGTTTGTCCCACACGGTTAACGCCCACCGGCTCGACGCTCGGGATCATCCCATGGGATTAGGTCAACTGGCGCGCGCTCCGTCCACGACGCCACGCCGGCGAGTCAAGGCCAGCCCCAGCGCGATCATGCCAACGCCGAGCACCAGGTGAAGGAAGTCGTCGGCAGTATTTACCGGAACAAAATTGGCCGCTGACCTCTGGCCCACAATGAGGCCATAGACGAACAGCACCAGATAGATCACACCGCCCCACACCAAGTAATTGCGCGCCCCACTCACAGTGCGAGCCAGGACCAAACCGGCAACACCGAACAACAAGTGCACGATGTTGTGCAAGATCGACACCTGAAAAACACCGAGCAGCAGGGCGTCGGAATTATGTGAATAGATTGCCAGCGCGCTGTAGTTTGTGGTGATCCCTGGAATAAAGCCGAGCACACCGACGGCGAGGAAAACGATGCCGACTGCCAGCGCAGCCTTCTGGACCGCTGTTCGGTCGGTACGGGCCGTGGTTCGGTCTGATGCAGACATGTAGCTCCCTTTCAGGGTTTCTCATCGGGGCCTCCGGGGATACCCACGATGCTGATCAGCAAACGTCACAGTTCCATTCAAAGGCCCAATCAGCATTACTTTTACCGCTCGCCCTTGCGTGACCACATCCCCCGCTCGTAACCCACTCTCGTGCACCGCTCAAGCTGGTGGTAGTCCAACGGCGTGCCGCGACCGCCTCCCGCAAGGGTGAGCATTCCGGCGCCGATTAGCTCATAGCCGACATGGGTTGCTGACTAGCATGCCAGGATCCAGCGGTGATTCCGGCCGCCTCGGCCAGGATGTCGTCCTTCGGGACGAAAAAGTCGCAGGTTCAAATCCTGTCACCCCGACCAGCGTTTTCCCTTGTCAGGGTCAGTTTGCGCAAGATTGACTTAGCTGCGTGCCCTAACTGTGCCCTAGCCGCGCGGTTTTTTGCGGGGTCGCTGCGCATCCCAGTCTCGGATCGTTTCCTCTCGCCACACTGGCGTACGACCCACATGTCCGTCAGGCTGTGGCATCCGTTCGCGAGCAACCCAGGACCGAACGGTGCTCTCGCGGACGTCGAGCAGCTTGGCCACATGGCGCACTGTCAGCCAGCCGGGTCCGAGCGGCTCCGTCACAGCCTGACGCTAGCGTGAATGGCTGCACGGAGGCGGGATCTAGCCGCCCATTCCAATGGCAGCGTAACGCTGCTAAATTGACGATGGCAGCGTAACGCTGCCAACTAGGTGCCCGCCCAGTGCTGACACACCGAGCGGGCTAGGCAATCAACTAGCTAGTGCGGCGCGTCTAAAGTAGTTTGACAGTGAAATGCGCGAGAATGAGGAGTGCGCGCGCAACCGCTGGGCCTGCGATCGGGTGATCGTGAGTTGTTGGAGTCCTGGACGCGGTCGAGTTCGATCCGGGCGGGTTTGGCGCAGCGGGCCCGGATTGTGCTGTTGGCCGCGGACGGGGTCTCCAACACCGAGATTGCTGAGCTGGTTGGGGTGTCGCGGCCGACGGTGATCGCTTGGCGGGACCGCTACGACAGCTCTGGGATGCAGGGTTTGCATGATGAGCAGCGTCCGGGTCGGCCCAGGACGGTGGACCGCAGCGAGATCTTGGCGGCCACGCTCACCCCACCGCCGGCGAGGTTGGGTATCACGCATTGGTCGTCTCGGCTGCTCGCGGACTATCTAAAGGTGGATGCCTCCACGGTGTTGCGGACCTGGCGGCACTACCGGGTGCAGCCGTGGCGGGCGGAGACCTTCAAGTTCTCCACCGACCCGGAGCTGGTCGCCAAGGTCACCGACGTGGTTGGGCTGTACTTGAGCCCGCCGGACAACGCGATCGTGCTCAGTGTGGATGAG
>JBJMIR010000111.1:0-13694 GCA_045806785.1 Propionibacteriaceae bacterium | reverse complement strand
TCGATCTTGATGCGTGTTGTGAGATCTCCCACTGCTGGATGGTGTCGAGTCTTTGCCTCGGTAGATGACAGGCGCCACTGACCCTGATCATGGAAGGACCTACAAATGGCACAACGAACGCCCGTACGGTCTCTCCGCATTTGAGGGTTTGTCGAGCAGCCAAGCGAGCAGCCTAGACGCTAGGGATGCATTCACACGTCAGTGGACTGGTCGTGAGCGTGACGCTGTGTCCACGGACCTGGCGCATGGAACTCGTGATGCGTGGCTCCGGCTCCGGATCAGAGAACAAGATCGCGAACCGGGAGCCATTCTGGGAGCCAGACCACGCGGCCAACCTCGTACAACCACGGACGTGCACGGAGAACACGTCTGCGGTTCTGAGCGTCAAGGCCGACTTGCCGGACCAGTCCGAACGCTTGGTCGAGGCCTACAGATCTGTGAGTGTGTCGTAACGGCGGTTCTGGGTGGACTGCCGCCAGGATTGGGGCCGGTGGTGTCGGGTAACTCGCTACGGATCTGGCCGCGGAAGCGTGCGCCTTTCATCTGACTTGTTCCCGGCACCGGCCTGGCCACCGGTTGGCTTGATTAGAAGCCTGTCCATGCCACGCGCGTCAAGCGCTACATCGCCCGAGAGCTCTACCGCAGCCTCAACACCGCGATGGCCGCAGGCCGACCAGCGTTTAGCCTTGTCAGAGCCGGTGCTTAGTGGCGGTCGATATCGCCACGGTCTTCGTGTCCTCGCGGTCGGTCCCGGTCGATGGCCTTGGTGGCGGACCGATTCGGAGCGCTCTGAGCTCCTCAGTCCGAGCGCCGGTGAGTGGTGAGACGACGATGTAGTTATACAGGTGATCAGCTGACGTTGGTCGGTCTCGGGCCCGGGTCGCCGCGCGCCTGCGTTTGCGGCAGCCCTGATGCCGATACAACTGAAGCGTGAATCGAATCGTCTCGGGGGCGGCGGTGGCGGCCGCGGTGCTGTTGGCTGGCTGTACGCCGGCTGCAGAGCCCGAGGCCCGCGCGGCCGCCGAAGCGTTCCAGGCGGCGGTGAGCAGCGAGGATCTGACTACCGCCTGCGGCCTGCTGTCCGATTCGGCCCGGGGCAGTTTGGAGTCGGCCGCGGGCACTCCCTGTGCGCAGGCGCTGGGCAGGCTTGACCTGGGCGGCGGCGAGGTTGGTCAGCTCAGTGTGTGGGGGGACAATGCGCAGGCCAAGGTAGGCGCGAACGCGCTGTTTTTGGCTGAGTTCACTTCAGGCTGGAAGGTGACCGCAGCCGGCTGCACGTTCCGGTCTCAGGACCTGCCCTACGACTGCAACGTGGAGGGCTGAGCGGTGAAGCTGACCTTCTTCGGCACCTTGGGTTTCATCCTGTTGGGGCTGAGCTACATGATCATTATTGGGCTGCTACAACGATGAGAGGCTTCTTCAAGCACAACGGGCTGACCCTGTTCTTCCTGGCGCTGTTGCTGCTGGCCTTGCTGGGGCAGTCCTTCGCCGGGATGGCCGACTTCAACGCCCAGCAGTTGGCCGCCGGCCAACAGCCGGTCTCCTACGGCCACTACCTGCTCAGCTCAGACTTCGCAGTCGACGTCGCAGAGAACTGGCAGTCGGAGTTCCTTCAGTTCACCCTCTACATTCTGGCCACCGTGTACCTGCTGCAGCGCGGCTCGAGTGAGTCCAAAGAGCTCGACAAGACCGGCCGGGAGTCCGAGGAGGAGCAGAAGATCGGGCCGCACGCCGACCCGGACTCTCCCGGCTGGGCCAGGGTTGGCGGTTGGCGGTTGGCGCTCTACTCCCAGTCACTGACCCTAGTTATGGGACTGATCTTCCTGCTGTCCTGGCTGGCTCAATCGATCGCCGGCCGCGCCGCCTACAACGCCCAACAGCTCACCCAGTACCAGGAGCCGGTCAGCTGGTTGGGCTACCTCGGCTCATCAGATTTCTGGAGCCGGACGCTGCAGAACTGGCAATCGGAGTTCCTCGCCGTGGCGTCGATGGCGATCTTCGCGGTATACCTACGGCAACGCGGATCCCCAGAGTCCAAGCCGGTCGGCAGCTCACACACCACCACCGGCCAGGAAGGCTGACCCGACCAGCGGCTCGGACCAGCCGCAGCCTCCTGCCGCAAAGGGCCAGGCGGTACGAACGGAGCTACGACCCGTGCCTGGACGGGGCCCGGGCCAGACAGGCGTTTCTGGTCGAGGACACGGCGGCCGACTCGCTGTCGGTGCCGCTGCCGTTCCGAACCGCGACCATCAACGCCCTCGACATCTACGTCAGCCAGTCCCACACCTTCGATGCCTACGAGCACCTCTTAACGGGCAGCTGAGCCCGCGTCCCGGTGCCGCTGTCAAATGCCCCGTAGGGTCACCTTCCGGGCGCGGTCAAATTGGGGTGGCATTCGCAAGCCGGGACCATGGCTGGCGCGCTCATGATCGACGAGCTGACAGCAACACTGACTGCAACCTGGTCGATCATCAGTCCGTCCACAAGATCATTACGCATGATCACCCGCTGACAGTGACCACTGTGGACCATCGCGAACCCTTCGGATTGACCTACGGATTAGGGGATCAAGATCGCGAAACCGGCAACCACTCTGGGAGCCAAATCGCACAGCCGACCCCGTACGTGTACGGCACACAGACTACAGTTTGGTGGCGTAAAGAACTCAGCCAGACGCATGTAGCCGATCGCATGCCTGAGCCGGCCGCAAGCGGCGGCCTGCGCCGACAGAGCCTCGAATACGGCCACACAGTCCCCCGCGGACCTCGTCCGCGCAGCCGCATCCCGAGCTCATTCCCGTCAGCCCATCCCAGACCATGAGCGCGGTTGAACTGATAGTTGAGGAACCCTCAACGGTGGACCTTCTCGAATCGCACTGGGAGCACGAACGGCTCCACGCTCGGATCAGCCACGTCGCCACACAGTAGAGCCAGACCGCTTGTCGGGCACGAGCTGTCTTCGATACGCCTGCGCTGTCATAGCTCGACTGGCCTCACTCAACGAGGAGTTCTACCGACCAGCTGTGCGTGTGTCGTTGCTGAACCAATGTACCGGTGGCCCGGCTCCTCCTCCTTCGGGGAGATCGCAGGCATTCCCCGGGACGAGAAGGACAACCAGCGCATCAAAGCTGATGGCGGTCTAGCGCCGTTCGACCCGCCGTAAACGCAGATCCCGAAGCGGCCAGCGTCAGCGCGCCTCGGCGCGCCGCCACCAACTGAGCGTCGCGAGAACGGCCAGCGCGGCCACCGGAGCGGTAGCAGCAGCTGAATTGTTGACACCTCGCTGGCGGCGGCCACGCCACCCATGCCCATCCACAATGCTGGCGCTGCGAAGGGAACCAGGCCCGACGCCCATGGCAGTAACGATCTGGGTCACGACCATCAGGGTCACCAGGCCGATGAATCCGGGTGTTCTGTAGACCACCCACGTCGCCGCTTAGTTCGTCGGAGACGGACGGGTATTAGAGGCAGATGGGGCGATCGCGTTCAGCTTGCACTTAGGGACTGGCACGGCCTCACTGCTGGTCGGCGGGGCGGGAGCTTCTTGTCATCCGGAACTCGCCGGTTTCGGCGAGGCCGCGCGCCACGTCCCGCAGCTTCAGGTTCAGATGCTGCGAGGAGCGTCGCAAGAGATCGAAAGCGTCCTCCGGGGTGATGCCAAGCCGCTCCATCAAGATTCCTTTGGCCTGACCGATGACATCTCGAGACAACAAGACCTGCTGCAGATCACGGCCAAGGCTCTGAAGGGTGCTCCGTTGTTCAACCGCCCGAGCCGCCACCGAGGCGTGCGCGGCCAAGATGAGTCCAATCTCCTGTGCGGTGTCGTTGAACGCATGCGGAATGACGCCGTAGGAGTTCAGGGATCCGCCGCCCGAGTCGACGGTACCGCTGATCGCCGCTGTCAGGCGGTAGGAAAGCGCCGACTGTACGCCGGACTCGGTCGGACGTGATGCCAGGGTCGGCCAACGCTCATCGGGAAACGACTGCGCGTACACCATTGCGGCATCGACGGCATCCAGGCAGGGACCCTCGTGTGACTGGTACTGCGCTTGATCCACGGCCGTCGCGGCCGGATCGGTGGACGCGGCGGTTCGGTATTCGCTCCGCTCATGGAGCGTGACGCTCGCCATCCGGCAGCCGGCGATGGTCGATACTGCGGCCTCGGCGATCCGCGAGAGGACGTCATCGAAGCTGTCGGCGTCGTAAAGCTGCTCGGCAATGTCGGCGAATACCATCGCTAGGCGCGTCGGTGCAGTGTCGGCTTGTCGCCGCTTTGTGGACTCATCCCGATCGGCAGCTGCTATCGTCCGTTCCGCCCGCGCCTCGTCTCGGTTCTGTCGCGCCTGCGACCGTTCGGCACGGGCCTCGGTCCGCTGTGCAGACACTGCAGACTCTTCAGCGGGACCGCCAAACTCCGCGGCGCGGCCGTCCAACTGCCGTTCCCACTTGTCGAGCTCCGCCTCCCGGTCGTCGGCGGTCCGGTCCCTGGTGTCGGCCACACTGTCCCGCTCATCAGCGACCTCATCTCGCCGGTCATCAACGAAATCGCGCTTGTCAGCGGCCCACGCGTGTTCCTCGTCGCCTGACCCAGTGGACACCAGACACCTTTCACTGCACGGCAAGCCGTGTCGTTAACGATACCCCTTTTGGCCCGCCGCCGACCCGCCTTGACTACTGACCGACAAGCGCGGGGGCAGAGGGCTGGCCCTTTTTGCTCTGCTCTGGCTGGCTCTTGCGGTCAGGTGGGGCTAGAGGAACGGCCTCTCCTCGCCTCGGTGGTTCCGTGTTCCGGACGGCAAGGCACCTCCGCATCGAGGACATCCTCACTGCGAGGGGCGACAGCGCAAGCCGGTACGAGCTGGCAACGCCTTGCGGCTATTAGCTCGAGCTGCAAGCGCAGCGCATAGGCGTCTCCGTGGCGACACCTATTCTTAGGGCCCGGGAGCAGTTTTTGTGGCAGAACTTCGTACCCGACGCAGAAATGCGCTCCATCCCAGGCGGTCACCAGTGATCCTCAAGCTGCCGCGCGATGTTCGGGTTCCGGCCCCTACAGGGGAGCGCACGACTCGCTGTCATCGACTCGGCCAACGTCAATGGGATGCGCCTATCACCCGATGTGGCCTGGCTTCGATCTTGCCGAACCCGACGTAGCTGACCCGGACCCAAATCAGGGTCGGACACACTCGCCGTTGCTCGGACCGTTTGGTATTGAGCTGTCAGGGCATTTGGGGGGTAGGTTCTGCCGGGTTTCCGGAGCCCGTTTGAACAAGGTCTGGCGGTTCAGACCGTGAGCCGTCAGACCGCACCCGTCGCACATCGGGGCGTGAGCTTGAGCACCGCGGGCGAGTCCACCATCCGGTCTGCATACACAATCCTCCGCGCCTGCTCGACACCGCCGTCCGGGATAGAGCGCTAGCTCAGAATCCCGCCCCTGCTTCCGTCGTCCGAGGGTGCCTGTCATGTACCGCCGATGCTCGCCCGCGGCGCAGCGCGGTCGCTTACTTGACGCCGGATCAAGTGCGCCCACTGCTGCTTGCGGCCAAGCCGAGCCGGTACGCGCCACTGTTTGAGCTGCCGGTGAACACCGGATTGCGCCGTGGCGAGGCGCTCGCCTAGATTGGTCCGACTTTGACTTTGACGAGAAGTTGCTGCGGGTACCCGGCACTCTCGCCCGCGTCGCCGGCGAGCTCGTTGTAACCGAAACGAAGACGCCAAGGTCCCGCCGAGTGATCCCCTTCTCACCTGGTGCGGAGCGGCTGCTGCGTGACGTGCGCACCAATCAGAAGGTCCAGCGGCTAACGGCCGGCTCAATGTGAGCAGCCGACCCCGTGCATGTTCACAACTGAGCTCTGCGACCCCTCTGATCCTCGCAACGCGCTACGCGCCTTGAACGCCGCAGCCAAGCGCGCCGGCCTGCCTTCCTCGGTCGGGCTCCATACACTGCGGCACTCTGCTGCTTCAGTGATGTTGTCCCCTGGCGTGCCGCTCAAGGTGGTATCGCAGGTCTTCAGTCACGCAAGCGTTGCAATCACCGGAGACATCTACGGGCACGTCAGTCCAGACGTTTCGCGGGAGGCGCTGACCACTCAGCGACGCCCACTCGTGAAAAAGGTGGTCAGAAAGGTGGTCAGGTAGTGAAACCGATCATGAAACCAAGTTAATGAGCCAGAAGAACTATTCCTCTGACTGGGTCATTTACTCAATCGGGCTGGCGAGATTTGAGCTCGCGACCCCTTGACCCCAGATCGGGCCTCTAGGGGTGTCGAGCGTGAACCACTTATCGCTGGTGTCCATGGTTCAGCATTGAAGTGCGTCGAGTAGGGCCGTCGTGGTCCGTAGTTGGTCCGCAGTTTCAGCCGACTTCCCACGGCCCCCTCGGGATTGCCGACCCCGTCATGGCGGGTGTCAGTTGGGTAGGCCGGGAGCCTGGTGCCATCTGGCGGTCAGGTCAATATTGGCGCCACGGCAGGCCCCTCGACGCGGTTGGTTTTGCTCCCCAGTTGACCCCGTCACAAGTGCGCCCGCTTGTATCGGGGGTGCAGTTGCGAACCTATGGCACACAGGAAAGCCGTGATGCCGCCGTATTGCTCATTCCGGCGCCGATCAAACGTTGGCAGATCTGGGATCTGGTCCCGGATGTGAGTGTGGTTCGGCGCTGCCTCGACGACGGCCTGCGCGTGTACATGGCTGAGTGGCTGGACGTCGGCAACAGCGATGGCGGATGCGGGCTGGAGCACTACGTTGATCAGCTGCTGATGGCCTGCATTCGTGCCGTACAGGAGGACAGCGATCAGCAGAAAGTCATCCTAATCAAACACTCGCTGGGAGGAACGTTCGCCGCGATCTGCGCGGCACGGTATCCCGAATCCGTATCGGCCATTGCGCTGCTGGAGTCTCCACTTCATTTCGGCCCAGACGCCGAAGCATTTGCGCCGCTGGTGGCCGTTGCGCCGCATGCCGGTTGGGTGCGCGGGCGGGATACGGTTCCCGGTTCGTTCCTGAATGCGTCCAGCACGGCCGCAGCGCCAAAGTCCTACCAAGTCGACCGCTTTCTTGACTTCGCGCGGAGCTTGTGGCGGCCAGAGCTCATTGCCACTCATCTACGGGTGCAGCGTTGGACGCTTGACGAGTTCGCCCTTCCGGCGCAGCTGTTCGAAGATGTCGTGGAACGGCTGTATCGGCGCGACGAACTCATGGCGGGCACGCTCGACGTCGGAGGAAGCCAAGGCCCCGCAACGTTGGTGACGCCGATGCTCAATGTCATCAACCCGCGAAGTGCCCTGATACCGGCGCAGTCTGTGCTGCCGTTTCATCAGGCCGCGGCCAGCCGTACAAAGGCGCTGCTGCATTACCACGGTGACACCGGTGTCGCGTTGCAGCATGTTGGTGTTCTGGTTGGCCGGAACGCCCACCGCACGGTTTGGCCACGCATTTTCGCCTGGCTCCATGAGCTCGCTGAGAACCAGACGTGATCCCATACAAGGGCGAGATATCCATGATCAGCTCGGCACCGGGACGATCACTGCCGAGTTGCGGGGGGCCTTCACTCGAGCTACATCGAGCAGCATTCCCTGGGGAAAGTGCATCGCTATCGGCCAAAGCTCCGAAGTCCTAACCGGGAACCACATTCTGCTGCGCTTTCGCTCACACCGAGAGCATCGCAGAGCAGCCGGAGATGAGCTTGAGCTTCCTGGAGGCCGTCCGCCTACGACCTGAGGATGCCGACGGCAGTATTGGCAACTGACTCCTGCGCGAATCTGGCGTTACGGGAATTAGGTTAAAACGCCGTCCAGATCAGCAATATCGAGCGGAGCAGGGAGCGGGTGCCGACCGGTGATCGCGGCAAAGGCGGGCTGAAACCGCAGCGTGCTGCCTGGATCGATGGGATAGCTGTCCTCATCAACCCCGATGACATCGCCGACGACTGTCGCATTGGAGATGGCGAGTTGCCGCCACTGTGACACAGAGACAACTCCTGGTGACCACAAACCCTGGGAGAAAAGGTTGACGAAGATTTCCTCATACGGCTCAGCAGAGTCGAGATACCGCTGGAGTTCCTGGTAGTCGGGTTGCATGTTGAAGCGGCACCAGAAGGGGACGGCACCGGTGCGCAGTACCCACAACGGATCCCACTGAACGTAGGACTCAACAAGCAGCCGTTGGCCGGACATCCCGCGGCGGCGGTACCAACTGCGATAGACCTCGGCGACCAAGCCGCTGATGTCTTGGGGCTCATCCATCTCCAGCCGTCGAAGTTGGTAACCGGCACGGGCGGTGACAAGCTCCAGATCGGCCAGCAGTGCCGGATCGAATCCCCACTCAGCTTCCGGCCGCCGCCCGTCCGGCATTGGGGGCTCCCAGCGCTGATACGGAGAGCCTTCTCGGGAGAGATAGTCGGCAATCCGGGGCCCGCTGTTGTGGTAGTCGTCCTCTGAGAGTCCGCCAAGGCAGCCGAACTGAAAGTAGGCCCGCTCGCCGATGGTGTGGCAGGGCCACGTGCGCCGACAGGCCACCACAAGGACCGTGCCGCCGGGTGCCAGACGCTCCTCGAGGAAACGCTCAAAAATGCGGCCCAGCCGGTGGCGCTTGAGCCGCAGATAGGCCATTCCCTCCAACATCGGGCGGTCCTGGGCCGGGTCATGCATGTGGTAAACATTGATCTCCGGATTGCTCCGCGCCACCAGCCGAGTTGTCGGCGTCAGCGCTTCCATCGCGCCGACGGGATCATCGGGGTGGGTCTCAAGATCGCGGACTGCGACGAGAAGGGTCTGTGGCAAGAACGGGGCGTGCAGCGCCGCGGCAAGATGGAGCGCCGCGCCACTCGCGCAACCAACGACCACCACCTGGTGGGGTCCTGGGCCGTACTGGCTGACAACCCACTCTGACATTTCGTCAGCGCTGATGTGGCGCGCCTGATCGAGAGGGATTCCCTGAAGGACTCCTTGGGCGGAGAAGCTGCGACGTCGGGCTCGGATGGGTAGGGACGACACGAGATTGGCCAGCGGCCGAGAGCCGACTCCCACCGACAGGCCTCGGTGGTCCTTGCCGCGGAGAAAGCGGGCAAGCGCACGCACCATGTTGACTCCAGAGTCGAAGTCGACAAGATAGCGTGCGGCCCGGGCCGACAATTTCATGCCCGGACGATCGCTAGCAGTGGTCGAACGACCTGTGCCAGCTCTTTCGGGGCAGACCAGTTCACGGTGTGCCCGGTTCCCCGGATTTCCACGAGCGAAGCGTTTGGCAAGGCCTGCGCTACCTCCGTCGCCCACTCCGAAGGGGCAATTGGGTCGCGTTCACCGCGAACCACGAGGGTGTGCGTGCGGACCTTGTGCAGCTTGCGCTCAACCGGATCGCTGATCATGTATCGAAGGGTCTGGGCGAATCTCCGCGGCCCACACGCGATCCAGGCTGGCAACAGAGCGGTGGCCAGCGACGGGGATTCCCAACGCTGGTCGGCCAGGAGCCGGATGCACTGCTGCCGAAATGAGCGCGCCCGGCGATCCACCGTTGGGCCGACCAGCACGACCGGACCGAGCAGCTCCGGAGCGTGAACAGCCAGATCCACCACTACCTGACAGCCAGCCGAATTAGCCAACAGAAGCGCTCCACCGCGGCCGCTGACCCGAAGCCAGTCAGCTAACGCCAGCGAGAGGCCTCGAATATCGAGAGCATCCGGAGGCCCGAATGTACGCCCAAAGCCGGGCAGGTCCGGAGCCACCACACTGACTTCCTCAGCCAGCTCGCTCGCAATGGGCAAAAAATAAGCATGCGAGCAACCGAGGCCGTGTACGCACACAACGACGGGTGCCTCAGACCGACCAAGAACCGCGGCATGGATCCGGGTCCCGGCGGCCGCCGTGTACTCGCTGGCGTCCCACCCCTTAAGTGCGTTCATTCAGCGGCGCGAGTCCGAGCAGAGCGACGGACCAGCAAGATTGCACCACTTACCAATGCCGCAGATGCGGCGCGACGAACAGCAGTACGGCGTCGACCATGCCATCCACCAGAAACAGACCCCGTTCCAGCCGCCGGCTGAAAAAGGTTCCCGTCGGTCGCCGGCGCAGGGCGGGAGCGGTACAGGTGCGACCGGTCCACCTGAATCGCCATCATCCGCTCAGTGAGTCCGGGTGCAAGCTTGGCCTGCATCACGAGGTTACGGCCCATAGGACCAACAATTACTTCACGGCGCGGGCGACGCACCAAACCCACAACCGTCCGAGCGACTCGTTCGGCGGAGTAGACCGGCGGCATCGCCTTGGCCTTGCGGCCGGTGTAGTTGGCAGCGTGCTCGAAAAACGGAGTGTCGATGGTCGCCGGAAGCACGGTGCACACCTTCACACCGGTAGCGCCGTCGAGCCGCAGCTCCTGGCGCAGACTGGCGCCCAGAACACGGACAGCTGCCTTGCTCATTGAGTAGGCATGGGTATAAGGCTGCGGTACTGAGCTGACAATCGAGGAAACGTTGATCAGCACACCCTTGCCCTGATCCCGCAGATGCGGCAGTGCGGCCCGGGCGCCATGGACATAGCCCATGACATTGACCTCCAAAATGCGCCGGAAGTCACTGAGCGGAATCTCCCCGAACGGCGCAAAGGCGGTGACCGCGGCGCAGTTAACCCAGACATCAATCCGCCCAAAACGCTCCGCTACCTTGTCAGCAACCTGCCGCACGGCCTCCTCATCGGTGATATCAGCGGGCACCATGAAAACCGTCGCCCCAAAGCCCTCGCATTCAACGGCGACCTCCTGCAACGCCGCAGCTCGGCGCGCGGTCAACGCAACGGTGGCGCCCGCCGTCGCAAACCTCAGCGCAGTTGCGCGGCCTATACCGCTGGACGCCCCGGTAACGACGACCACAGAACCCCTAGTCCGCATAACAACACCCCTACAAAAGATCGATGACACCTAATGGGTTAATTCCCGCCACTGCTCTGTCACGCTGGTACCCAAGCGCAAGGCACTCACACAACAGCTGAACCGTGCCGTCACCGAGTAAGGGGCCGGCGACCCAACCTTCTCAACGCGTCGTCCAACCAAAGCGGCCGCACCATCTCCGAAGCCGTTCGGAAGCCGAGGATCTCCTAAGGGTGGCCGCCTGATCTTACGGGTGCTAACACGGGAAGTCGACGAACAAAGCGGAGCCGTAAGGTGCAGGCCACCGAAGATCACCGCCAATCAGCGGCCCTCCGTCGGGACGGGGAAAGTCGGGAGCGCCAGGATCACTGGACCGAGAACATCTGATCTGGAGACTCAGATATGCAGCAAACGTTTGCGGTGACTACGGCAGGGTACAGATCGGTCGCAGTCGCGAGGAGTCAGTCACTTTGAGGTACTAACACACAACCGACGCCGCAGACGGCATCCTTACCGAGGGGTTTCGAGATAACTCCGGCAGCTATGGCCTGTCGGTCACCACTTTGACCGGTGTTTCACCAGCGACCAACCGCTCGACGGCGACGAACACGTCAGCGGTAACAAAGTGCTCGAAGTGGAACTACCAAACCACCTTGACCTAGCTGACTACCCATGAGCAAGCACGCCACCCTGGCCGCCAACACCGCGGACAAGGTAACGTTCAGCAGCAAGCCGAGGGTTGTCGAGGTGCGCAACCTCGACAGCACAGCTGTTCATCTTCTTTCGTACTGATGGCACCGCTCCGACTGTCAGCGGTGACGACACCGACCGACTGGGTCCGCGCGAAACCATGCAGGTCGATGCCGCCAATGTCGATCCGCCGCAGGTGCAGCTGATCTCGTCGGGTACGCCCGCGTATTCGGTTCGCTCGGTGAGCTGATGACCTTCAAGCGCACAACGCCCATCACGGCGCTGGATCTTGATCCCAGATCTCCCAGATCCCTCGTCATCCTCAAGGGAGGGGTGACGCTCAACGCGTTGCGGGCGATGCGGTACTCGGGTAACCGTGTCACGGCAATGGGCGACTCGATCACAACTGCCAACGGGACGACGACCGCCAATCAACAGCCGGACAGTTACCTCACCTACGCCTATGTCAATTCGGGCGGACGAATGCGTTGGGGTGGAATGCCGGGCGCAGGTGCTGACTACAACTCTGAGACGTTCGACCAGCTCGCATCCCTTGAAGCGCCGATTCTCGGCGAAGAGCTTCTGGGGGGAAGCAATGTTTGCGATGGCCGAAGACGCCGACGCGCAAGCAGCCGCCGAAGCAGCGGCACAGAGTGTCACTCTCGATCCCTTCTACTCCCAGCAGGTCGCTGACGAGGCCACGATCCGTGCCAGCGCTCAGGCGACCGTCATGGCCGGCTCCATCTCGCAAGCAGCGTCACAGAAGGCGATCTCCCTCGCCGGTACGGGCCTGGCGATGGAGGAGGTGGCGAATCTGGTTCGTGAGCACCTCGAAGGCCTGAGCGACTCGTACCTCGAGGACCAGCTCGGCGGCGTGTTCATGCAGGCGCAGAACTCAGCACGCCGCACGGTGTTCGAAGATGGCCCGGCTGCCACCTACTACGCCTCCGAGCTGCCCGACAGCTCTACATGCCTTCGTTGCAAGGACATCGACGGCAAGGAGTACGACTCGATCGCCGACACGATCCGCGATTACCCGAGCGGCGGCTATCACGATTGCCTCGGCGGTTGCCGTTGTCGAGGAACAGTCGTCGCGGTGTTCAGCTCGGAAGCGTCCGCTGCGGCGTAGCAACAGGAGCATGAGGAACGTTGCCGATCGAATCCGTGCGAAGCACCAGGCGGATTGTCGCGAGTGGTACCGGATCGAGAACAAGAAGAACGACATGGCCACCGTGTATCTGTTCGATGAGATCGGATACGACCCGTGGTTCGACGTCGGTGTTCCGGCGCAGGACTTCGTGAAGGAAATCAGCGAGATTAAGGCGAAGAGGATCGAGTTGCACATCAACTCGCCGGGCGGTGTTGCGTTCCCGATTGACCGTGTAGTTCGCCATCGACGGTGGCCCCTTCTACGAACGTGGCCCACATCTTGACCCAACCCGGCAGGCATGACGTGGCACTTCCGTGGGAGGTGTGGTGGTCCAACAGTCCTTTCGTCTCGACAAAGACACCGCCGGCGGTCGTTTCGTCGTCAGGGTTCTGGGTACTCGATCGACCGACAATGACGGCGCCTCGGCGCCGCTTCCTGTCAGCCTCGTCTGTCAAGCAGCCGGCAGATCCTTCGCTCAATGAAAATCATCACTTTGAAGGGCCACCACTGCATGGACAACACCTTGGATTCGATGAGCCAGCACGAGCTTTTAGCGGAGCTGGACAGCGTCGAGCGGGCCATTGGCCGCACTGCCGCCTTCGCCCGCCGGACCGACGGGGTCGGCCGGACCCGAGTACGCATCAGTCAGGAACTGCTGGCGTTGGCGGAGCGCGAATACCTGATCGTCGCCGAGCTACGCCGCCGCCACCAGATGCAGCTAGCCGCCTGATTCACCCCCCTCAGGTGGTCGAGATGTGGACATCGGACGGTCAAATCATGAGGCGATGACCACTATGGCAAGCCGAAGAAGGCCCTCTCGTCGGCATACAGCTCGTCACGGTCCGCAGCACTGAGGGCGGTGGAGAAGAACCACAATTCGGCGACGTAGGACCCGGCAGCTGCCAGACCGGCTGGCCACGGCGGAAGGACCGCACGAGATGCTGACGCTGCGCGAGGAGGAGCTAAATGCGACGGCTGTGCGAGACCGCCGGCCTGGGGCT
>JBJMIR010000110.1:0-44874 GCA_045806785.1 Propionibacteriaceae bacterium | reverse complement strand
TCGCCACCCGCTGTCCGGTCGCGATCCACTCCTGGCACCAGCTGTCAGCATCGCCGTCGACAATGCGATCGGCGGTCGACAGCATCTCTCCAAGATCACCAGCCCCGTAGTGCACGCCGCCCATCGCGAACTGCAACTCGAAGTTGAACTGGTCGTCGTTGAAGAACTTTCGCGCCATATCCCGCTCCTCGGTGAAAATCTCAGTCTGCGCAGATGCCACGCGGTTTGAACAGGGTGCAATCGCAGGCAGCAAAGCGATAATTGTGAGCAGTCGGAAGTAAGGGCGTTGCCATGACTGAGACCGTTCCGGCGCTGTTCGGGCCAGACATGCTGGCAGATCCCTATGCCACGTATGGGCGACTTCGACGGCCGATCAGCTGGAACGAGCAGATGGGTCTGTGGCTGGTCACTCGCTATGAGGATGTCCGCTGGGCGTTGGGTGATCCGCGACTCTCCTCAACACTTGCCGTACCTGCGCCCGCGCACGGGTCGTCCGACCTGCTGTCTGACATGTACACCTTTGTCCAGTCGAGTCTGGTTTTCACCGATCCGCCGGACCATACGCGGTTGCGGCGGCTTGTCATCGCGGCGTTCGTTCCGTCGGTGATCAACGAGCTGGCTGGGCCGACCAGCATGATCACCAACCGTCTGCTCGATGAACATGCGGAGTCGCTTGATCTTGCGGCCCATCTTGCCGAGCCGATGCCTATTGCTGTGCTCGGGCAGCTGCTCGGTATGTCGCCTTCGGAGGCTGAGGGCGCTCAGCTCAAACGGTGGTGCGACGACTTCTTGCTGCCGTTCGGGCGGGACGTCAGCACGCTGACCGCTGATGAACTGGACCGGGTGAGGGCAGCTGGAGCCGGCTTGCACGAATTTGTCGACACGGTACTGAGCCGTCATGGCACTGCCAGCGGCACCGACGATGTCGTCAGTCGATTGCTTGCTGGTGAGTCGGACGACCGGCTCTCTGAGCAGGAGCTATTCGCGAACATCGTGCTGCTGCTCATAGCCGGGCACGAGAATTCGACCAGCTTGATTGGAAACGGCGCAGCGATGCTGCTGTCACTTTCCGATGTCCGGGAGGAGCTGGCGCGAGACCCATCGCGCTGGCCAGCTGCGATCGAGGAGCTGATGCGGCTGGTGAGTCCTAATCAGTTCATCCGACGCCAGGCCCGCGAGGACGTTCCGATCGGTGAGCAGACCATCCGGGCCGGCGACGGCCTGCTGTTGATTCTCGCCGCGGCAAACCGAGATCCCGAAGCGTTCTCAGACCCCGACCGGTTCATGTTCAACCGCCCTCAGACAGTCGCCCTGGGTCACGGAATCCATTACTGCCTGGGCGCGCCGCTGGCTCGACTCGAAGGTCGCATCGCTTTGGAAACCGTTTTCGAGCGGTGGCCGACCATCCGCCAAGCCGGGGAGTTGGTGTACGGGGACAACTTCAACGTACGGCTACTGCATTCGTTGCCCGTTGCCACTTCTTGAGCCGGACCACTCAGTGGTCGGCATCCTCCGTTCAGGTAGGTGCCGACCTCAGCCGCGGAAGAGGTAGCGAACATCCCTTGCGACGAGCATCGGACCCTCTCCCGTACGACGCGGCGATCAAGATCGGGCTGGTTAGAGGGCGGTCGGGCGCTGTGGGGCCGGTGAAGAACGTAAGAGGCTTGAAACGCTGGGAATTGCAAACGCAACTTAGGCGCTGAAGGTAACCGCGGTCGTTCTGAGCCGGCCCCATGGCACCCGACCGACCGCGACTTCCAAGCAAGCGATCTTGGTCGCCGCGCCCTACGAAAGAGTGAGTCCGATGCTAGTCGCGAGGGATGTGGAGGTACGCGCGGGTGCGCGTCTTCTGCTGGAGCATGCCTCGTTCCAGGTGGCGCGCGGCGACAAGATCGGCTTAGTTGGGCGTAATGGTGCCGGCAAGACCACGCTGACCAGAATTTTGTCGGGCGAGGCGCAGCCTGCCAGCGGGACGATCACCAGGACCGGCAGCGTTGGATATCTGCCTCAAGATCCCCGGACCGGTGATCTCGATGTGCTGGCCAAGAACCGCATCCTGTCTGCCCGCAGCCTGGACGCCGTCGTTGATCGACTGCGCCGCGCCGAGCTCGCGATGGGTGATGACTCCGTGGAGGTTCGAGACAAGGCCATGGCCACCTATGCGCGAGCCGAGGCCGAACTGGCCGTAGCCGGTGGTTACGCAGCCGAAGCCGAGGCGGCACGAATCGCCAGCAATCTCGGCTTGCCCGAGCGGGTACTTCATCAGCCGATCGGGACATTGTCCGGAGGCCAGCGGCGGCGTGTCGAGCTGGCCAGGATCTTGTTCTCGGGAGCCCAGAGCCTGCTGCTGGACGAGCCGACGAACCACCTGGACGCCGACTCGATCGTCTGGCTGCGCGACTTCCTAGCGGGCTATTCCGGCGGCCTGCTGGTGATCAGCCACGATGCCGGCCTGCTCGAGCGATGCGTCAACAAGGTCTTCCATCTGGATGCCAATCGTGCCGAGCTCGACATCTACGCAATGGGCTGGAAGCGCTATCTGCAACAGCGGGAGACCGACGAGAAACGTAGGAGACGGGAGCGTCTGAACGCTGAACGCAAAGCTGATCAGCTTCTTACTCAGGCCGACAAGATGCGTGCCAAGGCCACCAAGGCGATGGCGGCCCACAACATGGTCAGGCGGGCCGAGCGTTTGTTGGCCGAGAGTGATGGCGAGCGTTCCCGAGATCAAGTCGCCAAGATCAGATTTCCAGACCCCGCTCCTTGCGGGAAGACCCCACTGACGGCGACAGATCTTAGCAAGAGCTACGGATCACTCGAGGTGTTCACCGATGTTGATCTCGCTGTCGACAGAGGCAGCCATGTCGTCGTACTCGGCCTCAACGGCGCAGGGAAGACCACATTGCTACGGATCCTCGCCGGTTTGGATGAGCCGGATACCGGTGAGGTGGTCGCTGGACACGGTCTGCGCATCGGTTACTACGCCCAAGAGCATGAGACCTTGGACGTCGCACGATCCGTGCTGGCAAACATGAAATCGACTGCGCCGCAACTTGGCGATACCGATGTCCGCAAGGTTCTGGGCTCGTTCCTGTTCTCCGGTGATGACGTCGATAAGCCGGCGGGCGTGCTCTCTGGTGGCGAGAAGACCAGGCTGGCGTTGGCCATGCTGGTTTGCTCCAGCGCCAACGTGCTACTGCTCGACGAGCCGACCAACAACCTTGATCCTGCCTCCCGTACCGAGGTGCTATCCGCGATCAAGCGTTACACCGGTGCCGTGGTCTTGGTCACCCACGACGAGGGAGCTGTTGATGCTCTTGATCCTGATCGGGTACTGCTGCTGCCAGATGGTGTAGAAGATCTTTGGAGTCCGGAGTACGGCGATCTCGTCGCGCTGGCCTGATCACAGTCCCCTCATGATCAGTCTGGGTCAGCAGAGATCATCTGGTCTTCGTTGAGCTGATCAGCCTGCTAAATCAATTGATCAGGCAGAAATTGCCCAAACGCATCAGAAACATGCTAGAAATGAGTGATCATTGATCTTGAAGTGCCGATCACTGGTCAGAAAAGACTCGTCTGGCAACGTCGTCGCCGAAACCGCGATGACCTCAAGACAAAGGGAGGCGCAGTGGCCAAGGCATTGGCTAAGGGTTCACGCATCACCGGGGCGCAGCGGACAACGCTTGCATCCCAGTACGCCAAGCGGTACGCCGCGGGCGAGAGCATCCGGAAGATCGCTGACGACGCCGGTCGTTCCTTCGGGTTCGTACACGGTGTTCTGAAGGAAGCCGGAGTTGAACTGCGCGGTCGTGGAGGCGCTACCCGCGGTGCCAAGAAGGCGGCGTCAGGCAGCGCAGCAAGGAAGAGTGCGGGTCCTGCCAAGAAGGCAACCGCGAAGAAGACGCCGGCCAAGGCTGCCAAGACTCCGGCGAAGAAGTCGACCGCCAAGAAGGCAACGGCCAAGAAGACCACCGCCAAGTCTGCTGCGAAGAAGACAACGGCGAAGAAGGCTCCCGCCAAGAAGACGGCGGCCAAGTCGCCGGCGAAGAAGACAACGACCAAGAAGGCTCCCGCCAAGAAGTCGACAGCTAAGAAGGCTCCTGCCAGGAAGCGCTGATCACAGCTCTGCTACGAAGGCCCGGGCGCAGTAGCGTCCGGGCCTTTGCGTGGGCTGGCTGTCAGTGATCCGGAATAGCCTGGGACCGCCGAGCGTTCCCAAGCCCCGGAGGGAAACCGTGTCGATGTACATGATGATGCGGCGTATGTCGCAGGATCCCGAGGTTGCGCAGCATCAACTCAGCCCCGGCATTGTTTGGCGCGTTCTGCGGTTCGCGAAGCCTTATCGGCTACTGATCGCAATCTTCGTCGTCTTGGTCGTGATGATGTCTGCCCTCAGTGTGGCGCCGCCGCTACTTTTCAAGCAGATCATCGACGTAGGCATCCTGCAAGGCAACCGGCAGGTCGTGATCATCCTGAGCCTGACGGTCGCTGGCCTGGCCGTGCTACAGGCAGTGCTCAATGTGGTTCAGCGGTGGTTCTCCTCGACCATCGGCGAAGGCTTGATCTTCGATATGCGAATCAAGGTGTTCGATCATGTGGTCCACATGCCCGTCGCATTCTTCACCAGAACTCAGACTGGAAAGCTGGTATCACGGCTCAATTCAGATGTGATCGGCGCCCAGCAGGCATTCACATCGACGCTGTCGACGGTGCTGTCCAACTTGATCAGTCTCGTGCTGGTCCTTGCAGCCATGATCGTATTGAGCTGGCAGCTCACCCTTGCCGCACTGATCATGTTGCCGATCTTTCTTATCCCGGCCAAGATCGTGGGCCGCAAACTGGCAGATCTGACCCGCCGCCAGATGCAGCTCAACGGCGACATGTCGGCGACCATGACCGAGCGGTTCAGCGTCAGTGGAGCTCTGCTGGTCAAGCTCTTCGGTCGCGCCGTCGAGGAGCATGACCGGTTCACAGAACGGGCCGGGGCGGTACGGGATGTCTCGGTCAAGATTGCGATGAACGGGCGGTTTTTCTTCACCTCGTTGGGCCTGGTCGCCGCGCTGGCAACAGCCCTCGTCTACGGCGTGGGTGGGTCGCTGGCGATTGACGGCGTTCTCACCGTTGGCACCCTGACGGCCTTAGCTGGGCTACTGGCTCAGCTGTACGGCCCACTCACCCAACTGACGAATCTGCGCATCGACGTCATGAACGCCCTTGTCAGCTTCGACCGGGTCTTCGAAGTTCTCGACCTGGTGCCGATGATCCGCGACGCCGAAGATGCCGAGACAGTCGAGGGACCGGCCTCAGTGAGCTTTGATCATGTCTCGTTCAGCTACCCCACGGCCGATGAGGTGTCATTGGCAAGCCTGGAGTCGATTGCCTCGCTTGATCAACGACCCAGTGGCGAAGTACTGCACGATGTCACCTTCGATGTTCCCGCCGGTCAAACCGTGGCCCTCGTCGGACGCTCCGGCGGCGGCAAGACCACCATGACGCACTTGATCGCCCGGCTCTATGACGCCACGTCGGGAACAGTCTTCGTGGCCGGCACCGATGTCAGGAAGTTGAAGCAGGATTCGCTGCGCGCGAAGGTCGGCTACGTGACCCAGGACGCGCATATGTTCCACGACACGATTCGGGCGAACCTGCAGTACGCCAAGCCTGATGTCACCGAGGCGGAGATATGGGAAGCATTGGAGGCGGCGCAGCTCAAGATGCTGGTGGAGAGCCTGCCTGACGGCCTGGACACCGTCGTGGGAGAGCGCGGGTATCGGCTCTCCGGTGGAGAGCGGCAGCGCCTTGCTATCGCGCGGCTGCTGCTCAAGGCGCCACCGATCGTGGTGCTGGACGAGGCCACGGCCCATCTTGATTCGGAGTCCGAAGTTGCCGTGCAGCAGGCACTTGATCTTGCGATGGAGGGTCGTACCAGCATCGTCATCGCTCACCGGCTGTCGACAATTCGCAACGCGGATTTGATCATCGTGGTGGATCAGGGCCGGATCGTGCAGCGCGGCCGGCACGAGGAGTTGTTGCGCGAGGGCGGGCTGTATGCCGAGCTTTACCGGACGCAGTTTGATCAAAGCCCGCGTTGGGCACCGCCGTCGACCGAGATCACTGAGCCGGTCAGGTAAGACGCGGCGGGGGAGAGGACGAATGCCGCGACCCTACCGAATTCCTCAGGCCGGCCAGACCGGCGTAACGGAATCGCAGCTTCGGCGCTCGCCCGTGCGGCGGCTGGATCATCCTTGAGTGAGTCAAGGTACTGGATGCGCTCGGTTTCGATCCGGCCAGGCAACAGGCCGATGACCCGGGTGCCCTGCGGTCCCAGTTCGTCGGCAAGTTGCTTGACGAGCATTGCCAGACCTGGGCGCAATCCGTTCGAGGTGGCAAGGCCGGGCATGGGCGTCTTAACCGAGGTCGACAGCACCCAGGCAATGGACATATCGCTGGCCGTGCCGTGTCGGACAACAGCCTTACTGACCCGCAGCGCGGTCAGAAAGACGGACTCAAAGGCGCCGCGCCACTCCTCCTCGCCGGTCTCCAGCGCTGATCCAGCCGGTGGCCCTCCGACGCTGATCAACGCGCCATCCAGCCGTCGGAACGCATCGAGAGCAAAGGCGCAGGCAGTCTCTGCGGTATTGGCATCGGTCAGATCGGCCGCGAGGGCGACGGCATGGTCCGGTCCCATCCGGCTCACCGCTTCGGCCAGCATCTCGGCGCGGCGCGCGACAAGGACCACCCGAGCCCCCTCGGCGACGAGCTGCTCTGCTGCGGCGCGTCCAAGACCGCTACTGGCCGCGGTAACGACAAAGGCACGGTCCGCAAGCCCGAGATCCATGATCAATCCTTACACCGTCACGCGAGCTTCGGTGGCGTGTTGGCGTTCCTCGCGCCGAGCACGCAAGTCGCTCCGGATGAAAACGACGATTCCCGCGACCCCGATCCCTGTGAACATGAACCACTGCACGGCGTACCAGAAGTGCGGACCCTCGGAGAGTTCTGGGAGCTGGATCGGCTGAAAACCACCCTGCTGCTCCGGCTCGATAGTCAGCAGGCCGATGTAGCCCGAGGCAATCGGATAGGGCAGCGTGGCTGCAACGGCGTCCGAGTTGATCAAGCGCATCTGGTTGTCGACCGGCGTGGTGGCGGCACGCCGACCCTTCTCGCTGCGGCGTACGTGTCCAACGACCGTCACCTCGGCGGTCGGCGGCGGTGGGGCCACCGAAGGAATTCGAGCACCATGTTGCAGTGGGATGAATCCGCGGTCGACCAGCACTATGCCGCTCGCCGTACGCAGCGGGGTCACGACCTCATAGCCATCAGCATCACCATTGTTGCGGTAGCGCACCACGAATTGATGGTCTGGATCGAACGTTCCGCGCGCCTGGACACGCTGCCATTGATCAGCATCGGTAATCGGGTGTGTGAAGACCGCTTCGTACGGCTGAACCGGCTTCTGCTCGTTGGCGATGGTTGTGGCGTTGCGTTCCTTGCGCTGAGCCAACCTGTCGAGTTGCCACTCTCCCAGGTTGACGAAGACGACGCCGAGCACCGCGACGAAGGTGATCAGGAGTGCCCAACGGAGCCACAAGCGGCGCACGCAGCCAGGCTAGTCGGAGGCTTCCTGGTTCATCAGCAAAGCGGTGGCCGTCGCGGCGGCGCTGCCGAGCGCGACGCCGCGTCCGACAGCGATTCCGACCAGGAAGGTAGTGAGCGGCGCAGCCACCCGCTCCACCTCATGTGCGGAGTCTCGTGCTAAGTCCAGCAAGATGTGCACTGCGTCTTCGTCGAGAGGGACGTCGTTGGTCTGCAGGCCGGCAGATAGTGTGGTCAGCCACTGCTTGAGTTCCATGGTTCGTGCTCCTGACGAGGCGAATCGTGCGGGCTGCTTGATGTATGGGCCAGGATGATGGTATGGGACGAGTAACTCGCCGACATGCGGTACTGCGGGTAGGGCCAGAACAGCTGGTCCGTCGCAGCGACACGCTGGCTGTGGAGGAGCCGCTGGAGGTTCGCCTGAACGGTGAACCGTTCCTGGTGACGATGCGGACGCCGGGCAGTGACATCGATCTGGTACACGGCCTGCTGTACAGCGAGGACATTATCGCCGGCCGGTCCGATATTGCCCTCGCGCGTTACTGTGCGGGGTCGGACTCCGACGGAGTCAACAGCTACAACGTGTTGGATGTCACCCTCGCCTCGCACCTTCCGGCATCGCCAGCCGTACGACGCAACGTCGTGATGAGCGGCGCGTGCGGTATCTGTGGCACCACCACGATCCAGCAGGTGCTGCGCGAATCGCGCCATGGAGTAACCCACGACGTAGAGGTACCGGCTGAGCTGGTGCTCACGGCACCAATGCGACTGCGACAACATCAGCGAGCATTTGATCAGACCGGTGGACTGCATGCGGCAGGCCTGCTCGGCCTGGACTCGGAGATGGTGTGCGTTCGCGAGGATGTCGGTCGTCACAACGCCGTGGACAAGGTCATCGGCTGGGCGATCCGGGAGCAACTGCTTCCATTGCGCCAGGTGATCTTGGCCGTCTCGGGACGAGCATCCTTTGAACTCACCCAGAAGGCTGTGCTGGCTGGTATCCCGGTGCTTGCTGCGGTTTCCGCCCCAAGCTCACTAGCGGCCGAACTAGCCGAGGCGGCTGGGCTGACACTGGTTGGGTTCGTCCGCGGCGACACCATGAACGTCTATACGCATCCCGAGCGGATCGTCTGGCATTCGACAAGGTCAAATTAGACTCCAGAGATGACCACGCTGCTGCCGTTTCCACAGCTCCGCGCTGGCGCTTCCGCGACTGCGGAGACCGTCCGGCGTGATCAATTCCCGCTTGCGGACGCCTACGGCAGGGTTGCGACCGATCTGCGGGTCTCGCTGACCGATCGTTGCAATCTCCGGTGCGCCTACTGCATGCCGCCGGAAGGATTGGACTGGCTGCCAGGCGCAGAGGTCTTGACCGATGACGAGATTGTGCGGCTGATCACGATCGGTGTCGAGCGGCTGGGCATCAAGACGGTACGCCTGACCGGTGGTGAACCGCTGCTGCGCAAGAATCTGGAGCTGCTTGTCGCAGAGATCTCAGCACTGTCGCCGATACCGGAGATCGCGCTGACGACCAACGGAATCGGCTTGGCGGCCCGGGCGGAGAAATTGGCCGCGGCGGGACTGAGGCGAATCAACGTCTCGCTCGACACTTTGGATCCCGATACTTTTGCCACGATCAGTCGCCGCCGACGGCTGCCCGATGTGCTCGCCGGGATTGCCGCCGCCCGAGACGCGGGACTGCTGCCTGTGAAGATCAACACTGTGCTACTGCGTGGTGTCAATGATCATGAGGCGTTCGATCTGCTGCAATGGGCTATGGCGGAGCAGGTACAGCTGCGGTTCATCGAGCAGATGCCGCTGGATCCGCAACACGGCTGGAAACGTGACGAAATGATCACCGCTGCGGAGATCAAGCGCCGTCTTGGCGAGCACGTTGAGCTGCTCGAGGATCCTCAGCATGCCGCGACGCGAGGCAGTGCACCGGCGGAGCTCTTCCGGGTGGCTGGCACCGACTACTCGGTCGGCATCATCGCGTCGGTGACGCAACCGTTCTGTGGCGCCTGTGACAGAGTCCGGCTGACCGCCGACGGCCAGATTCGCAACTGCCTTTTCGCCCGCACCGAATCAGACCTGCGTACGCCGCTGCGCAGCGGTGCCAGCGACGCGGAACTTGCCGCATTGTGGGTGGCTGCCGTGGCGGGTAAGAAGCCGGGCCACGGCATCAATGACCCCAGCTTTCTGCAACCAGATCGCCCGATGTCGGCGATCGGGGGCTAGAGAGGAAGCACCTCTCGAAGAAATCCGCGAGCGGAGAGGAATTGCATCAAGGATTCGCGGTGATCATCGCAGGCCAGCCAGTGCTTGCGGCGGTCTGCGGTGTGAATTCTGGGATTGTTCCACTGCAGGTCATACGAGGCAGCCTGCTGACAGCGTCGCGCCGAGCAGATCAAACCGTCGGGACCTTCCGGAAGCGGATCGACGCCGTTAAGCGACACGTTCATTCGGTCGCTGCGAAGTGACCTCGTCCTCCTCGATCACCTCAGCGCTACTCGACTCGTCATCGTGACCGGTGGTAAGTCCCAGGCGCTCGGTCGGCAATCCGTGGCTCATCTTGCGACGACTACGAAAATGCCGGTTGACCTGATTCGCTGCCATGACTGCGATCAATGGCAATGCCACAGCGCCCGCGAAAAGGATCCACCGGAAGATTCCGTGAACGAAGATCATGCTGATGAAGCAGGCTGCCCGAATGCTCATTGTGATGGTGTATTGGCGGATCCGTGCTGACATCTCGTCACTGGTCCCCATGTGAGCATCGGTGATCAGCGTTGCCGAGCCTCGACGGCCCGACTCGGCGGCGATGGGTGTCTGCACACCTGCCTCGCGATCGGTCACCACGTCAGCCTACGCCTGCTCTCCGGCCATCTGGAGTACTCGGTAGCGTGACCCGAGTGAATCCATCGCGAGTTGTTTTGGTGACCGGTGGCAGCAAAGGAATCGGCCACGGTGTCGCTGCTCGACTGGCCAAGGCGGGTCATAGGGTGGCCGCCACTTACCGCAGCGGTGAGGTACCCGCCGATGTGCTGGGCGTGCAGTGTGATGTGACTGATCCGGCCCAGATAGAGGCAGCGTTCGCCCAAGTGGAGTCCAACCTGGGAACGGTCGAAGTGCTGGTAGCAAACGCGGGCATCACCCGGGACACGCTGCTGATGCGGATGTCGGATGAAGACTGGGATCAGGTAATTGCGACCAATCTCAGCGGTGCATTCCGCGTAGCGCGGCGGGCTGCTCGCCCTATGGTCCGGGCGAAGTTCGGACGGATCGTGTTCATCTCCTCCGTAGTGGGGATGATGGGCTCGGCCGGACAAGTGAACTACGCGGCCTCAAAGTCGGGATTGGTCGGTATGGCGCGCTCCCTGGCCCGCGAACTGGCATCTCGGGGCATCACGGCGAACGCCGTCGCGCCGGGCTTCATCGAGACCGATATGACTGCCGGGCTGGGTGAGGACTTGATCAAGAAATATGCCGAGCAGATCCCCCTGGGCCGGTTCGGCTCGATCGACGATGTTGCCGGCACTATCGAGTTCCTCACCAGCGACGCAGCGAGCTACATCACCGGTGCCGTTATCCCTGTCGACGGCGGCCTTGGCATGGGCCACTGAAGATCAGGTACTGAAAGGACAATCTGTGGGCATTCTCGAGGGCAAGAACATCCTTGTTGCCGGTGTCACCCTGGACAGCTCCATTGGCTTCCATGTCGCCAAGACTGCCCAGGCCGAAGGTGCAACAGTTGTTGTCTCCAACTTCGGCCGGGCGATGAGCCTCACTGCTCGGGTGATCAAGAAGCTTGACCCGGTGCCGCTGTTGCTTGAGGTCGACGTGACAAACGACGATCACTTGGCCGGGCTGGCGGCCCAGCTCGGGGAGCATCTGGACCAGCTCGATGGTGTGGTGCATTCGCTGGCCTTTGCCAATCCTGAAACTGCGCTTGGTGGCAAGTTTCTGAGTACGCCGTGGTCCGATGTCGGCAGTGCGCTGCAGGTGTCGGCCTATTCCTTGGCGTCATTGACGATGGCCTGCAAGCCGCTGCTTGCCCAACCAGCCTCGGTTGTCGGACTCACCTTCGATGCCACTGTCTCCTGGCCCGTCTACGACTGGATGGGCGTCGCCAAGGCGGCCTTGGAGAGCACCTGTCGTTATCTGGCGCGTTACCTGGGACCAGACGGGGTACGCGTCAACCTTGTCGCGGCAGGTCCGTTGGAAACGTTGGCGAAGAAAGCGATCGGCGGTGCCGAGGCCTTCAACGACGTATGGGGGCAGCGGGCGCCGCTGGGCTGGGATCCCAAGGACATCACCCCAACCGCGCGGGCGGTGGTGGCGCTGCTCAGCGACTTCTTCCCCAAGACAACCGGCGAGATGATCCACGTCGACGGCGGTCTGCACTCCACCGGCGCCTGACGCGCCCGATGGCCCCCGCATCGGTTCCCCGTTCTCTGGTCAACGTACGCCTGCTCGATGGACCGAACCTGTACTTCCCGCGTCCGGCGGCCCGGCTGACTGTTGATCTCACCGAACTCATGGCCTTGCCGGTCACGGCAGCTCGTGATCTTGGTGCGGAACTGGGATTGCGCACAACGCGGCCCGGAACCCCCGGCACGGTGTTCCGGCAACGCTTCGCAATACGACTGGTCACCAAGATCGTCCGGCAGATCGCTCTAGCAGCGGGTGTAACCCGGCTGGCAGTGCGCACCCGCACCGGAGAGTCGGTCAGCGAGGTCGTCGTGGCATATCCCTGGCGCAACGCAGGCCGGGCGGAGGCGCTGGCGTACGGACTGGGGCGCGTGCTTGACGGCGTGGCGGCCGGATCAAAGAAGGTCGCCGAAATGATCACCGCCGAAGGCGCCACGGTTGCCGCGGCTCCACTCGGTTCCACTCCACAGCTGATCAGGCCGCAGATTCCGGTGGTGGCGATCACCGGTACCAATGGCAAGACCACCACAGCGCGCATGGTCGGCCACGTGGCCCGCGGCGCCGGCCGCTTGGTCGGCTGGTCGAGTACCGATGGCGTCTACATCGACGGGCAGCTGGTCGAGGCCGGTGACTTCTCTGGCCCAACTGGGGCCGGTCAGGTACTCCGTCACCCAGGCGTGGAGCTTGCGGTCACTGAGACGGCCCGGGGTGGAATCTTACGTCGCGGTGTCGGGGTCGCGTACAACGACGTTTCGGTGGTGACCAACATCAGCGCCGATCACCTGGGCCTGGGTGGAATCGACACCCTCGACCAACTGGCCGAGGTCAAGGCGGTGATCACGAAGATCACCAAGCCAGATGGCTGGTGCGTGCTGAACGCCGACGATCCGCGGACCTTCGCCATGCGGCTCGGCACCAAAGCCCAGATCTGGGTGTTCACTCGGGACCCCGACTCACCGTCAGGCCGTAGCGTGCTTTCCGCGCGCGGCCGAGTGACTACGCTTCTGGAAGGCTGGATCTGTGTGCTTCGGCCAGGCGTGGACCCGCTTCAGGTCATCGAGCTCATCGATGTGCCGATGACTCTGGCCGGGTTGAGCAAGGTCAATGTAGAGAACGCACTTGCGGTGACCTCCGCGACGCTGGCGCTGGGCTTCTCGGTCGAGCAGGTTGCCGACGGCTTGCGATCGTTCGATCCCAACGAGAGCAACCCCGGTCGGATGAATGTCTGGACGCTTCCAATTTCCAGCGGAACGATCAGCGTGGTGATCGATCTCGCCCACAACGAGGCGGGGCTACAGGCGCTGTTAGAGATCATGAATGGCATTCGGCCGCCAGACCGAAGGCTGCTGCTCGGTGTCGGTACCGCGGGTGATCGCGGGGATGATGTGTTCGTACGCCTTGGTGAGCTCGCTGCCTTGGGTGCCGATGTGGTGGAGATCGTCCACAAGCAGAACTATCTGCGTGGTCGGACCATGGGGGAGATCAACGAGCTGATCTCTCAAGGCGCCGCGCATGCCGGCGTGGAGATCGAGCGCGCGCACAACACTGAGCTTGGCGGTCTCGTGTCGTTGGCTGGCCAAGCCCGGGACGGCGACGTCGTAGCGATCATGACTCACCAAGATCGTGAAATCCTCGATCACTGGCTGCTCGGGCACGGCGGCTCCCGAGACAGCGCCGATGTACTCCGCAGCAAGGTCGTCAGTGCGAATCCGGATCGGGCACGGCATTGCTGATGTCGCGACTGTCGTCGTGCCTGGCACCCGGCTGCGCATGATGACCGTAGGACTCCAGCTCGGTCATCACGGCTGCATGCTGTTCTACGCAGATCACCACGAGGTCACCAGGGTTTGATCGCGACATCGCATGCCGGACACTTGCCATTTCCTCTAGGACGATCTCGACCTGTTTACAGCGCGCACCCTCAGCCATCGCCTGACGTGCCCCGCGCGCCACTAACTCGGCGACCTCACCTGGTGCCCGGGACCGCAGATTGGCATCCTCGCGCACGATCAGGACGTCGAAGTGCTGAGCCGCTTCATGGCCTATCTCGCGCATGTCATCGTCTCGACGATCACCGGCCGTAGCTATCACACCAATACGGGATATCCGCCCCAAGTCATTGGTGCTCTCCAGAGCGTCGCCGGTCTTGTCCACGAAGTCGCCGAGCATGATCATCCCCGGAACGTTGTGGCAGTAGTCGACGATGACCGTCCGGCCCTCGACACTGACCTCGTTGAGCCGGCCGGGAGCGAGGTAGTAGTTGGTCGAGAAGCTGCGCAGGCCTTGTCGGATGTCATGCAGCGAGGCGTCCGCGGCGAATGCCGCAGCCGCTGCCGCCATGGCGTTTTGGACGTTCATCGTGGCGCGACCCCGGAACGTCGCCGGCAGCAGATGGGTCCAGGCCAACTGCATAGAGCGCCGGCCCTCCTTGACCATGATCATGTCGCCAAGATCACTGTGCTCCAATACCACCGCCAGCCCGCCACGGCGGCAGTGATCATCAACGGAATCGCGGATCTCACTGCCCGGCTCTGCCATGCTGAACCATACGATCCGTCCCGCACAGCGGCGCCGCATCGCCCTCACCAGCGGATCGTCAGCGTTGAGAACCGCGAAGCCGTTACGCGGCACCGCCTCCACAATGACGGCTTTGACGTCTGCGAGCTGCTCGAGCGTGTCAATCCCGCGCAGTCCGAGATGATCGGCCTGCACATTGAGCACAACGCCGACATCGTTGCGCTCATAACCGAGGCCTTCGCGCAGGATGCCGCCGCGGGCCACCTCGAACACTGCGAAGTCGACACGGGGATTCTGTAGCACCATCTTCGCCGACCTGGGCCCCGAGGCATCCGAGCGAATGACCAATCGCTCATCGATCACGACACCGTCGGTCGATGTCATGCCGACCTTCCTGCCGATGCCCTTGAAGATATGGGCGATCATCCGCGCCGTCGTGGTCTTGCCGTTGGTGCCGGTGACAGCAACGATCGGAATCCGGCTCGGTGTCCCAGGCGGGAAAAGCATGTCGACCACCGGCTTCGCCACATATTGCGGGTCGCCGATGGTGGGATGGGTATGCATCCGAAAGCCCGGCGCGGCATTCACCTCGCAGATGGCCCCACCAGCTTCACGTACCGGCTGGGTGATGTCAGGTGCAATGAAGTCGATTCCGGCAATGTCGAGCCCGACGACCCTGGCGGCCTCCTCGGCAATCTCGATGTTCTCCGGATGGGCTTCGAAGCTGCGGTCGATCGAAATGCCGCCGGTGGACATGTTTCCAGTCAGCGTGAGCTTCACCATGGTGTCTTCTGGTGGTACGTCATCCATGCTGAAGCCCTGAGCCGCCACAAGATCAATTGCCGCCTGGTCGATCTTGATCCTGGTGAGGACCTTCTGGTGGCCAACGCCACGACGGGGATCGGCATTGGTCTTGGCAACCAGTTCATTGATCGTTGAGACACCGTCACCGATGACGTGGGCGGGCACTCGCTCCGCGATCGCAGCGATCTTGCCATCGATCACCAGACAGCGATAGTCACGCCCACTGATGTAGGTCTCCACAATGATCAATCCGCTGCGCGACTCTGACTGTGCAGCGTCGAACGCGCTGCGTACCTCGGCATCACTGCGCAGGTCGAGCATCACGCCGCGACCGTGGTTGCCATCGAGCGGCTTCAGGACCACCGGGTAGCCGATCCGGTTGGCCAGCCGGACCGCATCATCGACAGCGCGTACCGATTGCGACCGAGGAACCGGAAGACCCGCGGCCGACAGCAGCGAAAGCGTGAGCTCTTTGTTACTCGCGATGTCGACAGCGACCGATGGCGTCTGAGACGTCATAGTGGCCCGGATCCGCTTCTGATGGACACCCTGGCCGAGCTGCACGAGCGAAGCAGTGTTGAGACGCAGGTAGGGAATGTCCCGGCTCACCGCCTCCTCGACAATCGCCTGGGTAGACGGCCCGAACGCCGTCCGCTCACCGCGGACGATGAAACTTTCCAGCTCCTTGTCGAAGTCGAAGTCCGGATCTTCAACGATGAGATCGTTGATCAGCCGTACGGCCAGCTCGCCCGCGGCCAGACCGACCGACTCGTCGTAATAGGCATAGATCACGTTGTAGCGCCCGTGCTCGCCCTTCACCTGCCGGGTCTTGCCCCGCCGCATGTCATGACCGACCGTCTGCTGCAGCTGCAGCGCGACATGTTCGGCGACATGCCCGACCCAGGTTCCCTCATGTAGCCGCTCAACGAAACCGCCGCGGCGGCCCCTGCTGCAGGTGTGGTTCTCCAGGCCGGGTAGACGCTCGACGAGCCGATCGGCGAACCCAGGCAGCTTGTTGGTCGGGAAGTCCTCCAGCACGCCAAGGTCGACGACGAGCTGGATGGCCGGTTCGTAGTGCCAGACGTTCGGACCCCGGAACACCCTGCTTGAGATGATCTTGAGATCCGGAGCTGGAGTCGGGGCAACGCTTTGGGTCACAAACGCTCCTCACAAGGATCGGTTGGCTGTGATCTTGCCACTGATGACCTGGGCGGTCATCCGGTGTCAGTTACGGTTGCCAGCCGAGCTGGCGCAGCGTGCCAAGATCATCGGCGACTACCCAGATAGCTGAGATCTTTCCGTCGTTGATCGTCAAGACGTCAATTGCGCGGATCTGCACTCTGGATCCGGTTGGCTGGATGATCCCGACCGGTGTCTCATACGGCCCGGTATGCCAGCCGTGCATGAGGTGAGCGACGGCAATGCTGGCGGTATCTTCGACAACCTGCAGCACCTGGCTCCGCAGGCCTGAGAACGCTCCATGCAGCGATCTGGCTCTGGCAGCCAGATCCGCCAGTGACACATCTGTGCCGTTGACCCGTACCGGATCGGCATAGAGCACCGCAAACCGATCTTCCAGCTGAGATAGATCATCGACTCGGGTCCAGGCATCGAAGAGGCGCTCCACTAACGAGTTCATGACCGCAGTCTGCTAGATCGTTTTGACGGATCTCTGCGCCGTGAGCCTTTCGACAGGCGGAATTACTGGCGGCGCATCCGCGGCGAGTCGGCGAGCAATCACATGATCTCTCGTGCGACCTCCTGGAGGTCCGCCTCCTCGGCGCCCGCAGCTATCGCCTCAGGATCGGTAAGCGCGGTCTTGTGGGCGAGCAGGGCACGAGTAGCCAGATCGAACTGGCTCCCGGCAGGCAGCACATGGAGCACCGCTCCTGACACCAGCAGCGGAGTCGTGCGCTTGGCTAGGAAGGCGTCAGAAACCATGTTCTGCCCATCAATCACGGTGACGGCGCCTCGGCCGATCACTTCCAGCCTGCTTTCGTCGTGAATAACAGCTGCGGTGTCCTCATCCAGACCCAGGCCGAGCAGTGACGGCGATTGGGCCACCAGCGAAAGCAGCCGTCCGTACCGGTTGCGCTGCTCGAAGTGTTGATCGATCACCACGCCGCGGAGTAGTCCGAGTCCAGCGGATAACTGGCTCATGCGCTGCTTCGGAGTCGCGCCGCCCGCACCGAACGCGATCATGTGCTCAGCCAGAATGCTGGCACCGGCTGATGTTCCGGCGATCACAGTGCCTCGGTCGTGCGCCTGCTTGATTGCATCTCCGAAAGGCGTTCCAGTGATAAAGGAGCTGAGCTTGAGCTGATTGCCGCCAGTGAGGAAGATTCCGCTGACCTGCCCAAGCGTCTTCCCAAGATCAGGATCGTGCGCTTGCGCGCGACTCTCCGGCCGCAGCGCAATGATCTGGTGCGCGCCGAGCGAGGTGAAGACGGTCTTGTAGACCTCTGCCACCTCGTTGCCGAGCGAGGAGGCAGACGAGATAACGGCGATCCGCGCGTCTGTGCCACCTGCGGCCGCTACAAACGCCCCCAATACGGTCCGGCGCCGAAGCTTGGCCTCCGCGCCGCCGATCGCAAATAGCGTGCCCACCATGAGCGCTAGGGGTGAATCCAACCCGCAATGGCCTGGTCAAGTGCTCTGCCCATAACCTCACGATCCGGGTCGACGCCGGTCCAGAACTCGATATTGATCGCGCCCTGGTTGAGCAGCATGCCACGGCCATCGAGGGTCCTTGCGCCAGCCTCACGGGCCCGTTGCAGGAACGATGTATCTGGCGGATTTGGGATGACGTCACAGACCACCAAGCCCATCGGAACGGTGTCGAAGGACAGCGGCACTTCACCGGAGCCGGGCAGGCCCAGCGATGTGGCATTGACGACGACAGTTGCCGACGCCGGCACAGCGAGCTCGCTCTGCCACTCAACAGCGGTGCATGCGCAAGACGTCTTCGCATTGACCAGGGCCGCAATCTCGGATGCCTTGGCAACGTTGCGATTGGCCACCCAGAGCTCAGCTGCTCCCGCGAGTGCCAGCTCGACGGCAATCGCGCGCGCCGCGCCGCCTGCTCCGAGAATGAGAACCCGCTGTCCTTCCGGTTCGGTAAGGGTGCCCAATGAGGCGAGAAAACCCTGGCCATCGGTGTTTTCGCCGATCCATCGATGCTCCCGGCGTACCGCGCAGTTAACCGCGCCGATGAGGCGAGCCGACTCAGCGAGCTCATCGAGCAGTTCGATTACCGCCACCTTGTGCGGTAGTGAGCAGTTGAATCCGATCCAACCCATCGCCGTCGCGCCGTGCACGGCATCGGACAAGTCCTCAGCCGCTACCTCGCAGTTGATGTATCGGGCGTCGATACCGTGGTGGGCGTACGCCGCCTCCATGATTGCGACCGTGGGGTTTCCGGCCGCCGGAGTAGAAAACGAGCCAGTCAGCGCGGGGAGCAGGGACATGTGGGCAGCGTAGTGGAAGTGTTGGATTGCTCGGCTCGCTGCGGTTCACCCGAGCCAGCTGACAGCTGATCCGAGCGCTTCGCCGGCCTTCGCGCGTACGCGGCGCAGCTCCTGAACGCGGCGTTCAGCCTCGAACGAGGAGATGCTGGCACCGTCATGACGCAGAGCCGCATCGCAGGCGGCGAGCAGCCGGGTCGCGCGCTGGACCGTCGCTCGCTGGCGGGAGCTGTAACCGGGTGCCAGCAGTATTGCCGGCGGCGACTTCGGCCAAGCGCCCGAAGCGACGTCGAGTCGCGATAGCGCGGCAGCGGCGTCGATGACCACTTCGTTCAAGGCTCGCTCCGCCTCATAGGGGCTGCTGGGCGCAAGGGGTCGCTCTGCGGTGAAGATCCGCCATTGAACAGCTTGTCCGACCCGGATCGGTACCAGCCCGAGGCCGGCACTGCTGCCCACCACTGCCTCACCATGCTCCAAAGCCGCGAGATTGAAATCGGCAGGGCCTCGCAGCGGTGCAAGTGATCCTGGCATGGGCAACGCGAGGAACCAGCCGTCCTGCTCGGCGGTGGTCAGCGCTTCCAAAGCCTCGTCCAAGGTGGAGGCTCCAAGCGGATCTAGACCCAGCGCACCGTCAGGGTCGATCACATGATGCGCGACGTCATCGCTGACAATCGCGCGCTCCGCCTGCTCAATGGATTGCTGCCCTCTGATCATCGAGTTCAGGTTCGCGGTCATCCGAACCGATGGCAGGGACTCCATCGCCCTAACCTACGTGAGGACGGGCCCGTGAATTGTAGGTTGAAGTTATGGCAGCTGTTGTGGACCTGGCTGGCGTCACCATCGTCCGGAACGGTTCTACCTTGATCAACGACATCACCTGGGAGGTGGACGAGTCCGATCGTTGGGTGGTCATTGGGCCCAACGGGGCCGGCAAGACGACGCTGCTGCAGGTCATATCGGCGCAAATCCATCCCACTGCTGGGGTAGCCGGGCTGCTTGGCGAAGTGCTCGGCACAGTCGATGTCTTCGAACTGCGGCCGCGCATCGGCATCACCTCTGCCTCCCTCGCGGAGCGCATTCCGCGGGCCGAGCGGGTTCGTGACGTGGTGGTGTCCGCCTCCTACGCGGTAGTCGGCCGATGGCGGGAGCAGTATGACGACCTGGATCACGAGCGTGCGTCCGACCTGCTCGCCCAGCTGCACATCGACCGTCTGGCGGATCGCACGTTCGGCACACTCAGCGAAGGTGAACGCAAGCGGGTACAGATCGCTCGCGCTCTGATGACCGACCCTGAGCTACTACTGCTCGATGAGCCAGCCGCCGGCCTCGATCTGGCTGGTCGGGAATCGCTGGTGAACACCCTCGCCGAGCTGGCGCAAGATCAATACGCGCCAGCGACCGTCCTGGTCACCCACCACGTGGAGGAAATTCCCCGCGGCATGACGCACGCCATGTTGCTCAAGGAGGGAAACATCGTGGCTGCGGGCCCCCTGCGCGAAACCCTAACTGCTGAGAACCTGACGAAGACCTTCGATCTCGAACTGAGCCTGGTGGAGGCCGACGGTCGATGGGCGGCTCGTGCGCTTTAGTCGACTGGCACCATGGAAGAGACAAATCACTGCGTCTGGAGACCGCGATGGGGGTGAACTTGACGGACTGGCTGGGTGACAATTCCTGGGCGATCTGGCTGAGCCTCGCCTTCCTTTTAGGCATTGCCGAGATCATCTCGCTGGACTTGGTTTTGATCATGCTTGCGGTGGGGGCGCTGGGTGGAGCAGCCGTAGCGGCATTCGCCCCTTCCCTGTGGTGGCTCCAAATTCTGGCCGCAGCCGGCATCAGCATTGCCATGCTGTTGTTGTTGCGCCCAACGCTGCTCGTCAAGGTTCGCAATATGCCCGGCTATCGATCATCAGCAGCAAAGATGGTTGGGAGTAGTGGAGTCGCCGTCTCCCAGATCGACAAGTCCGGAGGCGAGATCAAGGTGGACGGCCAGAGCTGGACTGCACGGCCCTACTCCTCAGACGTGGTGATCGAGCAAGGCACCGAGATCGAGGTCTACGAGATCGACGGAGTCATTGCTGTCGTCTATCCGAAGCATGGGCTACTGCCCTAGAGAGAAGGAAGATTCGTGGATCTCGCGTCGTTGATCGTCGTCTTGGCAATCGCGCTGGCGGTCATCTTCTTCATAGGCAACGCGGTCCGCGTGATCCGCCAACAGCGCGTTGGCGTGGTCGAGCGGCTCGGCAAGTTTCGGCGCACCTTGGAGCCGGGGCCACATCTAGTGGTGCCGCTGTTCGACAAGGTTCGCTACAACATGGACATGCGGGAGAACGTCGTACCGTTCCCGCCGCAAGGAGTGATCACCGAGGACAACCTGATGGTCAACATCGACTCGGTCATCTACTTCCAGATCATCGATCCGGTACGCGCGGCGTACGAGGCTCAGAACTACATCAAGGCCATCGAGCAGCTGACGATGACGACGCTGCGCAACATCATTGGCGGACTTGATCTTGAAGAGGCCCTGACCAGCCGTGAGGAGATCAATCAGCAGCTCCGGGTCGTGCTAGATGAGGCAACCGGCAAGTGGGGCATCAAGGTCAATCGCGTGGAGCTGCGCGCGATCGAGCCGCCGGCCACAATCCGAGACGCCATGGAGAAGAGTGCCCGGGCCGAGCGTGACAAGCGGGCAATGGTCCTGCTCGCCGAGGGGCAACGGCAGTCACAGATTCTGTCTGCGGGTGGTGAGAAGGAGTCGGCGATCCTGCGGGCGCAAGGCGACCGTGAGGCCGCCGTGTTGCGAGCGCAGGCTGATCGACAGGCCGCCATGCTGCGCGCCGAAGGCGAGGCCCAGGCGATTACCACCGTCTTCGGTGCGATCCATGCCGGTCAGCCTGACCAGGCCTTGCTCGCCTACCAGTACATGCAGATGCTGCCGGCCATCGCCCGGGGCGACGCCAATAAGGTCTGGGTCGTGCCGAGTGAGCTGAATGACGCACTGAAGGGTCTGGGCAGCGTGGTTGGCAAGGCCGCCGCCTCAGAAATCCCGGCCGTCACGCAGCAGGAGTTCACTCCGCCGCCCAAGATCGACGTCCAGAAGGAAATCGAAAAGCAGAGCGACGAGGAAGAACAGGCCCTGCGGCGTACCGTCGAGGAAGCCATTCAGGAGGCCGAGGCACTCGAGCGTCGGCCTGACAGGTCCACGGCGTTCGCCCCGTCGGAGCAACCGGCGATCTCGCCAGTCCCAAACGGGCAGTATGACCAGGAGAGTGAGCCTAATCTGACTCAGTGACCTGGCTTGACCTTCTGGCGCTGCTCGGCGCCGGAGGGCTTGCAGGTTTGATCAACACCGTTGTCGGGTCCGGGACCTTGATCACGTTCCCGACTTTGCTCGCACTCGGTGTACCACCGGTGATCGCCAACATCTCCAATACCGTGGGATTGGCCCCGGGCTCGCTCTCAGGCGCCTGGGCGACGCGCGGTGAGCTCGATGGTCAGCGGCGGCGGGTGCTCTGGTTGGGATCGGCCTCACTGTTGGGCGGAATCGCCGGCGCATTGTTGCTGCTGTGGCTGCCATCAAAGGCCTTTGACACGATCGTCCCGATCTTGATCGGCCTGGGTTGCGTTCTGGTCATTGTGCAACCCTTCATTGCGAGACGACTGGCCTACCGGCGTGCTCGGCTCGGCACCGAGGCCGCACCGCCGGTCCTTGGCTCCCTGGTGTTGTGGTTGGCCATCGCACTCACAGCTGTCTATGGCGGTTACTTCGGAGCCGCCCAAGGGGTGTTGTTCATCGCGATCCTGGGCATCGGCTTTGCCGAATCCTTGGCCCGCGTCAATGCCATCAAGAACGTCTTGGCAACGATCGTCAACGGAATTGCTGCTGTGGTGTTCGTGCTCGTCAGTCAGGTGAACTGGCCCGCGGCCATCGCGATCGCCGTAGGCTCGGTGCTGGGCGCTCAGCTCGGTGGCCGGGTAGGCCGTAAGTTGTCGCCGACGCTCTATCGGGTGATCATCGTTGCCGTCGGGGTCGCGGCAATCATTAGCTTGTTGAGCTGATCGCTAGCGCCAAGATCTCGGCGTTGGGCAGGTTTCGGGCGGATGTCCCAGCCATGGCGATCTTGCTGGCGCGGATCCCGCTGCCGAGAACGATCATGTCCAGTCCGGCGACCGCTTGATCGATCAAGATGGGCCAGCTGGGCGGAAGGCCGATCGGAGTGATGCCGCCGTACTCCATACCGGTCTCGCGTACGGCGTCATCCATCCCGGCAAAGGAGATCTTGCGTACGTCGAGCCGTTTTCGGATGACTCGGTTGACGTCGGCTCTATCGGTCGCGCGTACCAGGCATGCGGCCATGACCGACAGCTCTCCACGCCGGCCGGCCACCACGACGCAGTTCGCAGAGACGTCCAAGGGCACCTCGTACGCTGCACAGAACTCGGCAGTGTCGGCTTTGCTTGGGTCAATGGCCGCGACGAAGCATTCCACCCCAAGCTCGGTGATCGCCTCATTGACGGGTCGAGCCAAGAGCTCGGGATGGTCGAGGGCCGGCTGCCACTCCAGGGTTCCGACGATATGCATCAGGGGAGGAGCATAGTGAGGCTGGACATTACCGATGCCGACGACCCGCGGCTGACTGACTATGTCCGGCTGCGGGAGACCTCGCTGCGGCGCCACCTCGAGACAGAACGCGGCCTTTTCATTGCCGAGGGCGCGAAAGTCATCCACCGCGCAGTGGAGGCGGGATACCGGCCTCGGTCGTTCCTTCTTGCCGAGCGCTGGCTTGATGGCCTGCACGATGTGCTGGAGCAGTGGCCCGAGGTCCCAGTCCTCGTCGTAACCGAGCAGCTCGCGGAACAGGTAACGGGATTCCATGTCCATCGCGGCGCGTTGGCGTCGCTGTACCGCGAGCAACGGCATCGCGTCGATGACGTTCTCGCGATGCGCCGGCTGGTCGTCTTGGAGGACATCGTCGACCACACCAATGTCGGTGCGATCCTTCGCAACGCGGCCGGCCTGGGGTGGGACGGCGCCTTGCTGTCACCGCGTACCGCTGATCCGCTCTATCGCAGATCGATCAAGGTAAGCATGGGTGCGGTGTTCTCGCTGCCCTGGGCGCGGCTGGAGAATTGGCGTGGAGCACCGGAGCTGCTTGCCACTGGCGGCTTCTTGACTGTGGCACTCAGTTTGGCGCCGGATGCAGTCGACCTCACTCAGGTGGCTGCGCGCCTTGCGCCCAATATGGGCGTCGCAGTGATGGTCGGTACTGAAGGCGCGGGTCTCTCTAGCCGCTGGTCGGGGGGCGCCGCAGTACGAGCCCGTATTCCGATGTTCGCTGGCATTGACTCACTCAACGTTGGCGCGGCGACGGCCATCGCCTGCTACGTGCTCTCTGATCGAGCAGTCACCGGCCAATCATCTGGGTAGAGGTCTGCAGCATCTTCATGCAATGCGTAGAGCTTCTTGCGAGCCCGTCCTGAAAGCCGGTCCCCGAACACGATTCCATTCAGGTGGTCGGTCTCGTGCTGCAAGCATCGAGCCAACAGGCCTGTGCCAACCACCTCCACCGTTTCGCCGTTCTGGTCCAGCCCGTGACACATGGCGTGATCTGGCCGGGCCAGTTCTATGTACGCGCCGGGTAGCGACAGGCATCCCTCGTCGGCGGAATGCAGCTTGCGTTCCTTGCCTTCAGGCAGGACGACCTCGCCGTTGCACATCACCCCGGCGTGCCTGACATGGTCAGCGTCGGGGCAGTCGTAGACGAACACCGCCAGATCGACGCCTACCTGAGTGGCAGCCAGGCCCACGCCCTCGGCCGCATACATGGTGGCGAACATATTCCGTACAAGCTCCAGCAGCTCGTCGTCGAACTGAGTAACGGCACGAGTGGGCCGGTGCAAGATCGGATTTCCCCAGCGGACGATCGGCAAGACGGTGCCGCCGGTCCTCAAATCGTCCACAGTGCTGGTTTGAGATGGCACGCCGGTGAGGCTACCGCGTGGCGCGCTTGGAATGCGCGCTCCGCTGTTTGAGAGTTGTCAGGTGGCCGAAAGCGCAGTGCCGGCGCAGTTCGAGGAACTGCTGGCTGGTTACCTTCGACACTTGCGAGGCCAACGCAACCTAGCTGAGCACACCGTACGCGCCTACCGCACCGATCTGCTGGATTTGTTCGTTCATCTTGATCGTCTCGGTATCACGTCCTTGGATGAAGTGGACCTGAGGGCGCTGCGTAGCTGGCTCGCCAAGCAGCACACGCTCGGACACGCTCGAACCACGTTGCAGCGACGAGCGGCCGCAATACGGGTGTTTTTCGCCTGGGCCCACGAGAACGGCAACGTGAACTCCGATCCGGCGGGCAACCTGCGATCTCCCAAGACGATCCGGGTGTTGCCGCCAACGCTGGATCGCACAACGGCAAGCCAGATGCTCGATGAGGCGATTGCGGCTGCCCGAGAAAGCGGCGGACCGGTCGCCGCACGCGATGTCGCCGTACTCGAGGTCTTGTACTCCACTGGAATCCGGGTCTCGGAGTTGTGCGGTCTCGATGTGAATGATCTTGATCGGGAACGCCAGGTTGTCCGGGTTTTCGGCAAGGGCAGCAAGGAGCGAACCGTTCCCCTCGGCGCCCCGGCCTTGGGTGCGATTGAGGTCTGGCTCGCAAATGCCCGCTCACACCTGATGACTGAACAGTCGGGCCAAGCGATGTTTATCGGCGAGAGGGGCAGGCGGATCGACCCCCGAGTGGTGCGCCGGATCGTCCATCGCTCTCTCAGAATGACCGAGGGGGCGCCCGACCTCGGTCCTCACGGACTCCGGCACGCGATGGCGACCCACCTGCTCGAGGGCGGTGCCGACCTGCGCAGTGTGCAAGAGATTCTCGGTCACGCCTCATTAGCGACGACGCAGATCTACACGCACGTAACGAACGAACGGCTGCGATCGGCCTTTGAGCAGGCTCATCCCAGGGCGTGACCGGCTCTGCGAGCGTCGGTAGGCGCCCGCTGGTGATCGGAGGAGCGATGAGCGAAACATGGCCGCGAGCCGAGTGAGCAATCCAAATCTGTCGTTTCGCGAAGAGTGACGACGGCACCAGCTTCAAGGGGCGCCGCGCGAGCAGAGCAAAAACGCGCCGTCATAGCCAGCTCATCGGATCGCTGAGTCGTCCGTTGAGCCACACCATGAGGTGGAGGTGACATCCGGTGGAGAAGCCGGTACTGCCGACCTGGCCGATCACCTGGCCTCGGCTGACCCGCTGGCCAGCACGGACCAGATAACGGGTGGCGTGGTTGAACGCGGTCTGCACCCGTACGCCGGCAACGCTGCCATGGCTGAGGAACAGCCGGTTGCCATACGCAGGACTGAAGTAAGCCCTGGTAACGACTCCGGCGTACGGTGCGCGTATGGCGGTCCCGCACTGGGCGCCAAAGTCAGTGCCATCGTGCAGCTTCCAAATCTTGAGCACCGGATGCAGCCGCATGCCAAAGGCTGAGGTGACCGGACCGCCAACCGGGTAAAGGAATCCATGGCCTCCTGTTCGCCCGGCCGAGGTGAGGCTCGCCTGAGTCTGGGCAGCCGATGCCGCCGCCGCTCGCGCTTCAGCTCCGTGCTTCACGATGTCGCGCTGCGCCTCCGCTACCAGACGCAGCCGGCCACCAGGACCGCCAACCAGCAGCAAGGGATCGAGATACGTCTTGCCCTCACGCAAACCCCAGTGAAGGCAGCCGCCACAGTGTCCGCCGGTGCTGAGCTTGCCGATCACTTCGCCAAGCGCAACGTGTTCACCGGTATGCACGGAGCTGATCACCGGCTCATATGTGGTGCGGACTCCACCGTGGTCAAGGCTGATCACCGGCTTGCCGCCGATCGATCCTGCGAACGCCACAGTGCCGGCCGCAGCCGCATGAACTGCCTCGCCAGGCTTGGCAACAAGATCAACACCGCGATGACCAGATCCCCAGATCACGCGCGGGGCATCGAACCGTCGCTGCATCACCGGGGAGCCATCTAGCGGCCAGGCGGCGGGTGTCGGCAGTCGACTGACCGCCGCAATGGGCGCTGGAACGGCGAGCACACACAGGCACACCGCAATGAAGAGCAGCAGTACAAGGTGACGGCGAAGGGCTCGCATACTGGGAGTCTTCGGATGCCGGCTGTCGTCGTGCAGTCGATCGCAAATCTGTGGACGCGGCTCGATGCTCCAGTACGACTGTGGACAACTCGAGAAGTTCGCTTGCGATTCCGGCAATGTGCGCGGTCATGACGCCGGCACCATGACGGCTGGGCCGCTTCGCCGACCTGCAGGAGCTCGCGACTGAGACAAGCGCCGGGCCATCACCCATCGGCAGCGACGAAGGAGGCGAATCCGGCGGACCAGCTGTCAGAGTGCCCGTTCAAAGTCGCATAGACTCAGCTGTGCAGACCTGCCATCAGGTCTGACTTCGCATGCTTGTCTACCGGTCTGGTGGCCGGGCGGCACAATCGGTCTCGGCTTGACGACCGATCAGGTCGAGTGCGTGTCGCACAAGCATCAGGCAGCGCCGAAAGGTTCGGTGCTGAACAACCGGACGCCGGCGCGGCAGATGCCGGCAAGGAAGGAACGCGGCCATGGCCGTCGTCACTACGCGACAGCTCTTGGAGAGCGGCGTCCACTTCGGACACCAAACCCGCCGTTGGAACCCGAAGATGAAGCGATTCATCTTCACCGAACGCAACGGCATCTACATCATCGATCTGCAACAGTCGCTGACCTACATCGACCGCGCGTACGCGTTTGTCAAGGACACCGTGGCCCGTGGTGGCCAGGTGCTCTTCGTGGGCACCAAGAAGCAGGCCCAGGAGGCCATTGCCGAACAGGCCACTCGGGTCGGAATGCCGTACGTCAACCAGCGCTGGCTAGGCGGCATGCTGACCAACTTTCATACGGTGATCAAGCGCATCCAGCGGCTCAAGGAGCTGGAGGGCCTGGACTTCGACGACATCGCGGCATCAGGTCTTACCAAGAAAGAACTGCTCGGACTGCGCCGGGAGAAGGAAAAGCTAGAGCGGACTCTGGGCGGCATTCGGGACATGACCAGGCCGCCGCAGGCAGTCTGGATCGTCGACACCAAGAAAGAGCACCTGGCAGTCGATGAAGCCCGCAAACTGCGCATTCCGGTGATCGGAATTCTGGATACCAACTGTGATCCCGATGAGGTCGACTTCGCCATCCCAGGCAACGACGACGCCATTCGCTCTGTTTCGCTGCTCACCCGAGTGATCGCGGATGCCGTCGCCGATGGCCTCATGGCACGCTCGGGCGTCCAAACCGGAGCTGAAGCTGAGCTGGAACCGATGCCGGACTGGGAACGCGAGCTTCTTGTGGCCTCCCAGGAACCGGCACCTGCCACCCCGCACGAGGAGCCAGCGCCCGACGTAGCGCCCGTGCCGGGCGAGGAGCAGCCGGAGGAAGCGGCCATCGAAGCCGAGGAGGAAGCAGACCGCGAGATCGATATAGAGCTGCAGTCTGACAATCCAGACCCGGAAAACGTTTATAACCCGGCAACAGGGTCGACCCACAGCTAAGACGTCTGAATCAATACGAGAACGAGGACAAACCCAACTCATGGCAACGATTTCCGCTGCTGAAGTAAAGAAACTTCGCGACGCGACCGGCGCAGGCATGATGGATTGCAAGAGGGCGCTGACCGAAGCAGATGGTCACTTTGACAAGGCCGTTGAGATCCTGCGCGTCAGCGGCCAGGCCAAGGCGGCCAAGCGCGGTGCCGAGCGGTCTGCGAGCAATGGCCTCGTCGCCTCCGTCGACGGTGCGTTGCTCCAGCTCGGAGCCGAGACCGATTTCGTGGCGAAGAACCAAGCGTTCCAGGCGCTGGCCGCAGATGCTGTGCAGGCGGTAGCCGCGAGCAAGGCCGACAGCGTTGAAGCTGCGAATGCTGCCGTCATGCCGTCCGGTCAGACCGTGCAGCAGGCGGTTGACGAGCTGGCGGCCAAGATCGGCGAGAAGCTCGAGGTAAGCGCCGCCGCTTACTTCGATGGCCGGACCGCGGTGTATCTGCACCGCCGAGCCTCTGACCTTCCGCCGCAGGTCGGCGTGCTTGTCGAGTACGAAGGTTCCGACGCGTCCGCAGCCCGCGGCGCCGCTATGCAGATAGCAGCCATGCGCCCGCAGTACATCAGCCGTGATGATGTTCCACCCGAGCTGGTAGAGAACGAGCGGCGGATCGCAGAGGCAACGGCAAAGGAGGAAGGCAAGCCCGAGCAGGCTCTTCCCAAGATCATCGAAGGGCGCCTGAACGCCTACTTCAAAGACGTCGCCCTCCTCGATCAGCCCTCGGTGCTCGACAACAAGACCTCCTTTGGCAAGCAGCTCGACGAAGCCGGCATCAAGGTGCGGCGCTTTGTACGGTTCGAGGCGGCCGGCGCGTAGCTAGTCTGTGCCGACAACAAGAGGGGAACCCCGACGAGTGAATGGTCCGTACAAGCGCGTGATGCTGAAGCTGTCGGGTGAGGTCTTCGGTGGTGGCAGGGTCGGCGTCGATCCCGATGTTGTCGCTGGCCTTGCCAAGCAGATCGGCATTGTCGTTCAAATGGGCGTCCAGGTGGCGGTCGTGGTCGGTGGCGGCAACTTCTTCCGTGGCGCCGAACTGCAACAGCACGGGATGGAACGTGACCGCGCCGATTACATGGGCATGCTCGGCACCGTGATGAACTGCCTGGCCCTTCAGGACTTCTTGGAGAAGGTCGGTATCCAAACCCGGGTACAGACCGCGATCACCATGGGACAGGTAGCCGAGCCGTACATTCCGCGGCGCGCTGAGCGGCATCTCGAGAAGGGCCGGGTCGTCATCTTCGGTGCCGGCTCGGGCATGCCGTACTTCTCAACAGACACCGTCGCGGCACAACGGGCTCTTGAGATCAGCGCGGAGGTGCTGCTGATGGGTAAGCAGGGAGTCGACGGCGTCTATTCAGCTGATCCCCGCAAACACCCCGACGCGATCAAGTTCGACGAGCTCACCTACGACGAGTACCTGGCGCGCAATCTCAAGGTTGCCGATGCGACAGCGATCAGCATGGCCCGCGACTACAAGCTGCCGATGATCTTTTTCAGCCTCGACACTGACGGGACGATCGTCCGGGTGGTGTCGGGTGAGAAGATCGGAACGATCGTCCACGCCTAAGGAGAAGAACACCTGTGATCGCCGACATCATGCACGAAGCCGAGGTCAAGATGGCGAATGCGGTCGAGTACTCGAAGGAGGAATTCGCAGCAATCCGGACTGGTCGAGCTCATCCGGCGATCTTCGCCAAGTTGACCGCCGACTACTACGGAACGCCTACCCCACTGCAGCAACTGGCTACCTTTCACGCCCAAGACGCTCGTGTCATGCTCATCACCCCGTACGACAAGTCATCAATGGGCAGCATCGAGAAGTCCATCCGCAACTCTGATCTTGGCGTGAATCCCTCCAACGACGGCACCACGATCCGGATCGTCCTTCCAGAGCTCACCGAAGAGCGGCGTAAGGAATACATCAAGCTGGCCAGGCACAAGGCCGAGGAGGCCCGGATCTCGGTCCGCGGAGCACGTCGCACCGCGAAGGAGGCCCTCGACCGGATGGTCAAGGACAAGGAAGTCGGTGAGGACGAGGTGGCACGTGCCGAGAAGCAGCTCGACGCGGCCACCAGGAAGCACACCGATGCAATCGACGATGTCCTCAAGCACAAGGAAGCCGAATTACTCGAGGTGTGATGGCTGAGTCCCCGGCCGCGCCGGCGAACACGCACGGCCGCGCCGGCCGTAACCTGCCAGCCGCTATTGGCATCGGGGTCGGACTCGGCGCGTACGTCGTCCTCAGCTTGCTCTACCTCAAGCCGGCTTTCGTGGTCTTGGTCGCCGTCGCCCTGGTGCTTGCCTCCGTCGAGCTCCATGAGGCGCTGAAGAAGCAGGGCATGACGTCGGCGATCGTTCCGATCGCAATCGGTGTTGTGGCGATCTCGTTTGGCTCCTACTTCGCTGGACGTCAGGAGCCGGTGATCTTTTCCACGACAAGCGTGCTGCTGGCCTCGCTGGCTCTGACGGTGCTGGCAAGCCTGATCTGGCGGATGCCGAAGGGTGTTGGCGGATTCGTCCGCGATGCCGCCGCAAGCCTGATGATCATCGGATACGTGCCGCTGCTCGGCTCCTTCGCAGCATTGATGCTTGCCGAGGCACAAGGCGGTGCCCGCGTGGTGACTTTTCTGCTGATCGTGGTGATGAGCGATACCGGGGGCTACATCGCAGGAGTGCTGTTCGGCAAGCATCCAATGGCCCCCAAGATCAGTCCAAAGAAGTCATGGGAAGGCGCTGCCGGGTCGCTGATCTTGGGTACCGCAGCCGCCATGTGCATGGCGATCTTTGCTCTGCATGTGCCGTTTTGGGTGGGCATCATTCTCGGCATCAGCCTGGTGGTCGTGGGCACGTGCGGTGATCTGATCGAATCGATCATCAAGAGAGATCTTGGGATCAAAGACATGAGCTCCTTCCTGCCCGGGCACGGCGGCGTCATGGACCGACTCGACTCATTGCTCGTCGCTGCGCCGGTCGCGTGGCTGATCATGTACCTGTTCGTTCCTGGTGGATGACATCCAGGGTGTGATACCTGCCAAGATTGGCGCCGTGGCAGAACTGGATCCCACCCTTTACGACCTGGCTGAGGCTTTTGGCGTCGCCACCGAGTACTGGGATTGGCAGGGCAGACATGTGCCCGCTAGTCGGGAGACGGTGGTCGCCGTTCTCGCCGCGCTCGATGTTGACGCGTCCACGTCCGAGGCTGCCGCTGTCGCGCTGGCCAATCATCACCGCTATCCATGGACGCAGATGTTGCCGCCGTGCATGGTGATCCGCGAACTCAGCGCCGCCTACGTGTGGGTCCATGTGCCGCATGGGGATCCCGCCTCTGTCTGGATCGAACTCGAGACAGGCGAGAGCCGGCAGGAGCTACGACAACTGGAGAACTGGACCCCGCCGCGACAGATCGATGACGGCTGGGTAGGTGAGGCCTCCTTCGAGATCCCTGGCGATCTGCCACTCGGGTACCACACCCTGAAGGCGGTCAGCGGCGAGCATCAGGCGTCGATGCCGTTGATCATTACGCCACTGTGGGTAGGCCTCCCGGAGCGGATGGGCGAGCATTGCGGCTGGGGATTGGCCACCCAGCTCTATAGTGTCCGATCACAGCAGTCCTGGGGAGTCGGTGATCTAACCGATCTGGAAGACCTCGCTGTATGGTCGGCAGCTGAACACCACGCAGACTTCGTGCTGATCAACCCGCTGCATGCGGCCGAGCCGGTGCCGCCGCTGGAACCGTCGCCGTACCTGCCGAGCAGTCGTCGTTTCGCCAACCCCCTTTATCTACGACTGGAACGAATTCCTGAGTACGCGGTGGCCAACAATGAGCACCGAGAAGAGATAGACAAGATCAGAACGCGGCTGCTGGAAGACCTTGCCGACGCTACCCAGATCGATCGGGATCGATCATGGAATGCCAAACGAGAGGCCCTCGAGATCATCTTTTCGGTGCCTCGTACGCCGGGGCGGGAGGTCTCACTTGCGGCGTACCGGCGCCGCGAAGGGCGTGGTCTGGAGAGATACGCTGCCTGGGCTGCCCTCGCCGAGGAGTATGGGCCGAACTTCACACAGTGGCCGCCAGAGTTACAGATTCCCCAATCCCCAGCGGTAGCCGCGTTCGCTGCGGCGAATGCAGTCAAGATCGACTTCCACTGCTGGCTGCAGTGGTTGATGGATGAGCAGCTGGCGAGCACGCAGCAGGCGGCACTGCGCTCCGGCATGGCGCTCGGCGTTATGCACGATTTGGCCGTTGGTGTGAGCACGCGTGGAGTGGACGCCTGGAGTTTGCAGGACAGTTACGCACGAAACGTCTCGGTCGGCTGCCCACCGGATCCGTTCAACCAGCAAGGACAAACCTGGAATCAGCCTCCATGGCGTCCCGATCGTCTCGCCGCGACCGCGTACGCGCCGTTCCGCGAGATGGTCTCCACGATCTTGCGGCATGCCGGCGGCCTGCGTGTTGATCATGTGATTGGGCTGTTCCGGCTGTGGTGGATTCCTGACGGTCTGCATCCCACCCAAGGCACCTACATTCGCTATGACCACGAGGCCATGATCGGCATTCTCGCGTTGGAGGCGCATCGGGCAGGTGCTGTGGTCGTCGGAGAGGATCTCGGCACAGTGGAGCCCTGGGTCCGCGACTACCTGCGGGAACGCGGCATCCTGGGAACCTCGGTCTTGTGGTTCGAGTTCGACTGGAACGGTGATGGCAGACCGCTGCCGCCAGAGAAGTGGCGTGAATACTGTCTGGCCTCAGTCACGACGCATGATCTGCCGCCTACCGCTGGTTATCTGATCGGTGATCATGTCCGGCTTCGTGATCAGCTGGGCATCTTGACTCGTTCGCTGGATGAGGAACTGCAAGCTGACGAGGCTGACCGCAAGGCGTGGCTGGACAACCTGCGCGAGCTGGGAGCGCTGCAGCCCGACGCAGACATCGACGAGATTGTCGAAGCCCTGCACCGCTATCTGACCTGGACGCCCTCGCGGCTGCGATGTCTTTCGCTGGCGGATGCCGTAGGGGAGCGTCAGGTACAAAATCAGCCCGGCACTATCGACGAATACCCCAACTGGCGAGTGCCGCTGACCGGACCGGATGGTGCACACGTGATGTTGGAGGACATCTTCACCAATAAGCGGACCGCGGCGCTCGCGCAGGTCATGGGTTCTGGTCGTTGAGGATCAGACCACCTACCGGGTGCCGGCGGGCGTCAGACCCTGTTCGATCGCCTTCTGGATGGCATCGGCTTCCTCTTGGGTCAAAGTGCCGTTTTGTACGGCCGCGTCCAGTTGCGCTTTCACACCAGCTGCAAGTTCCGGCCCGTATGTGGCACGAAGCTCTTCCAGGCCGGCACGGACGGTCTCCTCGTCGACGCCCAGCATCCTGGACAGCTCTTGAACCAGCGCATCCTCTCCCATTGGATCCTCGCCCATGGACCCCCCTGGATCCTCCCCCATGGGACCCCCTGGATTGTCCGGCACGACCGGCGGCTCAGTCTGCGGCAAAGGAATTTCTGTGGGCGCGCCGCTTGGAATCGGCGTTGGTGTCGTGTCCGCGTAGGCGGTCGTTGCTATGCCGAGGCCAGCGCCAAGCGCAAGCACTCCGGATGCGATCACCGCTGCGGTCTTCGTGGGGGCTGCCACGTGCGTTACTCCTTGTCATCGGTTCGCCGACGGTCATCGGCGCAGTGCAGCACAGCCTCGGGCTAGTTCCTGGCAGAGGCCTGTGCAGAACCTGGCAAGCAGTTAGCAAGGTGATTGGCACTCGATTGCTGGATAGGGTCGAGGTGTGGCTGGTGCCGATGTGACGGCGGAGAGCGGGAGGCAGTCGAGGCAGGTTGACCAAAGCTTGCTGACTGTACTGGTCGCGTTTCTGGCAAACCTGCTCATTGCCATCGCCAAGTCCGTCGCGGCTGCAATTACGGCATCCGCATCGATGCTGGCCGAGGCTGCACACTCCTGGGCGGATGCCGGTAATGAGATTCTCCTGCTGATTGCTGATCGACGATCAGAGCGTCGTCGCGACAGCGGACACCCGATGGGCTTCGGTCGGGAGGCCTACGTCTGGTCGATGTTCGCCGCTTTTGGCCTGTTCACGGCTGGCGCGGTGGTGTCCATCTGGCATGGCGTCCAGGAGCTGCTCAAACCTGAAGAAGCATCGAACTACCTCGTGGCCTACGTCGTGCTGGCGATTTCCTTTGTTTTAGAAGGGATTTCGTTCATCCAGGCCGCCACCCAGGCACGACGGCTGGCCGATGAGCGGCGTCGTAGCGTGACCGATCTGGTGCTGAACACCTCGAATCCGACACTGCGGGCCGTCTTCTTTGAAGACGCAGCGGCCTTGGTTGGGATTGCGATCGCGACCCTCGGAGTGGCGCTCCACCAGTTCACCGGTTCACCGGCGCCGGATGCGATCGGGTCGATCCTGGTCGGTGTGCTGCTCGGGGTCGTCGCCGTTGTCTTGATCGACCGCAACCGCCGTTTCTTGGTGGGGGAGGCGGTACGGCCAGAGGTTCGGCAGAAAGTGCTACATCATCTGCTCGCGCGGCCCGACATCGACCGCATTACCTACCTGCACTTGGAATTCGTTGGACCTGACCGGCTGTACTTGGTCGCCTCGGTCGACATGGCCGGTGACGACGTGGAGCACAACTTGGCCGTGCGGTTACGCCAGGTCGAGCGTGAGCTGGAACAGGAAGAAGCCATCGAGGAGGCCGTGCTCACCCTTGCGACGCCCGATGAGGTGTCGCTCCTGCCTGAGTCGCGCTAGATCCCGCTGGTCAGTAGGCCAGTGACCTCTTTCACATCATCGACGCAATAGATCAACTCGGCCATCGGTCGTCCTGCAGTGAGCCGCTGCAGCAGGGGCCAAACGGGGTAGGCCTGGTTCCAGTACTCCCGGCCCAGCAAGCCCGGCCGCTACTGGTTTCGGATGGAGGAGCCCGGTGCGAGCAGGTGGAACACCATGCGAGCGCTCCGTGTCCTGAACTGGTGAGAGACCCACTGAGTCAGCGCGTCCGACCTGCCACACTTGGCCCGTGCGTGACGTGGTGATCTTGGGCAGCACCGGCTCAATCGGAACCCAAGCCTTGGAGGTCGTTGCCGACTACCCGGATCAATTCCGGGTTATGGGGCTCGCCGCAGGCGGGTCACAGGTCCCGTTGCTCGCCCGGCAGGCCCTGGACAGCGGTGCGCAAACGGTCGCGGTCAGTCGGGCGACGACCGTCCAGGATCTGCAACTGGCTCTCTACGCCGAAGCCAGCCGACGTGGCTGGGCGGAGGGAAAGGTTCAACTGCCTCGCATTTTGGCAGGCCCGGAAGCCGCTGCCGAGCTGGCGGCATTGCCGTGTGATGTCGTCCTCAACGGGATTACAGGCTCGACCGGATTAGCGGCGACGCTCGCCGCCCTCCGAGCCGGGCGGATTCTCGCTCTGGCTAACAAGGAATCTCTGGTGGTCGGCGGTCCGTTGGTGACGAAGGCCGCACGGCCTGGTCAGATCGTTGCCGTCGACTCTGAGCATTCGGCGTTGGCGCAATGTCTTCGCGGCGGCACGTCCAGCGAGGTTGACCGGCTCATCCTGACAGCAAGTGGAGGTCCTTTCAGAGGCCGCACACGCGAAGAGATGAGCAACGTCACACCGGATCAGGCTCTTGCCCATCCGACCTGGAACATGGGGCGGGTGATCACGACGAATTCCGCGACGCTGGTGAACAAGGGGTTAGAGCTCTTGGAGGCGCATCTACTGTACGGGGTGGAACTCGACCGCATTGATGTCGTCGTGCATCCGCAGTCGATCGTGCACTCGATGGTGCAGTTCGTTGACGGATCCACCATCGCGCAGTGCTCGCCGCCGGACATGAAGCTTCCGATCGCGCTCGGTTTGAGCTGGCCGGATCGGCTACTTGGCGTCGCCCACTCCTGTGATTGGAGTACGGCATCAAGCTGGACCTTCGAGCCGCTGGACAACTCGGCATTTCCGGCGGTTGCGCTGGCCCGCGAGGCAGGACGGATGGGTGGTACGGCTCCGGCGGTCTACAACGCCGCGAACGAGGTCTGCGTGGACGCCTTTCATCAGGGTGAGATCGGTTTCACCCAGATCCTCGACATCGTGGCCGTAGTGTTGGGCGAGCATGCCGGTTCGGATCCCGACGTAGGCTCGAAGCTGGTCGCAAGTGATCAGCTGACGCTGGAGCTGGTGCTGGCGGCCGACGCCTGGGCGCGGGCCCGGGCCACGGATCTCACCCGAGCAACGGAGCACACGCGCTAAATGGAACTTGTGATCTACATCGCCGGTGCCGTTGTCTTTTTCGCGCTGGTGATGGCCTCGATTGCCTTGCATGAGATCGGTCATCTGGTGCCGGGCAAGCTGTTCAACGTCAAGACCTCCGAGTACTTCGTTGGCTTTGGTCGCACCTTGTGGTCGCGCAAGCGGGGGGAAACTGAGTACGGCGTCAAGGCAGTTCCAGTCGGGGGATACGTCCGGCTCGTCGGTATGTTTCCGCCGGCCAAGGACCGTCCCGGTGAGGTCCGGGCGTACAGCACCGGACCGTTTCGGGCGCTGGCCGATAATGCCAGGGCTGCGGAGTGGTCGGCGATACGCCCCGAGGATGAGGGCCGGCTCTTCTACCAGAAGCCGTTCGGGCAAAAGTTGATCATCATGGCCAGTGGCCCGGCGATGAACATTCTGCTGGCGTTCTTGATCTTGCTTGGAGTCTCGCTCAGCTACGGTGTCTACCGTTCGCAGCTGACCATCAGCAAGGTCCAGGAATGCATTGTCGTCGCAAACGCCGCCGACAAGAGCTGCGAGGGCAAGCCAGCAACGCCCGCCGCGCAATCTGGCATCCAGCCGGGGGACAAGATCGTCGCCTTCAACGGAACCGCGGTGTCCTCCTGGGATGATGTGTCGCGTCTGATTCGGGCAAATCTGGACCATCCGGCGCTGGTCACGGTCGAACGCGCTGGTCAGCGTCTTGATCTGAAGCCGGTCAATACCGTGATCACCGGCGTACCCGACAGGTATGACCCGTCGAGGCGGGTGGCCGCGGGCTTCTTCGGCGTCGAGCCCGATATCGCCCGAGAGCGTGGCGGGCCGGTCGCAGTTGTCGGTGACATGTGGCAGATGACCAAACAAACCGCGGTGGCGCTCGCGTACTTTCCGGCGAAGGTCTTCTACACCGCGTACAACCTGGTGACCGGAAAGCCGCGCGACGTCTATGGACCGATGTCGATCGTGGGCGCGAGCCGAGCAGCAGGAGAGATCGCCTCGACGAATCAGATTGACGCTGCGGCAAAGGTGGCAAGCCTGTTTACGGTGCTCGGCGCGGTCAACTTGTTCGTCGCACTGTTCAATTTCGTGCCGCTGCTTCCTCTCGACGGAGGACACGTCGCAGCAGCGCTCTACGAAGCCGTTCGGCGCGGCATTGCACGGGTCTTAGGACGGCCGGATCCAGGACCTGTGGACACCGCGAAGTTGTTGCCGGTCGCTTACGTTGTCGGCGGTGTGATCTTGATCTCTGGCATCGTGTTGATCTTGGCCGACATCATTGACCCGATTCAGCTCTTCTGAGGCTTTCCACTGCTATCGAACCAGCCGCGCTGCGGTAGAGTCCGGCGCATGTCGGCCCTCGGCACCCTCCCTCAGCCGGCCAGCTGTCTCCAGGGCAGGAGTTAATGCACGCCTACTCCGCCGGCGACACTGCTCCTTGCTGGAGGCGGGCTCTATTGGCTAGTCCCCGGCGTCCTGCTCTGCATGCTGGTGGCGGTGCTGGACGCGTGGGTGTTGCTCGTCGAAATCTTGCGGTGACAGCGCGGCCCCTGAAAGCGCGTCACAACGGCCCCTGAAAACGCGTCACCAGTGCCTCTGGACTGATCGATTTAGGCACTATCGGCGGCACTGGCGACGAGAAATCAGGGCCCGAGAAAGTTGTCCACTACTCGGTCGTAGAACGCACGTTAGGCTGGATCGTTGGCAAACCCTCGCAGAATGGTTTCGCCCGCATCTGGAAATGAAAGGCCTTATGAGCATCGACCTGGGTCTGCCCACCCTTCCTCCACCGACCCTCGCGCCGCGTCGCAAAAGCCGCCAGATCAAGGTTGGCAAGGTGGCCGTCGGGGGCGACGCGCCGATCAGTGTGCAGTCGATGACAACGACACTGACCGCCGACATCAATGCCACCCTGCAGCAGATCGCCGAACTGACGGCGACTGGTTGCGACATTGTGCGAGTCGCCGTACCCAGCCAAGACGACGCTGACGCATTGCCGATCATCGCCGCGAAGTCCCAGATTCCGGTGATCGCCGACATTCACTTTCAGCCCAGGTATGTCTTCGCGGCGATCGATGCAGGATGCGCGGGCGTACGGGTCAACCCCGGCAACATCCGAGCGTTCGACGATCAAGTAAAAGAAATCTCCAAAGCGGCGGCCGACGCCGGCTGTTCGATCAGAATCGGCGTGAACGCTGGATCACTGGACAAACGCCTGCTCGCCAAGTACGGCAAGGCCACGCCGGAGGCACTTGTCGAATCAGCCCTATGGGAAGCAAGCCTTTTTGAAGAGCATGGCTTCCGTGACTTCAAGATCTCTGTCAAGCACCACGACCCGGTGATCATGGTTCGTGCCTACGAGCTATTGGCTGAGGCCTGCGACTATCCGCTACATCTCGGTGTCACCGAAGCTGGACCGGCTTTCCAGGGAACCATCAAGTCTGCGGTTGCCTTCGGCGCACTGCTCGCCCAAGGCATTGGCGACACCATCCGCGTCTCGCTGTCGGCGCCCCCGGTCGAAGAGGTCAAGGTCGGGATCAAGATCTTGGAATCGCTGAATCTGCGACCTCGACACCTGGAAATCGTTTCTTGCCCCTCCTGCGGCCGTGCCCAGGTGGACGTGTACAAGCTGGCCGACGAGGTAACGGCCGGTTTGGAAGGACTTGAGGTGCCGCTCCGAGTTGCGGTCATGGGTTGTGTGGTCAACGGACCCGGTGAGGCGCGCGAGGCTGATCTTGGCGTCGCTTCTGGCAATGGCAAAGGCCAGATCTTCGTGCGCGGCGAGGTCATCAAGACGGTGAAGGAGGCCGAGATCGTCGAAACGCTTCTTGAAGAGGCGATGCGGCTCGCGGATGAGATGGGTGAATCCATTCCGGCCGGGCACGGCGCGCCCGAGGTCAGCGTGCACTGAGCATGCGCAGGGTCGCTGGCACGATCACGTCGCGCAGAGCCCGCGAGGGCTCGGTGCGCGTACTGAACCGTAGCGATCTGCCGGCAGCAATCCGGCTGCTCTCGGCCAACCCCATCGAGAACGTCTTCGTCGCTTCCCGGGTACGCGCCGCTGGACTGGAACAGGCGAGCCTCGGCTGTCCCGTCTGGGGATACGAACGAGGTGGGTTGCTGCGAGCACTGTGCCATGCCGGATCCAATCTGGTGCCGGTCAACGCTGACGAGCCGGCGCTTAACGCATGGACCGAGTTCGCCGGTCCGGACCGCGTATGTGCGTCGATTATCGGCCCGTCGGATGTGGCGTTAGAGCTATGGAGCAAGCTTTCCGAGCGCTGGGGCGGCGCCTGGAGCGAGGTCCGCGACGTCCGTCCGCACCAACCGGTGATGGCGATCAGCTCGCCGCCAGCGGTGCCGGCGGACCGACGGGTACGCCGGGTCACCCTCGATCAGTGGGATGCCTACACCGACGCGGCGGTGAAGATGTACACCGAGGAGATCGGCGTCTCGCCAACCCAGGGCAACCCAGCCGGTTACCGGTTCTACGTCCGCCAGCTGATCGCCTCCGGTCGTGCGTTCGGCATCTTCGAAGGCAATCGGGTTTTGTTCAAGGCTGATCTCGGCTCGGTGTCCGGCTCGGTCTGCCAGGTGCAGGGCGTTTGGCTGGAGCCAGAGCTGCGTGGACGGGGATTGGCAGCTCCCGCGATGGCAGCCGTCGTCCAGCTGGCGCGTACCGTCGTGCCCACCGTGTCGCTGTATGTCAACGACTACAACCTGCCCGCACGAGCTACCTACGCCAGGGTGGGCTTTACCGAGGTCGGTGAATTCGCGACGGTTCACTTCTAAGGATGTTGCGGACAGGCTTGGCGGCGGTCGGGATCGGGCTGTTGATCATGTTGTTTGGCTGCGCGAACGACCGTCCGGTGGCTGATCCGACATCATCAGCAAGCTCGACCGCCACGTCCAGCGAGTCATCTCCAGTGGCAACGCCATCAGGGCAGCCGACCAAGCAGGCACCCGGAAAGCCCGCCAAAACCAGCGTCACCGTCGTCATGAACGGTGACCTGCTGTGGCACAACACCTCACCGGGGTTTCCGCACTAGGGGCGATACCGCCCAAACCCTTTCCCGCTAGGCAATTCACTGTCTGTCGCTTGTCGTTGGTTTCCGCCAGTTTCCGACGAGTGACGGACCGGTCACGGACTGGAGGTGATCAAGGAACCATTCTCAGCAAGATCAAGTAAGCGGCCTGCCCAGGTGCGGGAACACCCAAGCAGGCCTTGGCAAACCACCTAACCGAACTAGGAAGGTTCACCCAATGCCCCATCAAACCACCCAGCTAGCCGGCGGCCAGATCGACGGCCGCGACCAACTCCAGATCCTCTTAGTCCAGCCCTATCGCCGGCCGGCGTTGGTGCAAATTGTCTGGCCTGGCTCCACAAGCCCGACCGTGGTCGATGCAGGTCATTACCCCAACACGGCAGCGACCGTGATGAGGCTGCTCGCGGAGGCGAGCGTGACGTTGGCGGCGACCAGGGTCTACAAACGTCCTCAGTGATCTAGAGAGCAGCAAGCCCCCGGGGAGTTTCTTTCCCTGGGGGCTTTGGCGTTCCCCTGCTGAGCAGGCGACATCACGGTACGCCGTACCACTGACAACCGCTGATCTGCGGATGCCCTTATGCTCCGCCAACGGGGGTCATTTGAGGTCCCGCTTCCTCCGAAGCTCATGGATAATGACAATCGCGGCGACAGTAACGAGAACCAACACCGTCGCCGCTATAAATATGAATGTCCCTTGCGACTGGATCATGACGGGCTCCTGCTCTGATTCGGCCCCCGAACGAGCCCGTTGGTACCCAGCACGTAGCCGGCCTAACAATGTCAGCGCGGTAGGTGACACTGAGCCATGTGTCGACCAAAGATCAAGTCTTGTCCTCCGAACTCCACGGCGAAGCCTTGCTAACCGCCAGACGCCTCGAACTCCAGCCCTTAATCGATCATCTCCGTGAGGTGGCGCAGGGCCGCGACGACATCCGGACAGAGTGCGCTGGAACCATCGCCGGTGCCTGGTTCGCGAGCGGCGCCCGGCGCGGCGAGGAGCTAGTCGCGGCGGGATTGCTGATGCTCGCGGGCCATGTTGATCTTGACGAACTTGACCGGTGGATGCGGATTGGTTGGGAGCGGCGGCGACGGCAGCAACCCCGCTTTCTCGTAATAGCGGATCGTGTCCGCGGCAACACCAACCCGCCTGGCCAATGCCGACACGGTCAGTCGCGCTGACCCAACCGTTGTCTCGGTTACGCTCACGCCTCGACGCTAAACCTTGGAGCGCACTCCTAAGTCAATCTCTCGCGGACTCCTTTTTTGGAGGCGATTTGCGCGTCAGTCCTGGTGGTCTGCTGGCTCGCGGGCTTCAGCCAGCGTTTCCCATCCCTGCCAGAGAACGACCGGCAGCATCGTGAGCGCACCCACCTGGCAGCCCACCACCAGCCCAACACGGCGTAAGCGCCAACCCCGAGAGCAACAGGGACAGTGATAGGTAGGAGCAGACCCACGTCTCCTTGGAGTCGGCCACCAAGGCACGGCTGCCCATCTCCCTGCCCACTCGCTGCTTGGCGAAGGCCAAAGCGGGCATGATCGCCAACGACAACACGGCCAAGATGATCCCAACTGGCGAGGTCAGCGGCTCCTCGCGCCTAATGAGTGAGTTCACGGCCTCCCAGGTGATGTAAACGGCCAGCAGGAAGAACGTGATAGCGACTACGTAGAGCGCACGTTTCTCCGCCGCACTCTCCTCGCTCACCGTGGCATGTGGCCCGGCTTTGCGTAGCCGCCACAGCAGACCCACTGCGCTGATCACCTCGATTGCTGAGTCGGCGCCGAATCCGATCAGAGCGACGCTGCCCGCGATAATCCCGGCACCGATCGCCACGACGGCCTCGATCACGTTCCAGCCCACGGTGAAGTACTCAAGCCAGAGCGCGCGACGGTGCAGAGCGACGCGGCGTTCTAGAGGAAGAGCGACCACGACGATCTAGGCTACGGCGCCGTGTTGTGATGCTGGGGCATCCGCGGGTGCCGACGACAGGGCGTCTTCAGGACTTACGCCGCCTCCCCCTGGTCAGCCCGCAAAACGGTAAGGAATCTCCTGTTGGCTGAGCTGACCGCCACGGTCGAGCTGTAGGACGACCCCAACCCAGCGTGCGTCGCGGCTTCTATGGCTGACATAGTCAGAGAGAGAACACCGCATCTCTGCATCGAGCTACCCGAGTATCAACCGCTTCAAAGACAGGGAGTTAGAAATGGCCCAGGCGAAGAAGCCACAGCAAGAGGAGGAGCCCGGTGGTCCCATGTCACCATTACAGTTCGGTGAGCAGGCCCGAGCCCTCAATGAGCAGATCGTCGAAACCCTGACCAAGATGGGTCAGGATGCCTTACAGCGCTACGTCGACTGGCTGCAGGCGGTCGCTGACATGCAGCGCACGCTTGCATCGTCTCCGCAGGCGAGCGAGGGCCAGATGGCCTGGTTCGCCTCGATGATGAAGGCAAAGGCAGACTTCAACGAGCAGTTGGCCAAGATGGTCGGCGGCATGCCGCCGTTGGGCCAGCAGCCAAAGAGCTAGTCAATCCCTCTGCCGGCAGCGGCGATGGTGATCAATGCACGGTTCGCCATTCATAGCGGCCGATTACGCAGAGCAGATTTCTCATGGATCGCCTAGCTCAACGAGCGTATGGAAGAACTCGGCCTAACGCGGAGGAGCTGGAGGACTAGCCGCGTTTCCTGCCCATGCGGACGCTCTGATAGGTGCGACATTCAATGCACACGCATCCCCGCACGTGACGTTCTGCACGCCACGTCCCGACCCGTCCCCGCTCCCCTTTGAGCCCTTTGAGCGCATGTCATGTGATTGTGCGCAACATTACGCATGGAAAGTTGATCAAGGTTTGTGCTGTGTTTGCCCAGTCATCGAGCTAGCAATTGCGGCTCAAGTAAGGGGGCTTCTCCTGTACATACGTATTACGTTCGGAATAATCTGAGCTGAAGACCGGCAGAAGAAGCAGGCCGACATGAGGTGGGTCAAGGGGTTTATCGTCTTCTTGGTCGTGGGCTTTTTTCTGTTCTTTTTGGTCTCTGATCCTGTCGCAGCCGCGGACGTCGTCCGTACCGTGTTCGGCGGCCTTGCTCTTGTATTTCGGTCGATCCTTATCTTCTTTCAGGCTCTGGTTGGGTAGCGGTCGGCGTGCCGAAAGGGCTCGACGCGCACGTGCTCACACCTCCATTCAGACCTGCGAGGCCTTGCCGCCCATATGGTCATACGGCGGCAGCGTCATGTCTCCTCTTCTCCCGTACCTCCCTGCAGATCAGCCATCACCTGAATCCGACAGGCTACCGAGGCAGAGCTGGCGACGACTCCGTTGGGGGATCGCCATTGCGGCGTCTTACCACGGGATACTTGGCGCCAGCCGTGCTTGCGTAGGTACGCCGCTTTCTCTGCCTTGCTCATCCCGTCGATGTGAGCGAGGGAGATCCATTGCTTGGTGCTGCTGATGTCGGTCATGCGGCCTCGATTCTCTTCTTCGACCCAGGTGCGCGCGTACGGTCCCGCGACGCCCAAACACCGAAGCTCTCCCTGTTGGCCGCGGCGGCGGCGCCGCATTCATCCCAGACGCAGCAGCCGGAGCACATCGCTACCGCCAACTTTCTTTCGGCGGGATGCTCGGACAACCAAAGCTGATGGGATTCAGGATCCGAGCAGTTGGGACGCCTGCCTTGGGTGGCATTGACCAGGAGCGCGACGGTCAATCGATCGGAGGCGAGTCTGCCTCTGAGGCTCATGCTGATTCTTCGCTTTCTTGGTTGGGATCGGTTGCGTGCATCCAGCAGCTTTCGCATATGCCGCGTTGTCGTGAATGCGGCGCGATCAGTTGATTGCCGCAAACGTGGCATTGTTCGATGAGTTGGTGAGTTGCATCGTTTACCTGCCCTTCTCCTGTATCTGATGCATCCGATGTATCCGATGTATCCGATGCGTCGGCATCGCTTTCATCGCTTGCATCACTTGCATCGGATGTAGGGGAAGGGAGCAATCCCATCCGAGTCATCGGTTTGCGGAACGCTTCACGGTGATAGCCGCGATGGCCGCCACGTTCTGGCTGATCGGAGTGGATCCCGTAGGACCGAGCGAGCATGCCGCCGAGCCGCTTTGCTGTTAGACGCTTACCGAGCGGTCCTTGAGAGCCCCACACA
>JBJMIR010000109.1:0-7897 GCA_045806785.1 Propionibacteriaceae bacterium | reverse complement strand
GGGCTCGCTGCCCGAAACTCGTTTCACTGTCCGATCGTCGGGCAGCTGCGAGGCATATAGATGAAGCCGACGCCTACCCGGACACAGCAGAACCACCTCGTGCCAGCGGCTGTAACTGTCGCGAGCTCAAATTCGACCAGGCCTGACGCGGCGGCTGGTCGGGAGCATGTGGCGGGCGAGCTGCAGTCCCTCCGCCTGACGGGTGAACTCAGGCTGAGGCACTTCCACTATCGGCCATCACCAGCAGACCACGATTCCTCCCCGGTCACGCGCCCATTCGGGGAATCGCCACCTAACTTTTGAGGGCTGACGGTACTTGCCGAGGGCTCTAGCGACCAACGAGCTGGTCTAGTGTCTCGATTCCGCTGGTCCGCAGGTCACGAGTTAGTGAGACCACGGCGGTCAGAGCGGGGTGCCGCAAGACCCTCACGTGGCCAATTTGGAAGGTCGCGTTACCTCATTGCCCACGGACGAGACAGCGCCCGAACGGCTAGACATGCGGTTTGAGGTTGAGTGCATCGTCGATCGCTCCCTAAGCGCACCTGGCCCACGGTATGCGGGTAGTTCGCCAGACACGTCGGGTAACTCGGCCTCAATATCTGCCAAGCTCAGCTACAGGTCGATCCAACTGCTTTCCAATGAACCGGCGTATCTGCGCTGCCATCGTTAACTGAAAATCCAGTCCAGCAGGCCGGATGCGCCTAGGACGATCACAATCCCAGTGATGATGGCGAGCACCAGGAGGGCGACGAGGAGCGTGCCGCATCCGCTGCGGCGTTGCTGGGCGGATGCCTGTGTCGGCGGCTGCTCCGGCGGTTGAGTCATAGCGCTTTTCTCTACGGTGGACGTAACCGACGTTAGTGCTCGGGCCGGGATCGTCAGCGCGTCGGGTAGCACCATCGCGGCCGCCTCGACGGTCACCGGAGTCGGTTCGCGTAGGCGCGGATTGGTGTCGACGCAGCCGATGATCTTGGGTTTCGTCGACACCAACAACTGAATATCAGCGAAGCTGCCCGTTGGTGAGGAAGTCGTTGCGTGGGGCACCGGCGTTTGCGCCGCCCGATGCGCTGCGTACGGTTTGTGGACAACCCGGAGCGAAAGCGGAGAGAACGATAGTGACCGGAGTGCAGGCAGAGGCACCGGGGCGCTGAACATCGACCGGATCTATAGCACCACCGTCCGGTCCCGCCGGAGGAACTTGCCCGGGCGCTGGCGGATCCCTTCCGCGCGCAGGAGTTCGAGGCACAGGTCTACGCACCAGCCAGAACCGCACGGTGATGCAGGCGCGCAAGGAGAGCCTGTGGCGCCAGCTGCTGGTTTTGACCTATGTGCTGACGGTTGTCTTCACCGCCCGGAGAGGGTCAGCTGAGCATCGGCCTGCGGGTCATGAGTGGGTCGATGCGGCGGTGAGCTGGGCGATCGGGCTGGTCGCGGCCCCGCGGTGCTGCTGGGAACCGCATACGGTATCTGGAAGGAGAACCGGCTGAAGCAGGAGGTCTGACAGGTGATCGACAAGGCGGTCGGCGCCGGTCGTCAACCGCCCACCGGACAGCGAAGACGTGAGTCCACATCGGTGGTGGCGGCCTGGGTCTGAGTCCGGCCTGGCGATGGCTGGCAAATATGACACGCGACCGGCCGGTAGCATCCATCTGTGGCTGGCATTGCTCTCCCTCAGGCAGCCCGCGACCTCCTCGAGAGCGACGCGGTCGCGCACGTGGTCACGCTTGACGAGGACGGAGGGCCGCAGGTCACGGCCGCTTGGGTCGGGCTCGATGGTGATGAGATCGTCTTCGCCACATTGCCGGACCAGCGGAAGCTCAAGAACCTCCGCCGCGATCCCCGCATCGCGCTGTCGATCCCGTCAACCACCACGAACGAGTGGGGATTGCTGGAATATCTTGTCGTGTACGGCACCGCGCGCGTGACCGAGGGTGGTGCCCCCGAGGTCCTCCAGCGCCTCGCCCACACCTATCTCGGGCCAGACGTCATCTTCCCGGGGATGCCCGATCCCCCGCCCGGGTACGTCACCAAGATCACGCTCGAGCGCCTCGGCGGCGTCGGGCCATGGAACCCACCGCGCCGCTGAACGTCACGAGTCGGGCCGGTGCGGCGTCGCTTGTTTTTGATCATGACCCGGCCGCGGCTGTGCAGTCTGACGGGCCTCAGGTGACGGCCACAAACCAACCGCCTCACGAGCTCTCGAGGTGATGCGCTCGACGAGAGTCGAAGGGTCGCTGCGGCCGTAGGTGATCCGCTCGGGCCACCTCACGATCAGATATTCCACATCCAAAGCGCGGAGGGCCGCCGTCAGATCCTGCCAAGGTCAGGCCGAGCTCGTCGATCAACTGCTCGGTGTCCACTGGAGCGCTGCCCCGCACTCTAGCTTTTCTGCTATCGCAGTCAGCACTGGAAGATCGCGTGAGTACTCCACCCACTGCCCCTTCATTTCCTACTGTCTGGGGCCCATGCGGACCGCGTGTACAGCCTCTTGGGGAGATCAACATCATCGCCAGGTGACGATCTTGGATCTTGATTCTTTTCCACCACCGACCGCGGAGGCGTCGCGCTGCGTACTCGATCTGGCTAGCGGCCAGGACCTCGATGATCCTGGCTACTGTGGCCGACACGTGACCGGCTCTACGACGATGCTGGATCGACCAGATGATCTTGATCATGGAGAAGATCGCAAGATCGACTGGACCGCCTCGCGATCGCCGCGATGAACAGTGGGCAAGAGGCAAGGCCCCGACTTGCTGGGAGTGGCCCTGGCGACGCGGCGACCGCCAGGTCGTCTTGCGTGAACGCGTCTGGTTGACCCGGGGCCCTTTTCAGTGCGAATTCCCGTTGTTCGCCTTCACCGTTGGGACCCGCAAAGCACGATCTGCTCTGTGACCAGCGGCGCCTCGGCTTGGCAGCCACAACCTTCCCGCCTCAACGGCAGACCCCGAAAGTGCCCCGACGACCCCACCCGGCCCCGGGCCATGCAACGATCAAACGCGAACCCTGCCAAGTGGACGCCGGACCAGGTTGGGCACGTCGCTAACTACTGCCGCAGCAGCCTCTTGATGTTCTCGTTGGTTGGCGATCGGGTCCTGCAGACGTCGCTGAAGTTGGTGTTGGCGTCGACTTCAGGCGGATGCATCATTGTCAGGAGGACAACTTGAGGAGAGTGGCAGTGGAAGTAACGGGAATCATCACAGCGTTGGTGATTGGCCTGATCATCGGTGTTTTGGGGCGCGTCGTTGCGCCGGGTAGGCAGAACATCCCGCTCTGGCTCACCCTCCTGGTCGGTATCGTTGCGGCGCTTGTTGGCACCGCCATCGCCTCGGCTTTGGCCGTGGCTGTTACCCCAGGCATTGACTGGATTGAGCTGATCATTCAGGTGGCACTGGCCGCGGTCGGGGTATCGGTCGTAGCGGGTATCTATCACAGCCGCCGCAGGTCCACAACCGATAAGGTCAAGAACGCCTTCAAAAGCTAAAGCCCGCACAGCTGCAGCTGCCTAGAGTCGTTCGCTCTTCCTCTCGACCAGGCTTGGCATTCGCCCGATGTCAAGTCCTGATACAGGAACCGGCGCTTGGTCGGGACGGGACATCATCGCCGTGAGAACATGAGCGATCCAGCGTTCTTGACGACCCCGCAGTTCAACCACTCCCAAGCAGTCAAGATTGGCAACCGGCTCGAGTTCGCCGACCAAGGCGCCTGGAATCTTACTGCGGCGTGACACAATTGGCGCTTCTCGAGTAGGGCACGATCCGCATGCCTTTGGCCTGCCGAAATGCCAGCAAACGGTGCGCGGCCCGATATTCCCGACGACTTGCGAGTGCTCGGTATCGAGTCACCGCCGCGGAGCCTGTGCAGCCCTGCTCTGCCGGAATTGGCCAGCGATCCTAATCGCTGCCGATGGCAGCCTCGTGGCGATCGTAATCACTGTGACTGGGCAGTGGACTAACTTGTCGCACGACTTGATCTTGGCAATCGGGAGATCAACATCGTCAAGACGCTGGAGCCGAGCGGCGCATGACCTGAGTGTGGTGGTTCAGCCATGTCCTCAGCAGCGCTGGAACTGCGAGCCGCGCGGATCATGACACGCTGAGCCGGTCGGCGGACCCTCATCGCCGTGCAGCCTGGTGAATCACGTTGAGGTGATAGGTGTGGTCCACCCATAGCGCCGAAACGGTCACAGTGAATGTCAGTGTGACGGTGTACCAGATTGTGATGCCACCGTCGTTCACGGCAGTGCCGAGGATGGCGACGCCGAGGGCCGCGACAGCGACCGTGTGAAGTGTTGTGAACTCGCAGCGCAGCGCGGGCAGCAGGCGGCGGAACAGAAAGACCCAGACGATCACGCCGACAAGCACAGCGCCCATCCCCAGCGGGTTGAGTATGGAGCCACTGGCTGCGACTGCTTTGCGGATGATGATGTTCAAGGCGTCGCCGTCAAGAACCCGCTGAAAGAAGGCACCTAGATGTGTCCGGGCAGTCGGGCCGCGGAGCCAGTCCAGCAGCGAGATCACTGCGACGAGAACCAGCGCCGACACGGCGACGCCCAGGAGCTTGGGCCAGGTTATCGGCATATCGGCCAGACGCAGTAGCAGCCAGGCGAGCACCGGTGTCAACGCGATCACCCCACCGAAGTCCGCACCCATTGAGGGCCAGCCTTCGCAGAGCACCACACCGAACCCGATCACGGCGACTGAGACAAGGGCGGCCCGCCGATGGCCGGTTGCCTGCAGCCGGCCGGCTAGGTAGCCGGCCAATACGAGGGCGGCGGCGGCGTAGACGGCGAAGGTGACGTTACCGAATCCGTACCAGCGCCCTCCGTTGACCGGTCTGGAGTTGAGCATGGAGCCGGGCTCCATCACTCCACCGAGCGCAGCGTCGATGGTGAAGGCAGTCACTGTCACCGCCGCCCCGGCGACGGCGAACGGAACGTTGAGACGTTTGGCTCCCGCAAAGACGGCAACAGTTAAGGCGATGCCCCACCCGGCCAGTGTCATCAGCAGAACCAGGATGGGCCAGCGTGTTGCATTCCACGGCAAGGCGCCGGTGAGCAGCATCGCGGCCGGCAAGATCGTGGCCCATTCGAAGATCGGCCTGGCTATGGCGAACTTGCGTGCGGTGATGCTGGCGATGAGAAGCACCAGAAGGATGGCGCCGCTGACACCGAGGGCCGTATCGGCGGGCACTGCCGCGTTGGACAAGGCGGCCACCGCTTCCAGGTGATGTTGTGCTGCTGCTGCTGTGACCATCTCGGTTCGCACCTGGAAAGGGGAGCCGTCGACCAGCGCAGGCCCTCCAGGGGCCTCACGACCGCCGGCCTCGATGAGTGTGGCCGTCAGATCGGTGAGGTTGACGATCCCATCGCGCCGGGTGCTGGCCGAAGTGAGCCAGCCGGCGGGCGCGGCGGGGAGCTCGTAGAGAGCCTGGAGGCTCGGGTCGTCGGAGCCGGCAGGCGGACCGATCCCGGTCACCATGACTGTGACGTGCGGTCGATCGGCTAGTGCGCTGATGATGTGGTTGGACTGCTGGCCGGCATCGACCAGTGTCACGGGGCAGGGTGTCGCCAGGCCGTCGGCGAGGAAGTGATCGACAGTGTCATAGTGCGCGACAGTCCCGTCCGGCCGTGCTGCGGCGAGCGCCGCCCGCGGTCCTACCGCTGCGACGCAGCCGTACATGGACGCTGCCAGCGTTCCGAGCGCGGCGTCTCCGTGATGCGCGGCAGCTGCGGTGAGGCGCTGTGGCCAGTCGGTGACCCGCTGCCGTTCAACCCGCGGGTCGCAGAGTCCGTCCACGCTCGTCCTGCGACCCGCACCGAGCGTGGCCCACCCGGCGGCGGCACAGTCGCCGATGTAGCGTGGCCTGACCGATACCGCAGCGAATTGGACTGCGTTGCTGTGGAAGTCAATCAGGGCCAGGTCGCTCCCCGTGAGGGAGCTGCGATCTGTCACGCCGACTACCACCAATGTGCCAGTTGGCGTCGGCGGGGCTACCGGCTCTGGCTGTAGGCCGTGCAGGCTCCGGAGTCCGAGAAACGCAGCAAGGAGCACTATCAGCGCCGCCACCCATCGCCAACTCAGCGGCCGTTGTGTGGGCTGGCCCGGGTCGTCTCGTTGGTCAGTCACGCGTCCGAGAATTTCTACATGCTGACTGTCGACTGCCATTCTTCGACCGGCTGCGACGTCGGCCTTGGCGCGTCGAGGACGACCATGCCACGGTCAACAACCAGCGTCGCAGTATCAGGTGGTAGAACACAGCGACAGCGGTGGTGGGCGACCAACCGAGGCATCTAGGCGATCGACCGGTCACAAGAAAGCCTGCCGCCATTGGCACAGCGGCTAAGCCCCAACTGGCGTGGGCCAACACATCGCCTGCGGCGGTCAGGCCTCCATAAGCTCCATCGGTTAGAGCCAGCCTCGGCGACGCGGTTTCCCGGGTCGGCAACGTGCCGGGATGTGCTGGAGGGTGCGGCATGTTCACCTGACGTGATCGCGGCGCAGCGTGACGGCCAGCAGGACGAGCGATATCAGTTGGATGGCGGCGATGGTGGCGATCAGAGCGGGTAAGGATCGATCATAAAGTGCGCCGGCGAGTGTTCCGCCGGCGATGGCCGCGGCGCCTTGGACGGCGGCAAAGACGCCGTAGGCGGTGGCGCGTCTGGCGGTGGGGACGAGGTCGGCGACCAGCGCCTTGACGGTGGAATCTTGGACACCAACGGCTGCCCCCCAGATCAGCACGCCGAGGATCGCTATGACCGCCGAGTTAGTGAACGCCAGCGCGGGGGCCACAGCGACAAGGATCGGGACAATGAAGAGGACGCGGCCTCCGTGGCGGTCGAACAGCCAGCCGCTCACCAACGCGGCGAGCGCTGCGGCCGCCATGGCAGCGGCGTAGACGAGCGGAACGGCCACGACGGCTAGAACGTGGTCGCGAGTCAGGTGATAGGAGATGACGCCGAAGGTGACCAGTCCTGCAGTGGCCACCCCACAGGCGGCAGCAAAGAGCCAGAACGCGGTAGGAAGGGAACTGGCCGACCGCCAACGCCATCGTGGAGGCGGCACCTCCCGGGCCGTAGTCGCGGCTGGTGGCTCACTGACGTTCTCGGAGACGGCGGGGTCGGGCATCCTGCGGCGGATCCACGCCAAGACAAGCAGGGCCGCGACACCGGGAACGATCAGCACCGCCATGGCCGGCCAGAGCGTGCCGGTAATGGCTACGACCGCGGCAACCAGCAGCGGTCCGGCGACGGCGCCAGCTTGGTCGAGTGCCTTGTGTACCGCGAACCCCCGCCCAAGGCCGACCGCACCGGCTGCCTGCGCCAGCAATGCCGTCTTGGCCGGACTCCGGACCGCTTTCCCGGCGCGCTCGGCCAAGATGAGCAGGCAGGCGACCGCGAGCCCGGCACCGGCGAGGAACGGGGTGATTGCCAAGGCGGGCACGCAGACCGCGGTTACCGCGTAGCCGGCGAAGGTCAGCGTCCAATAGCGGCCGCTGCGGTCGGCCAACGGGCCGAACACAACGCGCAGCATCAGCGCCATCGCCTCCCCAGCGCCGGTGATGAATCCCACCAGTACCGCGGTTGCACCCAGCGAACCGAGCAGCGGCCCGGTGATTGAGCGGGCTCCCTCATACACCATGTCGGCGGCCAAACTGACCAATCCGAACCCAACTACCGCACGCCACGGCGACCAGCGGACCGAGACGGGGGTTTCGCCCACGGTCCCTGTGTTAGCGAGTCCGCGCTGGGTCATCGGTCTGCTGGTGCGGCCGCGGCGGCGTCGTGAGCATTAGCTGGCGCGGATCGGGCCTGATCGTTTCTGATTCGGCGCTGCACGCGGTACTCCCGCCAGGTCAGCAGCACAATCACCACATCGAAGACGGTGAGCGCGATGAGCCC
>JBJMIR010000108.1:0-12402 GCA_045806785.1 Propionibacteriaceae bacterium | reverse complement strand
TTCCTGGCGAGTAGCCAGCCCTGGGGCCTTGAGCGGGTTCGAGCTCCACGCCGGCTTCAGCTGATGCTGTGGCTACTCATTCCCGTCGAGCTCTGTTGGGCAATCTGGCTTGCAACCATAGTCAGTGGAGCCAGCCCTTGTGATGGGCCAATCTGTATGGTCGCTACTTTGCACCATCACGCCGCAGCGCTCCTAGCCTGCGGCGTTTTCTGTGTCGCCGCTCTCGTCGGGCTGATCCCGACAACACGCGGTTTCTCCGAGTGCAACGACATAGAGGTAATCGGACTGACCTTCGCCTCGGCGGCTGGCAGTGCCTCGCTTCTCGGCATCGCAGCACTCATCGTTGGCGCTTTGACGGCTTGCTTCCTTCTCGCAACTTTTGCAATTGCCTACAGCACTACGTCTAGAAGGGAGACGGATCATGCGCGGGCTGAAGCTTCTTTCCCAATCACATTCCTCGGAGGTGTGGAGCCATCGAGAGCTCGCCGAGTTAAGCGTCGAGATCAACGAAAAGTGGCCTAGCTTCCGGCCCCCACTCCAGCTGGAATGGACTGAGACTCCGCTGGCTTCCCTTGACCGCACCGGCGTTGCTTGGGTCATCGCACCGGTCGAGCGGGACCCATTGCGAAGCCCTCAGGGACGTACAGTCCTTCCTCGAGGTCAACGAGCTCGGTTGAAACGGATTGCCGAGCTGGACGTTCCCTTCCAGCGCCTCGCGATCGCGCACGAGCTCAATCCCGAAGGACCAGTAGGCCAACTCCTACCGGCACTGCGGGACGGGCCAAAAGCCTGCACAGATGAAGTCGCACGCGCCCTCGTCGGAGGAGTCCCGGAAAATCCCGCCGTCACGAGAGCGGTTGAGGCCCTGGATGTGTTGGTGTGCGGAGCGGCATCGGTAGTGCCTGACGGTGTGTGGGACACACTCCTGGATCCGATCATCTTCGGCATCATTGCGCCGACGCCTCCTCGACACGGCCAGCTTTGCCTCTGGTACCCACTTGTCGCCTGGAGGTGGTAACAATGCTGCGTCCACCGCCAGAGCGGACCCCCGTGAAATTGTCGAAACGGAACGCCCGCCGTCTCTGGCTCCTCGCAGCCCTCGACATGGTGGCGGTCGCCTGGATGATTGCCGTCGGCAGCTGGCTAGACCAAACCTCCAGGCTCACGGCAGTGATCACGCTTGGCGGCCACCATGTGCTTGTCTTGATCATGGCGCTCACGGGCTTTCTGACGCTCGCTAGCGGCGCTGTCCTGACGAACGGATTTAGATATGCCACCAAGCTACGGCTGATATTGATCACCGCCGGATGCGCGATCTCCATCGCCGCATTGGCTGGGGCCCTCTCGGTGCTCCTGCTATTGACGCTAGGAGCCTTGCTACTCGGCTACCTGGCTCGGATGTTTCTTGGGCGCTGACAGCATTGAGCTCTCCTGCCTACGCCTCAGACTCGCGCAGCCGAAAGGCGTGAGCTGCAATGAACCGAGTCCCTTCAGAAGACCCGGATGGGCACCTCAGCGGGTGCTCGCAGCAGCCGATCGATCTCCTCGTCCAACCGCACCAGCGTGAGCGAGGCGCCCGCCATGTCGAGCGAGGTGCAGTACTCATTGACGTAGCTGCGCCCAACTGTGATGCCACGATCGGCCAGCTGCTGATGAGCACGGCGATAGAGGATGTACAGCTCACTGATCGGCGTACCGCCAAGTCCGTTGATCATCAACGCGACCCGATCACCAGAGTTGTACGGCAGGTCGGTCACCACCGCCTCCAGCAGCTCATCGACGATGGCGTCGGCGTTGGTGAGCTGGCGACGCTCACGGCCCGGCTCACCGTGAATCCCGACGCCGACCTCCATCTCATCGGCCCCTAGCTCGAACAGCGGTGACCCCTTGGCCGGCGGCGTACATGCGGTCAGCGCCAGCCCCATAGTGCGGGCCACACTGTTGACCTTCTGACCGATTCGCAAAAGCTCATCAAGATCAGCGCCTTCCTCCGACGCCGCGCCTACAGCCTTGATCACGAAGAAGTTCCCGGCTACGCCACGCCGGCCAACGGTGTAGAGCGAGTCCTTGACCGCGACATCGTCGTCGATGGTCAGCACACCGACCTTGATGCCTTCAGCCTCGGCCATTTCCTTGCCCATATCGAATGCCATCCGGTCACCGGTGTAGTTGTTCACCAGCAGCAACACGCCGGCAGGCGAGGCGACGAGCTTCGTGGTCTCGTACACATAGTCCATTGGAGGCGCGGCGAAGACGTCACCCGGACAAGCGGCGTCGAGCATGCCGGGCCCGACGACCATGACGTGGGCGGGCTCGTGGCCAGAGCCCGAGCCTTGCACGATCGAGACTTTGTCGTCTCGCGGTATGTCGGTACGCATGATCAAGTTGTAGTCCGGGACGTACTTGATCTTGTCAGGGTTTGCCAGTGCGATGCCCTCGAGCATCTCCGGGACGTACTGCTTGGGATCGTTGACGAACTTCTTCATGACGCTCCTCCTTGAGATGCTCCTGACCAGGCCTCACTTATCCGCTCGGTGATCACTGCGACTGCCATCGCGCCCGCGTCGACCGATCCTCTACTGCGTTCGCCCGTGTACGCCGCGCGGCCGCGTTTGGCCACCATCTCTTTCGTCGCTTCCGCCGTTTCCCGGGCCGTCGCTGCCGCAGCCTTCAGCGCTTCGCCGCCATCCGCGCCGGACTGCAACTCCGATTCCAGCCGATCGGTCATAGGTACTAGGGAGTCCAGCAGAGTCTTGTCTCCAAGATCAGATTGACCGCGCGTCTTGATGCCCTCGGCTGCGGCCCTCAACATGCTGATCACTTGATCACCATTGAGGCTGTCGGTCGCCCCGGCGGTCATGCCCGAGCGGATGAACGCAGTGCCCCAGATCGGTCCAGACGTGCCACCGATACGTGAGCTGATCATCATCCCGGACTTCTTCAGGAATGTCCCGATGTCGGTACGGTCAAGATCATCCCAGCCTTCCAGGAGCTTCTCGAACCCACGAGCCAGCGAATAGCCGAAGTCGCCGTCACCCACCACTGCGTCAAGATCACCGAAGTACTTCTCGTTATCGATGGCGGTCTCGGCGATGGTACGAACCACCAGCTCGACCTGAGTTATACCGTTGTCACTCACTCGCCTCTCCCTCTCCCGGATCTTGCACCGATCCTGATCCCGTGGCCGCGGCTTGCTCCTGAAGCTCCTCCGCCGGGGCTGCCCGGAGGCAGTCGCGAAGGTCGTCGAGGGTGATGTAGTCCCCCGGTCGCGCGGCGCTCCGGTTAGCCAGCACGTGGATCGGTGGCCGGCCAGGGTCACCGAGTTCGGAAACCACGAGCACTGCCTCGTCGAACCGCTCTTGCTGGGTGTAGCCGTTGACTGTCACCAGGCACCGCAGCTGCGCTCCGATCGCCGCCAGGAGTCCGTTGCGAGAATCTTCGACCACAAGTGTGTCCGCCGGATCCAGCTCGAGCTTGGCCAGAGTCAGCGAATAGATCGCGGGATCTGGCTTCTTTGCCGGGACGATGTCGCCAGCGAACAACGGAACCCGCGTGGCTAGCTCATGACCGACGGCGTTCTCCAGGACAGCTCGTACCGACTCCTCCGCCGATGTTGACGCGACTGCGACGGTCCAATCGTCGTTGAGGGCGGCCCTGATGATCCGCGCTATGCCCGGTCGCGGAGGAATCCGCCCCTCAGCGACCATTTTCTTGAACGTTGCGGTCTTGGCCTTGTGCCACTGCGCCAGCAGCTCGCGGCGCCCGGCCTCATCGGCAGGGATCTGCGCGGTGCGTACGAAGTCCGGATCATCGAAGAGGCTGGCCATCCGCTCCTTGCCGCCGCCGATCTTGAGCTTCTCGCCATAGTCGTCCTCGCTCCACTGCACCGGCAGCCCGTAGTCCTTGAACGTTGCATTGAAGGCCGGCAGGTGCCCATACCGCTCAGTGTCGGCCAATACGCCGTCACAATCGAAGATCAAACCCCGGGCGAGCTTGCGAGCCCGATCAATACCAACAGCCACGGCTCACCACGCCCGACCGGCGCTGCCGAACAGCCGGATGTGGTACTTGGTTGTCTCCATAACGGCAGATCGCTGGTGGTGGAAGAGCGACGGCGGATCCCACTTGCCCTTCTCCTCGGCGCCGCGAAGGAACTCAAGTCCCGACTTCATGAACGATTCCTTGATCGCGGTGGAGATATTGACCTTGGCACACCCCCGCGAGATCAGATCCCGGAACTGATCCTCTGATAGCCCAGTGCCGCCGTGCAGAGCCATCGGTACGCCGGTTGCTTCCACCAGGTCGGTGACGCGCTGATGATCAAGCTTCGGAGCGGCGGTGTACTGGCCGTGCGCGTTTCCGATCGCCGGCGCGAAACAGTCGACGCCGGTCTGCTTGATGAAGTCCACCGCGACCTCCAGGCTCTGCACCCTCGAGGCTTCATCAGAGCCAACGTCGTCTTCGACGCCCTGGATCCCTTCGATCTCGCCCTCGACGTTGGCCCCATACCGGCGAGCTTCGGTGACTACCTCGGTTGTCTGGCGCAGGTTCTCCGCCACATCTAGCTCGTGGGCGTCGAAGAGGACGGAGTTCCAGCCACCGGCGAGGCAGTCGCTGATCACCGATCGTTCGGGGCAGTGATCAAGATGCAAGGTCACCGGCACCGGCACATCACGGGCGAAGGCCGTGAAGATCGCGAAAAGCTGATCACGACCGTACTGGCGGACCGTCTTGACCGATGTCTGGATGATCACCGGTGCCTGTTCCTCGGCTGCCGCCGTGAGGATGGCCTCGATGGTCAAGTCGTTCAGGATGTTGAAGGCGGCCACCCCATAGCGCTCGGTGAAGGCCCGATCAAGGATCTCCTTCATGGATACGACAGGCACGGTTGCTCCTTCCCGGCCGCAGGCGTCAGTCAGGCGATCTCGTGCACCCGTACGACCGCGTGCACGCCGGCTTGTGACCTCTGTCTAACACGACGATCGCCCGTTGCGGAAGAGTGGGTTCCCCGGTCACAAGGCTTCGGGTTAGATTCCCTGCATGGCGGATGCGAGCATGATCAACGATGACGTAGTGGCACGCCGCGAGGTGGCAGCTCGCATGGCGGAGGCCGCGCGTGCCTGGTTGGACACTCTGGATGCCGAGCAGCGCGCGATCGGCCAGGGAGCCATTCCCGCCGACGATCCGTCCGACAACGAACGCCGGCGCTGGTTCTATACGCCAACTGATCATGGTGGCGTCACGATCCATCAGCAGCGGCCAGCGCAGCAGCGGGCGGCGATGCGGCTGGTCTCGACCGGCCTCTCCCCTGCTGCGTACGTGACAGTCGCAACGATCATCGGCCTGGAGAATGTGCTCGACTACATCGAGGGGTTCAAGGCCAGCTTCAATCGGGAACGTGGCCGCGACCCTGGGATGTACTACCTTCGCGTGTTCGGCAGGCCGGGCGACGACGGTGTGTGGGGTTGGCGTTTTGGTGGGCACCACGTCTCGTTGCACAACCTTGTGATGGACGGGGTCCTTGTCGCCACGACGCCGTGCTTCCTTGGCACGAATCCCGCCAGGTCACCGCTCCTCGGAGGCGCAGTGAACCGTCCCCTCGCCGGCGTGGAGGACCTCGGTCGGAACCTGGTGCGGTCGCTGTCGCCCGAACTCGCCGCGCGCGCCGTCCTGCTGCCCCATTCCCCATCCGACTTCGTCACCATCAACCTGACCTACGTCACTGACGGCAACCAGGCCATTCCATTCGCTGGCATGTACCGCGACGAGCGGTTCCCCGACCTGGTAGAGGAGGCGAAGCTGCGGTCGCTTGAGGAGGTCATCATGGATGAAACCGATTTAAGCGACACCGACCAGCAGGCTGTTGCGTACTCGACCGAGCCCAAGGGCGTACCGGCCGCTGACTTCACTGCGGAGCAGCGGGACATGCTACGAGCCCTCCTTGCCACGTATCTGGACCGGGCACCGGCCGGGGTGTCTCCGCTGCAGAGCTACGACGATGAGGCTGCCCTGGATGCGGTTCACTTCGCCTGGGCGGGAGGGACTGCGCCGGGCGAGCCGCATTACTACCGGCTGCAGGGTCCGCGGCTGCTGATTGAGTGGGACAACACCCAGAACAACGCCAACCATGCGCACTCGGTATGGCGCGATCCGACCTCGGACTTCGGTCTCGACGTACTCGCCCGGCATCGCGCGGCGCACCACGCGTCGCCCTGAAGCTGTTGATAGGCGCCGGGGCACGTTTTCGCGCTTGTGATGCGAAACGACCCCTGTGCACGAGTTTCTCGGGTACGTCTTAACGGCTGTGATGTGAAACGGCCCTCTTGTCGCCTGATCACAAACCAGTCAATTGACAGATGGCAGTGCCGTTCTCGCCTCCTAGCGTCTTTGTCGTAGCCAGGGAACGAGCGCGGCGGGAGACCGAGCCATGAATGTCGAACATGTCTGGTGACTTCTTCGATCGGTACCTACGGCAACAACCGATCTTCGTGCCTTCGCCCAGCGCAGATGAAGCCCGTGCAGGGAGGCTGCGCCCGGAGTACGCACAGGCAGGTCGAGGTGCTGCGCGATGAATGACACGAAGTCACCGATGTCGTGCTCATCCGCGGTTGTGATCACCGGCGCGTCGAGCGGCATCGGACGAGCGACAGCAATGTCTCTGGCCGATGCGGGATACCTGGTCTTCGCAGGCGTACGCCGACCGTCCGACGGCGAGAAGCTGCAGGCGTTGTCCAGCGGTGTGGTACGGCCGTTGATCTTGGACGTTACCGATGCTGGCTCGGTCGCCGCGGCGGCTAGCAAGGTCGCCACAGTGGTCGGTTCGGCCGGTATTCAGGGTCTGATCAACAATGCTGGGATCGGCTTTGTCGGGCCGATGGAGGCGGTCCCGCTGGATGCCCTCCGCCGGTTGTACGAGGTCAATGTCTTTGGCCAGGTCGCCGTCCTCCAGGCATTCCTGCCGGTGCTGCGGCAAGGCGGCGGTCGGTTGATCAACATCGGGTCCATCGGTGATCGCCTGACCCCGCCCTACACCGGTCCGCTGTCCTCATCGAAGCAGGCATTCGCCTCGATCACGGATGCGCTGCGACTCGAGCTGCGGTCATCGGGAATCCGCGTCGTGCTGATCGAGCCGGCGGCCATTCGTACCGAAGCGATCGACAAGGTCGAGGATCAGGCCGAAGATCTGATCGGGGAGATGTCCAGTGCTAACCGCGACCGTTATGCGGCCAGCTTCCTGAAGATGACGCGTCGCGGCCTCGCCAGAGAACGAGCCGGCAGCAGCCCGGATCGGGTCGCTGCCGTGATCGAGAAGGCACTGACCGCACCGAATCCGAAGGCACGCTACCTGGTCGGCCGAGACTCCCGTCGAATGGCGTTGCTCGCGCGTTGGATGCCGGTTCCGATCTTGGACCGGATCATGCTGCGGGTTCTCGGCCTGTCTACCGGACCGGACCACAACTCCGAGTTGTCAGAATCCAGCGGTGCTATAGCACAACTGGGCTCTGACAAGTCGGCGTTAATAGGAGGAAGATCATGAAGGTTCTGCTTGCCGGAGCATCCGGCGCTTTGGGTGCACCGATCGCGCGTCGACTCCTTGAACACGGGCATGAGGTGCTCGGGCTGACCCGCAGCGAGAACGGCAGCGGTCGGCTGATCAAACTCGGCGTCACGCCGGTCATCGCCGACGCACTCGACGTCGAGGCGCTGCTTCGAGCCCTCGAGGGCTACTCGGCCGACGCTGTGATCCACGAGCTCACCGCGTTGCGAAAGCCGCCGCTCAGGCATCGCGGCATGTCGACCACAAACACGCTACGCATCCAGGGCACGGCCAATCTGCTGAAAGCGGCCGAGCAACTGGGTGCCCGACGGTTTCTCACTCAGTCGATCATCTTGGGCTACGGGTACCGAGACCACGGCACGAACGTCCTGACCGAGGACACACCCTTCGGTGTGCCCGACGGTGGCCCGTGCGACCCGCATGTAAAGGCGATGCGATCGACAGAGCAGCAGGCGTTCACCGCCCCCGAGGGCATTGCACTCCGGTACGGCGCACTTTACGGCGGTGACGTCCAGATGCCGGCCCTGCTCGCCAAGCGCATGGTGCCGGTATTTACCGGGGGCGAGCTCGGATGGATCCATCACGAAGACGCCGCGGCCGCAACCGTAGCCGCCCTGGAACACGGTCGCGCCGGCCAGGCGTACAACATCGTCGATGACCTTCCAGCCACCTGGCAGCAGGTGGTCACCGCCATGGCCGCCGCACTCGGCACACCTCGACCGTGGCGACTGCCTCGATGGATGCTGCATCTGATCGCGCCCTTGATCGCGTCGGCCGCAGCGGACACTTCGATGCGGGTTTCCAACCACAAGGCTCGAACCGAGCTCGAGTGGCAACCAATGTTCCCGACGTACCGCGAGGGCATTGCGGACATGGTCGCCCAGCTGGCTGCTACCGCGAGGCGTGAGCCCGTGAAGTCAAACGCCCACTCAGGGCCACACAGCAGACGCGAGTAGATTCGTCCTGGTGCTGCTTGGGCGCACCAAAGAGATCGCGGTCATCGACCAACTGTTGACCGATGCCCGCGCAGGCACGAGCGGCGCACTGCTCATCCGCGGCGAGGCTGGGATTGGCAAGTCGGCATTAGTGGATTACGCTGCCCGGTCCGCCGCCGGCATGCGAGTACTGCGCGCAGCGGGCGTCGAGTCGGAGGCAGACATTGCGTTCGGTGCGCTGCACCTGTTGCTCCATACCGAACTCGGTCATGTCGATTCGCTTCCGGACATCCAGGCGGCCGCATTACGCGGAGCGCTCGGCCTGGCGCCCAGCGTGGCCGAGGATCGACTTCTGGTCGGCCTCGCGGTACTCACCCTGCTTTCCGATCTCGCCGAGCAGGTTCCGGTGGTCGTCATCATCGATGACGCTCAGTGGTTCGATCAATCGTCGATGAGTACCCTCCTCTTCGCCGCCCGCCGGCTGACCGAAGAGGGCATTGCGATGATCTTCGCAGTACGCGACGGCGAGCACATGATCGAGTACGAAGGACTGCCGCAGCTGCAGCCGACCCGGCTCAGCGAAGAAGATGCGCTCGCCCTGCTCGTCGAGCGGCGGACCGATCTGCTGCCGGAGCTGCGCCGCCGCGTGGTCGGGGAGTCGGCCGGCAATCCGCTTGCACTGCTCGAGTTGTCCCGACCGTACGCAGCTGGGTCCGACCCACCCATCGGCCCTCCCCCACTCGAGGCTGATTTGGGGGGAGGCCACGTACAACGGGCCTTTCGAGACCAGATCGATGCACTGCCCGAGCCGACCCGAAAACTGCTCTTGGTGGCTGCCGCCGATGATCTTGGTGATGTACGGCTGATCCTGAAAGCAGCCCACTCACTCGGCGTAGATTCGGATGCCATTGAACCGGCTGAGCGCGTGGAGCTGATCATCGTCTCCAATGACACGGTGGCATTTCGACACCCACTCGCCCGTGCGGCCGCCTACCATGACGCCTCCTTTCGGGAAAGACTGGCCGCCCATGCAGCGCTCGCCGAGGCTTGTGACACGGTGGAACTCGCCGACCGACAGGCGTGGCACCGCGCGGCTTCCGCAATCGAGCCCGATGAAGGTGTGGCGACGATGCTCGAGGCCGCAGCAGAGCGGGCCAGAGTGCGCGGTGCCCATGCGACCGAGGCTGCTGCTCTGGAACGCGCAGCGGACTTGAGCATTGACGATCAGGCTCGGGTGCGACGGCTCTGTCAGGCCGCTGCAGCTGCGCGCGATGCCGGATTGCTCAAACGCGCGGCATCTCTCGTCGAGCGGGTATCCAAACTCTCCGACGATCCGCTGCTGTCGGCGCGGCTTGCGCCCATCTCGGCTGCTGTCGAGTTCGAATACGGGTCGCCCGCCCTGGCTGCGGCCATCTTCATCGACGGTGGTCGACGGCTCGGACCGCATGATCCGGCAGCGGCTCTGTCGATGCTCAGCAACGCCATGGGATACGTCCTGCTTTGTGCGGATCGCAATCTTGCGGACCAAATCCTCCTCACTGTCGATGTTCTTGCCGCGGCTGCGGCGGACCCCCTGCGTGCCACACTGACCCAAGCAATGGCGATGGTGCTGCTAGATCGGACCGACCCAGCGTTGCGACTACTGCACGACGCCGATGTGGCTGAGTGGCGTACCGGCGAGTCCACACGGTCGGTCCTTCTCGCGGCGCACGCTGCCCTCACGCTCGGCGACGATCAGGTGATGTACGCACTCACAAGTGGACACGTCGCGACCTGTCGCCGGCGCGGTTTGATCGGACAGCTGCCGGAGGCGCTTCTGCTGCTCGCCATCGCCGAGTTGTTCATGGGTCGACATCGCCATGCGATTGCCAACGCTGAAGAAGGCATGCGGCTCGTACGGGACACTGGGCAAGTGCGCCAGCTGGGATTTCAGGCCGCCATTCTGGCCCCCATCGCAGCGATCCAGGGTGAAGAGGATCGCTGCCGCGCACTGTGCGAGGAGACCATCGCCGACGCAACAGAGCGCGGTCTCACAGTTGCCGCAGCATGGAGTTGGTACGCGCTCGGGCAGCTTGATCTCGGGCTCGGCCGGTACGACGACGCGTACGAGCGCATGGGCGAGATTCAACACCGGGTACCGGCGCTCACGTTCAGCTATCTGGCCGATCAGATTGAGGCGGCCTTCCGCTCTGGGCGCTCGGACCGGCTAGAGATCTCGTGGGCCGAGTTCGGCGTTTGGGCCCGGCACGCTCGGCAGCCGTGGGCTCGGGGGGTCGTGGAGCGGTCGCGCGCACTAACGTCCCCGGATGCCGATGCCGAGTCGCACTATCAGCGCGCGACAGCACTCCACGCCGAGGGCGGACGACCGTTCCAACGGGCTCGCACGCAGCTGTTGTACGGCGAGTGGTTGCGTCGTGGACGACGCCCGACCGATGCCCGACACGAGCTCCGGATGGCCGCCGAGACGTTCGATCGACTTGGCGCGGTCCCGTGGACGGACCGCGCCAACCAAGAGTTGCGTGCTGCCGGTGAGGATGTGCCGTCGGCTCGGCATCGCGCGGATCCGTTGAGCCAGTTGACGGCGCAAGAACTCCAGGTTGTTCGATTGGCTGCGACCGGAGCGACCAACCGCGAGATCGCCGGCCAGCTCTTCCTCAGCCCGCGAACTGTCGGATATCACCTGTACAAGGCGTATCCGAAGCTGGGTGTTTCTTCGCGACGCGCTCTGGCCTCCGCGCCCTGGCTGAGGGATTGAGATCGCGCTGCCTGAGGATTGAGTCTTGTCAACGACACAACCAGCGATCAATCTTGAAGGCAACCTGTATAACGACGCTTCGCGGTTCGCTCGAGAACAGGACCCGGGATTCGTCGGTTCAACATTTGGCGGTGATCGACATGGCTACGGTGAGTGGATCGTGGGTCGTGTACGGCCTGGTTATCCTCCTCCTGATCCTTGTCCGCGTCCCTGTGACTCAGCGCCTCCTTGTTTCGCTCGCCAGACGCGGCGGCGACTGGGCCAAGACCCACTACGCACGAGCAGAGGAAGACGACCCTGACGAAGATGCAATGTGGCTGATGGAACGACGACGGCAGTTGTGCGCTGATCTTCGCCGTGTCGAGCACCTGCTGGCCACGGATATGTGGATGTCAGCCACTCGGCAACGTGGCAACCGGCTCGCTTACAACCAACTCGTCGACGACCTTCGCCGCATGCCGGTCGCGGTCTCGACGATCTTCCAACCCCAGGGCTTCGACCCTTGGGACGAATCTGCTGTCGAGCCGTCATATTGGCGGCTCCCAAGCGACGGCTTCCGACCTCAATCGCCGACAGTCGAAGTCTTAGAGATCGGCTGGGGCCGCCGCAGGAGTAACGCAAGATCTCGCTGAGCGGTACCCAGCGTGCCATTCTCTATAGAATCCCGGTATGAGCGCTAGGGAATGTCGCCCTGACGTATTGATCATCGGTGCGCCCAAGGCGGGGACAAGTGCGTTGCATGCTGCCCTGGCCCAGCATCCGCAGATCTACGCGTCGCCGGTCAAGGAGCCCAAGTACTACATGTGCTGGGACGCTCCCCCACCCACGTACTCGGGACCCGGTGATGCGCATAGTAATAAGGAATGGATTTGGCGCAGGGAGGACTACCAGGCGCTCTTTCGTGGAGCTCCGCAGGGTGCGCTCCGGCTTGAAAGCACGCCTTTCTATCTGTACTTGTCCGGCGCTCGACGACGGATCGCTGAGGAACTGCCGGATGCGAAGCTGATCATCATCGTTCGGGATCCGATCGACCGGGCGTACTCAAATTGGATGCATTTGTGGGTTGATGGGCTGGAGCCGATCCCAGACTTCGTCGACGCATGGCATGCCGAAGACAGCCGGGTTGCTGCTGGTTGGGCGCCGTTCTGGCACTA
>JBJMIR010000107.1:0-15117 GCA_045806785.1 Propionibacteriaceae bacterium | reverse complement strand
GGGTCGGGGGCTCGGCTGAGGTAGTGGTGGCCGGTGGGTGTGGTGATGATCATGGTGTGGGGTTTGTCGAGGTGTTCGGCGTCGATGACGCTGATCTGCCAGCCGGGCATTTCGCGGGTGTAGTTGCAGCGTTCGCAGGTGCCGCGGCCGTTGCTGTAGCTGGTGGCTCCGCCGTCGGTGTGGCGGGTGATGTGGTCGAGGTGGCGGATCGGCGCCCCGCAGAACGGGTTCCGGCATGTTTCTTGGTCGCGGAGCCGGATCAGGCTGGCCAGCCAGCCGTCGAAGCAGCGCTTGTGCGGATCCCCACCGACAATCGGACCGGAGTAGGTTTTCGATGCTGAGGGTGCGGTGAATAGTCGGCGCCACCACTTCCGGCCTTGGGAGGTGATCAGGATGTCGCGGGCTAGATCGGTCGGTAGTGGCCCATAACCAGGAATCATCGCTGGTGTGGCGCTGTTGGGGTCCAGCAGCGTCTGCAGCGGCATCATGATTTGCAACTCCAGGTTCACATCGGCGGCTGTGGTTTGGCCGGTGAGCCGTTCCACCAGGGTGTCGGCCATGATCTGGTCCCGGGTTCGGCCGTCCCCGGAGGCTTTGGCGGTGTCGGCGTGCTTGCGTAAGGCGGCGTAGCAGGCGACGCCTTGTTCCACCGGCAGATAGCCACTCAAGACCGCCATGGTGTCTGGTGCCGGGCGCATCCCGACCCGGCGATGTTTCCGTTCGGTACGCCCGCGCTGCACATAACCATCGCGGTCTGCCTCGTAAGCGGTCTTGCAGATAGCGGCGGTGGCAGCTTTGACGCCCATTCGGGTTATGCCGGCGGTCTTGAGCTGTTGATCAACTGCACCGCGAATTTCAGCGTCAAGATGCTGGGTTTCGCTCACCACCGTTTCGGCGATCTTCTCGTGCATGTCGCCGGCGACCAGTTGGCTGTAGGTGTTCGGCAGCTCACACCACAACGCCCGCGCGATGTTGAGGCGGCGTGCTGCGCTGGCCGGTGCAATGCGGCATGCCAGCCCGATTTGTTCGGCGATGCCGCGACCAATCTGCTCAGGGTGCACATCGGCGGCCAGCTGCTCGGCAACCTGGGATTGCGCGAACCGCACCGACTCTGCGACCTGCAGCGCTGCCGTGGCCGCGCGCAGCTTCTCCAGTCGGGTGATCCGATCAATCCGAACCGCATCCGAGACAGTGCTGGTGTCGGCGACCGCGGAGGCGAAATCATCCAAGATCTGATCGAGGCGTGCCACCATGGCATCCGCCGCCGACGGCGCAATCGCCTCATGATCCTGAAGTTCCGACATGCCTCAAACGCTACGGACAGCCACTGACAAAAACGCACGCGCGTTCGATATCAACGGGGTACTGTGATGGAACTCACTCCGATTTGGACGGAGCTACAGAACCGCGGCTACAGGAAATGGATCTCCATCTCAGGCTCGTCGTTGACGAGACGATCGCACGTCGGGCAATACCATCTGGCTTCGAGTGGCGTGCCGCAGGCATGGTGTACGGGCGCTTCGGCGTTGGCAGCACCGCGGGCACCCCACTGGGCGAGCAGGCGTAGTGCTCCAGCGAGTTCCATGCCTTCAGCAGTTAATTGGTAGGCGGCGCGTGGCGGCCGCTCGATGTATGGCCGTGACACCAGAAGCGCGTCGCGCTCCAGCCGCTTAAGACGCTCGGACAAGATGTTTGGCGCAATCCCCGGAATTTCCTCCAGCAGCTCATTGAACCGCCGCGGCCCGGCAAGCAGTGCTTGTACGACGAGCAGGGTCCAGCGATCTCCGACCCGAGCCAGTGCAGCGCCGAGGGGCGAGGTCGTGCGATCACGGGTCGCCGGTTCCTGTTCGCTCACAAGCCCACCGTATCTATGAGCATCTATAAGCATTGACACTTAAGGAGTTAGTAGTAAATTGCAAGTTACTACTGACTGGAGGAAAGGCGTCATGGGAGCACTAGACGGAATCCAAGAAGAGATACAGCGCGTCGCAGATCGGGTCAGCAACTCAGTGGTCGGCATTGGGCAACGCTGGGGCGTCGGATCAGGCGTGATCCTCGGCAAAGATCAGGTACTCACGAACGCACATAACATTCGTGCGGACGAAGTCACCGTCACCTTCCAGGACGGGCGCACGGCGACTGGTCAGGTTCGCGGATCTGATGTTGACGGAGATCTCGCTGTGATTGGGGTCGACACCGGCGATGCGCCAGCAATCGAATGGGGGACCGACGGTACCCCGGGCATTGGCACTCCCGTCTTCGGGCTTGCCAATCCAGGTGGACGCGGACTGCGGGTATCGCTGGGCTTCGTCACGGGCGTGGAGCGTAGTTTCCGGGGGCCGCGTGGCCGCCGAATCACCGGAAGCATTGAGCACGACGCGCCGCTGCTACCCGGCTCCTCGGGCGGTCCGATCGTCAACGCCGAGGGACGGCTGCTCGGTTTGAACACCAACCGCCTCGGTGAGGGTTTTTATTTGGCGATCCCTGCTGATGAGACACTGCGAACTCGGGTGGACGCATTAGGTCGGGGCGAGTCGAAGCGATGGGTGCGGCTTGGCATTGGCGTTACGCCGCCGCACGTCGCCCGGCGGATGCGGCGCGCTGTCGGCTTGCCCGATGCTGATGGGCTGCTGATTCGCCACGTTGAGGATGACAGTCCCGCTTCCCGCGCAGGGCTGGCGGAGGGCGACTTGATCGTCTTGGCCGCCGGTCAGCCGGTGCGTGGCATTGATGATCTTTTCGACGCAATAGCGAGGGCCGATGGGACCGTCCAGCTTGTCATTCTGCGCGGTGCCGAGGAGCGCGCTGTCGACGTTCAGCTCCGCTCATGATCACTGTTCCCGGGCGCCGTAGCGGAGGCCGTGCCCGAACCTGAAGACCGGTTCGGCGGTGTCGAACGGAACGTCCGAGGGGCTGGCTAGCACGGCGGCCATCGATCGCGGCAGCTCAAAGGGCAGTGAGCCCTCTGGCTGAGCGTCGCCGAACACGATATCCAAGAAAGCCTCATCGCTGCTCCCATAACTGGCGAAGAGCGCGGCTGCATCCGAAGCCAAGTCGGTGAGCACGGCGGGCCGATCAAGGTAGACGTCGGCAATGGTCGGCACGGTTGAGCAGATATCAGCGTGATGATCACGTTCCTGGCTAGGAAACTCCAGCGACCCGGCATGGAACATCGCCTCGAATCCGCCCGGCCTGGGCTCATACGGTGCCTTGAGCCGCAAGAGCGCGACGTCGGCGTCACCTGGAGTGCTGACCACATTGCCGTACCGTGAGGTGATCTCTTCAGATACGCCTTCGAGATAGAGCTTCCGTCCTTTCCTAAGGGGAAGAAGTTGATCACGGTTGGTCAAGAGTGTGTACGCCCGACGCTGTGCCTCAGCGCCGGCACTGACGAACTCCGCCTTGCCGACCGTTGCGGCCGCATGATCGGGATCCACGTACGGGTTGTCGAAGAGACCGAGGATGAACTTCTCGCGCAGTAGCCGGCGTACCGAGACATCAATCCGATCTTCACTGATCCTGCCTTGCTCGACGAGTTGCACGACCAGCTCAGGGCGCGCCTCGCCACCCAGCTGATCACAGCCGGCATTCACGATCATCTCCACGCGTGACAGCTCGTCGAGGTGCTCCACACCCCAAGCCCTAGCCGGCATGGGCTGACCGAGGATAGTCGTGTCGGTCACCAGCCCCCAGTCAGTGCAGACGATGCCGGCGAAACCCAGTTCGCCACGCAGCAGGTCGGTAATGATTCCTTTGTTGAAGGCGAAACCTACTTCCTCGTACTGGGTGCGGATCGGCATCCCGTAATAGGGCATGATCTGCGAGCCACCGGCGGCAATGGCTGCGCGGAACGGCTTCAGGTGGTAGTCGAAGTTGCCATCCGGATAGACCTGTTCGCGGCCGTAGGCGAAGTGCGGATCCTCGCCATCTTTCTGCGGACCACCGCCCGGAAAATGCTTGGTCATCGTCGAGACCGATTCCGGCCCGAGCTGCTCACCCTGGAATCCTCGGATGTAGGCCTGCACCAGCTCGCTGGTGAGGTTCGCGTCCTCACCGAAAACCGCCGCTGATCCGAGACCAGCGGGGCTCCGTAGCAAGATCAACTTGGGGATGCACCAACGTTCTCGGTGAAGTGATGCCGCGGATCGCTGGATAAGGTCACGGGAATGCCCAACCTCGTGCCAGCAGCGAGGTCTTGCACCCGGTTCTGCCACTCGGCGAGCGTTCTGGCGTCGTCGGCGGCCCGGATGACATTGAAGTGGGTGAGCTGCTGCGCCTTGATCATGTACTCCGCGCTGCTTGTGCGAAAGGCTGAATTGGGCTCGGAAAGATCACCAGACCCGACAACGATCATGGTCTGAAACAACATGCCAGCCTTGTCGGCCAAGGTCATACGGCCCAGCAGATCCTCAACATTCCGGTCAATATCCAAGATCGCTTCCTCCTCCGGTTCATACCGCTATCGCACAGCATCACACTCGACATGCCGAGCAGCAAGATCACAAGTAGATCCTGGCATTGATCAACTACCGCTGCGCCGCTCAGTGTGTTCGGGACCCGAACAAATGCGTCACTCTGCTGCATACACCGCGACACGGTCTTGCCGTTCCGCCTGATGTCTTGTGGGTATAGCGGACAGGGGCAGATAATCCCGACAGGAGACACGTGGTCCGCGATAGCGAGGAGACGGCGTATGGAGCGGCTAGACACAAACTTCTTCGACTACACGATCCTCATCATTTATTTCGCCTTAGTCGTCGCTATCGGAATCCTTGCCCGGAGAGCTATTGCGACCAGCGAGGATTTCTTGCTTTCCGGGCGTTCCTTGACCGCTTGGATCACCGGCCTGGCATTCATATCGGCCAATCTGGGCGCGATCGAGATTCTCGGCATGGCGGCGAATGGCGCCCAATACGGCCTCTCGACCGTCCACTTTTATTGGATAGGCGCGGTACCGGCCATGGTCTTCCTTGGCCTGGTCATGATGCCGTTCTACTACGGCTCCAGAGTCCGAAGTGTGCCCGAGTACCTGCTTCGCCGGTTCAACCCGGCCACACACCTATGGAACGCCCTCACCTTCGCCGTCGCCTCCGTTCTTAGCGCCGGCGTCAACTTGTACGCCATGGCGCTGATCATTGAGGTCCTGCTCGGCTGGCCGACCTGGGTGTCCGTCGTTGTCTCTGCAGGCTTCGTGCTCGTCTACATCTTCCTGGGTGGGCTGTCGGGCGCTATCTACAACGAGGTTCTGCAGTTCTTCGTGATCATCGCGGGCTTGATTCCAATCGTGATCATCGGCCTCAAGGACATGGGCGGCTGGAGCGGCTTGATGCAGAAGGTGACAAGCCAGCCTGGAAAGGAGAACCACTTCGAGACCTGGGCAGGCACCGCAGTCGGCAACTGGACCAACCCGCTGGGCGACTGGATCGGCATTGTCATGGGCCTGGGGTTCGTGCTGTCCTTCGGCTACTGGACCACGAACTTCGCGGAGGTACAGCGAGCGCTCTCAGCGAAGAATCTCTCCTCTGCTGAGCGGACACCGTTGATCGGGGCGTTTCCGAAGATCTTCATCCCCGGCCTGACCATTATTCCCGGACTTATCGCCGTCGCGCTTGTGCCCAACATCGGTCAGACTGAGGATCTGAAATACAACTACGCGATCCCAATACTGATGAACGAGTACCTTCCGAATGGGACGCTCGGTATCGCGTTGGCCGGCCTGCTGGCGGCGTTCATGGCAGGCATGGCGGCCAACGTGAGCTCCTTCAACACCGTATTCACCTACGACATCTGGCAGGACTACGTACGCAAGCACCGGCCTGATGGCTACTACCTGAACGTCGGCCGGGTCGTCACCGTCGCGGGCGTCTTGATCGGCATCGGGACAGCCTTCATAGCGGCTGGGTTCAGCAACATCATGAACTACATCCAGACGCTGTTCTCGTTCTTCAACGCGCCGGTGTTCGCGACCTTCATCATTGCGATGTTCTGGAAGCGCACCACCCCATGGGCCGGCTTCTCTGGACTCGTCGCGGGCTTCCTCGGGGCCTTGTCGTTCCAGTACCTCATCGGGCCGAATATCGCGTACTTCTATCCGGGTGGTGACACCTCTGGCGAGATCAATGCCCAGATGCTCAACTTCTATGGAGCCATCGTCGCCTTTGTCGCCGATGCGGTAGTGACGGTAGTAGTGACCTTGTTCACCAAGCCCAAACCGATCGAGCAGCTTGCCGGACTAGTCTGGGGCGTACCCGATCCTGATGCCGGTGACCCGCACGAGGGCTATGTACGCCGCTGGTGGGAGTCGCCGAAACTGCTCGGCTTTACCGCCCTCGGCATCGTTGCCGTCCTGTCGATCCTCTTCATCTAATCGAAAGGAGGAGATGAAATGGCTGACTCAGAATCAACCCCCCGCCGTCGTGTCAGGGGAGCAGACAAGCTGCCACCCGACTTCCACGCTGTCGATACGCGTCCGGAGGGCGCCCGGGAGAGCGACGAATATGAGGCCACCCACTCCGCAGCCAGCAAGCTGTTCGATCTGCGGTATTTGATCGGCGGTCTCTTCACTGTCTATGGGATCATGCTGACGATCTACGGATTCTTCACCTCCCCTGAAGAAAAGGCGAAGGCAGCCGACATCAACATCAACCTCTGGCTTGGCATCTTCATGTTGTTGGTCGGTCTCTTTTTCCTGATCTGGGCCAGGCTCAGCCCGCAGAAGCCGCCGGAACCGAACTTGGACGGTACCGACCGGCCAATGATGCATCACTAGTTAATTGGCAGCTTAATTGGCAGCGCCGCGACGAAGCCGAGTGCCGCGGCTGTTGTGCAGATCAGCAGCATGCCAAGACCAGTGAGAGCTGCTGCAACATACCGGCGATCTTCGATCAGCCGGACCGTCTCAAAGCTGGCTGTACTGAACGTGCTATAGCCGCCGAGAAACCCGCTGCTGGCGACCAGCTGCCATTGGTGCGGCATCAGTTGGTTGGTCGCGAGACCAGTGACTAGTCCGAGCAGGAACGAGCCGGTGAGGTTGACGACAGTCGTGCCCACCGGATAGCTCGATGGGATCAGCGTCCGGATCATCCCGTCGAGGATCAGCCGCAGCGTCGCACCCAGTCCGCCGGCGACGCAGATCAACAGTGCTGTGATCGGTCCGCTCAAGAGTCAAACTTCCTTTTTGATCATCGGAGGCCGCCGATGCATACGAGCGAGCCAGATCCCGGCGATTGACGCTGCTGCGCCGACGATCACTGTTCCCAGCGCATACCCGATGGCTCGTCCCGGGTGGATAGCGGCAAGCACCACGGTCTGCGTCGCTAGCGCGCTGTAGGTGGTAAAGCCGCCGAGACCACCGGTGCCAAGGCCGAGCCGCATGCGGCGACTCCAGCCGGTGTCAGGGCTGTGGTCGGCGAGGAGTTCGAGGAGTACGCCGAGGAGGAACGCGCCGACCACATTAATGCCGAATGTGGCAATCGATATGCCTGCCACCTCTGGCGTCAGCATGGTGATCAGGTAGCGGAGTCCGCTGCCGACGCCACCGCCGACGGCAACTAGTCCGATGTTGGCCCACGATAGGTGTGCGGGCCGCGGACTTCCCTGATTGTGAACGGAGTTCAGATCCGGCTGCTCTCTGGTTCTGGCAGCGGGATGATGACCACCGGTCGCGGCTGGCGGTGCGCCAGATGGGCAGCGACAGAGCCGCCAAAGACCTCGTGCATCGTGGATCGCAGCCCGCCGCGCCGGCTACCGACGATGATCATTTCCGCATTGAGGACCTCGGCGAGTCGTCCAAGGGCATGAGCGATATCTCCTGCAAGCTCACGGAACTCCACACGTACGCCTTCCTTGTCGGCTATGGCACGAATCCGGGCCGCCAGGCTGCCATCGAAGATCGCGGTATTCCAGTCCGGCTGATCGGGGTCAATCGGCCGGGACTCCACGGAGCCGTTCGGATGTTCGGCGACAACATAGTTGCCAGCTTCGACATTGGCGCAGACAAGCCTCGCGTTGAACTCCCGGGCAAAACCGACGGCCTGCCGTAGCACGATCAACGGTTGCTTCGGCGTCACACCAACTACGATGTAGTTGGTTGCCTCATCTCCTGTCACCGGTTGACAACGCTACTGGTTCCAGCGCAGCAGGGCGGCGACCGGAGCACCTCCCATTGTGGCGGCTGTCGCGACCGCAAGATCAGCATCAGTCAGGCACGCGGCAGCAATAAAGGCCTGGTCGGCGCGCACTTCCTCCTCGAGTGTGCTGGCCCCGAGCGCCAGCCCTGGATAGTCGCTCGGCAGCACCGTGAAATCGGCGGCAGCATCTGGGTCAATCATGAGTTGATCAACTTGGCCGCGTACGAAGGCGTCGGCAACATCGCGAACGCCCAGCGCAACTGACTCGCCGCGCCCCATGCGTTCCTTGAGCTCATGAACCATCCTGAGCTGCCTGGCGACCACTACATCCCTCAGCACCGACTCAACATCTGCTGCCAGAGCGTCGTCGCCACCGTCCACCGGCCGCCCAGATCGATCGAGGACTCGGATCTCGGCCGAGATGGTGTCGGGCAACTGGTCGGTCACCAGGCTGCGGGAATGCTCGTCTCCGGCCAAGATCACCAGGTCCGGACCGGTGCGTACCTGCCGCTCGATCTCTGCCGCGACCTCGGCGGCGTTTTGAGCCCAGACATTTTCGGCGGTGTGCTGCCATTTCAGATGCGACCAGCCTCCACCGCGTACCTTGTGCTCATATTTCGAGGGCTCTCCCACCGATGCCTCACGCTCTGGGCCCATGTCGTCTACGGAGTAGGTGCTGACGTCGCCGCCCTCATGATCGACAAGAGCCAGCACGAATGGCACCTGCTGGCTGGCGTCCCTCAACCAGGCCGCCAGGTCTGGGAGTGGCCCCCAGGTCGCCATCGGCTGGGCATGATGACTGCGCGTCAGCTCATCGAACAAGACTCCGCGCTCGGTGGCTACCACGCAACGGCTGATCGGTGCCGGCTGGCCGGTGCTTTCGCCCAGCCGTTCGGCGACTGTTGTTAGGACCTCCGACGGTGCGCCCTGAGCGGCGAGTTCGTCGGATACTGCGCGTACGGAAAGTTCGACGACCCGATTGCCCTGCTCTTGGTCTCGGCTCACCTCAAGGTAGGCACTCGCGAAGGGCCCGGGATCGGCGTAGATGGATGCCAAACGATCACTCTTCATAACCGTGCTGGTACCCAAGGCTCGGCGGAGCAATCGACCACCCGCTGAAATGCGGTTCCAGCGTTTCCATCAGCCGCTTGACTAGTCCTCGGTTGGGGTACCAGCCAGTTATGGCTTCACAGACTCGAACGACGACTGATCATGACGAGATCCGCCAGTGGGTGGAGGAGCACGACGGTTCACCAGCCACCGTACGCGGCACCGGCCGCAAGGATTCGCCAGGTGTGTTGCGCTTCGATTTCCCTGGTGGCGCGGGCGAAGATCAGCTGGAGCACATTAGCTGGGACGAGTGGTTCGACGCTTTCGACAGCAACAAGCTGGCGTTGCTTTACCAAGAGCAGAAGGCCAGCGGCGAAGACAGCACGTTCTTCAAGCTGGTCAATCGGGACAACTCCTGACGTCCGATCTACGACGCTTCAGCCGAGGACCTCGACGAGCTCATCGAACACCTGCGGTGAGCCGGCCACAATGCTCCCGCCGCTGAGCAACGCATTATCGGAGAGGTAGTCGCTCACCCGGGCGCCAGCCGACGTGCAGATGGCGATGCCGCCTAGGCAGTCCCAGGCGTTGATGTGTGCTTCGACATAGCCGATCAAACGGCCGCATGCCACATCACACAGGCCGAGTGCACCAGAGCCGTTGCGCATAAACATCCCGCCGGCGTGCAGCAGGCGGTCGAGCACCGGAACGACTTGTTCGGGGCGAAGCCGCGGATTACATCCGAGGTAGGTGAGGCCCTCGCTCAGTGATTGCACCTGGCGGGCAGCAATCGGCCGCTCATTGAGTTCAGCCGTCCGTCCAATGCCGCCAGTGAATAGTTCACCGGCAGCTGGATTGTTGATCATGCCGAACCGCACTTCATTGGATCGTACGTACGCGATCGAAATGCACCACGTCGTGAGTCCGCTGAGAAATGGTTGGGTGCCATCAATCGGATCGATGACCCAGATTCCGGAATTCTCGCTGCCCTCGACGTGCCCGGTCTCCTCCCCGAGATAGGCGTCGTCGGGATATCGAGCGAGCAGCCGTTCCTTGATCAAGTTTTCGACGGCAAGATCGGCATCGGAAACCATGTCCCGGGCACCCTTGCTCATGATCGACAGCTTCGCCAGATTGCCGAAGTACTGCAGGGCAAGATCACCAGCTTCGTTGATCAGATCCTTGGCGAAATCGAATCGCTCTTGCTCGGTCGTTGATTGCATGATCATCATCTCCATAGCCAAGCGGCGCCGCGTACGCCACTGGAGTCACCATGTGCTGCGCGGGTTATCGGAGTGTAGAAGCACGGTGAAAATGTTTCCTCCGCAAGCTTCGGGGGCAGATCTTCGTACAGCTCGTCGACATTCGCCATGCCACCGCCGAAGACCAGAATGTCTGGATCAAGCGTATTGATCACCAGCGATAGTCCGCGAGCTACCCGATCGACGTATCGAGTCCAGACCAGCTTGGCAAGTCGATCGCCCTGCCGCATGCGATCCACGATCTCGGCAGGGGACAGCTGCTGTGACGGTCCCAAGTCGATGCTGGCGTGCTGGTGATAGTCGCGGGCAAACGACCAACCTGAAACCCACCGCTCAAGGCATCCATACTTACCGCAGTAACACGATGGCCCAGGAATTTCCGTGACGTCCGGTCTGGGCAGCGGATTGTGACCCCATTCGCCAGCGCTGTTGTTCGGACCATGATGCGCCTTACCCGCCACGGCGATTCCAGCACCTGCGCCCGAACCCAAGATCACGGCGAAGACGACATGATGGCCGGCGCCGGCACCATCGACCGCCTCAGAGACGGCGAAGCAATCTGCGTCATTGGCGATCCGGACGTCACGGTTCAGCCTGCGACGTAGGTCTGCTTCGACCGGCTTTCCGTTGAGCCAGGTGGAACTCGCGCCTTTGGCTATCCCGGTACGCGGGTCGACCGATCCAGGAATTCCGACGCCCAGGCTGCCAGTTGCGCCTGTCTGGACTTCGACGCGGCTGATGAGCGAGGCGATGATGGCCAGGCAGCCTTCGTAGTCACCGCGCGGCGTCATTTCCCGTAATCGTGTGATCGGTTGGCCGTCGTCGCCGATCGCGATGACTTCGATCTTGGTGCCACCCCAGTCAACGCCTATCAGCATGTGATCTTGCCTTGTCGTGACTTGATCACCGCGATGATCGCGGCGAATCAATTGTGGCGAATAGCAGTCCGCCGAGCATCGCCATGTTCTTGAGAAACTGCAGCTGCTGTGAACGCCGTTCCGACGGGTCCTCAACCGTCCAGAACGCGTGGCCCGCAATAGTGGTCGGCACGAGTGACGCAGCCAGGACAGCCGCTGAAAGCCGCGGTTTGACGCCAAGAGCAAGTGTCGTGCCGGCAGTGAGCTGGGCAGCACCATTGGCGCGGACGATCAGCTCATCATCGACCGGTAATGGCATAACGCGCCGAATCCTGGTTAGAGTGTCGCTGGCTTTGCCGACTCGCCCGCCTGGCGCCCGGGCAGCCTCATAGCCAGCGGAGATGTAAACCGCACCGGTGAGTGCTCGCGCGAGAGCCCTGCCGGCCGCAGTTATCACCCTGCCTGGCTTGGTCAGAACGCCGTCGGGAGGGGCCACGATATCCACCGCCTGGCGGTCGGGGTTTGGAAGAGCTTTCAGCATGAGTCCTCCACACGTTCGTAGATCACAGCCTGACGGCACTGCGACGGTCCTGACCCTAAGCGTGCCGTACAGCCCGTCTAGTCCGTTATCGTGTGCCGACATCGAGACCCGTTCAGAGCAACCGGCATCCGGCCTTGGCATCAGATGCGCTCGGCAGTACAGTGCCGACGCCGGCAGCATTTGAGACTCGACGGAAACCGCCTACACTCGCATTCGTTCTGTGTCGGTCTCCGCCCTGTGTCTGCGGCCTGACGTCCTTGGGGTGACGCGTGGTCTTGCAGCCTCCGCAAGAAAGTGCACTGGCCCAGCGCGTTGCGATCACTCATGAGCGGGTTCTCAAGATTGAGTCCCACAAGCTTGGGCCCCTGATCAAGCATCGTTTACGGCCAGCTATCGCCGGTCATTGGGGTTTCCGGTGTTGATCGGCGTCGCTGCAGCTCTGCTCGTGACTTGGCTGCTTTTGATCGCGGCACTTGCTGTTAGGCGCCCGAAAACGCATCAGCTCGAGGCCGCGTATCGCCGATTTTCACCGAGCGATGCGCTGCCCAGCAGCAACCCAAAGCCTCGCCTGGCGCTATTGGTCTTGACTCTGCTCGTCATCCTCAACGCGCTCTGGTTGGGGCTCTTGCTTTACCGAGCGTCGGGTGAGCTTGCGGTGGAGTCCGCCTCTACTCAGAGCGCGAACCCTGACAAAGGATCACCGAGCGGCGGTCACTCAGCAACGTCCGAACCTCCGAGCCGTTCGGCGGAGGGGCGGGAGAGCATTGAGTTGGAGGACGTAGCCCACTCCGCCGTGCCCTCCCAAGCTGTTCGCATCGAAGGTACGTACCGAGCAGACAGGTTGCTGAGGGTGCAACGGTGGGAAAACGGCAAGTGGCTGGCTTTCCCCGTACCCACGAAGACAGACAAGTCGGGCCGGTTCACCACTTATGTCCAGTTGGACCAGCCAGGCCAATACCGGCTTCGCATGCTGGACGCTACCTCCGGCGTGACATCCCGGACCTTTTTGCTGGTGATTGAGGGCTGACGGTTGGGCTCATTAGTGGGGCCGCACGGCCTGAAGTTTGGCGAACACCACGACATTGTCCAGGTACGTGTGTTCAGCCGCGTCGTATGTACCGCCACAGGTGATCAGCCGCAGTCCGGCATGGTCGATGGGACCGTAAACCGCCTCGGTCGGGAACCGGGACTTGGAGAATCGGTCCACCCGGGTGACCCTGAAGACGGCAGTCTTCCCATCCTTGCGGGTAACGGTCACTTGATCGCCCCGCCGCATGCTGCCGAGCCGGCGGAATACTGCGGGGCCATTCCACGTCACGTGTCCCGCTATGACGGCCGGCCCAAGTGCACCCGGTGTGGGCCCCTGAGTGAACCAGCCAGCTTCGGCGGGGTTTTTCGGCACCTCCATCGCTCCATCGGAGTCAAGTCCAAGGCCGACCAACCTCGATTGGACACCAATGCTTGGGATCGAGAGGGCCACTGGATCAGATGTCGGCAAGACCAGGCCCTTAGTCCGGTCACGAAGATCGGTCTGATCCGATCGCGGACTAGGTCTTTTGGTTGTCGGCTGGAGCCCGCTCGGAGACTTCGGTGGCACGCTTTGACCATTCGGGGCTGGAGCCAGAGCCGGTTCGGGAGCAGAAGGCCTTGCTAGCGCTACCCACACTAGAACGGCGCCGATAATGGCCAGCCCGACGGCGATCAAGGCTCTTACGGATCGGCTCAGATTCCAGCTGGATGAACCGAACATCAGCTTCGATCCCCTCATCAACACCGGTCGGGACAGACAGTCGCCGCCTGGCATGCGGCAGCGGCTGTGGTCTTGCTGGAGCGTACCCACTGTACGGAAGCTCAGGGCCTGGCCTCAGGAGTTGGAACGCGGCGGTCCAGCGGAACGGCGAGGTGACATTTGGCTCGAGAAGCCGTCACCCCTGGCTGTAAGTGTAGATGCCAGCGAACCGGGAATATCGATCAGCAATGGTGGCAAGGCTGACCGGCGACATGCGATTGAATCCTCTGCTCGACAGATTCGGGTCGGGCCAGGATGCAGTGCGGCTTCAGCTCGACGTTTCCGAGCCACTCTTCGCCACGTGGTCCGCGTGCGTCTCCACATGCGGCATTCAGATGGCGGTCAGTTCCCACATCAGCAAAGCCGCACGTGCAAAAATTCTTATGGCAGGCACAAGAAACGGGGGTCTTATGACGGCCTGTACGCAGCCGGGCTGTACCGGCAGGATCGTGGACGGTTATTGCGACGTTTGCGGTAGTCCAACCGATGCAGTCCCGTTCGTTTCAGCAATGGCTTCGGGGGGATCAGCCGCCTCCGCTGTGGAGGATCAAACCTCAGTCGGCGGCCCGTCCGGAGTTTCCGCGGAGCTGAGCAGCAGCCACCTGCCGGGCTGCACCCAACCAGGGTGTGCCGGCACGATTCTGGACGGTTACTGCGACGTTTGCGGTAGTCCCGCAGATGCATTCACGTTCGATCCGGCAGCGGCTTTGGAGGCATCATCGGCCTCCGCCGCGGAGGATCAAACCTCAGTCCGCGGCCCGTCCGGAGTCTCCCCGGAGCCGGGCAACGGCCACCTGCCGGGCTGTAGGCAACCTGGCTGTACGGGCACGATTGTGGACGGTTATTGCGACGTTTGCGGTAGTCCATCCGATGCAGTTGCGATCGTTTCAGCAACGGCTTTGGCGGCATCACCTGCGGAAGGCACCGGCAACGTTGATGGGTGGGACGAGCTGACGGCTGGCGAATCCGGCGGGCATAACTATCGAATGCGAGTCGAGAAGGCCAGCCTGCCGGACGACGTACGTGAGGCGGCTTTGTGCGAAGTCGACAAGCTAGAACTAACCAGAGCCCAGAGCCCCGAGTCCCATGAAATCGCGATCTGGCTCGATACGATTCTCAACCTGCCGTGGACCACCAATATCACTGAGTCGATCAACCTTCAGGACTCACGCGAAGTTGAGACAACACTGCGGCGGCTCATTCAGCCGACGGTTGCTGATGTGGAGACCGACGACACGGTGGGGATAGAGCCGTTCGTTATCGATGTCGAAGAGCGAAATGCGGCCGGGGTTGGGCCGCCGGCTGCCGACGTTGTGAAGGTCGACGCCGCGGAGGCTAAGGATCGTGATGTCGATGTTGAGGAGGGTGACGCCGGCGAGGCTGAGCCCGCGGTGGTCGCCGAAGTTGAGAAGGACGCCGCGAGGGTCGAGCCGCTGGCTGTCGATGTTGTGCAGGTTGACGCGACGGAGGCTGAGCCTCCTGCCGTGGA
>JBJMIR010000106.1:0-9110 GCA_045806785.1 Propionibacteriaceae bacterium | reverse complement strand
CGTCTGATCTACCGCGCCAGCGGCAACGCTCACTTGGAAAACGTTCTGATCCGCTATGACAACCTGGCTACCCGGATCTGGTGCCTGGTGATCGACAAGTTGCCCGACCTGGTCGAGCATATTCGTGATCACGCTCCCCTGATTGAAGCGATCACCGACGGCGATGGCGACTCAGCGGCTCAACTCGCGCTGGATCACGTAGCCGGGTTTGACCAGGCCATCCGCCAATTTCTTTAGCCCTCACCAGACAAACACAAGGGCGAGCAACTAGTCACAAGGAACAGTGAGAGAGGCGACCGACGTGTCTGAACGCTTCAGCGAAAGCGAAAACCCAGTAATCCCCGCCCCGACTCCCAAGGCGACTCGGCCAATGTCGAATCGGGACTGGTGGCCAAATCAGCCGGATCTGCAGGTTCTTCACCAACACTCGCCCCTGTCCGATCCGATGGGCGAGGACTTCAGCTATGCAGAAGCGTTCAAGACCCTCGACGTAGATGCCCTGAAGCGAGACCTTTTCGAGCTGATGACAACGTCGCAAGACTGGTGGCCCGCCGACTATGGCCACTACGGCGGCCTCTTCATCCGGATGAGTTGGCACGCCGCTGGGACGTACCGCATCGCCGATGGTAGGGGCGGTGGCGGCAGCGGCGCTCAGCGCTTCGCCCCTCTCAACAGTTGGCCCGACAACGCGAGCCTCGACAAGGCGCGCCGGTTGCTCTGGCCGATCAAGAAGAAATACGGGCGCAAGATCTCCTGGGCCGATTTGATCATCTTCGCCGGCAATTGCGCCTATGAGTCAATGGGCTTCAAGACGGTCGGCTTCGGCTTCGGGCGAGAGGACATCTGGGAGGCCGAGGAGATCTTCTGGGGCCCTGAGGACACGTGGCTCGGAGATGAGCGCTACGGCGGCGACCGCGAGCTCCACGGACCCTTTGGTGCAGTTCAAATGGGTCTCATCTACGTAAACCCGGAGGGGCCGAACGGCATCCCCGACCCGCTCGTCGCCGCTCGGGACGTCCGAGAGACGTTTCGCCGCATGGCAATGAATGACGAGGAGACGGCTGCGCTCATTATTGGTGGCCACACTGTCGGCAAGACCCATGGGGCAGCCCCGTCGGAGTACCTCGGTCCAGAACCCGAGGCTGCACCCATCGAGGAGCAAGGCCTCGGCTGGCGGAGCAGCTACGGGAGCGGCAGGGCCGGCGACGCGACAACCAGCGGGCTCGAAGGCGCCTGGACTAACGAACCAACAAGGTGGGACAACGGGTTCCTCGACAATCTGTACTCCTACGACTGGGACCTGACGAAGAGCCCTGCCGGTGCGTGGCAGTGGGTTCCGAAGAATCCGGAAGCCGAGGGCACCGTGCCCGACGCTCATGATCCGTCGCAACGACACGTCCCCGTGATGCTGACGACGGACCTCTCGTTGAAGCTTGATCCGATCTATGGGCCGATTACGAAGCGTTTCTACGAAAATCCGGACCTGCTGGAGGAAGCGTTCGGCAAGGCGTGGTACAAACTGCTGCACCGCGACATGGGACCTATCTCGCGCTACCTCGGCCCCTGGATTCCTGAGCCTCAGCTCTGGCAGGACCCCGTCCCGGACGCCGATTATGAACGGATCACCGACGAGGACATCGCTGCCCTCAAGGACAAGGTCCTCGAGTCGGGACTGGCCATCTCCGAGCTGGTCTCCACTGCATGGGCTTCTGCGGCAAGCTTCCGCGGCACCGACAAGCGTGGCGGTGCCAACGGGGCCCGGATTCGGCTGGCGCCGCAAAGGGACTGGGAGGTCAACGACCCGGCCGAACTGGCCAAGGTGCTGCAGACCCTCGAACAAATTCAGAAGGACTTCAACAGCACACAGTCCGGCAGGACGAAGGTCTCGCTGGCCGACCTGATCGTTCTGGGCGGATGCGCGGCCGTCGAGCAAGCGGCGAAGAACGCAGGACACGCTGTCACAGTCCCGTTCACGCCGGGGCGTACGGACGCCTCACAAGAGCAAACCGATGTGCAGTCGTTTGCCGTGCTCGAACCAACCGCAGATGGGTTCCGCAACTACCTCCGAGCCGGACATGAGCTGTCGCCCGAGACTCTACTGGTGGACCGGGCATTCATGTTGACGCTGACCGCTCCCGAGATGACCGTCCTGGTCGGCGGCATGCGGGCTCTGAACGCCAACTTCGGGCGAGCCCAACACGGAGTCCTCACCGAGCGGCCGGAGACGCTGACCAACGACTTCTTCGTGAATCTGCTCGACATGGGCACGGAGTGGAAGGCCACCCCGGCTGAGAACGTGTACGAGGGTCGGGATCGCGCCACGGGCAACCTCAAATGGACCGCCACCGCCGCCGACCTCGTCTTCGGTTCGCACTCCGAGCTCCGAGCGATTTCGGAGGTTTACGCGTGCGACGACGCGAAGGAGAAGTTCGTACGTGACTTCGTGGCCGCCTGGAACAAGGTCATGAACCTCGATCGGTTCGACCTCGCCTGATGCCCATCTGCGGTGTGCCTATCTACTGCTGTCGGGCCGGGTCGCGGGTCCGGTGCAGATGGTCCATGTGATTCGCCAACTCGGCGAACAAGCCTGCTGCCGCGAGCGACCGCCGAAGGTACTCATTGAGCCCACCCGGCGTCTCATAGTCCCGCGGCATTTCAGGTAGGCGGTCAAGTCCTGTGTACATCGCCTCGGTGGCCAAACCGAGGAATAGGCCAGCCACATAATCCTTTGCTGTCTGGGGATCAAGGCCATGCTTAATCGCCCAATCGATGACGGTGTTCTCAAATGCGAGGAACGTCGACATCGTCCCCGACGCACAACTCAACACGATGAGGTTTTCCTCCCGCTCTATGCTCACGATCTCCCCGCAACCTTCCAGCAAATACTCGAGCCGGCGAACTCGTGGACAGATCACGACTGGGCCGGTATGTAAGGCGATCATCGGTAACGGGATCATCTGGCACACCGTCGCCGCTGGATGGACGTGTTCGGCGAGTAGCGATGGCGGCCAGCCCGCGGCCAGGCTGGCAACTACCTGCTCGTCACGGAACGACAGCGATGAGCACAGACCTGCCATTTGATCGGGGAGGACCGCCAGGATGACGATCTCCGCAGCGTCGACTACCACTTGGTTGTGCGGCGCGACGCGGACGTGACGGTGCCGCGCCGCAAGCTCGGCGCTTCGAGGCGCAGATCTAGGTGAGAGCACGATGTCGATCTCGTCAGCGTGTGGTCCGCTCATCAGAGCGTCGACAATTGCCGTGGCGATCGCACCGACGCCGACGAAACCCACGCGCAGAGGACGCTGCACCGTGGAAGCCTATTGCGGAGTGATGATCACAAGGACGGGGGCTAGCCGTGCATCGACTCCTGCGACTCGGCGCCTACGCGGTCAGCCAGGCATTCGAGCTCGGTACGAAGCGCGGCGGGAAGCCTCGGGCCCAACTTGACGAACCAGTCCTCGATCAAAGCCAGCTCGGCCCGCCATTCCTGGGCATCTACGGTGAGCAGGGCCTGCAGCGCCTCGGGCGTCAGGTTGAGGCCGTCGACATCAAGTGAGGTGGGCGACGGTACGGAGCCGACCGGCGTCTCGACGGCCTGGGCACGACCCTCCAGGCGCTCGACCATCCATTTGAGTACCCGGCTGTTCTCACCGAATCCCGGCCAGAGGAAGTCCCCGCCGGGTGACCGACGGAACCAGTTCACATAAAAAATGGCCGGTACGCCTTCTGGGTGCTCGGCGCCCAGCTGAAGCCAGTGCGCAAAGTAGTCGCCGGCCGCGTAGCCGAGGAACGGCAGCATGGCCATCGGGTCGCGTCGCACCACACCGACCGCCCCGGTCGCGGCCGCGGTCGTCTCGCTAGACAGCGTCGCACCCAGGAACACCCCATGCGCCCAGTCCCGCGCCTGAGCGACCAGTGGCACCGTGTCCGCCCGACGCCCACCGAAGATGATGGCGTCGATCGGGACTCCGGCCGGGTCGCCGTACTCGGGCGCGAGGATCGGGCACTGTGCCAGGGGTGTGCAGAACCGGCTGTTCGGGTGGGCCGCCGGGCCGGTGGCCTCCCCAGCCGTCCAGCTCCTGCCCCGCCAGTCGGTCAGATGCGCGGGCGGTTCGTCGCTCATGCCTTCCCACCACACGTCGCCGTCGTTGGTCAGCGCCACGTTCGTGAAGATGGAGTTGCCGCGGTTGATTGTCGCCATGGCATTGGGGTTGGTACGCCAGCTTGTGCCGGGTGCCACGCCGAAGAGTCCATATTCGGGATTGGTCGCGTACAGCCGGCCGTCAGCGCCGAACCGCATCCAGACGATGTCATCGCCCAAGGTCTCCGCCGTCCAGCCCGGCAGGGTCGGACGCAGCATGGCCAAGTTGGTCTTCCCACAAGCGCTGGGAAAGGCGGCCGCGACGTGATAGCTCCGTCCCTCTGGCGAAGTGAGTTTCATGAGCAACATGTGCTCGGCCAGCCACCCTTCGTCGCGAGCGATGACTGAGGCGATCCGCAGCGCGTAGCACTTCTTGCCGAGCAGCGAGTTGCCGCCGTAGCCGGAGCCGTACGACCAAATCGCCCGATCCTCGGGGAAGTGGCTGATGTACTTCACCTCGTTGCACGGCCACGGAACGTCGGCCTGCCCTACTTCGAGCGGCGCACCCACCGAATGCAGGCAGGCCACAAAGTCGGCCTCCCCGTGTGCAGTCATGGCGGCCAGCGCCGAGCGGCCCATCCGGGTCATGATTCGCATACTGACCACCACGTACGGGGAGTCGGTGATCTGCACGCCGAAACTTGGCTGCGCTGCGTCAAGCGAACCCATGCAGAACGGCAGCACGTACATCGTCCGGCCGCGCATGCAGCCGCGATACAGATCGGTCATGACCTGCTTCATCTCGGTCGGCGCTACCCAGTTGTTGGTAGGCCCGGCGTCGTCGGGCTCGGCCGAGCAGATGAACGTGCGGTCCTCGACCCGGGCGACATCGTCGGGGTCGCTCCGGGCCAGGAAAGAGTTCGGCTTAACGTCCGGGTTGAGGCGGATCAGGGTGCCGTTTTCCACGAGGGTGTCGGTGAGCTGAGCCCACTCGGCATCTGTGCCGTCGCACCAATAAATTGCCTCCGGCTCCGTGAGTTCGGCGACCTCGGCGACCCAGGCCAGCAGGCGGCGGTGGCTGGTCGGCGGAAGGGAGTCGGGCCCCTGTGCTGGTGGACTGGATTCGCGAATGGCAGTCATGACGTCACCTCGTGAGTAATACCAGTAGGAGAACTGGTCTGAAGGTCTGAAGATAGGCCACTGTGTGCTCCGGTACGAAGCTCAGCAAGCGCTTAAGTGACGAAATTCACTCTTACGGCGAGCAGCTTTCAGCTGGGGAGCGAGCCGGCTCCGGCTCGATGCAATCGGAGTCTTCGCCCGGGCGTAGTAGATGGACGGCGCGATCTTGATGCCGTGCTCCGACAGCACTGCGCAGATCGGCTCGACGCCTCACTCAAGTCGCCGGTCGAGCTCCGCCTGGGCGAAGGTCGCCGATACAGTTCCAAGGATCTCGCTCGCCCGCTCCAGGAGGCACAGTTGACGCCATGGACATGTCCGACCTGCTGACTCTGATGCTCGTGCTGCTCGGCGTCCTCGCGCTGCTCGGGGTGGCCGTCATCGGATTTGTAATGTGGCGCTACCGCATCCCGCCGAGCGGGCTGATCGCGATGATCGGGGCTCTGGTCTACCTGGCGAGCCCGGTCGACGTGTTGCCTGAAGTGATCCTCGGACCCTTCGGCCTCCTCGACGATGCCGGCGCAGTCACCGCCGCTGCGGTCTTCGTGTACAAGCTCGTGACGGTCAGGAGGCGGCTCGAGGGCGCGGGCATAAAGGGCCGGCGGAGGCCAGATCTCTTGGAGTGACTGCGGTGTTCCGTATTCCGCTCGGCGCACTTCGCCCTGATTACAAAGAGTAGTAACGGAGAATAAGCTAGGGAGTCGGGCTGAGATTTAGATGCGAATACGCGTCGTAAACAAATTCGTTCCAGTCATTTGCACTTGATACAAACTGGATCTTGATGGTGATAGAGCTTTTACCGGATGTAAAGCTTGCCGGTATTTCAAACGAATCATAGCGCGCTTTATGGAAAAGATTCACTCCGCCGGTGTACCACGTGCCCACCTGAACATTGTTCACATACACCCTTGCTTTCTGGTTCGCAACGCCGTGATCCATTATGCGCGACAGCCTGACGCCCTGGTTGGCGGGGTCGATGCTCATCGTAAACTGGCTAGTCCCTTTATGCGCTCTTCCCAGTCCGCTAAAGACCACGGCGACATCCCTCCCGAAATAATCATTCGTAAAACTCCCGGTCCAGTTTTGTGATGTAATACTATAGTTGTGCGCAGTTTCACTGGCGGTATTACGAATTTGAAGCGAATCTGTTTGCACGAGTGATTCTTTATTTTTCGCAATATAAGCAAAGACTGCCCCTTCGTACGTTGCGTTGAGGTCATCTGCCGGACCATGCTCGAGTTTGAAGAGCAAACTTTTTTCAAAAGGCATTGCGTCGGCAAGCTCAAGGCGATACATGGAGGTTTGTCTGTTGCCGCCATTCACATATCTCAGCGGCGCGCCATGCACCGGTAAGGTAAAAATGCCTTTGCTGAAATAGAATCCGCCATTAAAGACATCTTCAGTTCCGGTTCCATGGATTTGAGGGTTGTAGGACGATGAATTGACAAAAATCCGCTCGTCACCTTCCAGCACCCCATCGACAGTCGTATTACTGATCGTAAGGAAACTGCCTACAACATGGCCTGTTCCGGAGGCAAAATTGCCCCAGACGAAATCCCTGCCCATTGTCGTCGGTGCTTCTCGATTATATTGCGCGACAAAGTACCCAGAATCGGTGTTTAGATTGCTATATGCAGTGGGATTGTATTGTGTAACCCCGGTTGCATTGGTTATGGTTTGTCCTGAGCTGTTGACCAAAGCGACCCGGGCTGATGTCCCATACGGCATCGGAAAATAGTTGTAGTACGTATGCGTCGTTGGGTCAACACCAACCAGAAGGCCTTTCATGTTTCCTTCTCCGCTTGATCCGATACCAAAGAAGAAGCCGAGGGGCACATCGACACTTGGTGTTGTTTCACCGTCCCAATACGCCTGTACTCGCGCATTCTTTAAGACATCAAGCGTGGCCGTATCCAGGTTAAATGGTGCCGGATAGGTAAAAGTTCTGGTCCCTGTCCAGGTTTGTGTGACAATTGTATAGCTATGGGCTGACTCGGACGTGGTATTACCGACGTCCAACGTATCTGTTTGGACCAGATTGCCGTTTGGCTGTTTTGTCTTCACCCAATAGTAGAATTCATTCCAGTCAATTTGCGCGCTGACAAACTGCACCTTCACGGTGATTTGTGTCTTCCCCTGGGTCAGATTCGCCGGGATTGTAAAATCACTATCCCGCCAATTAGTGCTCAGGTCAGTACCCGGTGTTGACCAGTGTCCGGCCAGCACACCATCGACGTAGACATCCGCAGTTTGATCAGCAATACCGTAATCAAGTCTTCGCGTCAAAACGACACCGGCATTTGAAGCCTGTATAGCAGCCCGGAACGTCGAACTGCCGGTAAAAGCACGGCCGTTATCGGTGACTGTCTGACCGCTTTGGGTTTGGGTAGTTACAAGTTGCGGGAGAGTGAGCTTTACCGACCTGACTGAACCTGGAGCGTTCAAGACATTTAAGAGGTCTTTTGATTGTCCGGCAGCTAGGTTGAAACTACCGGTGTTAACTGTTTGATTTCCTGTCGTGGGCTTGGGATCTGTTAGAGGATTATTCCAGGCGCTGTATGCCGCTGTCAGATTCTCTGAGCCTGTATAAGTCGTCACACCATTTGGACTGTTATAGGTATGGTACGTAATATTGTAATAGGAAGGGACCGAGGTGAACTCGACTCTGACGCTTTGCCGGAATGATATCGGATAGTAAGAATAAAACCCGCCGGAGGAAACCTGGTCATTACCGACCAGAGGCGCACGGAAAGGCGAAGATGCGCCGGAGAAGAAACTGGTGACCGATTTATTGATACGCGGCGATGACTCACCGTCAAAATATATTCTGATATTTCCGCCTTGCAACTCGGTAGCCCAAATCCTGTAGACGGTTCCCGGAGCATATTCTTCCAGGACGACGTATCCGCCTGTAGAAGGGTTCCGATAGTAGCTAAACGCGCTGTTGTCGGGATTGCCGTTATCCCGGCGGTATGAGGATACCTGCTTCACTTCTGTGCCTTTTTTGAAATATGGCAGCCGGTCAAACGCGCTCAAAGCCGGCGCGCCCCGGGGTTCTTCTGTTTGGGCGGATACTGTCATTGCTCCTCAACTAATGTCGCATTGTGGCTGGGGACAGCAGGGCTGCAAGATCGTGGATGGACATCATGGCATGCAGGCCGTGTCAGCACAGCGCAGCCCGAAGAATGACCTCAGGCGGACGACAGCGATCTAAAACGAGCAACGCTGCCAATGAAATCAATCGCTGAGTGCGAGTGGCTGCACGCTGGCAAAGGTCGTGCGGCGGCCTACTCAAGCGGGCTGGCCGAGGATCTCGTTTCGCTCCAGGAGTACGCCGCCGGCTCCAACGGACCGACGGACCAGTCCCAGGGCTGAGCTTGGCTCCCATCGAGTCCATTTGCGGGCCTCAGCGCAGCCATGATCAACTGGACTACGCGATTGCTGTTCGGTTCTTGCCGCGGTCACCCGCTATCCCAGCATCTCACTGACTCGACGCAAGCAAAGATAGATAGAAAGACAAATTATCTGCCGGGTGTAAAATCACTGGTGATTGAAGGGTCGCGATCATGATCAAGATTAAGTTCATTCGCACGCTGGGACTCGCCGTTGCGGCCGGATGTCTCTCAGCTGGAGTGCTGGGAGTGGAGGCCAGCGCACAAGCCCCCGTGCCACTGATCACAGTGATCATCGGCGATAACAGCTTCAAGAATGTGGGCCTCGGCGCCGCGGCGAGGGTGCTGGTCTCTGATGTGTGCGGCGTTGCTGAGCAGGACGCTAAGGACATCTTGGCGATTGCAACAAATGACAACCAGAAGATCGTTGCCATTTGCCCCAAAACCGGGGCGATACT
>JBJMIR010000105.1:0-136266 GCA_045806785.1 Propionibacteriaceae bacterium | reverse complement strand
CTGCCGGCACCTTCGCTATGTGGAATCCCACCGTCCACTGCGCGTCCTAACAATGAGGATCAGTCTCTACGCCGACTTGTCAGAATCTGAGCACCAAATATGGTGCTCAGATTCTGACAAGTCGGCGGTGTGGCATTAAGTCGGCGGTGTGGCATTAAGTCGGCGGTGTGGCATTAAGTCGGCGGTGTGGCATTAAGTGCCGATGCGGCGGACAATCGATTGATGCGGCTGATCGAGCGCGAAAGCCAGCTGGCCGCGTTGCAGCAGTACGCGACCGAGGCAAGTCACGGGCAAGGCAGGCTCGTCCTGATTTCCGGCGAGGCGGGCGTAGGCAAATCGGTACTGCTGGAGGAATTCGCGCAAGAGTTTACCGACGCTCGGTGGCTGTGGTCAGGTTGTGACGGTCTATTCACGCCAGCTGCGCTCGGGCCGCTCCTTGACATTGCCAACCAAGTGGATGGTGATCTCCTTCAGCTGTGCCGGGCCGAGGCCAAACGCGATCAGCTCTACGGCGCGCTGCTGCGGCAACTCAGTGATCTGCCAAGTCTCACTGTCATCGTCATCGAGGATGTGCACTGGGCTGACGAGGCAACGCTGGATCTGCTGAGTTATCTCGGCAGGCGGATCCAGCGGCTCGGGGTGCTGCTCCTGGTGACCTATCGCGACGACGCACTGGAGGCCAACCATCCGCTGCGGCAGACGCTCGGGGAGTTGGCAAGCCAGCGGGCTACGCGCCGGCTCAACCTGCCGACGCTGTCGGCAGCCGGCGTCGAGACGTTGGCGCAGGGCACCGCGATTGATGCACTTGAGCTCCATCGGCTGACCGCCGGCAACCCCTTCTTTGTCACCGAGGTGCTGCAGGCGGGCAATAACGGCCTACCCGCGTCAATTCGCGATGCTGTCCTTGCTCGCACCAGAACCTTGAGTACGTCGGGACGGGACGCGCTCGAGGTGGCCGCGCTGATCGGTTCCCGGATGCAGTCGGGGCTGCTGGTGTCGTTGCTAGAGGATCCGCTGGTCGTCGATGGGTTGATCAGCTATGGCCTGTTGATCAAGGACGGCGATGATCTTCGATTCCGGCATGAGATAGCGCGCGTCGCAATAGAGGCGGCCGTTGCGCCGTACCGAAAGGCGACGATACATAGCAAGATCATGGACGCGCTGCTTTCCTCCGGCTGCGATGATGATGCCCGATTGGCCTTCCACGCGGATGCTGCCGGAAACGCAGAGCTCGTCCTTGCCTACGCGCCGAGGGCCGGCCGTCGTGCCGCAGCACTGGGTGCACGCCGGGAAGCTGCGGCCCAGTACGAGCGGGCCCTGCGGTTTGTGCCGGAGACCGATCTCCGCGCGCGGGCCGAATTGCTGGACAGCTTGGCTCAGCAACTTGACTTCGTTGATCGACGGGACGACTTGCTGGAGGCGTGTTCTGCCGCGGTGGCGCTGTGGCACGAGGTCGGCGATGCCAAGCATGAATGTGATTCGCTACTAAGACTTGCCGGCAATCTGTGGTGGCTATGCCGCGGAGCGGAATCCAGGCAGGCCGCCGACGCGCTAACGAAACTGGCCCAGTCGCTCGGCCCCAGCCCGCAGCTCGCGAAGGCGTACAACAGTCTCGCGTCTCTCCGGGCAAGCAAGGGTCGCTACGAGGAGAGCCTGGCACTGCTACGGCAGGTTCACCAGATGTCAGAACAATTGGGTTTGGGCGGTGAGGTGATCAGTGAGTACCACCTCAATGAAGCTCAGGTGGTCCGGGCCATGGGCGATGACTGGACGCTCCCGCTGCGGGCAGCGCTGCAGACCGCACTGTCCGGCGGCCATGAGTATCAAGTCGGCGCTGTCTTCGCGGATATGTACTGGATGTATTGCGGCAATCTTCGCAATGAAGAGGGTGAGCAGATCTACAACCAGGCAATGGCCTACTGCGACGTACACGACATCGGGACCTTCGCCAATTGCTTGCTGTCAGACCGCGCCGGCGTCTTTGAGAAACTTGGCCGCTGGGATGAGTGCGTCTCCATAGCCCACACAATGCTCGAGGAGCGCCCGCTCTCCCCGTCGAATCGGATGCAGCCGCTGTGTTATCTGGCGAAGGTGATGGCGCGTCGAGGACAAGACGGATATTGGCCGCATCTGGACGAGGCGATGCAGTTGGCTCTCGGTCTGGACGAGCCGGAGTGGCTGAGCTTCGTCGGGCTAGCACGGATAGAGGCGTACTGGCTCGAAGGCCGTCTTGATGCTGCACTGGCCGAGCTGGATCGGGTTCGCGATGACTCCGCCGGCGTGGTTGTCCTTTCCCGGCCCTGGATTGCGCTGTGGACTCGGCGCCTTACTGGTGCCACGGACGCAATTGATCTTGAGCCCTTTGCGTCACAGGTTGTCGGCAATGCGGCCCATGCGGCCGAACTCTGGGATCGGTTGGGCTATCGCTATGAAGCCGCTCTGGCGCTGCTGGAGACCAAGGAGGAGGAGCTGCTTCGAGAGTCTCTGGACCGGCTGGTTGATCTTGGTGCGGAAGCTGCGGCTCGGCTGGTACGCCGCACCATGCGCCACCTCGGGCTGCGTTCCATTCCCGCCGGTGCCCGTACCGCAGCACGGACCCATCCACGAGGATTGACCAGACGGGAACAAGAAATCCTCGAACTGGTGTCTTCAGGCCAGTCCAACGACGAGATCTCAGAGAGATTGTTCATCTCCGTGAGGACCGTCGAGCATCACGTATCCGCGATTCTCGGCAAGCTCGGTGCCACCACACGCAAGGGTGCGGCGAAAGAGGCGCGGAGACTGGGCCTTGCCGAGCCGGACCAGGTGTCAGTGGGGACTAAATCTAGGTAGTCGTGTCGCCAATATGGGAGATCAGCTCCCATCAATAGTTGATCTTGCGCTCCTACCGTCATGTACATATCCCGACTGAAGGAGGAGCCATGCCGCTCTATATGGATGTCCACAGCCTCGACGGTGCAGTCACTTTTGAGGATGTGGGCAAAGCGCACCAAGCAGACCTGCAAACCCAGGGAAGCTACGACGTCAGCTATCTGCGCTATTGGGTGGACGGGAAGCACGGCAAGATCTTTTGCCTCGTCGAGGCCCCCGATGCCCACGCCGCAGCCACGGTTCACCGCGAGGCCCACGGCCTTGTCGCGAAAGAGATCTACGAGGTGCAGGAGGGATCATGAAACGCCTTCGCACCGTCGTTCCGATGATCGCCGCGGGCCTTGTACTCGCCAGCCAGGCGGTCGCCGCATTTGCCTGCGGCGACTGCAATCCAGAAGGGCGCATGACTGCCGCTCACGCTGTAACGGCGAAGTACCAAAGTCTGACTCTGGCGCAGAAGTCAGGCTATTCGATCTTGGCCGATACGGCCGGAATCACCTGCATCGCCGAGCATCAGATGGGCGCAATGGGAGTGCACTACGTCAAAGGTGATCTTGTCAAGGATCCTGCGATCGATGCGCTGCATCCAGAAGCTCTGGTGTATTCACCTGACGCACATGGCGGCCTTCACCTGGCTGCCCTGGAGTACGTCGTGATCAAGGGCGACTGGGATGCGCACAATTCACCGATCCCGGGAGGTGCGCCGTCATGGGTTAAACCAGCGCCGCCAAACCTCTTCGGGCATGATTTCAACTTCACCGATGCTCCCAACCGGTACGGCCTGCCGCCGTTCTACTCGCTTCACGTGTGGACGTGGAAGGACAACCCGGCTGGCACCTTCGAGATGTGGAACCCCAGCGTGCATTGTGATCAGACCTAGACGGCGTGTGACGGCTCGAGGGGTCTAGGTTTGGAGCCGTGCGCGTTGCCATCGCTGGAGGCCACGGCAAGATTGCCCTGCGCCTGACCAAGCTCTTGTCAGAACGCGGCGACGAGGTCGTCGCTCTGATCCGCAATCCCGACCATGCCGATGAGGTGAGGCAAGCCGGTGCCGAACCGGCAGTGGTCGACCTGGAGCACGTGAGCGACGACGATGTCGCGGAGGCGATCGCCGGGTCCGATGCCGTGGTGTTTGCCGCGGGCGCGGGTCCAGGCAGCGGATCGGCACGTAAGGACACGATGGACTACGGCGGCGCGGTGAAGCTTATCGCGGCCGCGAAACAGGCTGGGGTCAGCCGTTACGTGATCGTCAGCAGCATGGGGGCGAACCCGGACGAGCCTGGCGATGACACGTTCAGCGTGTACCTGAGGGCGAAGGGCCGTGCGGACGATGCGGTACGCGGGAGCGGGCTCGATGCAACGGTGGTGCGGCCAGGCAGTCTCACCAACGAAGCCGGCACCGGTCGCGTCCGGCTCGGCGAGAGCCTCCCGCATGGCGAAGTCACCCGCGACGATGTGGCGGCAGTTCTCGTCGCCGTCCTCGATTCGCCGAGCTCGATCGGCCGGACGGTGGATCTGATCGGTGGCGATACGCCGGTAGCTGAGGCTGTCGCCGGGATCTAGCCAGCCCAAGGTGAGCCGAGGGCCTTTTGACAGCGGCGTACCTCATCCGCCTGACTTGGGCTCGACCAGCACCAGCCAATTGCCGCTGTTATCCCGCATGACGGCCTCCACACCGTACGGCCGGTCCGACGGCGGCTGAGGGAACTCAACACCCTTGGCGCTGAGATCCTCGAAGGTCTTCTGGCAATTGTCGACTCTGAGTCCGAGCCCACCCATGCGGCCGTTCGCTAACGCACGACGTACCACATCGGCCATCTCGTCATCGAGCGGCGGTCCCGGCACCATCAGCGTGACCTCCAGCTCGCGCTGGTCGGGATGCCCAACCGTTACCCATCGGAAGTCGCCCATTGTCGCGTCCGTGCGGAGCTCAAACCCCAGCACGTCGGTGTAGAACTTCTTGGCTTCGTCCTGGTCCGTAACGTAGACAGTCACCAGGGAGACGTTTGTGATCATGGTTGGAACGCTAGTGCTCTGATCCTTCGGCTGGCTTCTCCGAAATTGCTCTCTCTTGGAGTCCGCGCATGAAGATGTAGCAGCCCGGGATGTGCGGGACACCGTTGCCGCCGTAACGCTGCTGGAACGCCAGAGGTGTTTCGCCAACCAGCGAACGAAACTTGGCGCTGAACGACCCAAGGCTCGAGTAGCCGACCAGCACGCAGACCTCGGTGACGGTCAGGTTCGTGGCGCGCAGCAGATCCTGGGCGCGCTCGATACGGCGATGTGCGAGGTACTGCGCCGGAGTCTGGCCATATTCAGCGCTGAATCTGCGAATGAAGTGGTATTTCGACACTCCCGCACACTCGGCGATGGTCGCTACGTCGAGCTCCTCGGCGTAACGGCTGTCCATAAGGTCGCGGGCGCGACGCAGGTGCGGGAGCAGGTCGGTTGGCGCGGGCATGCCTCATCGTCACAGAGCAGAGACGTACGCCCGCCAGACTACTCATCGTGAAGCTCTGTGAGGTCGAGCTGCTCGATCCGTTCGGGGTCGGCGAGGAAGTCGATCTCGGCGATCTTCCCATTCTTGATCGTGACGGCGGCGATCGAGAACGGCCGGCCGTGGAGGAAGGAGACCATCCCCGCGGCGCCATTGATCAGAGCGCGACGCATGGTGAGGTCGACACGGGACCACAGCAGCGCCTGGCTCGCGACGGTCTCGGCACCCCGGATGTGCTGCGATAGGCCGGTGAGGCCGCCGTCGGCTCTGAGCACGACATCAGGGTCCAGAACGGCGACGAGCGCATCGAAATCACCCTGCCGGGCCGCTGCCAGGAACGCCTCGACGACCTCCCACTGAGCGGTGAGGTCGGCGTCAGGGACCGGGGCAACACCGCGTACCCGGCGACGAGCGCGGCTGGCGAGCTGGCGCGTCGCCTGGGGAGAGCGCTCCATGATCGGCGCGATGTCCTCGAACGGCACCGCGAACATGTCGTGCAGCACGAAGGCCAGTCGTTCGGCCGGAGTCAGCGTCTCGAGCACTATCAGCAATGCAAGACCGACCGAGTCGGCAAGCAGCGCCTCGTGCTCGGGATTGCTGCCCTCGGCGGGGTCGATGATCGGATCAGGCACGTGCACCTCGAGCGGCTGCTCACGCCGCATGCTGCGTGCGCGGAGCATGTTCAGCGCCACACGTGCGACAACCGTCGTCAGCCAGGCGCCAAGATTCTCGACCTCGCTGGTATCCGCGCGACTGAGCCGCAGCCAGGCGTCTTGAACGGCGTCGTCAGCCTCACTGAGCGACCCGAGCATCCGGTAGGCAACCGCCCGGAGATGCGGCCGATGATCTTCGAATTGCTCGGCGAGCCATTCCTGCTGATCCATGTCACATTCCTCCAGCGCAGCGTGTCAAAAAGGTAGACCCGCGAAATTCGCGGAATGTGACCAGAACAAAGAAAGGCAGGACACCATGCGCGTTTTCGTCGCCGGAGCAAGCGGCGCACTTGGCAGCCGGCTGGTTCCGCAATTGATCAACGCAGGGCACGAAGTGATTGGTACCCACCACTCGCCGTCGAACGCAGAGCTGCTGCGGGGGCTCGGAGCGAAGCCGGTACTGCTCGATCTGCTGGATGCGCCTGGGGTGCGTAAGGCGGTGCTCGACAGCGAGCCTGAGGCGATCGTTCACCAGGCGACCGCACTGGCGAACGCGAAGTACAGCCGCAGCCTGGACAAGACCTTTGTCAAGACCAACCAGCTGCGGACGAAGGGCACCGATGCGCTGCTCGCGGCCGCTCGGGAGGCTGGCGTACGCCGGTTCGTTGCGCAGAGCTTCGCTTCCTACCGGTACATCCGGGCGGGCGGACCCATCAAGACCGAAGACGATCCGCTCGATCCCACGCCACCACCGAACACAGAGCAGAGCTTTGCGGCGATGGCCTATCTCGATCGGGCGGTTACCGACTTCGGCGGGATCGCGCTGCGCTACGGCGGCTTCTACGGCGATGCCAAGGACGGCTGGGCCGAGCTCGTACGCAGGCGGTGGTTCCCGATCATTGGCGGCGGCGGCGGCATGATCTCCTGGATCCACCTCGAGGATGCTGCCGCAGCAACCGTGCTCGCGCTGGAGCACGACGGGCCGGCGATCTACAACATTGTCGATGATGAACCCGCGCCAGTGCGCGAATGGTTGCCGGTGCTCGCCCGATCTGTCGGTGCCAAGCCGCCCCGGCGCCTGCCGACCTGGCTAGCACGACTGCTTGTTGGTCAGGCCGCAGTGATCATGGGTACTGAGGTTCGCGGCGCGTCCAACGCGAAGGCCAAGCGTGAGCTGGGGTGGACGCTGCGCTATCCGAGCTGGCGTACGGGGTTCTCGGCGATCTACTCAGCACTCAACGTGGCCGCTGGACCGAAGGCTGCATATCGGTCTTGAGTCGTTGGAATTCCGGCCTAGCGTTGCAACTGGCTGCGGTTTGGTTTTGAGGCCGCTACTTCGAGCGGAATAGCTCGACTTCTTAATAAGTCAGTCTTGAAGTCAATTTCTCATTACGGCCACTAGCTGATTTGGCCATGACTTTGCGTGCAGTTTTGGCAAAGCTGAATCCAAACTTGCCCAACGGCCGCTTTCGCGAGCCTGAGTAGTCCAGCGGATCGGGCGGCGTCTCGAATGGGGCCGCCGGCCCGGTCGCCATCGATAGGTATTCCATCGCAGTGGGCACTTTGGCGACGACTGCTTCAAGGTAATTGATGCAGGCGAAACGTATGGTGTCGTCAGCAAGCTGCTTGAGCCGGGCCTCGAGATCGGCGGGGCGCGCCGTCAGGCAGTAGCGCACTGAGAAATGCGCCGTATGACGCGGCTTTACCACCTGTGCTCGATCTGTATTGAGCAGCAGGTGATCATGCGCCGAGACTGGCCAGAACTGCTTGCGATTGCGGAAGCGGTACGCGGCATTGGCAAGGAAGGCGGGCTCGAACTTCTCGAACAGCTCTTCCATCGCCGGACGCAGCAGCGGATAGTTCATGTGGTTTGAGGAGAAGAAATGCTCTTGCGTGTATCCGAGCATTTCGGCGCCCAGCAGCTTGCCGCCGCCGTTAAAGCTGTTCCCCCTTTCGAGCTGCTCGTTCCAACTGCTCCAGCGGCCACGCAGAACCGCTTTGCCGTCTTCGGAGAAGAAGTCTGTGGGCTCGACCGGGCCGACCAATAGCATGTCGTCGTTGAAGTACACGAAACGATCGGCAAGTCCTTCGATGCGCCAGAGCATGCTTTCGATGGCGCGCGAGTTGAAGGTTGGCAGCAACTGCTCGTAACCGCGAAAGATCTCGCGGTGATCGACAATCCGGATTTTTTCCGACTCCGCCGCCTCGCGATCGATCGCCGTGGGGACCTGGTCATCGGTCACCAGCCAGATCGTGCGAACCCACGGCGCGTAGTTGTGTATCGAGCGCAGGCAGAAGCGGATCTCGTCATTGTCGGAGAAGCGCCGCTCATCGGTGGCGACCCGTTCGGGCTTGGCGTCCCCACCCGGATCGGCGAGGTACCGCTTGCGCTTGGCGCGGTGTTTCGGATCCCCTCCATCGACCCAGGCGATCACCACATCGACAGGCCCGCCGGTGGAACCGTCGACCTGCTGTGTGCCGGTCACCTCAGCCTGCTCGAGCCCGGGCGCGCGCTGGGCGACAAGTTGATCCTCGGCGATGGCATCAGCATGATGAACCACTCTCGACGGTGAGACAGCTCCCGGATTCTCGCTGGCTGGCGATCAGCTCCGGTCGGGTGATCCAGACCACCAGCAAGGGGACTCTAGCCCACACTGCGCGTACGTGCGGCCAAACCGACAAAAGCCAGTTCCTGTCGCCCGGTAGATCGGCCGGGGTGCGTTTCGCAGCACAGCCGTCAAAACGACCGGCTGACAGTGCCCGCGAGGGGCCATTTCGCAGCACAAGCGTCACAACGGATCGAAGTCAGGGCTTTCCGAGCAAGTCCGCGAGTACGGCCGCCTCGCTGATGTCGCTGCGCTTCGTCGCGGTCAGCAGCGTGAGCCGTCCATGACCGGCCAGCTCACGAAGATGGGCCAACGCCGCGGTGCGCTCCGGGTCGTCAAGCTCAGCGCGATAGCGCCGAGCGAACTCGGCGTAGCGGTCGGGATCATGGCCGTACCACTTTCGTAGCTCGTTGGAGGGCGCGATCTCCTTGCACCAGTCGTCGAGCTGGGCCCGTTCCTTGCTTAGGCCTCGCGGCCATAGCCGGTCGACGAGGACCCGCTGACCGTCCTCAGGCTCTGCCGGGTCGTACACCCGGCGAACCTGCACATGCGCTGTTTTTGCCATCAGGGATCCCGGCTGGTTATCGGCCCGACGCTCGATCCGCGGCGGCCTCCTGAACTGTGAGCTCGGCCGCCGGGTCTGCCTCCAGGCGTTCAGGTGGGATCGGCGCGCCGCTGCGGATCGAGCGACCGTAGCTGCCATCTTCCACCCGCTGGAGTGCCCGATCCAGCGCGGCAAGCCGGTCCCGCAGACCCGCGGCCACGGCGTCGTCGACACCCTGCTGTGCCAGGGGTTGCGCCGGATAAGCCGCATCACGTTCGGTCTCATGATCATCTGTACGGGCCGTACCGAGATCGGCCAACAGCTGCTGCACCTGCGTACGCTCGGTGATCAGCAACCATCGGGCCCGTTCCGGTTCCATCGTGGTCAGCTCCGTAGCTTCTGCTGGCTCGGGCCAGCGGCCGACACCGATGTGAGGAACCGTTCTCGATCGACAATCGCCCGGTCGATTTCGCCGGCCGCAACCACTTGCCCCGAGCCGTCGATCGCCTGGACCTGGAAGGTCAGACGATTGCCTGTTAGATCACCCGGGGGTGTAGCAGTGATCTGTACGCTGCCTCCCACCGGCGTAGCGCGGCGGTGTTCTACCCGGATCGCGGTGCCGAGCGTCGTCTGGCCGCTATCGAGGAAGGTGCTCGCGGCTTGCACGGTGGCCGCCTCCATCCACGCAATCAATCGCGGTGTCGCTAGCACCGGAACGTCACCACTGCCCATCGCCGATGCAGTGTCGGCGTCGGTCACCTCATGACCCATCTGGTAACACTACGGCTTCTCCGGTTTTGAGAGCTCAGGCAATCAGCCGTTGCGTTCGTCTGGCTGCCTTACGGATCGCTCCCCGTTCGTCGAGCCACCCGCCGGCGAGTCCCACGACGGGTACCTTTTCCAGTCCGCGGGCGATGAGGCCACCACGCGGGCGTTTGTCGAACAAGTCCTGTAGATCCAGAAAAGTCCGGCCGAGGCGCCACACGGTTCGCACCACCCGCTGAGCACCTTGCGCCAGAGCAGCCATCTGACTGGGCGGTTCGGTCATGTCCTTGACTGCGGCCTCGAGCTGATCTTCGGACTCTGCTGGCGCGGGGACCCAGGTGGATACGCCGGCGGCCAAATCACGCTTGAAGATCACGTGTGCGAGAAGCGGAACCCACTCGGCAGGGGCGCCCTTGCCACGTTCACGGGCGACGGCACATACGGCGAGCCCGGCCGCGGCGGCACCAAGCGCCCCCTGAAGTGGAATGCGGTCAGCGAGCGCGCCCGCGAACCGGGGCGCCGCGGCGGCGAGTGCAGCGCCCACCGCTATCCGCCGAATCCACCAGTCGACACGCTTGGACTCGGGCAGCGCGGCCCAGTGCGGCGAAGCCGGTGTGACGTCGCCGAGGGCACGGTCGCGGACGGCATCGAGGACCCGGGCCGGTAAGCCGGCATTGAGGGGCGGCTCCTCATCGACTCCGAGCCAGCGTCGCGGGTTGTTGAGTACTTGGCTGACCATGCCTGCGTAGATGCCGAGCGCGCGTGAGAGAGCTTCGTCGGATACGACCTGCTTGCGAGGCATGGGCTGCGGTTCCTCCGCCTGCTCTGGGTGCGCTCGAGTCGAACGCTGACTGTCCTTACCCAGAATGGGACACCGGTACCGTCACATCCCTCCCGCAGACGACGAGCGGACCAACGTCCTGCACGACGGCCACCGGTTCGACCGAAGCCTCAGCGGTCGAAGGTGACGGTGCGGTTGTCGCTGGGGAACTTGTCGGGGTCGCCGGTGACTGCCGCGCGGGCTGCGCCAATCAGCTGGCGCACCTTGCTGGAGGGCGAGTCCCAGTACTCGGCGGTCTCGACGTGGACCTTGATCAGACTCAGACCTTCGGTATCGAGCCCGTCGGGGAACCAGACCTTCAATGGAGCTGACCACAAGCGCTCGGCCTGCTGGCGATCGTGAACGATCTCGGCCCGGCCCGACAGGGACGTCCACTCGCTCTGCTTGTCGTTGGCGAAGGATACGTTCACCTGCGGATTCATCCGGATCTGCTGGGCCTTGGCGGAGTCGTCGTAGCAAAAGAACCACAGGTCGCCGTCGAACTCGACCTCCTGCACCGCCATCGGCCGGCTCACGTGCTTGCCCGAGTCGGTCATCGTCGTGAGCATGCTGATCCTCGCCCGGTCGACGAGCTCGGCGACGTACCGGACCTCCTCAATATGCGCGCTCATGGCCTCACCCGGCCTGGACGTCGCCGCGCCACGAGCCGGTCTCGCGCCCCCGAGATTCGATGAACTCCTTGAATCGCTCGGAGTCCTGCTTGACCTGCATTTCGTCTACATTGATGGCAGAGCCGACCTTCTCGGCCACGCTGGAGGGCTGCCAGTCGATCTGGATCATCACCCGGGTGGACGTATCGCCGAGGCGGTGGAACGTGACCACGCCGGCGTGCTCGGCATCGCCACCGATGCTGCGCCACGCGATCCGTTCGTCGGGATGCTGTTCGGTGATCTCGGTGTCGAACTCCCGCTTCACGCCGGCGATGTTGGTCACCCAGTGATTGCGCCTGTCATCGACCTGGGTGATCGACTCAACGCCTGACATGAAGTGCGGAAACGACTCGAACTGGGTCCACTGGTTGTAGGCGACGCTCACCGGGACCTCGACATCCACGGACTGCTGGATCTGGCTCATAAAACTCCTCGTTGTTCGAACGGATCTCGCTTATCCATACCCCGCTCATCTCGTCTTAAACAGAACGTTTAGAAAATACTACACAAACTGACTAAGTTTGGTGAGTGGGTACGACCGACGCAGCTCACTGGAGGACACTCGATGACCAGCAGCACGGCGATCGCACTGTTCACCCGCGACCTGCGGGTTCACGACAACCCGACCTTGCACGCGGCGGTCGAGGAGGCCGACCTGGTGCTGCCGGTATTCGTGCTCGACGACTCGATTCTGGACTCGGCCTACCTCGCGCCCAACCGGGCTTCGTTCCTGGTCGACGCGCTGCGGGATTTGGACGCGTCACTGCGAAAGCGCGGCTCCGACGGCTTGGTGGTCCGCCGCGGCGACCCAGTCGAGGAGGCCGCCGCACTTGCCTATGAGGTCGGCGCACAAACTGTCCATGTCTCTGGCGATTGGAGCCGGCACGCACAGCGGCGGCAGCGCAGCCTTGAGATGGCGTTATCGGAAGCGGACGTAGAGCTGGTCGTGCACGACGAGACGCTGGCGGTAGTCCCGCCGGGCGCTGTCGCCCCCGACGATAAGGACCACTTCGCGGTCTTCACGCCCTATCACCGACGCTGGTCAGACCACGCTCGCCGACCGGTGGTCGACTCGCCACGCCGGCTCCAGTCGCCTACCGTGTGGGAGGGTCAGATTCCGGCCGCGGAGACGCTGTGCCCAGGAGAACGGGCTCGGTACCTTCCGCAGGGGGGCGAGACCGCCGGCCGCCGCCGCATGCACGCCTGGCTGCGGTCGTCGGTCACGGCGTACGCCGATCACCACGACGACCTCGCCGCTGACGACACCTCCCGGATGTCGCCGTACCTCCACTTCGGGTGCCTGTCGCCAGCTGAGTTGGCAGCGGCGGCCGGGCGATCCCGCGGGGCGTACGCGTTCGTCCGCCAGCTTGCCTGGCGCGACTTCAACCTGCAGCTGCTCGCGGCGCGCCCGGAGGTCGCCACTGAGGACTATCACCCCCGCGGTGACCGGTGGCGAAGTGACGAGGAGGACCTGGCGGCCTGGCGCGAGGGCCGGACCGGTTACCCAATTGTCGACGCCGCGATGCGGCAGCTGCGGCAGGAGGGCTGGATGCACAACCGTGGCCGGTTGATCACCAGCAGCTTCCTGACCAAGACTCTGTATATCGACTGGCGGCTGGGAGCCCGGCACTTCCTGTACCACCTGGTCGACGGCGACATCTCCAACAACCAGCTGAACTGGCAGTGGGTCGCCGGCACCGGCACCGACACCCGGCCGAGCCGGGTGCTGAACCCGCTCCGCCAGGCCGAGCGGTTCGACCCCGACGGCGGGTACGTCCGCCGCTATGTTCCCGAGCTTGCCGAGATCGAGGGACCAGCCGTGCATACGCCGTGGAACTTGCCTGCCGAGGTCCGTGCGCGCCTCAACTATCCGGAGCCGATCGTCGATCTCGCCGAGGGCCGGCGACGGTTCCTCGAGACACGGGCGGCCGGCGCAGGATGAGTGCTACGCACAGAGCCACGAATCTGACCGATATGGGCCTATTGGCTATCATTTGTGGCCGCGTGCGGACAAACGCGCGGGCAGGCGGGTCGTAATGATCTTGCTGGCGATATTCGCTAAGGAAGCGTCACGACTCGGCGAAGTGACCGTGGTCGATGTACCCGATCGCTCGATTGAATAGCGTGGATGCGCGCAGGGGATCCGCCCGCGCGACCACCGGGTCCTCATCGAGCTCGCGCAGCAGGTCCGGCGCCGTTGCCAGGCCCGCCGCACCGGCGACCTCGGCACAGATTCGCAGTGCCTGCCGGGTCGCCTGCGAGTCGATCGTCCACACCACCTCGAAGGCCCGGTGGTCGTCGGATACGCCGTCCTGGCCCGGCGGCTCCCAGCCGGCAAGGCAAATGCCCAGTCGGGATGTCTCGGCGACCAGGGCCCACTCCCGACGCATCGGCGCGTCGCCAGCGAGTGGCACCCGGGCCGGCCCGTCCGCCTGCTGCTCCTGCAGCTCGGGGAAGTCGGCGAATACGATGCTCCAGCGCGAACGTCGTGCTAGCTCCGACCACCGGGCCGCAGACGCACGGTAGAAGTGTTCCCGCTGGAAGGATGCGCAAAGCACGCCGGTGTCGGCCGAGGCCAGGTACTCGTCCTCAATAGCCCGGCTCAAACCCAGCAGGGTTGGCTTGTGCAAGAGCTGAGGGGTCAGCTTCGGGTGGTCGTCACGGAGCATTGCGAACACCGAGAGCGGGGGCGCGCCGGCGTACGCCGTGACCTCCCTGATCGCTGCTTCCAGGCGGACGCCCGCCCGCTGGCGGTGCAGGACCCGTTGCACCAGGTCGACGTCGGTCTCGCGGTAGTAGCGGTGGCCGCTAGCGAAGCGCGCCGGCATCGGGAAGCCGTGCCTGGCCTCCCAGGTGCGCAACACCGCCGGAGTGAGCCCGGTACGCGCCGACAGCTCACCGATCGTAAGCGTGCCGGGCCCTCGCTGCGGCGAGGTCCGTGTGGCGCTGGTCACTCCTGCATCGTAGACCTCCGCAGGCTGTTTAGCTTTGTGTTTAACCCGGGTTCATGTCGAGCGACCTGCGATCTCAGCTTTCGTCGGTCGCTGCCGACGCCGCCCAGCCGGACCAGCTGCGTACATCAACTGCGAGCACAGCACCGCGCGCGGCGAAGCTCGGATAACGGTCGGCGAGCAGGGCCAGGGCCCGTACGCCCTCAGGGTCCTCCGGGTCAACTACGCGGCCGGTGCCGTCGGCGCGTACCCACCACAGGTCGTTCCAGTCGTCCGCGTAATGGTCGACCAGCAGTGCGACGGCGGGGTTGACCGCGACGTTCGCGAGACGCTTGAGCGCGGTGTCTCGCTTGGGTTTGGCATCGACCGCGCTGTAGACGATGTCGCCGTCGACCGCGAACGTGATCGGCACGATGTGCGGGCGGCCGGCGGCGTCGGCTGTCGCGAGGCGGGCCACCCGTGCTGCGACGAACCGCCGCCGTGCCTCGTGCGGCGTCACCCTGGGTTGTACTCCGCGATCGCCTTCTCCCATTCCTCTAGGGCTTGTTCGAGGCGCCAGCGCGGTCCGGACGGGAACCAACGCGCCACCCGCTTGACGCCGGCCTCGCGGAGTTTCTCGAACACCTTCGGATCGGCTGGCACGCTCATCATCTGCACTTGAACGGACCGGTCAGCGCGGTCACGCAGTTCGGCGATGCGGTCGTACACCTCCGGGTGGAAATTGGGGAACCAGCCGTCGCCGAACCCAAGTACCCGATCATGAACGGTTGGGCCCTGGCCGCCGACAAGGACTGGGGGATGTGGCCATTGCGCCGGCTTGGGCCATGACCAGATCCGATCGAAGTTGACGTATTTGCCGTGGTAGCTGGCCTCGTCGTTGGTCCAGATTTCCTTCATGGCCTCGACCCGCTCCCGCATCACCGCCATCCGGACGCGCGGGTCGGTGCCATGATTGCGCATCTCGGTGCGGTTCCAGCCTGCACCCACGCCGAAGTCCAGGCGGCCGCCCGAAAGATGATCAACACTCGCCACTTCTTTCGCCAGGGTGATCGGGTCGCGTTCGACGACCAGGCAGATGCCGCTGGCGACGCGGAGATTGCGGGTCGCCTCTGCAGCGGCGGTGAGCGCGACGAAGAGGTCGTACGTGCGCCAGTATTTGGGCGGCAGCGGCTGCCCGGGCGCCCGGTCGGTTTCCGTGGCCGGGATATGGGTGTGCTCGGCGAAGTAGATGGCGCTATACCCGCGCTCCTCCGCCATCCGCGCAACCTCGCCGGGCCGCATGCCGTCGTAGGTGGGAAAGTATCCAAGACCGAATTCCATACCCAAGATCTACCCGGTGCGCCGGTCTTCGATCACCCGCGCCACGACTTCCTCCAGCCATGGCATGGTGTATGCCGAGGATCGTGGTGCTATCCCAGCCTTGATAGCACCTGAAGAGGACTCAAGCCGAATTCAGATAGCGCTTTGCGAGCGCCACGTTCCCGAGGATGGGGCAGTTTTGTACTACCTCGAACCGGAAGCCCTGGATCTCCCGCTCCTTCAGTGCGATGAACTTCAGGTCTGACATGCCGCCGGTCAACTTGATGACAGGCTTCAGCTCGACGACCTGCCCCGCTTCGGCCACGGTCGCGGCAAGTACGCGGTTCATGCTCTTCAGCATGGCGGCAAGCATTTCCTGACGTGTCGCTGCCAGAGTCAACCCGTGCCAGGCGCCCGTGCGCTTTTCCAGGCTCTGCCGGTCACCGGTCAGGTAGGGGTCAAATGTGACCTGCCCATCATGCTTCCACTCATCCAGAGCCTCACCGATGAAGCTGCTGTAGAACACATCCTTGCTCATGTCCTGGCAGAACTGAGCATGGAACCAATCCAGAGCGAAACCGCCCGCTGTGGTGGCGTAAATCTGCCAGAGACCAGGCAATGCCGCATTGCGAAGGTAGTAGCGCGGACTCGTGACCGGCTTATCGGTGAGGATGCTGACCATGTCACTGGAGCCAGCCGTATTCATGATCCAGCCGGCTTCGAAGTTACCGGCGCCACACTGAGCCGCTGCCATGTCGTTGGTCCCAACGGCCACCGGAATCCCCGCCCGTAGACCAAGAGCCGCGGCCTCGTCCGCGCGCAATAGACCACCGGGAACGCCCGGCTCATGGATGTCGCTAAGCAAGCGATGCTCCAGACCGAACGCTTCTAGCAACTCCTCTGACCAACCGCCCTGTGTGGTGGTCTCATAGAGTCCTGTCATCGAGGCGTTAACGAGGTCGACCACCCATTCCCCTGTCAATCGGTGATGGACGTAGGTCGGCAAATGGCCAATGCGGAATGCGTCGTCAAGATACTTCGGCACGTTTTGCTTAAACCAAGTGAAAGTCATCGAACCGGCCCCACCTGCAAATGGAAGAATCCCTGCAATGCTCAAATAGCGCTCGTTCCCTACCACTTTGTCGATGTAGTCGCTCTGAGCTCGACTCCGCCGATCCATATGCGTGATGATGTTGCGATAAGCAAGAGAACCATCTGCTTTCACGAATACCGGTGACGGCGAGAAGGTGTCGTAGCACACAACCTCGACTCTTGCCCGCAAATCAGGGTCGAGTTCACCGCAAGCTCGATAGCAGGCCGCCCACAGTTCCTCGGGATTGATTTCGCTTTTTTCACCAGGCAACAAGATGTACGGGTAGGATGCCGTTGCTACTTGTTTGATATTGAAGTTTTCATCCAGAATCGCCATTTTGATGGAGGACGTGCCAAAATCTGCGGACAGGAAAAGCACCTTAAATCAGCGCCTCAGAACAGCTTGAATTTTGTTGGCCGCCACCAGAGCCGCGTGAACTGCTCGCTGCTCATCATTGTTAAGGGGCCTCACTGGGCGCCGCGGCACGCCAGCCCGATATCCCAGCTCGTTCATGCAAGCCTTGAGGCTAGCCACCCCACGACGCCCACCAGTGAGCTTGATGAGTCGTTGAAGATCGGCATAGGCGTCGATCGCCTCCCCAATATGCCCGTCGAAAGACATCTGGACGAGATGAGCGCACTCGTCAGGGAAGTAATTGGCTGCGGAGACAACACCACCGGGCCCACCAAAAAGCAGTCCAGTCATAATCGTATTCATGGTGCCGGCAAGGACGGAAAAATCCTCGCGTCCACCCGCTGAGAGCAGATAGGACGTTAACTGATCGGTAGAAGTATCTTTGATGCCCGCAATGTTTGGGTGGTCAGCAAGGGAAGCAACAACGGCGGGCGGAATCATTACTCCGTTCGCATATTCCGGAGCTATGTACAGCAGGATCGGAATCGGACTGCGATCGGCAACCTCGATATAGTACTCCCGCAATACCTCTGGCGTCATTGCCTTTGCAAAATAGTGTGGCGGCAAGACGGAGACATAGTCGATGGCCTCGACATGTTCAACGACGCTGTCAATAAACGCCAGCGTCAAGCGCGTCGATTCCCGGCCAACACCGACGATGAGCGTCTTTTCTCCGTGCGTCTTCGCCGCGGCTGCGATCAATGACCGCGATTCGTCGTCGTTCAGTGAGCGGAATTCACCATTGGTGCCCAGGACCATGACGCCCCGCACACTAGTCGTGTTCCAGCGTCGCAAATTGTGCTCGAACCAGTCCAGGCGCAATTGACCAGAATCGTCGAAAGGAGTCGCCGCCGGCACGATGACCCCTTTTAGTTTCTCATTCAATGTCGTCCTCATCTCTGGAGTCCGATATATCCATACCCCTTGTCTGACTCGTGAACACCGTTACGCCGTAGGCTTCCCATGACTGCGCGGCGACCGCGACCATCACCGGCACCGCACTGCGTGATAGGAGAGGAATATGACCGTCATCGCCGACACCCCAGCTCCTGTTCCCGGCGCATCCAGCGACGCTGCTGACCACCTGTGGATGCACTTCACTCGAATGGCCAGCTTCACGACGAAGCCCGTCCCGATCGTCGAGCGCGGTGAGGGTGTCTATATCTACGACAGCAATGGTCGCCGTTATCTCGATGCGCTTTCCGGGCTGTTCGTCGTCCAAGCCGGATACGGCCGCGACGAGATCGCAGACGCCGCGGACAAACAGATGCGCAAGCTGGCGTACTTCCCGATCTGGTCCTACGCCACCCCGCCGGCAATCGAGCTTGCCGACCGGCTCGCGGCTCTGGCTCCCGGTGACCTGAACAAGGTCTTCTTCTCTTCAGGCGGTGGTGAGTCTGTCGAGACCGCCTGGAAGGTCGCCAAGCAATACTTCAAGCTCACCGGCGAGCCCCACAAGACCAAGGTGATCAGCCGCGCCGTCGCCTACCACGGCACGACCCAGGGCGCCCTGTCGATCACCGGAGTGCCGAACTTCAAGCACGCGTTCGAGCCGCTGGTGCCCGGCAGTCACCGGGTGCCTAACACCGACTTCTATCGCGCTCCCGGTCACCTTGCGGAGGACGAGAAGACGTTCGGGCTGTGGGCCGCGAACCGGGTTGAAGAGGCCATCCTCGCGGAGGGCCCGGACTCTATTGCGGCGGTGTTCGTTGAGCCGGTACAAAATGCTGGCGGCTCAATCCCACCCCCACCCGGGTACTTCGAGCGGCTGCGAGAGATCTGCGACGCCTATGACGTCTTGTTGGTGTCCGATGAGGTGATTTGCGCGTACGGGCGGCTCGGCACCATGTTCGGCTGCGAGAAGTTCGACTACCAGCCCGACATCATCACTACCGCCAAGGGTCTGACTTCTGGGTACGCGGCCCTGGGAGCAGCGATCATCTCCGACCGGATCTTCGAACCGTTCAGCACCGGCACGACATCGTTTGCCCACGGCTACACCTTCGGTGGGCACCCGGTCGCCTGCGCGACCGCCCTTGCCAACCTCGACCTGTTCGAGAAAGAGGACCTGCTGGGCAACGTGCTACGCAACGAGGACGCCTTTCGTACCACCCTCGACAAGCTTCGCGATCTTCCCATCGTTGGTGATGTTCGAGGCAACGGCTACTTCTGGTCTGTCGAGCTGGTCAAGAACCAGGCGACCAAGGAGCCGTTCACCCCGGACGACTGCGAACGAATCCTTCGCGGCGTTGTCGCCCCGGGTATGTGGGAGGCCGGCGTCTACTGTCGCGCTGACGATCGCGGCAACGCCGTCGTACAGTTCGCTCCGCCGCTGATCTGCGGACAGGCCGAGTTCGACGAGATCGAGTCGGCGATGCGTTCGGTCCTGACCGACGCCTGGGCGCAGTTGTAGGTGCCAGCTACCTGATACGCCTTCGCATCCATCCACTTTCACTTCGAAGGAGTCCACCATGGCGACCCTTGTCGTAGGCGTCCCAAAGGAAATCAAGGACAACGAGAACCGCGTGTCCGTACAACCCGACGGCGTCGCTGAGCTGGTCTACAACGGTCACCGGGTGTTAGTCGAGGCCGGTGCCGGTGTTGGCTCGCGGTTCAGTGACGCTGAATACGCGGCAGCCGGTGCGGAAGTCGTCGATTCAGCCGACGACGTGTTCGCCGGCGCCGACTTGATCGTCAAGGTCAAGGAGCCCATCAGCGCTGAGTATCACCGTTTCCGGCCCGGACAGCAGTTGTTCACATATCTGCACCTGGCCGCCGACAAGCAGCTCACCGAATTTCTGCTCGAGAAGGAAATCGACTCAATCGCCTACGAAACCGTTCAAACCGCCGACGGCAAGCTGCCGCTGCTCACCCCGATGAGCGAGGTCGCCGGGCGGATGGCTGTCCAGGCCGCGGCACGCGCGTTGGAAAGCCCGTCCGGCGGCGCGGGCATTCTGCTCGGTGGCGTCCCAGGCACCCCGGCTGCAAAGGTCACCATCATCGGTGGCGGCGTTTCAGGTACCGAAGCGGCCAAGATCGCGCTCGGCATGCGGGCAATCGTTCGGGTCCTCGACACCAATCCCAGTCGCCTGGCGTACCTATCCGATATCTTCGGAGGTCGCCTGGATCTGGTCATTCCAAACCGGGCGGTCACAGCGGCGTACGTCGCCGAATCCGACGTTGTGATCGGCGCGGTCCTCGTCCCAGGCGCCAAGGCGCCCAAGCTGGTGTCCCGGGAGATGATCGCCAGCATGCGCCCCGGCAGCGTTGCAGTCGACATTGCCATCGACCAAGGCGGCTGCATCGAAACCAGCCGGCCCACCACGCACTCCGACCCCACCTACATCGAGGAAGGCGTTGTCCACTATTGCGTGGCCAACATTCCGGGCGCCGTCGCCCGCACCTCCACCATCGCCCTGACCGCGGCGACGCTGACCTACCTGACCCGGGTCGCCGCCAACGGCATCGCGGGCGCGGCCGCCACAGATCCGGCGCTGGCAAAAGGCCTGACAACTCTCCGCGGACACCTCGTGAATGAACCAGTCGCCCAAGCCCACGGGCTGCCCTTCAAGGACCCCATGGACTTGCTGCCCGGCGACTGACCGCTGACTGCTTTCATCAAGACGTTAAGCGCACAGATGGGATGAATGTGTTTGAGGATTTAGCAGGCCAGGTAGCGGTGATCACCGGAGGAGCTCGAGGACTCGGGCTCAGCATGGCCCAAGCACTTGCGAAGTGGCGAGCCAAGATCGCTCTGCTCGACCTGCTCGCTGAGGTCAAGGACAGTGCGGAAACGATCCAGCGCGAGTTGGAGGTGGAAAGCCTGGGTGTGGTCGCGGACGTCACCGATGACCGCAGCATCGCTGCGGCGTTTGCTGAAGTCAGTCGCACACTCGGGTCGCCGAGCATTTTGGTCAACGCGGCCGGCGTCACGGTCTGGGAAGACAGCATCGATGCCTCTAAAGAATCCTGGCAGCGGGTGATCGACATCAATTTGACGGGTACGTTCCTGTGCTGTCAGGCGCTAGCACGAGCCTGTCGGGCAGCCGATAAGGCAGGCGTCATCGTCAACGTCTCGTCCATGTCGGCACAAATTGTGAACGTTCCCCAACACCAAACGTCGTACAACGTCTCTAAGGCCGGCGTTGACATGCTGACCAAGTCGCTGGCGGTCGAGTGGGCGCCGTTAGGAATCCGCGTCAACGCCATCGCGCCCGGCTACATGCTGTCGGAGATGACGAGGCAGTTCACGGCTGCCAATCCGGAGCTCGCAGAGCGGTGGAGAAACATGATTCCGGCCGGACGTATGGGTGAGCCCGCTGATCTTGAGGCGCTAGTCGTTTTCTTGTGCTCTGCCAGATCTTCTTATCTGATGGGCCAAAGCGTTGTCATCGATGGTGCCTATACCGCCGTGTGACGATCACAGATGAGCAGCTATGTGACGGTGGATCTTGGTGCCACGAGCGGCCGAGTCGTTGTGGGAAGACTGGACCGCGGTCGCCTCGAGGTGAACGAGGTGCACCGGTTCCGCAACGAGCCATCGGGATTCGGCCGGGAACAACATTGGAACGCTGAAGAGCTTTTTGCACAGACTGTTATTGGTCTGCAACGCGCCGCCGCCGGGCTTGATGGTGCCGCAGACAGCATGGGTGTGACCGGGTGGGGTGTGGACGTCGGGCTCCTGGACAACGACAACAAGCTGCTGGCTCCGATTCAGCACTACCGCGCCGCGAGCCCGGAGGCGGCGCAGTCCTTGCTCCATCGGCTCGGGGCCGAGCAGCTTTTTACGCGTACTGGCGTGCTGCCACAGCCGATCAATACGGTGTTCCGGATCCGCGACATAGTCGAGTCCGCCGGTCCGGCAGCCAGATCGCAGGACGTCAGAGCGCTGCTGGTGCCTGACCTGTGGTGCGCGCTGCTGACCGGTGTCCGTACGGTAGAGCGATCGATAGCCAGCACTACAGGTCTTGTCTCCCTTCGCACGGGCGCGTGGGACGTGGGTTTGTTGGAGGCTGTCGGTGTCGCTGCCTTGCTCTTTCCGCCCATCATGGACAACGGCGTTGTGGTCGCCAAGCTCGGCAAGGAGCTTGCGGCGAGGGTCGGCGCCCGCAATCAATGGCCCTTTGTACTCGTGGCATCGCATGACACGGCTTCGGCGGTGGCCGCTATTTCAGGGCGCCCCAACACTGCCTTCGTGTCCTCGGGCACATGGTCGATGGTGGGCGTCGAGCTAGCTGCTCCCATCGTCACAAGAGACGCCTTGGCTGCCGGCTTCACCAACGAGGCTGGACGAGGCGCCACGACGCTCTTCATGCGTAATCTCACAGGACTGTGGCTGCTTGAACAGGCCATACGCCAGTGGCAGGGGCAAGGCAAGAGCGTCACGATTGAGAGCCTCTTGCGTGACGCGGCGACTGTCGGTCCGCTACCAGCAGCCTTCGACGTTAGCTCTCCGGAGCTCGTCTCCAGCGACGATGTCTTGCGCACTGTCCGAATGCAATGCGCGTCCACGGACATGGCGCCCCCCGAGTCACCGGCCGAAGTCACCCGGTGCATCCTGCAAAGTCTCGCGCTTACGTACCGACGCACTATCGATCTCTGTGAGCAGCTGACGGACAAACGCGTGGAGGAAGTCCACATGATCGGAGGCGGATCACTGAACCCGCTCCTGCGCCAGCTCACCGCTGACGCCTGCGGACGCGCGTTGCGCTTCGGCCCTGTCGAAGCAACCTCGCTCGGCAGCCTGGCCGCCCAGGCCGTTGCGCTAGGAGATCTGTCGGATGAAGCCGAGGCGCAGGCAGTGCTGCAGCGAAGCTCAGACGCGGGATTGCTCACCCCGTCAAACGACCAAGCCGTACGACGCTTCTGGCAGCAACTAGGCAGCATCGTCCCCACTCCCGGGAGCAATGCATGACTGCAGCACACAACCTGACCGATCTAGTCCAGCTGTCCCGCGCACTCGGTGAACCCTGGCGCCGATTCGCGATCTTGGCAGAAGGCAACACCTCCCAGCGAGTCGCGAAAGATCAACTCGCCGTCAAGGCCACCGGGCGGTCGCTCCGCCATGCCTCGGCAGAGGACTTTGTCGTGGTCAGTCTGAGACGGCTGTCTGACATCGTCGACGATTCGGAAGCCGGCGACGCGGAGGTGGCGCGTTACTTCGACCAACTGGAGACCGAACAAGGCATGCGCCCGTCTGTGGAGGCCTTGCTGCATGTGGTGTGTGTCCTGGACGCCGGTGCCACGACAGTTGCCCATACGCATCCGGAGTCTGTGAACGCGCTGCTGTGTTCCGATCATGCAGATGTCCTTGCCGGGCCGCCGATCTTTCCGGATCAAGTAGTCGTGATGGGGCGGCGTGCGTTGCTCGTTCCGTACACGGACCCTGGTGTCGTGCTCGCTCGAGAGGTACGTGGCCGGCTAGCTGATCATGCACGCCATTGGGGCATGCCGCGACTGATCTACCTCGGAAACCACGGCATGGTTGCGCTCGGCTCCAGCGCCGGGGAGGCGCTCCAGCTGACGGAAATGGCCGACAAGGTCAGTCGAGTTCTGACCACGACACTCAGCTTCGGAAACGTCGTCCCGATGACCGAGGAAAGCGCGGAACGTATCGACACTCGCGCCGATGAGCAGATACGCCGGACCGCCCTGGCGGGCACCAGATTGCAGCCCAGCAACGAGTGAGGCGTCGACGGCGCTGCGCTCCTAGATCTCTTGATTGATCGGGAGCAGAACAAGATCGCGAATGTTCATGTGCCGCGGCCTTGTCAACATGTACAACACGGCATCGGCGACATCCTCTGAGGTCAGTCCAGTTCCCGCAGCAACGCCATTGGCGACCGCCGCACTGTCGGTCACCTGCCAAAGATCATTCAGCACGACGCCTGGCGCAACTGCGCCGATTCGGACACCGGTTCCGATCAGTTGTCGCCGAAGTGTGTGCGTCAACGCCTGTACGGCGTGCTTGGATGCGGAGTACACCGGCTCCCAATGGATTGCCTGGTGACCTGAAACGGAGCTGGTCACGACGATGTCGCCCGTTCCGGCGGTGATCATGTATTTCAGGGCCCCATGGATCGTTCGCACGACGCCGCCCACGTTGGTGTCAATGAGTTGCAGTAACTGCGGAACGTCATTTGTGACGAAGTCGCCGCCGACGTAGACGCCAGCGTTGGCGATCAGAATGTCGATGCGTCCATGCAGCTCCATCGTCTTATCAAGGAGGTGATCGACTTCGGTCGTCGATGTGACGTCGGTGGCGATGGCTGTGGCTCCACCGCCTAGATCGCGGGCCGCCTGCTCAAGTTTTTCAATCGACCGGGCAGCTGCGACGAGCACGGCGCCGGCATCAGCAAGTGCCAGCGCTGTCGCAAGTCCGATTCCTGAAGAGGCGCCGGTGACGACCGCCACCTTGCCGGAAAGTGATCTATCCATCTTGGTGTCGACCGTGGAATCTGGTTGGGTGGGGCCGGCCTGCGGTAGTCGACCCCACCTGTGGCGATATCAGCAGCTGGACTTGTAGACGGCGGCAGCTCCCTCGCCGTCGACATTGTCCTTGGTGATGATCGTGAAGCCGGTTTGGACCTTGGGCGTCGGACTACCACCTTCCAAGGCGGTCACGGCAGCGTCAACGCCGTACTGCCCAATGACTCCCGGCTCCTGCGCCACTAGCGCCTGAACCGTTCCCTCTTTAAGAGCCTTCACCTGGTTTGGGCCGGCGTCGAAACCGACGATCTTGACCTGCGCCCCTTTCCCCGCCTGGCGAACACCGGTGGCGGTGCCTTCTGCAGAGAACAGGTTGGCGGCAAAGACACCAACGATGTCGGGATCCTTTTGGAGTGCCGAGCCCATGATGTTTGCCGCTGTGGCTGGATCATCGTGCGAGTATTGGACCCCGAGGTACTTGAACGTCGAGTCCTGCTTGACCGCGTCTTCGAAGCCTTTTACGCGCGCGTCAGTGGTGGAGATGCCCGGGTCAACCGACATCACCATGACCTTGCCGCCGTTCGGGTTGAGCTGCTTAATAGCGTCGAAAGCGGCCTTTCCACCACCCTCATTGTCCGAGGCGATCGCGGAGACGGCGATGGAGGGATCTTTCACAGTGGTATCGACGAGGACGATCTTGATACCCGCCCCACTTGCTGCATTGAGGGGTGCTTGCATCGCCGTCACATCCGTGGGTGCGATGAGGATGGCGTCCGGTTTGCCGGCGACGACCGAATCGAGAATCGGCTTTTGCACCGTGGGGTCGAACTTCTGACCTCCTTGGGTTTTCACCGACACTCCCAACTTGGCGGCCTCGGCTTGCATGCCACATTGCATCGTGATGTAGAACTCGTCGCCCGCCACTCCCTGGATGAACTGCAGGTTGTAGTTCTTACTCGCTTTTGCTGGTGCTGCCATCGACGATGCGAGGCCCGTTGGTGCGGTGGACGGTGCGGAGCTCGCGCTGCCGCCGCCTTGCGGTGCGGGCTGTGCGGTTTCGGTTGGTTTGGAACTCGTGCATGCTGCCAGCGGCAGGGCTAAGAGAAGCAGCCCGGCCGCCGTGAGGGCGGTGGTGCGATTCACTGGTGTTCCTTTCACTTTGTCCGATGGTTAGGTGTCGATGGTTATGTATTGCGACGGAACAGGGCGAGGATCGGGTTAACGTGCGCCGCACCACGCAAAGCTGCGGCCCGTCGGGACTGGTCAATGTAGACGGCTGCGATAAGTACGATGCCGACGGCGACCCCCTGCCAGAAGGGCTCCACGCCAATGATCACGAATCCGGCCTGAAGAACAGCGGGGATGAAGAGCCCCACGACGGTGCCGAAGATGGAGCCCTCGCCACCGAAGATTGAGGTGCCGCCGATCACAACCGCTGCGATGACGTTGAGATTCGTCAGTGATTGTCCGGCGATCGTGGTGGTGCCGAACTGGGCGAGGGCGAGCACGGCACCGAGCCCCGCAAGCATTCCCATCAACCCGTAAACCATGATCAAGTGGCGGCTGACATGGACACCCACGCGACGGGCGGCTTCCTCGTTGGACCCGATGGCATAGGTGTAGCGGCCGAACCTGGTCTTATGCAGCACGATTCCGCCGATGATCACCACCACGAGTGCCACGAATGGCAGCGATGGGATGCCGAGGATCTTGATATAGGTGTTGAAGTCAGTCAGTGCCTCCGGCACCGACCGTACGTCAATGCCGCCGGTGATCACCTGCGCTAAGCCGAGGGCTATCGAGAGCGTTCCTAGCGTGACGATGAGGGGCGGGATCTTCGCCTTGGCCACCAAGAACCCATTCAGCAATCCCCAGAGTGCTCCGGTTATGAGGGCTGCGAGGATGCCGATGGCAGCAGTCCCCCATCCGTTGCCACCGATGCTCTGCATCACTTTCGCTGCGACGACTGAGGAGAAGACGAGCACCGATCCAATCGACAAGTCGATACCGGAGGTAATAATGACGAAAGTCATGCCTACTCCGAGAACGGCCCAGACGGCGATGTTCTGCGAGATGAGCGAGAAGTTGCTGGGGGAGAAGAACTTGCCGCCTGCTGCGACGGAGAAAAATGCGACGATCACGACAAGGACGCCGAGGATCCACACCGATTGCAGGCTTGTGATCCGCTTGATCAGTGACTGTTGACCTTCAGCTGTATCGACGACGGCCTCTTCTTCTGGGGGAGTGACGACGCTCATCTGAGCTCCTCCTTGCTGAAGTCCAGGGCGCCGGTCATGGCACCCACCAGTTGTTCGACCGTGGTGCCCTCAGATGGCAGGGTCGCTACTCGGGTGCCGAGCCGCATGACTTGAATCCGGTCAGCTACCTCCAGCACTTCGGGCATCGAGTGGGAGATCAAGACCACCGCAATGCCCTTGTCGCGGACCCGCTTGATGGTCTCGAGAACGTTTTTGGTCTGCACTACACCGAGGGCGGCGGTGGGCTCATCGAGGAACACCAGCCTGTTGGCCCAAGTAATCGCGCGGACAATGGCGATCTGCTGACGTTGCCCTCCCGACATCGAACCCACGGGAGCGGTATATGACCGGACCGTGCCTCCGAGTTCGTCGAAGCCCGCTTGCGCTTTTGTCCGCATGGCCTTCTCGTCCATGAACCCCAAAGGCCCGAGGATGCCCTTGCGAGGGATCTCCCGGCCCAGAAACATGTTTTGGACAGGGTTGAGGTGTGGGGCAAGCGCCAGGTCCTGATAGACGACTTCCATGCCCATCGCAGATGCCTGCTCGGTGGTGGTGATCGTCACGGGCTTGCCTTCGAAGAACAGCTCTCCGGAATCCAGTTCGAGGTTGCCTGTCAAAGCCTTGACCATGGTCGACTTGCCGGCACCGTTGTCACCGATGAGCGCGACGACCTCGCCCGGATAGATGTCGAAGTCGGCGTTGTTCAAAGCGCGCACGTGGCCGAAGCTTCGACTCAGACCGCGGGCTTCCAGGATGGGTGTTCCTGTTTTCGGTGGTGCCTGTGCCGGTGGCGTACTAGGTGTCGTCATTCTGTGACTCCCTCAATAGCTGAGGACAAATGCCAGTAAACGGAGGGTTCCGGGGAACTCCGCAGACGAACGGGAGTGGCACGGGTGCAACCGCCTGCGTCTTGATGTCATGTTTTCGCTTCCCTTGGGCGTTGTGTCAAGGGACGACGACCATGCTGTGCTCAGTAGGCACGGATCGTTACATCGCGGCGAAAATAGCTCAAGCCAGAGCCACCACTCGGCACCTGGCTCAGGTCGTCGTTATCTCGTGGCATCGGTCCAGGGGCGGGCGCGCTGGTTGGCCACGGTAACGAGGTCATCCAGGCGAGGACGAGCGACGGTGTCCAAGAAGCGTTGACGTTCCTCGCCGCTGAGAGGAAGAGCCTCACGCCAGATTGACCGGCCGGCGATGAAGCCAGATGCTCCACCTTCGTCGAAGGCGATCTTGAGGACGTCACTGAACTGTTCAAAAGGTACGCCGGCCGATAGCACAGCCCATGGGCGGTGCAGAACGTCCGCCAGCCGTCGGCACCCGTCGGGTGATCCGGGGTACTCGAGTTTGAGGAGATCGATGTCGACGGCATCGAGCGCGGTGGCAGCCGCGACGATCGCATCTTCGCGAGCCTTGCCGGAGAGCTGCTCGCCAGGGAGCTCATAGATCAGATTCTCGATCACCGAAGGCAAACCTGCGGAGCTGCAATCCGTGACGACCTCCTGGCAAACATCCAGTACTTCAGCCGCGAGATCGGGTTCGCCTGACTTCGCGATAGGCCGGTCGGCGCGTAGCTGCACGAGAAACTTCACCGCGTCCCCGCCCTGCGCGGAGACCCAGTTCGCGTTGAGTTCCGGATCGCGGCGGGTACGAGGTTCCCCGTTATAGCTCTCTCGGCTTGACGGCTCCGCAGCAACGAGCAAGCCGCAGCCAGGAGCTAGGGCGCGGCTCTCGGTTACGGCCGGAACGCCGTAGGTCGGGTCGAGCAACATGCCACTCGCCGCCGGAGTGAGAGCGCGGGCGACATCGGCCTTGACCGTACGCAGATCTTCTTCGCGGGCCTCGATACCAACGGCATTGAACATGCGTCTCAGCGTGTTGCGCTGATCCATGGCGATAATCGCGAAGACGCCATCGGCTGAGGCGATGTCTGCCAGCGTCTTTCGATTCCTCGTTTCTGTGGTCATGCGATAGCTCCCAGCCGCCTAGGCCGTCGATGGTAGGGCGAAGTCAGCTCTTAGCTGCTTGAGGATCGAGTCCACAATTTGTTCAGCTGAACCGACAGCGTGGACAGCAGTGTGCGGACCGACTGGCGGTCCAAGGTCGAGCCGATCGAGAAATTGTTGCTCCCTACTGAGCTTGGCCTCGTCTCGATCCGCCCTGCGGCTACGCATCCGCTGCAGCAGTTCGCCGCGGCTGAGATGCAGCCAAATCAGTGTCACGGCTCCACCGGTTGCTCGATGAAGTCGATCAACGAGTTCCTCCCAGTTATGGAAATTCCTCCGTTCCTCGGTGAAAGGAGCGACTAACACCACGGTGTTTCCGACGCGAAGGTTGTCTTCGGCCAGGCGGATGATCGTCTCGTAGCGGTCAGCCCGGGTAAGCGTCGCTAGCCGTGGGTCGTCGACGTCGTCGACGTGGACAAGGGACGTAATCACGCTGAGCAAAGGTTCAGTGGCAACGTCCAGGTCGATCAGGGCCGCTCCAAGCCTCTTCGCAAGTGACGCCCCCACCATGCTTTTGCCAGAGGCGGGCGGGCCGGCGATCAGGAGTGCTGCTGGCCGGGCGTGTGCGGTCCCCATAGAACAGAATGTTGCCATCGCTGGCAATCGCTGACGCCGACCATCACCCGCCCAGGGATGATCACGATGTTTCCCCGTAAGTTCTGAACGTGGCACTTCTCGTGGGGCTTGATGTGGGAACTTCCTCGGTAAAAGCAGTCGTCTTCACCGATCAAGGTCAAGTCGTGGGCGAGGGGCGGGCGCGTACGCCGTGGATTACCACGTCATACGGCGTGGAGCTCGACGCCGAGGAACTACTCGATGCTGCAATCGAAGCACTCGGGTCGGCGCTGGAGGCTACCCCCGGTGGGAGCAGCGTCACCGCCGTTGGTATCACCAGCATGGGTGAATCCGGTGTCCTTGTCGACCGGAATGGAACTCCGACTGCGCCGGTCATTGCCTGGCACGACAGCCGGGACCGTGAGGAGGTCGAGGCGCTGCGTCGGGATATCGCTGCAGACACATTCGCTGCAACGACTGGTAAGCCTTTCCGGGGACAGTGGGCTATCACCAAGCATCGCTGGCTGCTCCGCCAGGTGCCTTCAGCGGCGAATGCGGTTCGGCGCTTCAACATCGCGGAATGGATCGTACGTGGCCTCGGGGGCGACGAGGTGACCGAGCTTGCGCTTGCGTGCCGAACCGGCTGGTTCGACTTAGCGCGCCGGAACTGGTGGACAGAGGGACTTGCCTGGTCCGGGGCTACATCGGCTCTTCTGCCGCCGTTGGTGGATGCTGGTACGCCGGTTGGTCAGATAACCAGCTCTGAAGCCCATCCTCGTCTGCACGATGCGGTCCTCACTGTTGTCGGCCATGATCACCAGGCCGCCGCTGTCGGTGTGGGTGCCACCGGAGAAGGCGACGAGGTCGACTCCTGCGGCTCGGCCGAGGCAATCGTCCGAACGATTCCTGCATATCTGAAGGACGATCAAGTACGCGATCTGGCCAACGCCGGAATTACCACGGACTGGAGTATCCAGCGGGCGCGCTGGTCGCTGCTGGCCGGCACAGAAGGTGGACTCGCCATGCAGCGCATGCTCAACGCATTCGGTATTGACCGCGACGGTCTTGCTGCACTGGACGCAGCTGCCCTTGAGGCTCCCCAAGGTCGGGTTTATGTGGAGGGCATTGGCACCGAAGCGGTTCATCTGCGCAATATCGGCGATGGCGTCACGCCGGGTGAGGTTTGGCGTGCCGTCGTCGAGGCGACCACGGACGAGGTCACCAAGCTGCACAATTCAATGACCGACATCGCGGGGGAGCACCAAGACATCATCGTTACGGGTGGGTGGTCGCACAGCGCCGCGCTGATGGCTGCCAAGCGTCGCAGGCTCGGCACCCTTCGACTCTCGGCCGTCCACGAGGCAGGAGCCCGAGGAGCGGCCATATATGCCGGTCGAGCCGCCGGCGTTTTCACATCAGATGAAGTCTTTCCCGATCCAACGGCCGCTGCATGATCGTCACGCTGACGCCCAATCCCAGCCTGGACCGCACGCTGTTCCTTGACACCTTTACTCGCGGTGCGGTCAATCGATGCACTGCGACGCTCGCCGAGCCGAGCGGCAAAGGCATCAATGTTGCCTTGGCGCTGCACAAGCATGGTGTGCCGGTGCTGGCCGTGCTCCCAGTAGGTGGGCCGGCAGGAGAGCAGCTAATCCAGCTGCTTGACGCGACTGGCTTGGCGTACCGGGCAGTGACCATCACTGGAACTATCCGTACCAACGTCTCGATGATCGAGGCGGACGGTACCAGCAGCAAGATCAATGAACCGGGTCCAACCCTGACTTCGGAGGAGGTTGCAGACCTGGTCCGCACCACGCTCGATTCGTGCAGTGCTGCCGACTGGCTGGCAATGTGCGGGACTCTGCCGAACGGATTCTCCGTACGCCACGTGGTCCAAGCCGTTCACGCAGCACGGACCGCAGGTCTGCGGGTAGCGATGGACAGTTCCGGATCGACGCTCCAGGCAGTGCTCAGCGCGGCGCCACAACTGGTGAAACCGAACGCGCACGAGTTGGCTGAGGTAACCGGTCGAGTGATCAACACAATCGGTGATGTGATCGCCGCCGCAGAGCAGCTTCGGGTGAACCGGCTGGGCACTGTGCTAGTCAGCCTCGGTCGAGACGGCGCAGTCCTGGTCGACGGCAACGGCGCATTACACGGACGTACAGCGGCAGTCACTGCGATCAACACCGTTGGTGCGGGTGATGCGTTTCTGGCGGGCTACCTCGCAGCGGACGCCAACGAGTCACTACCGGCAGATCGGCTTGCCTCGGCGGTGCGCTGGGGCGTAACAGCAGTGCAACACCACGGCACGCTGTTGCCTCGGGTAGATGACCGCATTCCCGTCCGCGTCACTGCGGCGGACCCGAATGTCACACTTAGCGAGCCTGCGACGCCGTGACACGGTCAGTCGAAGCTTGCTGCGGCCAGCTCGGCGACCCAGCGGCTCGCCTCCTCCTCCGAGGGTCGCTTACCCTCGATGCTGGCTGCGGCGAACCGTCCAGCTAGCCGAGCTGCTCGCCGAATGCTGGTTCCCTGTGCAAGGCCATAGAGGAGTCCAGCGGTGAAGGCATCGCCTGCTCCAGTGGTACTGACTACGCGGCTCGGTGCAGCGGCCGGTACCCATTCGGCGGTCGAACTCCATGCAGACCGGACGGACGAGAGTGCGGCACCGGCGGACGCCAGGCGATCGTCCCCAGCACTGATTGCGTACGCTCCTCGGGCCCCTGCGGAGACAACGGCGACGGCGCATCCATCGTCCATCAGACGGCGAGCGCCCTCCTCCACAAGATCATCATCGGGCGCCTGAGTAATGCCGAGCGCCGATGTCAGGTCGTCAATGCTCGGAGTGGCGATGTCGACGTACGGCATGATCTTGGTAAAGATTTGCTGCCAGTTCACCTCGGCGGCTTCAGACCGCGGATCAACTACGGCCAGATCCAGAGACGTGGTGATTCCTCGGCCGCGGGCCTCTTGGAGCAAATTGAGGAGCGGGCTGGCGTCATCGTCCAGTAAGGCAGGCAGCAGCGGCGGATACCCGAGATGGAGGATGTCGACTCCGTCGAGATCTATCTCCCGGCCCGTGAACACGGCGTTCGCGCCGGCGTGATGCCAGAACGTCCTGTCGTGATCAGGCAATTGCAGCACGATTGTGTACGACGTCGCCGCCTCTGTGGTGGTCGTGACCTCCTGGAGGTCGACTCCCTGTTCGGCCAACAAACCGCGGATGATCTCGCCGAGCGGGTCGTCGCCGACGCACCCGCAGACGTGGGTCGGCACTCCGGCTGCAGCGAGGGCAAGGCCGGTATTCGCAACGCATCCGCCGAGGGTGAGCTGCGCCGAGCCAATCTCATAGAGCTGGCCTGGCACCAGCTCGGGAACACGGCTGAGCTGCGGAGTGATGTCGATGCACAGATGCCCGGCGACAAGTACTGAGTGCACAGCCATCAACCGCCCACCCGTACGACCTCGCCCGTTTCATGCGATTGGATCGCCGCGTTGTAGATCGCATGAGTGAGGGCGGCTTCCTCCGGTGTGGCGCAACCGAACCGATCGCCCAAGGCACCCTCTCGCTCGGCTAGGAACGCGGCCAACATCTGCAGAATGGCGTCGGAAAAGCCAGACTCGAAGTTAAGGCCGGTCACGCTCGGCCACACCGACTGGCTTCCGGCGTCGATCGAGGACCAGACCTGCTCACGGCCACCGCCGGGCACGTCGACGACTGAGAAGATCTCCACCCGTTTTGGGTTCTTGGTCGAGAATCGCACTCCACCGTCCAGGCCCAGCGCTTCGAACTCCCAGGTGTTCTTCTGTCCCGGGTCGATCCGCTTCATCTCGGTCGTCAGCGGGAACGAGTAGCCATCCGTGCTCACCCAGCCGTGTAGCACGGCGTTGTCCCAGGTGTCACACCTTTCGCGCCCGCCGTTCGGTGCCGGACGTTCGGTCACGATGTCCTGCAGCATCGCGAAGATCCGGTCCGGCGCCCATCCCAGCCGCAACGGCACGTGCCACACATGCAACCCAAGATCGTTCATGACGCCGGCCTCGCCGCAATACTTGGCCTGCCGCTTCCAGTTGATCGGCTTGTTGACATCAAGATCACTGGCATGTCGGAAGGCACAGCGTGCCTCGATGACCCGGCCCAGCGCGCCGGATCGCACATAATTGATCGCCAGCTGCGCTCCCGGGTAGAACGGCAGCTCGCTCGAGCACCGTACGAAGGACTGTGGGTTGTCGGCGGCGGCCGCCATGATCTCCGCTGCGGCGGATGGGTCGATGCCGAACGGTTTCTCGGCAAGCAGGCTCTTGCCGGCCTGGATGGTGTCGACGTAGAGCTGTTGATGCAGATCGTGGCGGACGGCGATATAGAGCACATCAATGGCGCCATCACCGAGCAGGTCGGTGTAGTCGGTCACTTTGCGCGTCACAGTCGGTATCTGTTCGAACCAGTCCAGGGCAGCCGGGTTGATGTCGCAGACCGCGCTCAGCTGTGGGCGTACCGGATGATCAATGAGCGCCGGCCACCGTTGCAGCGCCGCCGCGATCTCCCGTCCCATCAGGCCGCCGCCCACAATGGCGACGTTAACGATCTTGGTCACCGCGTTTCCCCCACCAGGTGCAGAGCGTCGTCGACGCCGGCCTTGTCGTGGAGCACCGCCATCAGGGCTCGGGTGATTCCGGACGGATTGTCGTGTTGTACGACGTTGCGGCCGTACACGATGCCCCGCGCTCCCTGGGCCAGCACGGCGGCCGTACGCTCGAGCAGGGTTCGATCATCGACACGTCCGCCGCCACGTACCAGCACTGGAACGTCACCGGCGACCTCGATGATCTTGTAATAGTCCTCGACATTGTCGGTAGGGTCAGCCTTGATCAAATCGGCCCCCAGCTCGCGGGCCTGCCGGACCAGGGTCATGATCTTGTCGGTATCCCCGTCGACCATGTATCCCCCTCCGGCGGTGGCATTGTCCTTCATCACCAGCGGTTCGATCATCAGCGGCATCGCGTACCTGGTGGCCTCCGCCCGGAGTGCCATGATCGAGCGGATATTGGCTTCTCGCATCTCCGGCCGCCCCGGCAACTGCATGAGGTTGGCACAGATCGCTACCGCGTCGAGACGGACGGCCTCCTCAATCGCGTTCGGCACATGCTGGCTGAACAGGTGCTCGTCCAAGGGGTTCCCGTAGACGTTCGCGACATCGCTCCTTAGGACCAGGGCCGGCTTCTGCTTTCCTGGAACGGCTTGGAGCAGTCTGGCCTGGCCCAACGACAGCTGCACGGCATCTGGATTCGCGGCAACCAGGGTGCGAACCACCGCCTCCATGCCCTCGATGCCAGTCAAGAAGGATCGCTCACCGAAGAAGCCATGGTCCACGGCCACGTCGAGGGCTCGTCCAGATTGTGGGTTGAACAGGCGGTTCAGGCGATAGACAGACACGCGACAAACCTCGATCCAGAAGAACGTTATGAGAGGACGACAGTACGAGCATCATCGACTGCCGGGCGATCCGCCACCAGGGGACGTTCCAGCTTGGCGCGGACGGGTCATAGGGCCGCGGACCCTGATGTCAGAAGTTAGGTCAGCGCGGACGGGGTGGCCGGCAAGCAAGCACCTCCGCGCGCCCACGGAGTACCAGCGGTCCGAATGAGTTCTGTGCGACTGCCGTATCGCCAGCGCTCAAGCGTGAAGTTGTGCCCAGAAGGTCAGCTTCGCCGCTGAGGACGACGAGGACGGCAAAGCCTGGTTCGAGCGTCGCTTGGCCAGCCAAAGATGCTCGCTCCAGCCGGAAGTACTGGTCTGCCGCTTCCGGTAGCACAGAAGACCCGAACCGGGCCGGACGCACCAACTGAGGTATCTCCTCAGCGCTTCGGGCCCGAGATTCGACGGCTTGCAAAGCTAGATCAAATCCCAGGCCTAGATGTCCGTCCCGTTCGCCGTCCAGTTCAAAGCCCTGCCACTCCAACAAGATCGAGAGGTCCTCCGGCTCTTGCAGCTCCACCAAGAAGACTCCTTCACCGGGCGCGTGCAATACACCTGGCGGCACATAGACAATGTCGCCGGGGTGTACCTCGACGCGGTGGAGCAGGCCGAGCATGGTCTCGGTGTCTTGAGTCGTCACGAGTGACTTGAGCTCATCACCGATCACATCGTGCTTAAGACCGAGGTAGATCTCGCCGCCGTCGATCATGAACCAGGCCTCCGCCTTGCCATGCGCCCTGCTCAGGTGCTCTGCCGCGAACGACCCATCGGGATGAGCATGGACGGGCAGACGCTGGGCGGCATCCAAGAGCTTGACCAGCAGGCGGGTGTCGGCCCCAAAGCGTTCCACATGCGACGCTCCCAGCCATGCGTCGGGGTGCTCCTCGATCGCGGCCTTCAAGGATCGACCATCAGGAAGGGCACTCAGTCCAAGGGACTCCTCATCAGCAAGCGTCGTCGTCGACGCCACCCAATCCTCCGGCTCGCGGTCGCCCGCAGGTGGCTCGCCACGGAAGTCGGTGATCTTCCTGCCGCCCCGATAGAAGCGGTTCGGGGAGCGGTTGGAAGGAAGAACGATTACGTCCACGAAGCTGTTCTCCTTCGTACGAATGCGGAAAGGAACCAGCCAACGAAAGTATTTGTACTTTCTGCCGGAAGGGTCAAATGAGCTTGGATGTGGAGCAGCGCGCGATGCTGCTTGTCATGGACATCGACGCCCCACCCCGGCATGTGTACGGGCCGAAAGGACAGCAACCGAGCAGGACAAAGAAGCGCCGGTCGATGACCGACGCTTCTTCGACAGGTGGGTTGAGCCTAGATGGCTCGAACATTGCCGGCTTGGGGGCCCTTCGGGCCCTGAGTGGTCTCGAATTCCACGCGCTGCCCCTCCTCCAGTGAGCGGAAGCCGGTCGACTCGATCGCGCTGTAGTGCACGAACACGTCTGGACCGCCACCATCGACAGCAATGAAGCCGAAGCCCTTGTCGCCGTTGAACCACTTCACGGTTCCTTGTGCCATGAACATCTCCTAGCATCCAGAGGTCGCACCGCGCGACTCTCTGATCGCTGTCGGACGCCAGTACTTGTCCAACGCCCACGCAAAGTCCGAGGGGCGTAGCACTGACCACGGCTCAAGAATTGCAACAGCGCGTCCAAGTGTGCCACATCCGCATAGGCAGCGAGTCTCATAGCTGGCACCTGCCAGCTCTCAGCGCTTCGGCCGGCACCATCCGAGTCGCATGCGGACGTCCTCGTTGAACGCTGCCTCTTGAGCGACGTGGCTACAGCCCCGTGGATGACCTCAGCAACCGCCGGGGGCGTAGGCGTCAGGTACTACTTACTCGTCGGCGGCGCGTCTTGCCCCATGTAGATCACATTCTCGACACTGTTATAGATGTATCGCTCGCCAGCTTTCAGTGCGGCTGCGTGCGACTCGCAAACGATTGTCTCAAAGAGGCCCCACTCGCCTTGATCAATCACGAAGTTTCGGGTGGCCCGCTCCTGGCACCGGAGTACCTGGCATTGCAGCACCGGCTCAGTATCCCCCACTATGCAGTTGCACCAATTGGCCTAGAGATACTGATCATGGGCCGTATCCGTTGCGGAGCATCCGTGTGGCGTAGACGTGTGGTGCGACACGAGCAGCCGCGGCGTCCCGGTGCAGCACGTGATGCGCTTCCACAAGGTCGTGACCGTGATCAACAAGCATCCCGATGGCGCGATTCAGCACCGTCAGGTCGGCGAGGCCAGTGAGACCGGACACGGGCGAGACCAGCGGAAGATCATTATCGAGCTCAATTGCACTGCGCGGACCGTCCAGGCGAGGGTTAGCACCATCCGCGCTATATGCCGCTGGAGATTGCTGCTCAACTGGGATACCGCCGAGGGCGCAGCTCAGGTCGGCGGCTAGATCGGTGAAAGCGCCAGGAGTGACGGCGAAGAAGATGACGCGGCTCTCCGGATCGACCGCCTCTAAGACCAGCGCAAAGGGAAGACGTAGTGACGTACCAACCGGTACGTCGTGACTGTCAGAGAAAGCGGTCAGCGTGACCGGCCACTGGTTATTGGCTTGGTTGACGACAATGGTCAGCCGGAATCCGCAGTAGGAGGCGGCCGTCGAGCGCAATGCGGTATTCAGCGCTGCGATCGTGTCGTCCAGCTCTTGATCATCTTGGCCAATACTGGCTGTGAGATCCTGAAGATGCGCGAGTAGGGCCGCTGGGAGATCCACATTCTCGCTCCGAGGAAGCGGATCCGCCCGCTGGTCGTAACTGCATGAACTGGCTCAGCAATTCGCCGAGACCACTGGCGGCGGCTGCGCGGACCGGGAAGTCAGATAGCCGCGTCACGTTCGACTGTACGCTCGGACGCCGAAGGCGCCTAATCAGGACGATTCTTGACCACGTCGATTGCGGGCTCGCGCCCGGGCGACCGCCTCGTCCACAATCTGGCGGGCAACCTCAGCGAGCTTGCGATGCTCGTGTTGGCTCAGCGAACGCAGCCGCTCCAGGGCCTCCTGCTCGGTAATGCCGCTCCGACTCATCAGGATCCCGACAGCTCGATCGATGACCCCGCGGATTTCCAGGGCCGACTGCAGCCGATTGGCGAGCCGTCGAGTCTGTGCCAGGACGTGGGCGTTCTCGACGGCGATTGCGGCCGGTGTGGCGAAGATCTCCCCGAGGTCGGCAGCCCGATCGTCGAAGGTGTTCTTGCCGTGGGCGTAGACGTTCATCGCGCCGACGACGCCGTCGGGCGTGATTAATGGCAACGACACGACACTATGAACGCCGAGCCTGGCAATCCGGCCTCCGAACCGCGGCCAGCGCGAATCTGCGCCGATTGAACCAGATACGACCGTATGCCCTTCGCGCGCGGCACTGATGCACGGACCTTGGCCCATCCCATACTGGATGTCATCGATCGCAGTAACGAATGGAGCGGTCGCCACAATCGTGTCGGCCCGGCCCTCCTCGAGCAGCGTCAGACCCGCGCCGTCGGCTCCAGGGATGGCCCGCACGGCATAGGTGGCGACTTGGGTTAGCAGCGCCTCCAGCGGAAGCCGGCTGGAAGCTAGGCGGGACAGACCCTCGAGGCTTTCACGAAGATCATCATCCTCAGCGGACCGCTGGTCGGCGGCCTGCTCCACAGGCTGATCATGTGCCTCGTGACCGGCCTGCGCGATGTCGGCATTGTCAAGGTCGGCATTGTCAAGGTCGGCGTTGTAGTCCAGGTCCATGGTCCTCTTCGATGATCACCCAGCCGCGGCCCGCTTGGCTGGCAGCCGTCGCGGAAAGCCTATCGCGATGATGCGATGTGGCGGCGATCTCGAGCGCCGCTGGCAACCAACCGTGGCGAGGGCTTCGATCGGGGCTGGACCCGAACTGAGGCATAAGGAACAGCGGGAGATGCCAGATGGTGACCCGATGGCCATGAGTGCGGTGGCGACGAGTGATACCTAGCTGGAAGACATCCCGACCACCGGGCGGGTCTCTCACATGCTTTGGAACAGATTCGAGCTATGCGATGAGCAGCACGACCCCCGAGACCACTAGCCAAAGCGACCAGGCGATGTAGGCAATCGGGACGATCGTGCCAGCAGGCTTCCAGCCCTTCTCCTCGAAGGGTCCGACGAACTCGAGCGATCCGAGGAGGAGAGCAAGGCCGATCGCGATGCCAGGCCACCCGAGCCACGCGTCAAACGTGGACGACTGGAGCATCGCAGTCCCAACCAGCACGGTCCATGCTCCAGTGAAGAGGTAGCCGAGGCACTCGCCGATCGCGACGCCCAGATAGGTGTGGAACGACTCGAAGACAACCACGGTCGCCTCGCGCGTCGCCTCGCTTGCTGCGGGATCGTCGTACTTCCTGGCCAAGATTGGAACGAGGAACGGCCAACGGGCAACACCGAAGAACTGCACGACGGCGGCAAGGACCCCGACAACGGTCGCCGTGGGGACGATGGCCAGACCGTCGCGCGCGAGGACTTGTCCGAGAAGGACTGCGAGCGGGGCAAGTAAGACGGCCGTCAGCATGAAGCCGTACCAGAGCAGTTTGAGACTGACCCCGCCCGCCTGAAAGCGGCTCAAGACCTCTTCGGTCGGGCTGCGCAGGATATCCGGGTAGTCGAAGCGTCGGCCGAGGAGGAAGAAGAACAGGTTAAACGCCAGCGGCAGGATGATCAGGAGAGCAGCCGCAACGTTTTGAACGGTCATCGAGTGGGTTGGGGTGTTCTCTCTCGGAGCAACGTTGCGAGAAGGAGCCAGGTCAGCAGTCCGAAGACTACCGTTCCGCTAGCGCCGAAGTTGGTGAACTGGTCCTGAATATTTCTCGTGATCACGTACGAGGTCACGAACCAGCCGAGTGCCCATGCTGGCGGGTTCGCAAGCGCCCACCAGAGCGCGCCGGAGACTCCAGATCTTGCTAGCACCAGAGCCTGCAACGCACCTACACCGAGTCCAGTAAGAGCACCCATGATCAGGATTTCCCCTCGGCTCGTCCCGTAGCCGACGAGTGCCGCACCGGCGGTTAGTCCCGCGGCCATTCCGATGCTCGTGGCTGGGATCCAGAGCCGCGAGACCCATCGCCGCAGGACGAACCATTCGGCCGCGCCGATAACCAAGCCTGCGATGAAACCGCCGAGCAGCGCCGCCCCCACGGAGTCGACTCCATCGACGACAAGATCGGCAAGATACCCGCCGACTGGGAAGCTGATCAGAATTGCAATCGGCCAGACCCACAGTCGACGTGCAACAGCTCTATTGCTTGGTTCTGTGGTTTGTTGAACGGTGTTAGTCATATCGGTTCCCTTTTATGAATCGCTGAGTGACTATCGAGGCTCCCCGACAGCCGCCACGTCGCGGCCGCCAGGCAAGGAGTCAGGATCGAGATTGTGATCTTCGTCGACCTGCCTATTGCTGAAGTCTTTGCGAGCGCCCTTGATCAAGAGCCAGAACATGAGCGCTGCTTCACCGACGAAGGTGAACTGGGCGATGTTGATCGAAGAATTCGGGACCAGCACGGTGCCGAACCCGTCGATGAAGTATCCGATCCCAGCGACCACAAGCAAGATGCCGAAGATCTTCGCCATATACCCGGATCTGTACGCCAGGTAGCCGATCAGCATCAAATGAACGCCGAAGAAGATCAAGCCAACGAGCCAGATTGTGTTGTACGCCTCGATTGCGCGCAAGGCTTGGTCGGGATCACCTAAGAGCCCGAGCGCAACCACAAGCTGAATGATTGCCACCAGGTAGACGGCCGCATAGCCGGCTCTGAACCAGGCCGCGGTGATCGAGAGGCTTCGGTTGACGGGCTCGAACAGTCTCAGCAGCGCTGCGGCCACAACGATGTCGAACACAGCGACGAGAATCAGGCTGGCGATGCCCCATCGGAACAGCGCCTCGGAATTGAGGATGTCCTGCGCAGTCTTGGCCGCATCGTCCGGCGTAATGAGGGGTTGGACCGCGACGAAGTTGCCGAAGAGGGCTAGGACGACGATCAGTGCGAGGCCGAGCCCCGCAATGAGGCTGGCCGTGCGCAGCGACCTGGTGTCCGGGTTCATAGTTGGTGCTCCTCTTAGATCTCGGGCCCAAGTTGTAGGAGCCCAGCGGTGTCTGCGGCCGTGGTCAGCCCAACCAGATCAGCGCTCAGCTGCCACAGTCGCGTCGCCGTGGCCTGGTGGTAGCTCTGCCCAGAAGATTTCTTGGGGTGACTGCTCGCGAAGTATCGGCCGGTCACCTGCTCCAGCTCAGGCGCGGATGCCAGGTGGATTGAGGTGGCCGCGCCTTGGGCCGGAGATTTCATAAAAGGTCGCAGAAAAGGGAGAAATATCCGCTGGACTGTGGCGGGATCCCCGGCTCCGAAGGATGTGCTCACCACGCCGGGATGCAGCGCGTTGGCCGTGACTGAGGTGCCTTTGAGCCTCCTGGCCAGCTCGTAGCTGAAGAGCACGTTCGCCAGCTTGGATTGGCTGTACGCCTGTGCCCCGGAGTAGGACCTCTCGCCCTGGAGGTCGCTGAAGTCGATACGCCCTGTAGCCTGCGCGTTGGAGGAGACCGTCACTACGCGGGCTGAGGCGCTCTGCTTCAGCTTTTCCAGCAGCAGGTTGGTCAGCAGGAACGGCGCAAGATGGTTGAGGGCGAAGGTGCGTTCGAGCCCGTCTGCGGTGACGTGCCGGGTGTCGAAGTACCCGCCGACGTTGTTGATCAGCACATGAATCCGAGGAAGAGTTTGCAGTAGCTCCTCCGTCACGTCTCGTACGTCGGCCTGGGAGGACAAGTCTGCGATGAAGAGGTCGACCCGCCCGCCACCGGCGGCGCCGATCTCCCGAGCCGCTTCTTCGGTGCGTACCCGATCCCGGCCGATGATCGCCAGGTGGGCATCCATCTTGGCCAGGCCAAGTGCGGTAGCCCGACCAATGCCGCTCGTGGCGCCGGTGATCAGCACTGTCTTGCCGACCATCGGCCCGCTCGCCGGCTCGGTGGCCCACGTCATTAGAGCCGGTCACTGACTGTGGGCGTACGATCTGAGCGCCAGCGATCTCCCGGCTTCATCACGTAGTGCGCGAACACATAACGCCAGGGAATGACGGCAAGGACAATCAAGACGACGAGGCAGGAATAGAACACCTGCAAAGTGGCCGGATCCAGCTGATTGGAGATCCACAGCGGCACTACGACGACCGCCACCCAGATGAACTTCCACCCTAATTCGAACAGCAGTATGGGCAGCATCTGCAGCGGGTAGCGAAGCCCTAAGAAACACAGGAGCGACATCGCTACGAGCATGCAGGTTTCAACCCCCTCAAACAGCGGCCAGGGGACATCATGGTTGATGAGCAGCGGCCACTTCGTGAGGACGAGTCCGACGGCGACCAGGAGATAGCCGAACCTCAATAAATAGAGACGCGGCAGCGAGACACTGGCCGCCGCGGCGGTGCGTTCTCGGTGGTCCCGTCTAGGCGCGGTATCTGCCGAGGGCGGTGAAGCGCTTGTGGTTGATCTCATTGGTGGTCTCTCTCAAGTGGTAGGGACTGCAGGCGCGCCCCCTACCTCAGGCAGGCGTGGTGACGAGGTCGGGTCTGGTGGTGGGGCCGTCGGGCTTGATGTCGCCGGGCTCGCGCTCGCCCTGATCTAGACGGAAGGGCGGGTATTCGTCTCGCATCAATGCGACATACGTGATGACGCGGTAGAGCCAGCGGTTAACTCCCAGGACGAAATCGAAGAGGCCCTGCGGGTACTTCTTGGTGAACAAGAGGAAGAACCCGCCGATGACGACCAGGGTCCCGAGAATGGAGATCCCAGCGGTGCTCTCGTAACCAGACGTCGAGTCATTCCTGGTCGTTTCCCACCATAGGGGGATGTTGGCGGTGAACAGACCGACGATGATCAATTGCGGGATAGCCAACAGCCAGGACTTGACCAGCACCAACCCCCGGGAGAGGTGTTCTGGATAGGCGACGTCGAAGTCGGCGGGGTAGTCCCTGCGGGCCAGCGTAAAGGGCGGGTAGCGGTCGGTGCCGAGGGCGCTGTAGGTGTAGAAAGCGACCCGCCAGGTCCAGCGCAGCACGCCGACGTTGAAGTCGAACAGCCCACGCGGATAGCGGCCGGTGAACAAGATGGCGAAGCCGGCGATCACCGTGGTGACCAGGAACGCCATCCACAAGAACACCAACACGATGTAATGCGGAATGGCGAGGAACCATTTCACCAGCCAGAGTCCGCGTGAAACCTGCGGATCCAGTTCGCCGGTCAGGCGGACCGGAGATGTGTCTTGCGATGTTATCGATGTCATTGGTCTGTTCCTTTCAGTGGAGACCCAATGGGTGGTGACGGTGTACCCGGCGCGTTTTCCGACGGCGTCGACTATCACCGAGTAGTGCTGCCCACGGATGACGAGTTGGGCGTCAGATCCCTTGAGTGCTTCCTCTCAAAGTCCGATGGCCGTGCCCGCGCGCACCGTACTAAGTACAACACGGTATCGTACAATGTACCAAAGTGCTAACGTCAGGGGACAGAGATGCTTAAGCCAGGCACGCCCAGTCCTAAGAAACGCGTTCCGCTCAGCCGAGAACGGGTGCTGCAAACCGCCGTCGCCATCGCCGACACTGCCGGAATCGGATCGCTCACAATCCGCTCTCGCTCAACGCCTCGGCGTCAAGCCCATGTCGATCTACTACTACGTGCCCAACAAGAGCGCGATACTCGACGGCATCGTCGATCTCGTCTTTAGCGAGATCGAACTATCTGCAGTCGACGGTGATTGGCGTGCACAGCTGGTACGGCGAGCGAACTCAGCGCGCCAGGTGCTGAGCCGCCACCACTGGGCGATCGGATTGATGGGATCACGAAAGTCTCCCGGTCCGGCGACCCTGCGACACCACGATACGGTCCTAGGCACCCTGCGGGCTGCTGGCTTCACGGTAGAGATGACGGCTCACGCGTACGCGCTGCTGGACAGCTGTGTGTACGGCTTCGCCCTACAGAAAGCGGCGCTGCCGTTTCAGGGCACAAGTACCGCCGCCGACGTGACGGAGCCGATCATGGAGCGGTTCCACACCGATCAGTACCCTCACCTCGTCGAGATGGCGACCGAGTACATCCTGCAACCCGGTTATGAGTTCGACGTTGGAGTCGGTGTGATCCTCGACGCCCTCAGCAGATGGCTACCCGAAAACACTCCGAACATCCTGGTAGCGGCAGGCCGGGTCAAAGGGCGCGGCGTTGAGCGACCAGGGGGCAGAGGAAGGGGTCCTTGCCGCGTAGTCCGACGGTGTTGAGGTAGCCAATGACGATGCGGTAGGACTGCCAGAGCGTGGTGCGGGTGTACGGGACACCTTGGGCGGCGCAGTAAGCGGAAACGAGCGGTTGCGCTTTACGTAGATAGGGCCGCGCCATGGAGGGGAACAGGTGGTGCTCGATCTGATAATTCAGTCCACCCATGAAGATCGACATCAGCGATCCGCCGCTGATGTTGCGGCTCATCAGGACCTGCCGACGCAGGAAGTCCAGCTTCAGCTTGGGCGACACCAGTGGCATGCCGACGTGGTTGGGCGCGAATGAGGAGCCCATGTACAGGCCGAATAGGGCCAGCTGCACACCAAGGAACGCGAATGCTTTCCCCGGGGGAAGTACGAAAAAGACCAGGGCCGCGAATCCTGCGAGTCGGAAGGTGATGAAGCTGATCTCGACCCAACGACGCTGAATCTTGCCTCGGCTGATGATGCGGCTGATCCCGTCCTTGTGCAACGAGATGCCCTCGAGCAGCAGGATCGGGAAAAAGTACCAGCCTTGGTGGGCCACCAACCATCGCATCAGCCCGCTACGGTGCCTGGTCGCTCGTTCGGGTGTGAAGGCGATCGCAGTCAACGCGATGTCAGGGTCGGCCCCCACCTTGTTCGGGTTCGCGTGGTGGCGGTTGTGCTTGCTTTGCCACCAGCCATAGCTCATCCCGACCAGCAGGTTCGCGATAATCAGGCTGACCCAGTCGTTCCACCGGCCAGACTTGAATATCTGACGATGCGCGGCGTCATGGCCCAAGAACGAGATCTGGGTCATCAAAACAGCGAGGACCCCGGCGTTGGCAAGCTGCCACCAGCTGTCGCCGATCCAGATGAAACCTACGACCCACGCGGCCAGGATAAGAACGGCACCGATCAGCTTGGTCCAGTAGTAGCCGTAGCGGCGGTGCATCAGTCCCATCTCGTGGATGCTGTGGGTTAGCGCGGTGAAGGAACTGCCTGCCCTGTCACGGATCGGTGACGCTGGCGCGCTGGCTTGCGAAGCCTCGTCAGGCGATGGGAGCGTCGCTGATGGGCCAGCAGCCGGCTGCTCCCTGGTGGTGGAGGGGAGAAGCGTTGTCATTTTGGGGACGCATTCAATCGAAGTCCCGGGCTGCCTGGGCGGAAGCGTCATGCTCGTGAAGTCGCGGCGTGTTTATCAACGGCGGCTCCGGCCCCAGGCCGGCTGTCAGCTACAGCTTTCCTATTTTACCCCGATGAATGTCGTTGCGACGATTCCCCTCCGCCGCCTACTGATTGAACGCAACGGTCGCTCTGGAGCAACTCGTCAGAACAGCATCGATTGCCGGCGCCTGACGGCCCCACACACTAGATCACCGACTACCTCCAGACATGGTCATGGGCTCATCTGGTAGGCACCGGAGAGCGCCACCACCTGCTCCCACACCCGCATGAGCCGGCCGGTGTCGATGATTGGCTTGCGGACGTTGGCCAATGCCCATTGCTGTTGGGCCTCTGTAGAGGATGCCTTACCATGCAGCTCGACGGCGAGGGCGGAAAAATCCCTGACAAAGACCTCGAAAATGGTGTCGAGCACGTCGGGGTCGAGCCCGGTCAGCCTGGCCTGCTCGAGGATCAGCTGTGCATAAACGATCAGCGTGAACAGCTGTCCGAGTACCAGCCCGAAGTCCAGGTCCCGCTGTTGCTCGGTGTCCGGAGCCGCGGTCCGCAGTAACGTCGTGAAGCCTTCCGCCTGCTCCTTGAACCGTGCGACGTTGGGCAGGCCGGCGAATGGCTCGAAGGCCAGTCGCCAATCGGCGAAAGTGACCTTGCCCAAGCCGCGTGCCGGGCCCTGGCGGAAGAGGAACTCATCGTCGACCGGGTCCTGTCTGGTAGCCACCGGCGGTTGCCCGGTTGGCGCGAACAGGTAGTTCGGCATGAACTTCAAGATCAGCGCGACGTTGACGTGCACCGTGCCCTCGAGCTTGGCCAACGCTCCGACGTCCTTGCCCGCCCCACGGAAGTAGGTGTCGCGCTCGAATCCCTTGGCGGCGATGACGTCCCACAGCAGCCCGATGACTTTCTCGCCCTCGGTGGTCATCTTCATCTTCGTCACCGGGTTGAACAGCAGGTATCGGCGATCCTGCGGGCTGGCCGACCGGAAGTAGTCGATCGCGCGGTCACCGAAGGCCTTCATCGCGATCAGCCGCGCGTACGCGTCCACAAAGGACCGGCGCACGTGCGGAAAGTCGGTGACGCGCCTGCCGTAGAGGATGCGGTTGTGGGCATGGGTGACCGCCTCATACATGGCATGCTCGCTCAGGCCGACTGAGGCGAACCCAATGTTGAACTTGCCGACGTTCACCGTGTTCAACGCGGCATCGAAGGCGGCCTGCCCGGTGTGCAGCACATCCTGCGCGCGTACCGGGTAGTTTTCCAGCCGGAACTCGGACACGAACATCTGCGCCTGGACGATGTTCTTGACCAGCCGGTAGTTCTCGTGCTGGCTGTCCGCGGTGAAGAACAGATAACCATCCGGCCCATCAACGTCCGACCGTCGGCCGAAGACCGAGACCATGCGGGCCACATTGCCGTTACCGATGTAGTACTTGCCGCCCGTGGCTCGGAAACCGCCCACTCCATCAGGGGTAAGCACCATGTCGGTGGTGTAGATGTCGGCCCCATGTTCGCGCTCAGACAGCCCAAACGCGAACACCGCACCGTCGTCGAGCCACTGGGCTGCCCGCCGGCGGGCCCCGGCGTTGTCGCTTTGCCAGATCGGCCCCAAGCCCAGAATGGTGACCTGCCAGGCATACCAGTAGTCGAGGCCGTAGAAGGCCAGGATCTCACTGAACGCCGAGATCCTGCTGGTGTCCCAGCGCTTGTCGAGGTCGCCGTTCGCCTCGCGCGCCTGCGTCCCCATCTTCGCGAACACATGCTCCTTGGCGACGAACTCCAGGAAGTCTGCGTACCAGACACATTCGCGGTAGTCCCGAAGAAGCGTTTCCTTGCCCCGGTGCTCGAACCAGTCGATGGTCGCCCTAAGCAGGCTTCTGGTGGTGTCGTCGAAATGGGACGGGTCGTACCTGTGCGGGTTGAACAGCAGCACCCCTGCCTCGCGGGCTTGTTCTCTCGTGTTGACCTCGCCTGAAGCCTTCATCTTGGCCTCCTTGCACTGGTGACCTTTGACGCTACGCGCTGACGGCGCCGTCACCGGAGGTGGCCTCAGCGACGCTCGGCGCAGATTGCTCGGCTGTTCATCGGGTAAAGTGTCTTTACTGCAAGTCGCAGTCGGCCTGGGGCCGGAGTCGCCGCGTAAACTTGCCGTGGCTCTCGAAGCAATCCGCTGTCGCCCAGACTCTTTTCCGGGAAGTCCGCTACGAACGGCTCTCCCGCTATGACGTCAACCCTTACCCCGCGCGCAGCCGCGACGGGGCCTGACTCAGCCACGAACGCCCAATCGGGCAGCTCCTTCACGGCCCTGACGCGTCGCGTTCACGAGCTGAATCTGATGCGCCGCCGCTACGGGTACTACTGGACCAAACTGATAGGCGCGCTGGTCATTCTGGCCGCCTGGGTACTGGTCTTTATCTGGATCGGAGACAGCTGGTGGCAACTGATCAACGCCGGTGTGCTCGCGATCATCATGGCCCAGTTAGGGTTCCTCGGCCACGACGCAGCCCATCGCCAAATCTTCAAATCCGGCCGGTGGAATGACTGGACCAGCCTGATCATCGCGAACCTGCTGGTCGGCATCAGCTATGGCTGGTGGCGAAACAAGCACAACAAACACCACGCCAACCCGAACAAGGTCGGTTCCGATCCCGATATTGCCCTAGGCGTCATTGCTATGACCCCTGAGCAGGTGAACCGGCCACGTAGCCGATTGACGACGTGGTTGGTGTCCCACCAAGGCTGGTACTTCTTCCCGATTCTGATGCTCGAAGGCCTCTCGCTCCGCTTAGAAGGGTTCCGCCGCGTCATGAAACGCGGCCCCGTGGGGCGCCGATGGGTCGAGTTCACCTTCGTGATGGTCCGCCTCAGTGGTTTCGTCGCTCTGGTGTTCCTGGTGTTGTCGCCGGGCAAGGCCGCGGTCTTCGTCGCTGTCGAGCTGGCCGTCTTCGGCTTCTACTTGGGCTCATCGTTTGCGCCGAACCACGTCGGCATGCCGCTTGTCTCCCCGAGGTTGAAGTTGGACTTCCTGCGCCGCCAGGTCCTGATGAGTCGCAATATCAGCGGCGGACGCCTCATGTCGATCCTGATGGGCGGCCTCAACCACCAGATCGAACACCACTTGTTTCCCTCGATGGCCCGCCCATATCTCCGCAAGGTGCAACCCCTGGTCGCGGACTACTGCGCGGCCGAAGGCGTGCCATATACCCAGATGACGCTGTGGCAGTCTTACCGTGTCATCATCCGCTACCTCAACAGCGTCGGACTGCGGGGCCGGGACCCTTTCCTCTGCCCGCTCGTGGCGCAGCGTCGCGCGCTGTAACCGTCGTGGCGCGGACTACTGTTTGGGCACAGGGGTTAGCACCGGCCGCTTGGCTGTAAGTCCTGAGCCTGGTGGTATCCGCCGGATGCCTCTGCTTAGCCAGGGCGCGAAGTATCGTCGAGCCCATTCGACGTCCGCGGCGAGCTGTTCACGAGTCCGCAACCGGGGCGGCGCCTCAGGGAATGGCTCGGCCCACGATTCGTCGGCACCCTCGATGCCGAGCCGCCAGGCCATGGCGGCCGCTACGCGCTCGTGGCCAAGTTCGTTGCCATGCAACCGGTCCTCGGAGAACAGGCGGGGGTCCTGGATAATCGGATAGTGCTGGAAGTCCATGACTAGCACGCCAAACCGCTCCGCCTCCTCTCGGATGATGTCGTTGAAATGGAGCATCCGACCGCGGAACCGCCGGCCGAAGGGGTTTATCGAGAACGGTTCGGGCATTGTGAAGGTCACCACCGTGCAGTCCCGCGACCGCGCCTCGCCGAAGATCGCGGCCAGGTCGGCTCTGATCCCGGCAAAGTCGCAGGTGATCGACAGAAGGTCGTTGGCCCCGCCGAAGATCGACAATAGATCGGGTTGCATCGCGATCGCCGCGTCGAACTGTGTGGCGCGGATCTCGCTTAGGTGCAGGCTGCGCACGCCCAGGTTGGCGTAGTCAAGCGGCTCGGCCTGGGCGTTGGCGATGATCTCGGCCAGCCGGTCCGGCCACCCGCGGTAGCCGCCGGCGCCGTCGGGGTCCTCGAGCCCTTCGGTGCTCGAGTCGCCGATTGCCACGTAACGCCGGAAAGTCCTCACCTCTCGATTCTTGCGCTGACCAAGGACACCTTCAGAAGCGGCATGGGATTCGCACAAGGATTGGGGATCACCGATACGGCACTCGCCGGCGTCAGCCTGGCGTCAGAACCACCTTGCCAATGTTGCGCCGTTCGGCGAGGAAGCGATGGGCGTCACCGGCCCTGCTGAATGGGAAAGCCTTCGCAACAACGGGCGCCAACTTTCCGGCCTCCAGGTCGTTCAACAGCGGCGCGGTGATCCTGTGCATGTCACCCTCCCGGCGCCACCAGCTGAGCAGATGGAGACTGAACACTCCGCGGTTCTGGTTCAGCAGCCGGCCGGGGTTCCACCAGGGCATAGTTGAAGTTGGGAGTCGGAGCAAGCTAGTTACGGTGGAGCGAAGGTTGCGGCCGTCTTCATTGACGGCGTCGGAAAGGCCGTAGATGATCAGTCGGCCGCCGGGCCGCAAGATCCGGTAGTCCTTGCGAAACGAGGCGGGTCCCATCGCGTCCATCACGACGTCTACGCCTTCCCCATTTGTGAGCCTCCGGACTTCGGCCTTGAAGTCTTGGCTGCGGTAGTCGATCGGATGATGCACACCTTGCGCCGAAATGGCAGTGTGCTTTGCCCCAGATGCGGTTCCAAAGATCTCCGCGCCGACGTTGCGGGCGACCTGCGTCGCGGCAATCCCGACGCCACCAGCGGCTGAATGAATCAAGACCCGATCCCCCTCCCGGAGGCCGCCCATGATCATCAGCGCCGCATATGCGGTCCCGTAGTTGACACAGAAGGCCGCACCCTCCTCGAAGCTGAGATGGTCCGGCATCGGCATGACATCCCTTGCCCGGGCGGTTGCGAGCTCGGCTTGACCGCCAAACTCCGTCCCTGCCATCACTCGCTGCCCGACGACCAGCCCGCTGACATCCGGACCGATGGTCTCGACCTCGCCGGCGACCTCGTAGCCCAAGACGCACGGCCGTTTCGGCGTTGCGGGATATAAGCCGACTCTCGCGATTGTCTCGGCGAAGCTGACGCCGGCTGCCCGCACGGCGATCCGTACCTCACCCGCTCCCACCGCCGGATCGGGCCAGTCCTGGACGCGGAGAACGTCCGGCCCACCGGTACGGGTCAGGACTACTGCCTTCATTACCGGCAATCTACTCGTGGGGGATTTGCCTGGCGGGGTCGCGTTGTGCTTCGGGATGCGGGTGCGCTAGGGCTAGCCATCCTTTGAGTCGTGGAGGAAGCTACTTGTGAGACCTGAGAGGCGCTGTCGGTTGAGGTCTTAGGGCGCGTGAAGGCTCGGGGTCATGTGGAGCCTGTAGGGAGGCTATGGCCGTTAACTGCCGCGAGTGTTCAGCCTACAACGAGGACTTCACGCGCCAGTGCGCCAATTGCGGAGCCGCTCTTCCGCAGGTGTGTCCCACCTGCGGTGCGATAAATGACGTCGAAGCGCGGTTTTGTTCCAGGTGCGGGACGCGCCTCGAGGATGCTTCGCAGGTGCGTGTACCCGCCCGTTCGAAAAGGGTGCGGGGCTATCTCCGACGAAAGCTTCGTCAGCGTTTCCTTGGCGCGGGAACGGAGATGGCAGGCGAGCAGCGACAGGTGACGGTGCTCTTCATCGATCTGGTCCAGTCCACTGAAATCATCGGTGCCTTGGGCGATGAGCAAATGGCCGAGCTGCTAGATGAGTTCGTCGGCGGCATCGCCAGGATCATGGATGGCTTGGAAGGGACCGTTGTCGACGTCATGGGCGATGGGGCTTTGTGCATGTTCGGTGCCTCGGTCGCCCACGAGGACGATCCCGAGCGGGCCCTTCGCGCCGCGCTTGCCGTTCGCGAGTTTGTCCCCGAACTCGGTCCGATTCGCATGGCTGGAGCGGATCGACGACCGGAGGTCCGCGTCGGTGTGCACACCGGCACGGTGGTCATGCGGGTCATCGGCCAGGACTATCAGCCGATCTACACGGCAATCGGCGACGCAGTGCATCTGACGCAGCGGCTGGAGGCCGCGGCCAGACCCAGCGAGATCCTCGTCTCCGACAAGACACGCCAGCTTGTTGGCTCTTTGTTTCGCTTTGGCGAGCCCGAACCCTTCACCCTCAAAGGCTTTACTCGCCCGCAAAGGGCGGCTCGGCTGCTCGATGAGCAAGACACCGTGCACCGGCGACCTATTGATGCCAACAGTGCGGTATTTGTCGGGCGCGAAGGCGACCTCACTACGCTGCAGGCGCGCTTGGAGGAGTTGACCGCCGGTCTAGCGGGCAGCGTCATCACGATTTGGGGTGAGGCGGGGATCGGCAAGTCGCGGCTCGTGGCCGAGTTGCACCGGTGTGCGCCACCGACAATCACCTGGCTGCAGGGGCGCGCGCTGTCCTACGCCGAAAGCGCGCCGTACTCGATCATTGGTCAGCAAATTCGCCGCGCGGCGGGCATCCGCGTCTCGGACACCGAGTACGCCGCGCGTGCCAAGCTCCACGACATGCTCACCCGCGCGTGTGGTCCGGACCAGGCCCCAGGGGCCTATCCGCTCATCGCCACCGCGTTGGCCATGCGCCTGGAGGAGTCTGAGGCCTCACAGTTGGAGGGGTTGTCGGGGGACCGGCTGCAGCATGAAGTTGTTCGCGCGCTGCGCACGCTGGTGGCTGCAACTGCCATGCGAGCCCCGCTCGTGCTGGTTTTCGAGGACCTGCACTGGAGCGATCAGGCATCGACGGCCGCGATCGAGGAGCTGCTGCCGCTGGCTGAGGACCACCCGATCCTGTACGTGCTGGTCGCCCGACCTGACCAGCAGGCCCCGTCATGGTTGCTCCGGCAGAAGATCGATGAGCTCTACCCCCGCCGTCATACCAGCGTCAGCCTTGGTCCGCTGTCAGGACAGGCCAGTGCGAGTCTGGCCATCAATCTGCTGAAGGCCGACTCGCTTTCCCCCGAGTTGCGCAAACTCGTGTTGGAGAAGGCTGAGGGTGTCCCGTTGTTCGTCGAGGAGCTCACCAGGTCACTTGTCGAGCAGGGCGCGTTGACGCGGCAGGGCCTGGGCTGGCGGCTCAGCGTTTCTACTGAGGAGTTGAAGGTTCCAGACACACTCCAAGGCATCATTCTGGCGCGACTGGATCACCTCGATGACCCTCTGAGGCGCCTGCTGCAGGTCGCCTCGGTTGTTGGACCGATCCTTCCATATGCGGTGCTGGCTAAGGTGAGCGGTGCTAACGGACAGCTCTCCTCGCAGCTGCGCGATCTGCAGCGGCTGGATTTTCTTCGGGAGAGCCGGCGTCGGCCCGACACGGAGTATGTCTTCAAACACGCGTTGATCCGCGACGTCGCCTACAGCACTTTGTTGGTCCGACAACGCAAGCAACTGCATCGGCGGGTCGGCGAGGCCATGGAGACCCTACTGGGCGAGCGGCTCGGGGAATTCCACAGCATCATTGCCGAGCACTTTGTGCGCGCTGAGGCTTGGGCGAGGGCGGCCGACTACCTACTACAGGCCGGCGATGAGGCGGCTCGGCTGGCCGCGGACGCGGAGGCGCGCGGCCACTATGAGAGGGCAATGAATGCCCTCGCCCGACTGCCCGACACAGTCGAGAACCGCCGCCGCCGCGTCGACACGACCATTAAGCAGGCTGCCGTCTCTTGGATCGCTGACCCACCGGACCTGAACCTCACGCGCTTGGCTGCCGCTGAGGCCTTGGCTGGCGAGCTACCAACCGTTGACCGTACGACCGGCGAAGACCGCCTCCGGTTGGCTCGGGTGCGCTATTGGATGGGCCGGATCCATCACGTCGCAGGTGATCCCCGGCTGGCGATCGGCTACTACCGACAGGTTCTGGCTGTTGGGAACGAACTCGGCGACGAACAGCTGACGGCGATCCCTTCGGCCATGATCGGTATGTCGCTCGCCGTGCAAGGTCAATGGGCAAAGGCAGGCGAGCTGCTTGGTCAAGCGGTGCCGGCGCTGGAGCGCGCCGGCGAGTGGCGGGACTGGTGCCGGGCGGTCGGGTACATCGGCATCTCAATCGTGGCTCGAGGTGACTATTACCGAGGCGTCGCTGAGGCACAACGTGCCCTGGATCGCGCGCTGGAACTCAACGATCAAGCCATCAGCGGTTCCAACCACATCCTGGTCTGTGTTGCCCACGTACTCAACGAGCGAATGGAGGCCCTGGCCGTCGCAGCCGACCAAGCGGTAAGGGCCGCCGAGCGGTCAGGCGATCACGTGATCCTGCACCTTGGTCTCGGCTTTCGCGGTTGGGCCAACGGAAGACTCGGCCACCATGCCGCTGCGTGCAACGACATGGAGCAGTCGAACGCCGTCGGTACTGGTCTCGGTCCACTGATCCTCGCCGATTGGTTCGCGGTCGCCCGCGCCGACGTCGCTCTATCCGCTGGACACATCGACGAGGCGCTGATGCTCGCCGCGCAAGCGGTGGCCGCTGCTGAACAGGTGGACAGCGTCTTTACTGAAGGCCTCGCCCACCGGCTGTGGGGCCAGGCGCTCACTGCCGTTACCCCGCCGCGTTGGGATGAGGCCGAGGCGCACCTGGCGATCTGCCTCCGGGAGCTTGAATCGGGGGACGCCCGCCTTCCAGCCGCCCACGCGCAGCTTTTCTGGGCACAACTGTGTCGTGATCGCCAGGACACGGCGGCGGCGCTCGACCACGCCCAGAAGGCGGCCAATCAGTTCGCTGCGTCGCAACTGGGCGACGAATTGAGTCTGGCGCGCAGGCTCATCGACGAGTTAGGCGAGGTATGAATTGGCGGCAGCGTGACTTTCGTCGTCGCCGTGGGGAACCGGGGTGAGCTCTACGACGGCCTATGTGAAGGACGGCACGGCTGCTCGACGCGATATCCGGCTCTGAGTTTTGTCTCGGCGGCATCGAGGCTGGTCGCGGCGGCAATCTCAGTGCGACCATTAAGACCACAACGTCGATCATGGCCACCAGCAGACAGCGCCCGGGTTCGCGATGGCACTGTCGTGTCCACCACCGGTGATGGCCTGATAGGCCTATCGACCACGGCCATCTAGGCCCCGGGATGAAGGAATGATCATGTTTAAACGACTCAAGCTCGGCGCAGCCTTGGTAGCCACCGCAGTTCTGCTAACGACTGGGTGCGGTGCCACCGCCAAGCGGGCCGAGCCCGGAAGCTCCGCGCCGGCGAACGAGCCAATCGCTGGATTGCGGTTCATGGTGCCGAATACGGCCGGCAGCGGGTACGACACAACTGCTCGTGAGGCCGCCAAGGTGATGGACGCCGTCGGCGCGACGAAGAACGTCGAGGTGTTCAATCTCGCAGGGGCCGGCGGCACTACCGGGCTGGCCCGGACAGTTTCGGAGAAGGGCAACGGCAAGCTGTTGATGATGATGGGTCTCGGCGTGGTGGGCGCCCAGTACACCAACGAGTCCACCGCCAAGCTCGACCAGACGACGCCGATCGCCAAGCTCATCGAGGAGTCCGGCGCAATCGTCGTGAGCAAGAACTCCCAGTACAAGACCATCACAGACCTGGTCAAGGCATGGAAGGCCAATCCGAAGTCGCTGGCTGTCGGCGGCGGTTCCTCCCCTGGCGGACCCGACCATCTTTTGCCGATGCAGCTGGCCCAGGCGGTCGGCATCAATCCCAAGGATGTGAACTATGTCGCCTACGACGGCGGCGGTGAACTGTTGCCGGCCGTGCTGGGTGACAAAGTGGCGTTCGGTGCCTCCGGCTACGGGGAGTTCCTCGACCAGGTAGAGGCCGGCGAGGTCCGCGTGCTGGCAACCAGCGGTGCGGAGCGGGTCAAGGTCCTCGATGCGCCGACCCTGAAGGAGTCGGGGATCGACCTCGAGTTCACCAACTGGCGTGGTGTCGTGGCTCCGCCGGAGCTGTCTGATGCCGACAAGCAGGCCCTGCTCAACGCTGTGGCCAAGATGCACGACAGTCAGGAGTGGAAGGACGTACTGACCAAGAATGACTGGGCTGATGCCTACCTCACCGCGGATGAGTTCTCCACCTACATGGCGGAGCAGACCAAGCGTGTGCAGGATGTCCTCGGCCAGCTCGGATTAGCGTGAGCGAGCCAGTCGGGGCTGCCGGTGCAACGGCGCCGGCAGCCGAGCCCGAGCGGCGGAGCCGCATTCCCGACTATGTGCTCTGCGGAGGGCTTGCGCTGGCGGGCGCGGTGGTGCTGGTCGATGCGCTTCAGCTGAGCAACAACCGCACCGGCACCGACCCGCTCGGCCCCAAGGCGGTTCCGGTGCTGATCGGCAGCCTATTGATCATTCTCGCCGTCGCTCTGGCGGTGGCCGTTGCCAGAGGCAACCTGGGCGAGGAGGAGGCCGGTGAGGACGTCGACCTGCACGCCAAGAGCGACCTCAAGACGGTGTTGCTGCTGGTCGGTGTCTTCGCCGCCAACATCGTCTTGATCGACACCCTCGGCTGGGTGATCAGCGGAGGGCTGTTGTTCTATGGCTGCGCGATTGTGCTGGGTAGCCGGCACTTCATCCGTGATCTGGTGATTGCCGCTGTGCTGTCGCTCGGCACGTTCTACGGCTTTGCCATCGGCTTGGGTGTGGCACTGCCGGCGGGGATCTTGCAGGGAATTTTGTGATGGACAGCTGGCAGTTCCTCCTCGAAGGGTTCGCCACGGCGGTAACCCCGGTTAACCTGCTGCTCGCTCTGCTCGGTGTCGTGATCGGGACGGCGGTCGGCGTGCTGCCCGGGATTGGGCCCGCGATGACCGTGGCGCTGTTGCTGCCAGTCACCTATGGGCTCGAGCCGACCGGCGCACTGATCATGCTCGCCGGCATTTTCTACGGCGGCATGTACGGCGGCTCGACGACGTCGATCCTGCTGAACACACCCGGTGAGTCGTCGTCCGTAGTGACCGCCCTCGAGGGCAACCGCATGGCTAAGTCGGGCCGAGCTGCGCAAGCGCTCGCCACGGCCGCCGTCGGCTCCTTCGTAGCCGGCACGATCGGCACTGCGCTGCTGGCCTTCGCCGCCCCGTATGTGACCCGGTTCGCCATCTCCCTCGGCGCACCAGAGTACTTCGCGGTGATGTTGCTTGCGTTCATCGCTGTCACAGCCGTGCTGGGCAGCTCACGGCTACGAGGCTTCATCTCACTCACTCTCGGACTGGCCATCGGACTTGTCGGCATCGACGCAGTCAGCGGTCAGTCCCGGCTTACCTTCGGCATCCCTCAGCTCGCCGACGGCATCGACGTAGTGGTCGTCGCCGTGGGCATCTTCGCAGTCGGTGAGGCGCTGTGGGTTGCGGCGCATCTACGCCGCAAGGCGGCCGAGGTAATCCGGGTCGGTCGACCATTCATGGGCAAGGAGGACTGGAAGCGTTCCTGGAAGCCGTGGCTGCGGGGCGCGGCGTACGGCTTCCCGTTCGGTGCAGTGCCCGCCGGTGGAGCGGAGATCCCTACCTTCTTGTCCTACATCACCGAGAAGCGACTGACAAAGCACCCAGCGGAGTTCGGCACGAGCGGCGGGATCGAGGGGGTTGCCGGTCCGGAGGCCGCCAACAACGCAAGTGCGGCCGGAACTATGGTGCCGATGCTTTCGCTCGGTCTGCCAACCAACGCCACGGCTGCAGTGATGCTGGCCGCGTTCACCTCTTACGGGATCCAACCCGGTCCGCTGCTATTGCAACGCGAAAGTGGCCTGGTCTGGGGTCTGATCGCCAGCCTCTTCATCGGCAACACGCTGTTGCTGCTGCTCAACCTGCCGCTGGCACCAGTCTGGGCGAAGCTGCTGCGCACCCCACGGCCCTACCTGTATGCCGGCATCTTGTTCTTCGCCTCTATGGGGGCGTACGCGGTGAACGGGTCGGCGTTCGACCTGATCTTGCTGCTGGCGCTTGGGTTGCTCGGCTTCGTGATGCGGCGTTTTGGCCTGCCGGTGCTGCCGCTCATCGTGGCGGTGATCTTGGGACCGCGGATCGAGCTGCAGGGCCGCAGAGCGTTGCAGCTGTCCTCCGGCGAGTGGCGTGGCCTGTTCGGGAGCACCAACCCGGCGACCGGCGAGTTCCAACTGTCGCCGATAGCGATCACTGTGTACGTGATCATCGTGGTGATACTGATCTGGCCATGGCTCTTCAAGGCAATCCGCCGAGTGCTGCCGGCCAAGGCAGCCGCGGCGGTTGAGGCGGTTTCAGAGGAGCCTGCCCTCTTGGTGGCTGAGCACCACCACGTCGACGTGCCCGACGCAGCGGCAACCTCAACACATCCGGACAGCAAGGAGGCGCGCGAGTGACCATCGTCGTCGGGTACACGCCGACACCGGCCGGACGTGCTGCCCTCTCCGCTGCTACCACGGAAGCGCGCAGGTCCGGCCGCCTGCTGGTGGTTGTGAACACCTCCCGTGGCGACGCGCTGGACGATCCGGCCTTTGCTCATCGGGCCGACCTGGATTGGGTGCGCACCACTTTGGAGGAAGCCGATGTCACCTTCACCATTCGCCAGGAGGTGCGAGGCCGGGAGGCTGCAGACGAGCTGATTGACGTGCTTGAGGAGGTCGGCGCCGAACTGTGCGTGATCGGTATCCGGCGCCGGTCAGCGGTAGGCAAAATGATGCTCGGAAGCAACGCACACCGCATCCTGATGGACTCACCCTGCCCGGTGCTCACCGTGCGGGCAGCCTGATGGCAACGGAATCGTCCGGACAGATGAGCACAGCCGAGCTGGTCGATCTACACGGTGCGGCACTGCAGTCGATCCCACTCCAGCTACGCAGCTTCGGCAAGCGCCGTCGCTTCGCCGGTCGCGCAGTGACGGTCAAGTGTTTCGAGGACAACGCCCTGCTCAAGTCCACGCTGGCCGACTGGCCCGACGCCGTCGGCGCGGTGTTGGTCGTCGACGGTGGTGGTTCATTACGCACAGCGTTGGTCGGTGACGTGATCGCCGGCATCGCGGTGGACCGCGGCTGGGCCGGTTTAGTGATCAGCGGGGCGGTCCGCGACAGCGTCGCTCTTAATGGTCTGGAAATTGGCATCAAGGCGCTGGGCACGAACCCACGCAAGAGCAGCAAGACCGGCGCTGGCCAGGTTGACCAGCCGATTGAGATCGGCGGGGTGCTGGTCAGTCCCGGCCGAACCGTGGTCTCCGATGAGGACGGAATCGTCGTCCTCCCTTGACGACTCGACGGCCTCCGAACTGACGGCGACGCTCTGCGATCAACGATAGGAATGGCCCATGTCGACAACCCATACTCCAGAAACTCCGGAAACGAATCGCTTCACACCGGAGCGTTCGCGGCCATTTCTGCTGACGGGAGAGGGCTGGCCGTACCTGCTCGTGCCGTTGATCCCGGTCGCGATCTTTCTTGAGCTCATTCAGGCCGGGGCGGTTCCGATCTTCATCGCATCGGCGTTGGGTGTCATTCCGACCGCAGCGTTGATGGGTCGTGCCACGGAGGAATTGGCCACCCGGTCGGGCCCCGGGATAGGGGGATTCCTTAATGTCACTTTCGGCAACGCGCCCGAGTTGATCATTGCATTGTTCGCGTTGGCCGCCGGGCTGCATGAGGTGGTCAAGGCCTCGATCGTCGGTTCCATCCTCGGCAACATCTTGCTGGTTCTTGGTGTATCCATGTTGGTGGGCGGCGCCCGTCGCGAGAGACAATACTTCGAACCGCGCGCTGCGAATGCTCAATCGCTGATGCTGCTGTTAGCGGCTGTTGCGCTGATCATGCCGGCGATTTTCGAGTTGATCACCGGCGGTGGGCTGCCCGATGCTACCGCGCGTGCCGTGAAGTTCCCCAGCAGTCTGCAGGCGCTATCTGTCGGGGTGGCGGTCGTACTGCTGCTTTCGTATGCCGGTGGGCTGCTCTTCTCGCTAAAGACCCACCGAGCCCTCTTCAACCCGCACGAAGAAACCGACCATGGCGGCGAACCATGGTCGGTGCGGCGCAGCATTCTCATGCTCGCCATCGCGGGCGCCGCCGTCGGCGTGATGTCGGAAATCCTCGTGTCCTCCATCACCGAAGCCGCCGAGAGCATCGGACTATCGACCTTCTTCGTCGGCATTATCGTGGTCGCGGTGGTTGGCAATGCTGCCGAGCACTGGGTGGCGGCCTACTTCGCCTCGCGCGACAAGATGGCCATCTCTGTCAACATCGCCGTCGGCTCTGGCGCCCAAATCGCCCTATTCGTTGCGCCGGTCCTCGTTCTCGCCAGTTTCGTTATCGGCCCCTTCCCCATGGCGCTGGTCTTTAACGGCTTTGAACTCGGCGCCATCTTCCTGGCGATCATCATCGCTGACCAAGTCACCCAACGCGGCGAATCCACCTGGTTCGAAGGTCTCCAACTCCTCGCCATCTACGCCGTGCTTAGTCTGACGTTCTTTTTTGTCAGGTGAGGAGCGAATGAGCGTGGAAATGCAGGACTATCTCGCAACGGCGATCCCCGGGAGAGGATGATCATGTACGCGAAGACTGGCGACAGCCCCGAACTGACTCCCGCAATCGCTCCCGAAAGTCGTCGAGGTTCGTGATGTTGATCGACGTCGCTCGATCAGCATCAAATGGGATTGCCTCAGGCAACGTGGTCGAGCTTGCGCACCTTCGGAACGCCTGTGGCGCGCTCGGCTGCAAGGTCGTGCGCGGACTGCATGGCCAGCCACGCCCGGGCGGTACCCACGCCGGCCTCCTCCAGACGCACGGCGAGGTTGGGGCTGATGCGGGCATGTCCATGCAGGACGCGGCTCAACGCGACCCGGGAGATGCCCAGCCTGGAGGCGGCCTCGCCCACGCTAAGCCCGAGATCGGCCAGCACATCCTCGCGCAGGATCTCACCCGGATGAACCGGGTTCTTCATCGTCATGATCCTCACCTCCTGTTCAGTGGTAGTCCTGGTAGTCAACCAATTCGACGTCGGTCTCATTGAATCTGAACGTGATCCGCCAGTTGCCGTTGACCCAGATCGACCAGTGGCCGGCAAGGTCACCCTTGAGCGGGTGTGTTCGAAACGACGGGATCGCGAGGTCGTCAGGGCTTTGCGCAACGTCGAGGACGGAGAGGATACGCAGCACCTTCGGGACATGCGCCGCCTGCACACCCCTCTTTGACCCACCGCGATACAAACGCTCCAAGCCCTTGTGGCGGAAGCTCACGATCACTTTCCACAGCGTATCGCGTATCGATACACGATACAATGGAGGCGCGGGTGGGCCGAGGAAGATCACGTTCTCTTTCGCGGTAACGAAGTCCGCCGGAAACGACAGCATCGCCTGCCGTCCCCCTCCAACCGCTCCGGTGGATACACGGATGCAAGCACCGGCGTCTTTGCGGCAACCTGTCGGTATCGAAACCAGGGGACCTCACCGGCGAGACCGGCGTGTTCACTCTCCTCGCGATTGTGATCATGACGTGGATCCTGCTGCGGCGCTCGGCGATCTCAAGAAGCCGGCCGGTCAGACACCGTCGATCGCCATTAGCGACCGCACGGGCTTCATCCTTATCGGCGAGGGGCCGGGCTCGGTCATCCAGATGACTGGGGATGGGGGCGGCGGGTCGTGGGATCTGATCAAGATTTTTAAGAACAGCTCAGACATTACGATCCGAGACCTCGTCCTTGATGGCAACCGGTCTGCCCTCATTAACGTCGACCCGGAGGAACAGACCCACTGTCTGAAGATCGGAGGCGGCTTGACCGTCGCCTCCGGCGACCCGCGCGCAGGCTACGTCCGCGACGTGAAGGTCTACAACGTCCACTTCAGGGACGCCGACGGTGATGGGATCTTCGTGAGCGGCGCCGGAAAGTACACCGAGGGCGCTGACGTGTCAGACATCTCGATTGTCAACTGCCGCTCGACCGGCCACGGCCGGAATGGATTGTCGGTCCAAAAGTGCGTGCAGAAGGTTCGCATTTTCGGCTTTCATACCGAGGGGAACGACAACGCGGCCATCGACCTCGAGCCCACTGGTTCGTCGGACGACGACGCGCCGCGGGATTTCAAGGTCATGTACTGCACACTTGCCGACCAGAACGCGTCCACCCGCATGTCCCTCAGTGGCCTTTCGAGCGTCGTCCCGCCGCGCCAGCACGCGCGGCTCCATCGTCGCGTTCAACCATGTGGTCGGTGGCAAGGTCGGCGGCGTCGACATCAGGGACTGTCTGTTCGCCTTCAATGTCATTGAGCATGGCGCCACGACGGCGAGCAGCAACAACGAGCCGGTGTTGCAGCTGCGCGGCCTGCTGACAGGCGTCACGGTCGCCAATAACATCCTGATCAGGCCAGCTGGCTGCGCGCCGGGCAAGGTCATCGCGATCGAGGGCAAGGCGGCTTCTACCCGGACGGCGTCAATGTCATCGACAATCAGCTCATCCAGCACACGCGCGGCGAGGCCGGCGACGCCGTCATCGCGAGCGCCCAAAATACGCAGAATCTTCGGTTTAGCCGCAACGCCTTCATCAGCCGATACGCGGGCATGTCGTTCACTGCCGACAATATGTCGCAGAAGCTGGCAATGACCGCCCACGGACTCACTACGAAGCGCGGGCCCTGCCGACTCCTCAACAGCGGAGGAGCGCTGCCAACCGGCCTTTCGACCGATGCGGACTACTACGTCATCGTCGTCGACGCAAACACGATCAAGCTAGCGACGTCGACCAGCAACGCGGCCGCCGGCATCGCGGTCGCGTTCAGCGACAATGGGACGGGACGCACCGACTCGACGTGCGGATATCGGCCGCGTTAACTGTGTCGACCACAGCGCAAGAGATCGCAGAAGTCGATCTGTCCGACAATCGTGTCATCGGCGATGCGGGTGGCTGCTCACTCATCTCTGGCTTCACTGTCAGCGGAAGATTTGGGTTTGACATCGACGGGCTCGCAATGAGGGGCAACCATTTCTACGGCTGCGACTCGCGTTACACGCTGTCGGCCTCCGGAGGAGCGAGCTTCCGGACACCGCCGATCATCGCATTCACGGCCGGCGGGACGTTCACCTCCGACATCAACGGTCTCTCGTCAATCGGCGCCGTGCAGATCGGCGGCAACGACGGAGGTGTGGTTAGCCTCATGGGCAACGGCGACCCCGAGGGCGTCGTGACTGCAAGGATCGGCTCGATTTACCAGCGGGCAGATGGTAGCGCCGGAGCGTGCCTATACATCAAGGAGTCAGGCTTGTCGAACACAGGGTGGGTGCCGGTGTGATCCTCATGTTCGCGGCTACCATCGTGATCACCTTCGACCAACGATCCCAATTTGTGGCTTACGATACTCATGCTGGTTTTAGGTCCCCGACGTGGTGAAGTCCTAGGACTTGGTTGGGACATGTCGATCTTGATGTGGAGAAGGCAATCGTCGCCTGGCAGCTCCAGCGAGTCCGCGACAACCCTGCAGCACATCGGACGCTGTCGCTGGGCGAGAACGAGACGATGGCGCATTAGTTCCGGCCGGTGTTCACTACACGCTTCCGAGCGCCTGTTGGTCCACGCAACTTCCACCGGCCGGCGCCGCCCAACTTGAAGACTTAGCAACGGGTCGAACTGCTGTACTTACTGCTTTACTGGCCCGAAACGTACAGCAGCGAAACAAGGGCAAACCCGCCCTGACTAGGCGTGGAGCCAAGGGGACTCGAACCCCTAACCCCTTGCTTGCAAAGTGACGGCATAGCGCTCGCTCAGTGTTGTTGAGGCGCGCTGAGTGTGGGGGTACCCCGCTGGACAGCGCTGAGCAGCGGGGACACTGCTGTACTTTGCTGCTGTACTCAACGGGAAGCACGGTGGTTGAGGTGCACGAGCGTTGCGGTCGCGGTTGGTGTCTCGCCACTCAGTAATCGGCCGCCTCAATCATCACCGTGATCGGGCTGGGCTGGCTCAGCTGGCACTGGCTGGTCGGGCCGGTCTGCTATCGCCACCGGACAGGCTGTCGACCCGGCGCTCGACGCGGGCTCAGCCAGCTGCGTGTCGTCGCATGACTGGTGGCGGACTCGAGCGAGCCGTAGCATGATTCCGTGCTGGTGGTTGCCAGCACGGTCTATTCCTAACCGCGCCCAAATGGTCGTCTGAAGACACGTTAGACCGTTCCCGCGTTCGAGCTGATAGAGGTTGTGCCCTCGTCGGCAGAATTGATCATCGTGCTCCCGGCGGCGGGCCGGGTTGCCATCGGAAGGGGAGTCGAATGACGAAGGCTGCACCGGTTTCCAGTGGGTATGCAGTGAACTCGGAGGTGGGTCGGCTTCGCAAGGTGCTGGTCTGCGCGCCGGGTCTGGCGCACAGCCGGCTCACGCCGAGTAACTGCGACGAGCTGTTGTTCGACGACGTGCTATGGGTGCAGAACGCGAAACGTGATCATTTCGACTTTATGTCCAAGATGCGCGACCGGGGCGTTGAGGTGGTCGAGCTGCACGAGGTCTTGGCCGAGACGATGGAGAGCCCTGAGGCGAGGTCGTGGCTGTTGGACCGCAAGATCACCGCCAATGAGGTTGGCCCCGGATTCATCAACGACACCCGGGCATATCTGGACAGCCTGGATGCCAAGGCGCTCACCCGGTTCTTGATCGGCGGCCTCGCAACCGATGATCTGCCCTCAGAATCGGGGTCCGCGTCCATCAGCATGGCCCGGGAGGCTTTGGGGGGCCGGGAATACCTGATGCCGCCGCTGCCGAACACGCTCTACACTCGCGACACCACGTGCTGGATCTACGGCGGCGTGACGTTGAATCCGCTGTACTGGCCGGCGCGGCACGATGAGACGCTGTTGATGAAGGCGATCTATGAGTTCCACCCAGATTTTGTGGGGTCTAAGGTCTGGTGGGGCGACCCAGAGCTGGACTGGGGCCTGGCCACCTTGGAAGGCGGCGACGTCCTCGTCCCCGGCAACGGTGTCGTGCTGATCGGGATGAGCGAACGCAGCTCCCGCCAGGCGCTCGGGCAGGTCGCCGCCAAGCTTTTCGCTGAAGGCGCCGCCGAGCAGGTGATCGTGGCCGGCATGCCGCGGCTGCGGGCGGCAATGCACCTGGACACGATCTTCACCTTCGCCGATCGCGACCGCGTCACGGTCTACCCGGATATTGTGCACGGCATTCACACCTTCACCCTTCGGCCGAGCGACATCGCGCCGGGGTTCGAGGTCACTGAGGAGACTAAGCCCTTCTTGGAGGTCGTTCGGATCGCCCTCGGTCTGAGCGAGTTGCGAGCCATCGACACCGGCGGCAACGTCTACGACACCGAGCGCCAACAATGGGACAGCGGCAACAACCTGGTCGCCATCGAACCCGGCGTTGTGATCGCTTATGACCGAAACACGACGACCAACTCCCTGCTCCGCAAAGCCGGCATCGAGGTCATTACCATCGTCGGCGCCGAACTCGGCCGCGGCCGCGGCGGCGGCCACTGCATGACTTGTCCTCTCATCCGCGACGCCGTCGACTACTGACCGATTACAGGCGACGACGCCGACGGTCGTGCACAACCACGCGCAGCGTCATAAGCGTTCTGCCGCCATTGCGTCGCCGTCGTCGCGGGGTTGGGATATGGCGAAGCTGGTCCGCGATCGGGCGTCCGAGGTAGGTCCCGAGGGTGGCGCCAGCTGCGATGCCCAAAGCGACACCGAGAGCGACCAACAGAGTTGACCCACCCTCACTTGGATTGGCTGTCTCCGGGGAGGTTCCGACCACTTGCAAGAGGCCGTTGTAGAGGGAGAGGCCGGGGACCAACGGGAGCAGCGCAGCGCTGACCAGCCCGAACGCAGGGATGGTTGAGCGGCGGATCAACAAGGTGGAGGCCAGCGCAGCGACAAAGGCGCCTAGCGTGTTGGCGGGTACCTCAGTGGAGCCGATGTAGACCATCGACGCATATCCTGCCCAGCCCAGTAGGCCCATCGCGCCTGCGAGCCCGATCGTAGCCAGATCTGCATACGCCCACAGTGCGAAGAATGCCGATATCAGCGTCGCGCCAACGAACTGGGCTCCGAGCGGGCCGAGCGCAACGGGATTGGGTGAGATGGACAAAGGTGCCCCGAGACGCCAAGCCAGCTCAAGCGAAGCCACAATCCCCACGACGATCCCAGCCGTGCGCATGACGACGTCGAGCAGCCGAGCTGATGCGGTCAAGTAGAACTCGTCGATGGCGTCCTGCGCGGCACCGACAATGGTCATACCCGCCACGAGCATGACAATGCCGCCCACGACGACGAGCGTTGGGTCGACGCCAATAAAGAAGCTGGCGCCTCGAGCTGCTGCCTCGGTTATGCCAGCAGCAATCAGAGTGATGAATCCCGCCCCGGCAAATTGCTGGAAGAACGGGGGCACGCGCCAGTGCTCCATTGCCGCGAGCAACCGGTCCACAATGAGCCCGGTGAGGAATGTGGCCAGGATGATCTTCCACGACGTGGTGAACACCAGTGACACCCCGGCGCTGACGCCGGCGTTCCCGATCATCGCCACCCACTGCGGGTATCGGTGGGGAGCCTCCTGGATGCGATCTAATCCCCTCGTGGCTTCGCCAATCGGTAGACCGCCTCGGATCTTTTCGGTCAGCTTGCCAACCTCACGTACCTTGCTGTAATCGATGTCATCCGGCTGTACCACTCTGATGCAGGTGATCGGCACCGCCCCCCGCGCGGGATAGTAGGACGCCGAGATGGATGTGTAGGTCACGTCGACGTGGACCCGTGTCAGTCCATAGGCATCGGTTATTCCCAGCATGGCAACGACGACATCATTGGCCGACATCCCGGCAGAGAGCAGGCAATCACCAACCTGCATGGCAAGGTTCAACGCGGCGGCAGGTGGTGTGACACTGGCAGCGCTCGCTGCGACGTTTCGCGCGCCGTCACTTCCACTGGCGGCGGCGATGCTGGAACCGCCTGTCGCAGCCGACACATCGTTCGTCACCTTGTATGCCTCCCATCCGCAGCGCTCGACGGCTGAGCCTGTCAGGGACAGGCAAGCCGGTCGGCACCGGTTTCGATCTGTCTCCGGTGACCCTCCATCACGAACGAACGAGCGTGCGGATGGCTCGCAGCGCGACGGACAGCTCGGCCAAGTCCCACGTCCCTGTGGTCTCGATGGCGGTCAGCGTGGTGCGGACCTGCGCCAGCCCCTCCGAGTTCTGCGCCTCCCAGCGATCCGCCAGCTCGCTCTCGCTGGTGCTCTCTTGAGCATTTGTCGTTGCGAGCACATCGGAGGTGATGTCTGCGAGCGCCGCGTACAGGTCGGAGCGCAAGGCCGAACGCGCCATTGACTGCCAGCGGTCACGCTGTGGCAACGCGGTGATCAAGGTCAGTAGTCGGTCAAGGTCGAATCGTTCGGAAAGCGTGAAATACAAGGACGCTACCTGTTCGGCTGGTCGATCGGCGGCTTCGGCGATTTCGACAATGTCCAGCAAGGAAAACACGTCCAGCAGCGCGGCGGCAGTGAGTGCCAGCGGGGCAGGAGCGCCGAGTTGCTCGTGGTCAGCTGCGCGGGTACGCAGCCGCTCCCGCTCGAATCCTTGCACGAGCTTGGGAATCCGCGGCGCCAGATCGGCCACCTGAGGCTGGAAGCGGGAGACTTCAGCGGCGACATCCAGCCGGGCTTGTCGAGACTGGAGCAGCCACCGTACGGCGCGGTCCAGAAGCCGTCGGCCTTCTAGGTGTAGCGCCGTCGCCGCTGCCACCGGCACACCAGGGGACTCGACGGCCTTCCATAATCGGGAGAGGCCGAACACTTCCCGTGCCACTGTGTACGCCCTGGCGATCTGGTCCGGGCTAGCGCCGGTCGCTTCCTGGGTGCGGAAACTGAAGGTGATCCCGGCGCGGTTGATCATGTCGTTCACTACGAATGTGGTAATGATCTCGCGCCGCAGGGGATGATCTTTGAGCTGGTTACCGTAGCGTTTGACCAGTTGGTCAGGGAAGTAAGCCCGCAAGACTTTCTCGAACCAGGGCGCGTCGGCGAGGTCACTTTGGAGCAGCTGCGCTGTATTGGTGATCTTCACGTATGCAAGCAGCACCGACAGCTCTGGAGAGGTCAGCCCGTGTCCCAATGCGGCGCGTTGGTCCAGTTCTTCCTCGCCGGGCAAGAATTCCAGGGCCCGGTCCAGGTCGCCTTGTCGTTCTAGGTGTGCCATGAGGCGTCGATGGACCGGCAACATTGCTGGCGCTTGGGCTCGGGCGACGCTGAGGGCGACGTTCTGTTCGATGTTGTCCCGCAGCACAAGGCGTGCCACTTCATCGGTCATCTCTGCCAGCAGCCGACTTCGATCCTTATCCGCGAGCGTGCCCGCGAGGACGATGCGGTCGAGCAGGATCTTGATGTTGACCTCATGGTCGGATGTGTCCACTCCGGCGGAGTTGTCGATCGCGTCGGTGTTGATCCGACCCCCGGTACCATCCGCCCCAACCTGGGCGTACTCGATCCGGCCGAGCTGACTCAAGCCCAGGTTGCCACCCTCCCCAACGACTCGGGCGCGGACCTGCGCGCCGTTCAACCGGATCGGGTCGTTGGCTTTATCCCCGATATCGGCATTGCTTTCAATGGTTGCCTTGATGTATGTGCCGATGCCACCGTTCCATAGCAGGTCGACTGGTGCGGCCAGAATGGTACGGATCAGCTCGGCTGGGGTGAGCGCCTCGATGTCATCAGCCAGTCCTAGCCGGACGCGTGCCTGAGCCGCGATCGGAATCTCCTTGGCAGTGCGCGGATAGACCCCGCCGCCAGCCGACAGCAGTCCGGCGTCGTAGTCCGCCCACAATGAGTGCGGCAGCGCGAAGAGCCGGCGCCGCTCGGCGTATGAGACCGATGCGTCAGGATCGGGATCGAGGAAGATGTGGCGGTGATCGAACGCCGCGACAAGACGGATGTGCTCCGACAACAGCATTCCGTTGCCGAACACGTCACCGGACATATCACCGATCCCGACCACGGTGAAGTCCTCACTCTGGGTGTCGATGCCTAGCTCGCGAAAGTGCCGCTTCACCGATTCCCAGGCGCCCCGTGCCGTGATGCCCATCGCCTTGTGGTCATAGCCCACCGAGCCGCCCGAGGCGAAGGCATCCCCGAGCCAGAAGCTGTAGTCCGCGGCGACGCCGTTCGCAATGTCGGAGAAGGTCGCCGTTCCCTTGTCGGCAGCGACGACGAGGTAGGGGTCGTCGCTGTCGTGCCGTACAACGCCCTCCGGCGGCACGACCTTCCCGTTGACGAGGTTGTCGGTCAGGTCCAGCAGGCCTCGAATGAAGATCCGGTAACAGTCGACGCCTTCGCGCAGCAAGGCCTCGCGGCCTCCCGCGCCCCTAGGCGCTGACTTCACCACGAACCCGCCCTTAGCGCCCACTGGAACGATGACAGCGTTCTTGACCATTTGCGCCTTGACCAGGCCGAGCACCTCGGTACGGAAGTCATCCCGGCGGTCAGACCAGCGCAGACCACCGCGGGCCACGTTGCCGAAGCGCAGGTGAACCCCCTCGACCCGAGGCGAGTACACGAAGATCTCGAAGCGAGGTCGCGGCTCCGGCAAGTCGGAAATGGCCTGCGGGTCGAACTTCAGCGAGACATGCGACTTGCCAGGCATCCCTGCCTCATCCAGCTGGAAGAAATTGGTGCGTGTCGTCGCACGGATGAGGCGGAGCAGCGAGCGCAAGATGCGGTCTTGGTCCAGGCTGGCTACCTCGTCCAAGACCCCGCGAATCTGGTGGACTAACGCCTGTGCGACCTGCTCCCCACCTGACTCGGCCTCGGGATCGAACCGGGCCTCGAATAGCCGCACCAGTAGACGGACGATGTGGACATTTGCCAGCAGGCAGGACTGCAGGTATTCCTCACTGAACGGAGTGCCGACCTGTCGCAGATACTTGGCATACGCGCGCACGATGACAACTTGCCGCCAGCTCAGCCCGGCATGCAGCACCAGCGCATTGAAGCCATCGCTCTCCGCTGCGTCGCTCCACACCGCCGCGAATGCGTCTTCGAACAGCTGACTCGCGGCAGCCGGACTGGCCTCGGCAATCACTTCGTAGCGCAGCCCGAAGTCGTAAATCCACCTTCGGCCGCCAGCGGCGGGAGTCAACTCGTATGGGCGCTCATCGATCACCTCAACACCCATCCCCTGCAGGATTGGCGACGCCGTCGACAGCGACACGGGCTCAGTGCTGAAGAGCTTGAGCCGGCGCTGATCCGACGCGGCATCGGCCGGAGCGCTGAGGCTTACCGCATGATCGTTGTCAGGCTGCAGGGCATTAAGGCGAAGTAGGTCGGCGACTGCGATGTCCGCCGGGTAGTCCTCCTGGTACGCCTGCGGAAAAGCCTCGCCGTAGACGCGTAGCAGACGAGTAGCCTCCTCATCGCCCACCTTGATGGTCAGCGTGTTCGCCAGATTGTCACTCCAGGAACGGATCGCATCCGCAAGCCGCCGTTCCAACTCCGCGTGGTCGGCCTCGGCAAGCGGTGCCGCATCGGCACGGCGTACCACGAAGTGCACGCGAGCCAGAACCGAGTCCGACACCAAGGTGGTGTATTCGACCCGATCTGCATCGAACGCATCCCGGAGTATCTGCTCCAACCGCAGGCAGCCGGCCGTGGTGTAGCGGTCCCGCGGCAGGTAGACGAGCGCGGAGACGTAGCGGCCGCGGTGATCGTGACGCAGGAACAGCCGCAGCCGCTGGCGTTCCTGGAGATGCAGAATCTCAACGACGGCATGTTCCAGTTCGTCGAGCGAGACCTGCAGCAACTCATCACGCGGATAATCCTCGAGAATCTCGATCACGTCTCTGCCCGAGTGGCTGGTCGGAGAGAAAGCCATCCGCTCCAGAAGCGCTGCCACTTTGCGACGCAGCATCGGAATCCGTAGCACGCTCTCGTGGTAGGCGGCTGAAGTAAACAAACCGAGGAATTGGCGTCTTGCAATGGGCAAGCCCTGAGAATCGAAGACGCCTACGGCGAGGTCGTCTAGGTACAGAGGGCGGTGCACTGTGGAGCGCTGGCTGGACTTTGTGACGGTGAGCGGTGCAACATCGGCCAGTTCGGCCGCGGCGTTGCTGAGGAGCTGGCTTGCCTGCGGCTGCTCTAGTCGCAAGAGACCCAGCCCGCTTTCACGCACTAGCGCCAACTTCCCATCAAGGCCGCCGTCGGGCGAACGGCGATACTCCGCATAGCCGAGAAAGGTGAAGCGTTCATCGCCGAGCCAGTCGAGGTACTTCAGTGCCTCCTCGACATCAACCTGTTTCACGCCCGCTGGCGGATGAGCCCGCAAGTCAGCGGTGGCCTGCAGGAGTTCCTCGCGCATCGCTGGCCCGTCGTCAACAGCAACCCGGACATCGGCCAAGACCTGCCGAACACTGCGGGACAGCTGGTCCGCCGCTTCGCCGCCACTGTCACGGTCGATCTCAACCGAGATCCAGGACTCGGCAATCCGGTCCGCCGAAAAAGAGGGGGCCTTGTCGGTGATCACCTCGAGCAGATGCCCCATTGGGTCGCGGCGTACCTGCAGCTGAGGATGAACGACAAGGTGGATGGCCCTGCCCTGCCGAGTCAGTTCAGCGGTTACCGACGTGACGAGGAACGGCATGTCGTCGGTGACGATTTGGACGAGGCTGCGGGCTGCCGACCAGCCACCAGTGTCGGATGTAGGTGTGTAAACCCGGACCAGGGCACTGCCCGTTGAACGATCAATGGCCAGCCGTCTGTGCCTGAAGGCGAACTCGGAGAGCTGCGACGGATCGCGCGCCTGAATGTCCTCAGCCGGAACGTGTTGGTAGTACGCCGCCAGGAAGGCGTCAGGCAGCTCCCCCGAAGCGCTGCCGGCGGCTTCTCGTTCGCTGAACTGCCCAGCGACCTCTGCCGCTCGAGCGAGGCGCTCTCTTTTGGCGTTGTTTTGGTTGCTCATCATGCTTTCTTGGCGCCTTTCATTCCAGATGGGAGTCGCGCCAGTCGGAGGCGCGGACGAAGATTTCGAGGCGCGCCCTCGTGTGCGGCACCGCGTTCACCAGCTTCTGGACCTTCAAGGTCGTCGTTGCGGCCGGTGGCGAGCATCATCTTGCGCCCAGGTGTTCTGCAGGGCTTGGGCGTGGTGCTGCGGTTCTGCCAACATCGGATAATGATCCGTTTATAACAGCGGGCAAAACGTGATCTTCATGGGGCAGGATGCGCACCGCCTGAGAGCCATTGAAGCCCTTCGCTCTGACCCGCCGCGGCGCCAACCCGTTGCCGTGAGCGGCTGCTGATCAGGCGGCCGAGCCGGGCGAGCAGCGGCAGCACGAGGACTTCTCGAAGTCAGATCGGTTCGAATGGTGGGCAGTCCTGGGGCGCCACATTTGCTTGGTGAATTTGGCGCACGGGGGTCGGTCAGCGGCTGCGCGGCCAAGCCCTGCTCAATGGCGCCTGGGCCACCGCGATGGCGACGGCGGTCGAGACCGTCCGCAGGTCGGCAACTGGCAGCAAGGCTGCGCCTGTGCCGGTCGGGTGGGCGAGTGCGGCAATGGTGTCCGCGGCGATCATGGGCGTCGTTGACTCGCCGGGCACGGACGACCGCCACACCGAGGCCGAGTCCGGGAAGACCAGTGCGTTGTTGGCCTGGGCGATGGTGTAGGTGCGTCCAGCGGTGATCGCATGGCGGGTCACTCATCCGGCTGCCATCGTCCAGGCCGTAGTTGCGCAGCGATTCCTCCACCTGCTCTGGGTGGTTCACCGAGAGGAACACACCGCGCGGGCGGCGGTATTCGTGGCTGTAGCGTTCGATCGCTCTCGCGACCGTGGGGGTAGACGATCGGCAGCATTTCTTCCAGGTGCACGGCCAGCAGCCGGTAGAACAGCACCGCGTTGTGGTCACACATGTTGGCCAGGAGACGTTCTTGACTAGATCATCGGGTTGGCGGCGGTACCGCCACGAGCCCGAGTCGGGCTGGTTGCCAATTCATGCTCAACGGTCAACCATGCTCACATGAGCCAGTTGCTCGATCTCTTTCCGGCAGGCAGCGCTACCGATGCCGACGGCATGTTGATCATCGGTGGCTGCCGCGCCGACGATCTTGCAACCGAGTTCGGGACGCCGATGCTTGTGGTGGCCGAGGCAGCGCTCCGCGGTCGCGCCCGGGAATACGCTGGTGAGCTGATCAGTCGGTGGCCCAACTCGCGGGTGGTATTCGCCTCGAAGGCATTCCCCTGCACTGCTGTTCAGCGGGTCATGGTACAAGAAGGGCTCGGGCTCGACGTCGCTGGTGGTGGTGAGATCCTGACCGCCCTCAAGGCTGGCATTGATCCGGCACTCATCGTGCTCCATGGCAACGCCAAGACCACCGAAGAGCTCACGATGGCGGTCGACAACGGCGTCGGCCTCGTCGTTGTCGACGGTCCGGACGACGTCGACCGGCTCGAGGCGATTGTGCCTGGTGGGCGGACCCAGGACGTTTTGGTACGCGTCATTCCAGGCGTGACGGCCGACACGCACGCCCACGTCCTGACCGGTCACGAAGGATCAAAGTTCGGCTTGGCGCCAGCCGCAGCGACCGCACTCATCCGGCGTATTGATCACAGTCCGCGTCTACGGATGCGTGGTGTCCATGCCCATGTCGGCTCACAGATCCTCCAAGCCCAGCCTTTGGCTGATGCAGTCGCTCCCCTGGCGGCGCTCGGGGAGTTCGACATTTACGACCTCGGCGGCGGGCTCGGTGCCCGCTACACATGGGCGGACCAACCACCCACAGTCTCGGAATATCTCGACGTACTTATTGCAGCGGCGCGAGATCACCTGCCGCCGGGTGCGCAGATCATCATCGAACCAGGACGCAGCATGGTCGCAACATCGGCGGCGACCATCTATCGGGTGATCACGATCAAGCGCGGGCAGACGATCTTCGTCGCCGTTGACGGGGGGATGGGTGACAACCTCGAGGTGGCACTGTTCGATCAGCGCTTTGAGGCTGGAATAGCAAACCGGCTGGATGCGGAGGAGGGCGAGATGGTCACTGTCGTCGGCCGGCACTGCGAGAGTGGCGACATTTTGGTCGACGGCGTGCCACTGAACGCGCCGCGAGTCGATGATCTCCTCGTGGTGCCGGCAACGGGGGCATATTGCTACACAATGTCCAATAACTACAACGGAAATCGACGCATCCCCGTCGTCTTCGTTGCGTCCGGAATTCCAAGTCTTGTCGTGCGACGGGAGACGTGGGATGATCTTGCCGCGCGTGATGTCTCATGAGCGCCAGAGTTTTCGTCGGTGCTGGCGTCCAGTTGGGGTCGCTCTTCAGAGAACTGTTGGAGGCTAATCGTGTCTGAGCTCACCTCGAAGCTTTTCCGGCGCAAGCCCGTCGTCGAGATGGAAGCCGAATCGGGCAGTGAGACCGAGCAAAGCGAGCTCACTCGCTCCATCGGGCTCTTCCAATTGACCATGTTCGGGGTTGGCGCAACGATCGGCACCGGTATCTTTTTCGTGCTATCGCAGGCGGTACCGATCGCTGGTCCGGCAGTCGTCTTTTCCTTCTTGATCGCTGCCGTTGTAGCTGGACTTACCGCGGTTTGCTACGCGGAGCTCGCTGGTGCAGTGCCGGTTTCGGGTTCGTCATACTCGTATGCCTACGCGACGATCGGTGAACTGCCGGCGATGGCGATCGCCGGTTGCCTGCTGCTCGAGTACGGCGTGTCGGCCGCCGCGGTCGCGGTTGGTTGGTCGGAGTATCTCAACGAATTGCTGAACAACCTCTTTGGCTTCAAGATCCCGGAAGCCCTGTCGCAAGCGCCCGAGCAGGGAGGGATCTTCAACCTTCCAGCGGTGATCTTGATAGCACTCTGCACATTGCTGCTGATCCGGGGTGCCAGCGAGTCCGCAACCGTGAACACCATCATGGTGCTGATCAAGATCTCCATCCTGATCTTGTTCATCGTCATTGGCCTCTTTGGCTGGAACTCCAACAATCTCGCGGACTTTGCGCCTTTGGGAGTCCAGGGAATCACAGCCGCGGCAGGAATCATCTTCTTCTCCTTCATCGGTATCGACGCCGTCTCGACTGCCGGCGAGGAAGTGAAGGACCCGCACCGCAACATGCCGCTGGCGATCATGTTTGCGCTGCTCATTGTGACTACGTTGTACATCTTGGTGTCGCTCGTCGCTGTAGCCGCGCAGCCATACACCCAGTTTGAGGGCCAGGAGGCCGGTCTCGCGGCGATCCTGGAGAACGTCACTGGGTCGACCTGGCCAGGGACACTACTGGCTGCCGGTGCGGTGGTCTCGATCTTCAGCGTCACGCTAGTGGTGATCTACGGGCAGACCCGCATCCTGTTCACCATGGCCCGCGACGGAATGGTGCCTGAGTTGTTTCACAGGGTGAATCCGCGCACCCGGACACCCGTGCCGAACACAATCATCGTGGCTGCGGTCATTGCGCTGCTGGCCGGACTCATCCCGATCAATTTCCTGGCAGAGATGACAAGCGTCGGAACGCTCGTCGCTTTCGCCATCGTCGCGCTCGCCGTGATCATTCTGCGGCGCCGTGAGCCCGACTTGCCGAGGCCATTCAAGGTCCCCGGTTACCCCGTGACCCCGATCTTGGCCATCCTTGGGTGCTTGTGGATTATCAAGGACCTGCGGATACCCACACTCCTAATCTTCCTGATCTGGACGGCAGTGGTGCTCGCTTGGTATTTCGCGTACGGCAGGAAGCATTCCCACCTCGGACGGCACGAACATGTCGGATTGCTCAAGGATGAACCGGTGGCCTGACCGCAGAAGGGACTGAGCGATGCACCAGGTCGATCAAACCACCGAACAGATGGTGCGCAGCGTCCTTGCGTACGCCGAGAACCGGCTGCGAATGGATCCGGTACCGCTCGACAAGGGGACCCAAGAAGCGGCTGACCTGTACAGGGTGCTGAACGGGCTCATCCGTGACCGCGGCCGGGCACCCGACGAAGTGTTGGGTATCTATTCCTCGGTGATAGCGCCCAGCATCATCTCCGCGGACAGCCCTCGGTTCCTTGGTTTCATCCCTGCAGCGCCTACCAAGGCCAGCCTGTTGTTCGACATGTTGATCTCATGCGCCTCGATCCAAGGCATCTCCTGGCTTGAGGCATCAGGCGCGATCGCAGCGGAGAACACCGTTCTGAGGGTCATAGCGGATGAGGCTGGATTGCCCCCGTCGGCTGGCGGATGCTTCGTCTCCGGTGGGTCCGCCGGCAACCTGTCCGCGCTCGCTGTTGCCCGAGAGACGACGAAGAGGCGGCTTGGCGCCGAAGCCGCGGGTCGGCGCCTTCGGGTGGTCGTCGGCACCGACGCACATTCCTCGATCGTTAACACGCTGCGCCTGTTGGAGATGGATGCGCTCGTGGTCGAGACCCCGGACCACCGGCTGACCGCGGAAGCGGTAGCCGCTGCGCTTGACGAAGATCCAGATTTCAGCGATGTTGCCGCTGTTGTCTGCACCTCAGGAACGACGAACGGCGGAATCATCGACGATCTTGCCGGAGTAGGCGAGATCGCCAAGCAGCGTGGTTGGTGGTTCCACGTCGACGGCGCGTACGGCGGCTCCGGGATCTTCGCCCGATCGCTCCGCGACAAATACGCCGGCATCGAGCAGGCCGACTCATTCATCCTCGACCCGCACAAGTGGCTCTTCACGCCATTCGACTGCTGCGCGCTCATCTACCGGCAACCCGAGCTCGCCAGGGCAGTGCACACCCAGGACGCGTCGTATTTGGACGTCATCCACGTATCGGAGGGGGAGTGGAACCCGACTGATTACGCCCACCACTTGACGCGCCGCGCACGGGGGCTGCCTCTATGGTTCTCGATGGCTGTCTATGGTCTCGACGCCTATCGCGAGGCGATCGAGGCCGCCGTGCGGCTCGCCCGAGACACCGCGGACTTGATCAAGACGACACCGCAGCTCGAGCTGATCCGGGAACCGGATCTCGGTGTGGTGCTTTTCCGTCGCGTCGGGTGGGAGCCAACCGACTACAACAAATGGGCGCAAGCGTTGCACGATGAGGAAATTGCGTTCGTACCCCCGACCAAGTGGGACGGCGAGACGGTTGGCCGCTTCGTGTTCCTGCACCCGGAGACAACAATGGAACTAGTCAAGGAGATCCTCGACCGAACTGCCTGACGGTTGCGCGCTAGCTGGTCATCTAAATGTCGGACCGCCCGCTGTTCGCCGATGCCTAGGCGCGAGCGAGTCCGACCTATCGTGGGCGCTAGTGGACTGCGGAACGATCAACTAGATCCCAAAGAGCACGAGCAGGCCGGCGAGGCCAAGCAAGACATAGCCGAGCGAAGGGACCAGAGGGGCATCATGATCGGCCATCGTGGCAGCCACTTAAGCAAGATCGGCGCCGCAGCACGGCACCAGATCCAGCCTTGCTCGGGACTCCGGTCTTCCTCGATCTGCGGGTGAATGTGCTCAAGGAGTGGCAAATCGACGCAAAGTTCCTGAACCGGTTGAGCTTCTAGCTTCCTGCAATATCCGGACTCACTCTCGCAATATCTTGCTATTCTCGGGCGGCTCCGGGACATGCGATCATGCGATGTAAGACTTTGCCGGTCTCAGCTCAACGGTGAGTATTTCGCTCGACCGTGAGCTCGCCGAGGAGAGGATTGCCCGTCCATGGTCGCTCATCCGCTTGACCCGCTCTCCCCGACAGAGTTCCGGAGCACCGCGGCGATCTTGCGGAGAGACCAGGGCGTCACTGACTCTTGGCGTTTCGCGTCGATTGAGCTCAAGGAGCCGCCCAAGGCCGATGTCAAGGCCTGGAAACGGGCAGATCCAGTCCCCAGGCGCTCGCTTTCTGTGTTGTGGGATCAGAAGACCAACCAAACTTACGAGGCGGTTGTTGATCTTGTCGGTGATCGGGTTGATTCGTGGACTCACAAGCCGGGAGCATGTCCCAACTTCACCCTCGACGAGTATCACGACGTCGAACACGCGCTCCACGAGCATCCAGACGTGCTTGCCCGACTCGCGGCGCGAGGCATTACTGATCCTGCACTGGTGCTCTTCGACGTCTGGACCTACGGCGCGGCGGTGATGCCTGATCAGTGGCGTGATCGGCGGGTCGGCTGGTGCGATTTGTGGATGCGCGAGACGCCGGAGGGGAATCCCTACGCGCACCCGATCTCAGGACTCAAGATCATCGTCGACATGAATACCCTTGAGGTGCTCGAGATCGAAGATCACCACGACTACGGCCTGCCTGAGGTCGACGGCGAATACGATCCGCGGGTAGGCGGCACACATGAGCGCACCGACCTGAAGCCGCTGGAGATCAGCCAGCCGGAGGGGGTGTCCTTCACCGTCGACGGCAACGAGGTGCGGTGGCAGAACTGGTCGATGCGGCTGGGATTCAACTTCCGTGAGGGTCCTGTGATCTATCAGGTTGCTTTCAACGATCAGGGCACCAAGAGGGACATCGCGTACCGGATGTCGTTCGCGGAGATGGTGGTGCCGTACCGCGACCCGGGCTTCGACCACTATCGGCGAACCGCGTTCGACATCGGCGAGTGGGGTCTCGGTTACATGACAACCTCGCTGGAGCTGGGTTGTGACTGCCTCGGGGAGATTATCTACGTCGACGCCGTCGTGCCCGACACGCGGGGCGAGCCGTTCGTGATCGAGCGTGCTGTCTGCCTCCATGAGGAAGACAACGCGGTGCTGTGGAAGCACGTTGACGCCGAGCCCGGCGCCCAGGTACGTCGGATGCGCCGAATGGTCGTCTCGGCGCACGTCACTGTTGCCAATTACGAGTACCTGGTCTATTGGCGGTTCTATCAGGATGGGAACATCGAGTGCGAGGTACGGGCTACCGGCTTGATGGTGACAACTCCGATGCAGTACGACGGCGACAGTTCGCCGTACGGCACGACGGTCGACACGCGGACCTACGCTCCGTTCCACCAGCACTTCATTGTCGCCAAACTCGACTTAGACATCGATGGCGAAGAGAACACGGTGGTCGAGGTGGACTCCGTCGCCGCGCCCATCGGCGAAGACAATCCGTACGGGCTGGCGCTATCCACCCAGAGCAGGACCATCGAGGCCGAGAGTCAGTCGGCTCGGGACTTCAATTGGGAGACGCAGCGGACCTGGAAGGTGATCAACCCCGGCAAGGTGAACCGGCATGGCAGCAACACTGCCTACAAGCTGGTACCCGGGGCCGCGATTCCGTCACTGCTGGACCCATCGTCGCCGGTCTACCAGCGAGCCCCGGTCATCGGCCACTCTCTTTGGGTGACCGCATACGACGATGCCGAACGCTGGCCGGCCGGTGATTATCCGACCCAGTCGAGTGAGGACACCGGGCTCACTCGCTGGATCGCCGAGGACGCGTCACTGGCAGGCACCGATGTGGTGCTGTGGTATGTCTTCGGAATCCATCACATCACCAGGGCGGAGGACTGGCCGATCATGCCGGTCGACATCATCTCGTTCTGGTTGAAGCCGTTCGGCTTCTTTGACAAGAACCCCTCCCTCGATGCCCCGAGCACAATGTCCAGCATGGGCGGCCATAGCCATCCGGAACATGCGGGGCGATGATGGGATTTTCGAAAACGATAAGGCTGAAAGGTATAGCCAATGGCTGACAAGAAGGTTCTCACCAACATCATCAATGGTGAGGAGCGCCCGGCTGCGTCGGGCGACGTATTGGACATCATCGATCCCTCGACTGGCGAGGTATATGCCACATCGCCTAACTCCGGACCAGAGGACGTGGACGCCGCCTTTCAGGCCGCCGCTGCAGCGTTCGAGAGCTATCGGTGGACAACGCCCGGCGAGCGCCAGCGCTTCCTACTGAAGCTGGCCGACCTCATCGAGGCCAACGCTGAGGAGCTCGCGCGAATCGAGTGCGAAAACACCGGCAAGCCATTCTCGGTGACCATGTCGGAGGAAATCGGGCCGATGCTCGATCAGATCCGCTTCTTTGCTGGCGCCGCCCGCGTGCTGGAGGGAAAGTCCGCTGGCGAATACATGAAGGGATTCACGTCCTACGTCCGGCGGGAGCCGCGGGGTCCGATTGGGCAGGTGGCGCCTTGGAACTACCCAATGATGATGGCGGTCTGGAAGTTTGCCCCGGCATTGGCTGCAGGCAACACCGTCGTGCTGAAGCCGTCGGACACCACACCCGCCTCGGCGGTGTGGATGGTGAAGAAGATGCAGGAGATCTTCCCCAAGGGCGTGGCCAACCTCGTCTGTGGGGATCGGGACACCGGTGCCACGCTTGTCTCGCACCCGATCCCCCGGATGGTATCGATCACCGGCTCCACCCGGGCGGGCATCGCGGTGGCTACGGCCGCGGCAGCCGACGTCAAAGTCGCCCACCTCGAGCTGGGGGGCAAGGCCCCGGTCGTGGTATTCAACGATGCCGATCTTCCCTCCACCGTCGAAGGGATCAAGGTAGGCGGCCTTTTCAACGGCGGCCAGGACTGCACAGCTGCGACGCGTGTGCTGTGCCAATCCGGGATCTACGACGGGTTCGTGGCCGAGCTGGCCAGGTCGGCAGGCGAGACCCGAACAGGCTATGACCCAAACGACGAGGATCTGTTCTACGGGCCGATCAATAATGCCAACCAGTTGCGACACATCTCGGGACTGGTGGAGCGGGCCCCTGATCATGCCCGGGTGGTGACCGGCGGCAGGCAGATTGGCGATCGCGGGTATTTCTACGAGCCGACAGTGATCGCCGATCTGGAGCAGAGCGACGAGTTGATCAGCACCGAGGTCTTCGGCCCCGTGATCACAGTGCAAAAGTTCAGCGACGAGGACGAGGCAGTGACGCTCTCCAACGACAGTGAGTATGCGCTGGCTTCCTCGGTCTGGACATCCGATACCGGCACGGCGGCCCGGATGTCAGCCCGGCTCGACTACGGCTGCGTCTGGGTCAACTGTCACATCCCGCTGCAAGCCGAGATGCCGCACGGCGGCTTCAAACATTCCGGCTATGGCAAAGATCTTTCCGTCTACGGACTGGAGGATTACACCCGGATCAAGCACGTCATGCAATATCACGGATTCGAGGGCTGATCTTTCGTCATAACTCACAATTCCAATTCGAAGGGGGTCGACGAGATGGCATCCAAGGGTCTGAAGAGCAATGTTGTCGATCTCTTCGGCGGCACCATACTCGGGATCTCCTCGGTGGCGCAGGCGTACGCCCAACGGCCACGCTCGGTATCCTCGCGGTCAGCGTCGGCGCCAAGACACCGGTGGTGATCATCGCAGATTTCCTACAGATGTTCCCTACGGCACGACCCTGGACCTCCAAGGCGCTCGGGCCCTACATCGGTTGGCGGGGCATCCCCGAGTCGCCGCACGCGCAAATGGCCAAGCACGAACACCTGCTCAAGTGATGATGTAGCGGAAGCAAAGCGACAACCAGCGACTGGGAGGAGAACGGTCATGACGCGCTACGGTCCCCAGTTCGGACCCGACTTCACCTTTCTCGGCGTGCCAGAATGTGATCTTGACGACGAGTCCAGCTATGCCGACGCCGATGTCGTGGTCTTGGGGGCGCCGTTTGACGGCGGCACCTCTTATCGCGCGGGAGCCCGTTTCGGGCCGCAGGCGATCAGAATGACCGACTACCTGCCCCACGACGGGTCGCGGCCCTCGCTGGCGCTGCGGTCCGACGGTCTGCAGGACATCAAGGTCTATGACGCCGGCGATGTGGAGATGTACTCCGGTGACATCGAGGTCGCGCTGCCGGCGCTCGAAGCGGCCGTCGAGCAGGTGGTTCGAGCTGGGGCGATACCGGTTTCCCTGGGCGGGGACCATTCGATTGCCTACCCGGACGCCAAGGGATGCGCCAATGTGATTGGCGCGGGTCGGGTCTCCATGATCCACTTCGACACTCACGCCGACACCGGCGACATCGAGTTCGGCTCGCTGTGGGGTCACGGGCAGCCCATGCGCCGGCTCATCGAGTCAGGAGCCGTACGCGGCGACCGATTCCTGCAGATCGGGCTTCGCGGCTACTGGCCTCCTCAGGAAACCCTGGACTGGATGGCCTGGCAGCACATGCGGTCCTATGAGATGACCGAGATCGTGCAACGTGGTTTGGGGGAGTGCCTGAGCGAGGCGTTCACGATTGCGACTGACGATTGCGACGGGGTGTTCCTCTCAGTCGACATTGATGTGTGCGATCCATGTCATGCACCCGGCACCGGTACGCCGGAACCGGGCGGGTTGTCGGCACGCGAACTGCTGGACGCGGTACGCCGGATCTGTCTCGAGCTGCCGATCGTCGGGATGGACGTGGTCGAGGTCAGCCCGCCATACGACCACGCCGACATCACTGCCGCGCTGGCGAATCGAGTGGTGTTGGAGGCCTTGTGCGCCATTGCCCGGAAACGGAAGGATCTCCGGGAAGGTACTCGATGGGATCCGTTGCAACCCCTGCTCAACGAGCGGGCAGCGCCGATCCCTGAGGGTCAGATCCGCCATCACCACACCCGTCTCGGGCACGATCAGGAGAAGTGAGAAGACGATCATGAACGAGACGTCGGAAGTTCGCGCTGATACGGCCTCATCAGACGCGTAGAACTTGAGCCGGACCCCACAGCCCGTGACGCAGGGCGTGAGACCGTCGCAGAGCCAACCGAGGACCGAGCCCTCGCCACAGCCGCCATTGAGCATGCCGCTGACCGCACTCCTGCCCCTACCCCAGAGCCCGCACAGGAGCGGAGATCCAGGCTGCAAAGTCCGGGGACGTGGCAGCCATGGTCGGCGGGTACGGTAATCCACGTACGAGCTCATGCCAACCAAGGAGGACTGTGAAGATGGCCTTCCAGCCATGGGAGTACCGGCCCGACGCGGGATTCGCCGAGGGAACTGATCTGACTGGCTACACGGTTGTCGCAGTGGACGGCGATATCGGTCACGTCGAGGCAACCTATGACAGCAAGCCGGCGTACCTCGAGGTGGACATCGGGTCCTTCTTCGGCCGCGAGGTGATGTTGCCGGCAGGCCTCGTCGAGCGGATCGCCTCAACCGAGAAGAAGGTGTACGTCGACCGTACAAGAGACCAGATCAAGGACGCGCCCAGGTACGACCAAGCGCACCACGTCGACTATTGGGAGCACCTGGGTAGCTATTACTCCGGCACATACATGCCTCCGGGTGATCAGACGTGATCTAGCCCGGGCTACAGGGTGACGATCGCGAAGTCCGGGTCGGGTGCCTCGGGCACGGCCGCCAGTCGGCTGAGTACCGCTGGTCGGTGCTGACCAACCCTCCAGAGCCTCACCATTCCTAGCGATTCCAGTACTTTCTGGGGTATGCAGCACAATTGCCTGGATTGCAAGGACCGCCGGCCCAAGAGCGTTGGCTGATATCGCTAAATACCTGAACGAAGGCCATCCTTCCTCGTCAGGGTCGGTCCAACAGGCCGAAGGATGAACTGCGGGAGCTACTAGATTCCCACGGGGTGAGCTATGCCCCGGCCGACTCGCCGCAGCAGCTCAACAGCTCGCCTTTCTCATGCCGCCTGAGGCTGTCTCTTGGCGGCGCGCTGTGTTGGCGACAGCGGTGGTGACGAACGGGGTCCGTAGAAACTCTGCCGGGGCTGGAATCCGACTGAGTAGGAGTCGAATCCCGAATGAGCAAGATCTCCGCACCCTTCGCACAGAAAATTTACGCACACAAGGGGGTAAGTTCACTGGTGTCGACGGTACGTGAAACTGACTGTGAGTCTGGATCCACAGGTTTCGCGACGCGTTGTCCGAGACTGGTGCCGGCAAAGACGTGACCCAAAACTGATCGGCCCAGCTGATGATGCCCTGAATGCACTCGTCCATCTTTGCTGCTGGCACCCGACCCGGCTGTCGTGTTGGTCTGATCACAAGCTTGTCCGTCTCCGGGTTTGGCTCATCACGGTCTTGCCGCAACGTCGCTCGAGTTGATGTCCTGGTCAAGGAGCGAACTGCATGCTGGCTCTATCGAGCTCTTGACGTAGTCATCGGCGTCGACACCCATAAGGACACCCACACCACGGCGGCGGTCGGCGCGACGGGCGGTGTCCTGTAACATCTGACCGTTCCCGCCGATCCGGCTGGCTACCGCCGGCCCTTCGGGCGGCGCCACGATGTGACGTCGTGGGCCATCGAAGGCACCGGCAGCTTCGGTGCCGGACTGACCACGGCACTGCTCGCTCGCAGGCAGCGGATCGTTGAGGTCGACCGGCCCCAACGGCCGGCACGTCGTGGCGTCGTGAAAGCGACGATATCCACGCTGTGCGAGCGGCCCGGCAGCCGCTCGCCAAGGTGGGCCTCAGTGAGCCGCGCCGCCGAGGAGACCGGGAAGCCATCCGGGTGCTGCTGGCCACCCGCGCGCACGCGGTCAACGAGGAGTATCTGGAGAAGCTCATCAGCAGCGCTAGCGATGGCAGTGTCACGGTGGAGACCGCCGCCGAGGGTCTCCACTTCTTCATCGTCAAGGGCGGAGGGGAGGGATTCCTACCCGGTCGCTACCGACGGATCGACGCGAGCGATGTCACCAGGAAGGACAAGCGTTTTGACGACAACGATCTGATCGCCGTGTTCGACGAGAAGGGCAAGTTGATCGGCTCAATCCTCGTGCAACGGCCTTTCATTGGTGGGGGCGAGATCACGGAGAAAGCGGCAAACAAGGTTGATAATGCGTGGGACCGCGGCGCCGTCTCGCTCAACCAGAACGAGAATTTCGACATCAGGTACCTCGGGCTCAACATCTACGACTCGCTCGGAGACTACCGATCGGGCCACGGGCGGATCGACGGCCGTACATGGCGCTGCTGGTTGAGCCTCCGGGCGAAGTACAACTTGAAGAGTTAGCAGGTGGTCACCGTTGCTGTACTTTCTGCTGTACCGGCCCGAAAGTACAGCAGCCAAGCAGGGGCAAACCTGCGCTGACTAGGGGTGGAGCCAAGGGGACTCGAACCCCTAACCCCTTGCTTGCAAAGTGGCGGAATGAGACTCGTTGAGCCTCGGTTACGCGCGCCGAGCGCTCAAGGGCCTCGCTGAACATCGCTGGACGATGCCAGCGTTGCTGTACTTTGCTGCAGTACTCAACGGACCGCGGTGCTTTGGGCGCGCGAGGGTCGTAGTCGCCTAACTGGCTGGTGCTTGCGAGTCCTACGGCAGCGCATCACGTGACGATGGACCGCTGAGTGGACCCCGCTGCAAACTGATGTGGTGCCGACCACGAAGTACGCGAAAAGCGGAGAGGTGAACATCGCCTATCAGGCCTTCGGCGATGGCGCTATTGATCTGGTGTTCGTGCCCGGCTTCATCTCTCACATTGAGCTTGCCTGGGAGGAGCCGTACCTGGCGCGGTTTCTGCGGCGGCTGGCGGCCTTCAGCCGAGTGATCTTTTTCGACAAACGGGGCACCGGGTTGTCTGATCCGGTCGCGCATCCACCTGACCTGGTGGAGCGGATGGATGATATCCGGGCAGTGATGGACGCGGCGGGCTCAAGAACCGCTGCCTTGTTCGGTGTTTCCGACGGCGGCTGTCTATGCATTGCGTTCGCGGTTGCCCAACGGCAGCGGTCGGCTGCCCTGGTCACATACGGGTCTTACGCCCGCCGGCTACGCAGCGCCGACTATCCGTGGGGCTGGTCCGCTGAGCACCTAGACGAGGTGCTGCATGGCATGGACCAGGGCTGGGCCACCGGGAAGTGGTGGGCTGCAGCGAATCCCAGCGTTGCCGATGACGAGCGTTACCAGGCGTGGTGGGCGCGGTACCTGCGGGCGGCTGCCAGCCCCTCGATGGGACGCGGGGCGCGCGGGCTGAATGCGGGGCTTGATATCCGCCACCTGCTGGCGAAGGTAGATGTCCCGACGCTGGTCATCCATCGCACCCGCGAGCAATGGGTGGACGTGGGCAATAGCCGCTACCTCGCATCGCATATCGCTGGTGCCCAGCTTGTCGAGGTGTCCGGAATCGACCACCGGCCTTGGCTGGGCGACGCCGATGAGGTCCTCGATGCCATCGAGAGCTTCATTACCGGCACCTTGGCCCGGCCGCGGACGGGGCGTTACGCGGCCGGCGCTGAGGCACTGAGTCGGCGAGAACGTGAGATTGTCGCGCTGACCTTGGCCGGAGAGACCGCACCGGCCATCGCCAAGTCGCTGTTCCTTAGCGAGCGCACAGTGGAAAGTCATCTCAGGCGTGCCTATGCGAAGCTCGGCGTGCATTCAAAACTCGAGCTGACCCGGCGGGCAGCAGAGCTTGGCCTGGCCGCTGATTCAATCTGAGCGTCAAACAGGCCCGAATGCCGTACCGGTACGGATGTTCGTGGGACATCGTTTCCGTAGCGTTCCAACGAACAGGGCAACCGCCCCAGATATCGGAGGTCGAACCATGAAGTTCGCGCAGATGATCGAATTCACCACCGAGCGCATTGACGACTTCAATGCCGGGCTGGATGAGTGGATGGCCGCGCATGTTGATCGGACACCGCATCGTGCAGTGCTGAGGCGAGACCGCGACGCCGCGGACCGGTATTTGTTCATGGTGGAGTTCGCCTCGTACGAACAGGGCATGGAGAATTCGTCCCGGCCCGAGGTGGGGGAGTTCGCCGCGTTCCTGGCCGGAATCAGCGACTCAGCGCCGACATTCCGCAGTCTTGATGTGCTGCGGGAAGAGGACCTCTAACCGCGCGATGAGTCTCATGGAATATGACGACATCATTGTGGGCGGCGGCTCGGCTGGCGCGGTGCTCGCGGCACGGCTGTCGCAGGAACCAGCACGCAGGGTCCTGCTGCTGGATGCGGGGCCCGACTACGCGACACTGGGGTCAACCCCCAGCGACCTGCAGGATGCCTGGCACATGTCGTTGCGGGCGCACGACTGGCGCCTGACGGCAGAGGCGGTGCCCGGCCGAGTCATTCCCTATCCGCGAGGCCGGGTGATCGGCGGCTCCTCAGCAGTCAACGCGGCGATCGCTCTGCGTGGAGTGCCGGCCGATTACGACGAGTGGGCAGCGCTGGGTAACGACGAATGGAGCTGGGCGAAGGTGCTGCCGCACTTCCGGCGGCTGGAGGACGACCCAGAGGGCGCAGCTGAGCTGCACGGGCGGGGCGGGCCGATCGCAATCTGTCGCTGGCGGCCCGATGAGCTGATCCCGATCCAGCGGGCCTTCTTGGACGTCTGCCGCCGCCTCGGCTTTCCTGAGGTCACCGACCACAATGAGCCGGGAGCGACCGGCGTCGGCCCATTCCCGCAAAGCCGGCGCGGTCGGTTACGCCTTTCGACGGCGATCGGCTACCTGCTGCCCGCCCGGCACCGGTCCAACCTCACAATCCGGCCGCACTGCCTGGTCAACCGCATCCTGTTTGCTGACGGCCAGGCCGTTGGAGTAGAGATCAGCGCTAACGGCGAGCCCCTTCGCGGGCGGCGTATCACCCTGTCCGCCGGCGCGATCAGCTCACCGGCGATCCTCCTTCGCTCAGGCATCGGGCCCAAGGCCGAGTTGGCCGACCTCGGCATCGAGCCAGTGGTGAACCTTCCCGGCGTCGGGTCGGGCCTCGCTGACCACCCGGTCAGCCGGCTGCTGCTGGTGCCCAGGCCCGGCAGTTGCGACCACAACACCCCGCTCGCGCAGATGGTCCTGCGGTACACGGCGCCCGGCTCGGCTGACTTCAACGACATGCAGCAAGTCATATTCAGCCACGTCGACATGGCCGGCGTCGGTGGCGACCAGGCAGTTGCAACCGTGGGGACACCACTAGCGATCGGGCTACCGGTTGCACTGGAGCGCCCGCGCGCCCGCGGCCGTTTGCTGCTCGCAAGCACCGACCCGCGGATCCAGCCGCTGATCCAGCTCAACTTCGCCGCCGACCCCGAGGACATGCGCCGGCTCATGGCAGGCGTCCGCCTCGCCTGGCAGATCGCCCACGAGCCAGAAATCGCACGTCATACCCTCGGCGTCGCCCTGCTATCGGAAGAAACGATGGGCTCGGACGACGCACTCGCGGGGTACGTCCGAGCAACCGTAGCCACCCAGTTCCATCCGTGTGGCACCGCCCGGATGGGCCCAGCCGGTGATCCAATGGCAGTGGTCGACCAGCACTGCCGGCTCCGCGGCATTCCGAATCTGCGCGTCGTGGACGGGTCGATTATGCCCACGATTCCGCGCGCGAACATCAACCTCACATGCATCATGATCGGCGAGCACGTGTCTGATTGGATGCGCGACGAAACGTAGCAGTGGAATTGTTAGGCCAACGATGATCTTGTGGTGCAGATCTGCTTATCCGGACTCGCGGCGCAACGCGGCGGTTGCCCGCGTGGCCCACATGGCATTCAAATTAGCAGGGGTCCGGTTGCAGTGTGCAACTGACGAAGGCCGATGACAGTGGGTCGTCGAGGACGAGTGGATCGGCGGCACTCTCGAGGTTGGTGGGTCAGTGGTGTTGGACGAGTTCCAGTCGTCCTCCACGGTCCAGGAGTGGCCCAACTGCCCAGTCGGGTTTCCGGTCGGGCTGGACGGCGTCGGAGGAACTGATGCAGATCCCGCGGTTAACTCCCTGCCCCGATGTTTGTGCATTGAAGCGACAGTTGTTGGACCATCCGGAGATCTCATCCAACCGGCACGCTGCCCTGCCCGATCCCAACGTGCGGGATCGGGCAGGGGGTGCCGTTGTCGTGATAGATCTGCCTGTCGAAGCCACGGCTATGGGGCTGGCGAGTTGGATTCGTGGTAGATCCTCCAGGGCAGCTTGCCGTCACGCTGCGGGTTTACCGGACGCCAGCCGGGATGGGTGTCTTTGGCTCAGGAGCGGCTTCGTGTCTGGGCGGGCTGGATGAGTTCTGCAGTGCCCAGAATCCAAGGATCGGTTTGATGATCATTCCCCAGAACAGGGCGAGAGTGAAGCTGAGCAGTAGTAGCAGCCCGTAGTCCATAAATCGCATAGCCGTAAAGGGAGTATTGAGCACGTTTGGCAAAACTCCCACGCAAACGTAGGCCCATAGCGCGCTCATGAGTGCGGGGACCCCGAGGCGGATGATCTTGTGCGTGACGGTACGCGGTTGCCGTGAGGGGTTCCTGTTCCAGCGTCGCAGTACGAAGATCGACCGGCTAGCCGCCGCGATCTGAACCGCGATGATCACAAGCAGCGCCAAGTTCAGCAGTGTGGTGAATTCACTGAGAGAGCTTGGCATCTCCGGGGTGGGGACGCCGACGAGCTGTGCCATGACGCCGTACGCGGGAACGTCGAGCCGCGCCTGCCCGTTCGAGCCGTTCATCAGGAGTACGACTCCCCAGCCGGTCGACGGTGAAAGCACCGCGGTGGAGTGGAAATCACCGGTATCACCGTTGTGGGTCACAACGGGAGCACCGTTGATGTCGGTCTCGTACCATCCCATGGCGTACCGGGAATCCTCCGTCATCGACGCGACGCCAGTGTGCAGTTGCTCGATACCGGAGGCGGAGAGCACCCGGGTGCCGTGATAGACACCGTGGTCGAGGTGGACGATGAGCCACGTGGACATGTCCTCGACACTGGCTGTGAGAAGCCCGGTCGGTGTCGTCGCGCGGTTCTCGAGCAGCCCGCCGCCTGGCACCGGCCGGTTGAACCAGTACTGGTGACCGGTGGCGAGACCGTGGTTCTTGGCATCGTCGAGGTGGGTGAATGACTGTTGCATGCCGAGTGGCTGGAGCACATGCGCTTGCACGTAATCCTCGTAGCTCTGACCGGACACCACCTTGATCAGTAGCCCGAGCGTTGTGTAATTCCGGTTTGAGTATTGAAAGGTCGTTCCGGGCTCGTGTGTGAGCTTGACGTTCCTGGACCTGGCAACCTCACCCTCCAGCGCATCGTCGCCCGTGTCGGTTCGAAACACGTAGTTCATTCCAGCCGATGTGGGGATTCCGCTGACTTGGTTCAGTAGGTGTCGGACGGTGATGCGCTTCGATGCTTCTGGATCAGCGACCCGGAATTCGGGAAGGTATTGCTGTACCGGTGCGTCGAGCTGGATCTTGCCTGCCTCAACGAGTTGCATGACCGCCAATGCTGTGAACGATTTGCTCATCGACCCGATCTTGAAGGGGGTTGTCACCGTCAACGCACCTTCGTCTTTGCTTGCGGAGCCGAAGGTCTGCAGGTGGACGACCTCGCCATCCTTGACGATGCCAAGCGCGGCGCCGGGGATTCGAAGATCGTGGAGTCGTGCACTTACGTAGTTGTCGAGTGGATCGAACTCCGTGCTGGCCTGCGAGGGCGTCTCCTTTGGGTTCATCGGCGATAGTGCAGTCAAAATCGCAGCGAGGCTGACGATCAGCGCTGTAATGATCAGGCGGGTGATTCGAGCTTTACGTTTCATGATCGTTCTCCTTGTGGAAGGTTGTTGGTTGCTACGCGGACTTGCGGCGTGCGAGGAGGCGGTATGCGATGAAGATGCCGACGGCGAGGAGGGCGCTCGCGATGAGGCCGCCGGCGCTTACGATGAGCGGGTTGCCTGAGAGGTGGTTCTGGTCCGTCAGGCGATCTGAGAATGTGTTGAGTGATCCGTGGAGCAGTGAGACTGCAATGAGGCTGTAGCCGGATGCCACATAGAAGCGAGTGTGGAGCAGTGAGAGCAGCGTCGTAGAAAGGAGGAAGACAGCGAGTACGGTGATGATCGACTGTCCTGGATAGTTCAGACCGACGATCAGCACGGGAAGATGCCACGGCCCCCAAATCAGCCCTACGATGACTGCTGCTTTGACCTCACCCAATGGAAGGAGCTTGGGCAGCAGGTATCCGCGCCAGCCGAACTCCTCGCCGAAGGCCAGCGCGGAGCTGATGGGCACGCCGACGACGGTCAAGATCGCCAGCAGGGTGCCCACGGGTTTTCCAGGCGTCGCGTCTGCGATGTTCGTCGCTGTGATGATCGCGACCAAGATCAGGACGAGCGCCATGGGTATGAACACAGCGGCAAGCGTCATCCGAGGACTTGGCAGGGGTCCCAGCGCCCGGCGCAGACCTTCCTTGCTGATGACCACTCGCATAACCACAGCGGCCAGCGCGGGCGCGTACATGCCAAGCATTACGGCTGGCGTGGCGGCGAAGTTGTCTGGTGTGCGGCCGTCCCGCAGGGCGTTCTTGATCGCCGGGCCGAGCTGCGTTACCCAGATCGCCCAGGCGATGCCGTAGGCCAGCAACACAAAGCAGATGACGTGACGCCAGGCAACTTTCCCGGCATCGCCGCCAAACCCCTCCCGCAGTTGTCTGTTGGGCTGCGTTGAAGCCTTCTCAGTTGCGACGTCTTGGTCGTTTGAGTGCTGGTTGCGGGGCCGGTTGCCGAAGCCCGGGGAAGTGATCGACGGGGCGGACATTAGAGCGCTCCGGCCATTGCGTCATCGAGCTTGCGGTGGGAGGCGTATGCGAACGGGTGATAGAAGACGTCCATCGCGGGATCACTGCCGACCGCGAGCTCGAAGTGGATGTCACGTTTCCAGTCCCAGACCGAGACCGCGATGGCGTTGATCCGCAGATCCCACCACAACGTGACTTCGAGATCATCGCTGGTGCGGCTTGCGAGCTCGCGCCGTGCCGTAGGCGAGGGTGCGTTGGCTGCCATGACTACTCCTTGCTGCTGCCGGGTATCCGGAGCCTCGATTCGAGGTTCGGTTTGACCTCTTCAAGGCTTGTGCTAAGGAGTAACCCGGTCGATTGAGCGGCCTGCAGTCTTTACCTAGGGATCGTCCGCAGCTGGCATCGGGTTAACCCGAGCTGGAAGAGTAAGACCGGCGGTTTCTGGCGCTGTTGGCTCAGCCGCGCAGGTAGGTCAGCACGGCAACGACCCGGCGATGCTGCTCTGGTGATTGGCGCAGGTCAAGCTTGTCGAAGATGCTGGTCACATGCCGTTCCACAGCCGCGATGGTAATCACGAGTTCTTCGGCCACACCGGCATTGGAGCGGCCCTCGGCGATCAGTGACAAAACCTCCCGCTCCCGTTTTGTCAATTGGTCAAGAGGGCTGTTACGACGAGGACGGCCGATCAGTCGGGCAACCACATCCGGATCGAGTGCGGATCCGCCGGCCCCCACCCGGCGTACGGCATCGGTAAACATGCGCAAATCGCCGACCTTCTCCTTGAGCAGATAGCCGACGCCCTGCGCACCGTCGGCCACAAGATCGAACGCGTATCGGTCCTCCAGGAACTGGGAAAGGATCAGTACTCCGACCTCAGGCAGTGCGGCACGAATCTCCAGGGCGGCGCGGAGCCCGTCATCGGTGCGATCCGGCGGCATTTGGATGTCGGTCACAACGACGTTCGGATGGTATGTGCGCACCTTGCGGACCAACTCCTTGGCGTCCCCAGCGGTCGCAACCACCTCGAATCCGCCGTCCTGGAGGATGTGAACGATGCCTTCCCGGACGATGGGTTGGTCCTCGCCCACCGCCACGCGCGTCCGTCCGGGCGTGTCCACGTCGCCACGTTATGCGACAGATAGCGGCCGGAACCAGAGCGGACTCCAGGGCCAAATCATTATGTACGACTGCACCAGGTGCGGCTCAGGCGCGTGCTGCTCATGTTGCTGACGGTGTGGCTTCTCACTTGTCAAGGTGACCGAAGCCTGCTCTTCCGAAGAGCCACCAAAGATCGACGGTGGCGAGGTCGGTCTTGGGTATGAACGCGGTAGCGCCGCACTCCCGCAGGACCGCAGCCGGGACCTGGTCGACATCGGAGGAGGTCAGCACGATCCGGGCGCCCGGGCAGATTGCGGCAAGCGATGCGGCTACCGAATATCCGTCGCTCCCCGGCAGATTGATGTCGACCAGCACCCCATCCGGGCAGGTGCGTACGACAGCAGCGAGGGCGTCCTTCCCGTCTACTGCCGCATCGACGACTTCCAGGCCTCGCAGCATGAACAGCTCAACCACTTGTCGCCGGAAGTGTTGGTTGTCATCGACAACCAGAATCCGAATCGCCACCCACACAGCCTGGTACACGGCAGCCCCGCAATCCATGGAGGAAACCCCACAGTCATCGAGGGCGCTGGTCTTGCTGATTTACTCGACCCGCGGTTGGCTGTAGTTGATCAGATGACCCGTGACGCTACGCATGGACTCGGATGCTTTCGGAGGCCGAGTTGACCGATTCAGTGACCGATCTTGGTGGTTTGGGGGTCGGCGCCGAGGACTTTCTCGCGGCCGTCTTGCGGACCATCGCGCAACCGGTGTGGGTGGTCGATCCCGACGGGCTAATCCGATTCGCGAACCCGGCCGCGATTGCGGCTCTCGGCTATGACACCGCGGATGACCTGATCGGGCGGAACAGTCACGAGACGATCCACTATCGGCATCCGGACGGTAGGCCCTATCCGGCTTCGGAATGTCCGATGCTGCTCCCGCGGACCTCAGGAGTGACGGTCGCCCGGGATTTGGACTGGTTCTTCCGCCGCGATGGATCGATGTTTCCGGTCTCCTATGCTTCCGTCCCACTCGAGATGTCGCATGGCCGGGGTGCAGTGGTGGCATTCAATGACATCGAGTCCCGGTTGCGGGCGGAGGAGGAGCTGCGCGAGCGAGATGTGCGCCTTGGCGAGGAGCAGTCCTCGCTGCGGCGGGTGGCGGCGCTAGTGGCCGGCGGAGCCGACTCGGTGGAGGTGTTCGCCGCCGTGGCCAGCGAGGTAGCGCACGTGTTGACCCTGCCGCTGGTGGAGATCTCTCGCTACGAGCCGGACGGGACGACCACCGTGATTGGCGAGTGGAGCCAGCCGGCGCGTTCGTTCCAAGCCAGCACAACCTGGCGGCTCGCTGCCGGAAAGCTGGCGGAGCGAGTTTTAAGGACCGGTAGGCCGGTGCGAATTGACGACTTCACGGATCTGGCCGGCGACATCGCCGAAGCCGCACGCGACACCTTCATCGGTTGCGGGGTGTGTGCTCCAATCATTGTGGATGGGAAGGTTTGGGGCTTGGTGGCCACCGGCTCGGTTGACCCCGAGCCGCTGGCGTCGGGCATCGAAGACCGTTTAGCTGGGTTCACCGAGTTGGTGGCCACGGCGATCTCCACAACCCAGGCGCGGCAAGATCTTCGCCGGCTGGCCGACGAACAGGCGGCGCTGCGCCGGGTTGCGACGCTTGTCGCCCGCGGAGCGATGCCGGAGGAGGTGTTTGCGGCAATCGCGCTTGAAGTGGCACATGCCCTGGATTTGCCGTTAGTAGAGATGTGCCGTTATGAGCCGGACGGGACGGCGACCGTCATCGGCGCCACTGGGGAGCATCCGTTTCAGCCAGGCACGAACTGGGCCCTGGATGGCCCGAGCCTCACCGCGCTCGTTCGACGCACCGAGCGTCCGGCTCGAATCGACAACTATGCCAATGTGTCAGGGAAGATCGGCGAGGCCGCTCGGCAGGCCGGGGTCCACGCCGGAGTTGGAGCCCCGGTTGTCGTGGATGGCCGGGTCTGGGGTGTGGTTTCGGCTGGCGGCGGCTCCGCAGTCCGGCTCCCGCCCAATGCCGAGGCCCGGCTGAGTCAGTTCACCGAGCTCCTCGCGACCGCGATCGCGAATGCCCAGGCGAGGGAAGAGTTGCACAGGCTCGCCGAAGAGCAGTCGGCGCTGCGGCGGATAGCCACCTTGGTCGCGAAGGGCGCGCAGCCAGCCGTCGTGTTTGATGCGGTCTGCCAAGAAACCGGCCGGCTTTTTGAGGTGACAAGCGTCAATCTCGCCCAGTTCACCAGCGACGGCTTCAACCTCACCATGGCCGGCTGGAGCATCCACGACGTCCATTTGCCGACGGGCACGCGTCTCCCGCTGGGGGGTGAGAGCATCAACGTGCTCGTCCGAGATACCGCGGCCCCAGGCCGTTTCGACAGTTACGAGGGAGCGTCGGGGGAGCTGGCGGAGCTGTTGCGAAAACGCGGCGTCATCTCCGAGGTCGGCGCGCCGGTCGTCGTCGATGGCCGGGTTTGGGGCGCGCTGATCGCGGGGACCGACGACCCCGAGCGGCTGCCTGCCGGGCTGGAGCAGGGACTGTCATCCTTTGCCGAGCTAATCGCTACCGCGATCTCCAATGCCACCACCCAGACCGAACTACTTGCATCGCGAACGCGCATCGTGGAGGCCGCCGACGAGCAGCGCCGCCAGGTCGTGCGCGACCTTCACGACGGAGCGCAACAGCGGCTGGTGGAAGCCATGATGACGTTGCAGCTCGCCCAGGCTCGCGGTGAAGGTACGCCTCTCGTCGCCGAAGGCGTCGACCAAGTGCGCGCCGCCATCGCTGAGCTCCGCGAGCTCGCACGCGGCATCCATCCATCCATCCTGACCCACCGCGGCCTTGAGGCCGCCGTCGAGGCGCTCACCCACCGCATGCCGCTGCCAATCGCTCTACAGATCCCAAATGATCGCTATCCGCCATCGGTGGAGTCCGCTGCATACTTCGTAGTCGCCGAAGCGCTGACAAACGTGGCCAAGTACGCGAACGCAAAAACGGCGGGTGTTGTAGCCACGGCGACCGCCGACTCCCTCACATTGACCATCGAAGACGACGGCGTGGGAGGCGCCCGACCATCCGTGGGAAGCGGCCTTAGCGGACTGCACGACCGGGTCACGGCCCTTAGCGGAACATTGACCCTGGACAGCCCACCAGGCCGTGGCACTAGAATCCGCGCAGAAATCCCGCTCCCTTAGCCCTCCCGATGTTCGGCAAGCACCACCGGACGCTCAATCGAAATCACCGCTATGGAGGTAGTGCAGATCGAGAACGGCCGGCTCCCCGCGCGGGCTCATCCGACTAAAAAATTAGCAAGGGGTCGAGATTGCTGTACTTTCTGCTGTACGAACCGAAAAGTACAGCCGCCAAGCAGGGGCAAACCCACTCTGACTAGGGGTGGAGCCAAGGGGACTCGAACCCCTAACCCCTTGCTTGCAAAGCAAGTGCGCTACCAATTGCGCCATGGCCCCGGCTAGCCGGAAGCCCCATCCCCGAGCGGCCCGGCCGACCCACGATCGTACGTCATGGCTGATAATTCTCAGAATCTCCCCCGAGCGGAGGCGCTGAGCAACTCTTCACGCTCAGCGCGAGCGAAGTTCCCGCTAGGGGGTGATTCTGCGAAAGATCAGACAGGGTCGCCCTACTTGCTCGAGTCCACGTACGCTGTTGCCCATGTGGTCCCAGCGCGAAGTCATCGACTATGCGCTGCAGCGACGCTCAACGCTTCAGGCGCTGCAGCGCCCGGGACGCAGGCTGGCACGGGAGGAAGCCTGCGACGCTGACCCAATGCTGATCCGCGCGGCCAGGCACCACGGCGAGCCGTCGAGCGTGGATTGCCCAGTCTGTGAGTCAGACGACCTGGTCAATCTGCAATATGTGTTCGGCGATCAGTTGGGGCAGTACTCGGGGCGAATCAAGCGGACCGCAGAACTAGAAGAGATGGCGCACGAGTTCGGGGAGTTCAAGGTCGTGGTCGTCGAAGTTTGCCCAGCCTGTGGCTGGAACCACATGATCCTTTCCTATCTTCTGGGTGACGGGGTGAAGCGCAAGCCTCCTCGCCGCCAGCAGACGGTCGAGGACATCTATGGCTGATCCCCATTGGGGACCCGTCGAATGGGAGCCCCAAGACATTCGCGCGCGCCAAAAAAAGACCAAGCGCGGCCGACGGTGGGCCCGAGGCATCGGGATCACCATCGGTGCGCTGACCATCCTCGGCATGCTCAGCGTCATCGGCGTCGTCGCGTACGGCTACAACACCACGAAGCTTCCGGCCGCGAACGCCGAGTTCAACACCGCGACCACCTTCGTCTACTACAACGACGGCAAGAGCGAGCTGGGCGACTTCGCCATCCAGAACCGCACCCCACTGACCTTCGACAAGATGCCAGAGACCATGAAGCAGGCCGCGGTCGCCGCCGAGAACCGCACCTTCTGGACCGACAAGGGCATCTCCATACGCGGCATGATCCGTGCAGCCTGGAAGATCGCGCGCAACCAGGACGTCCAGGGCGGCTCAACAATCACCCAGCAATACATCAAGATCTTGTACCTGAACTCCGAGCGCACCATGAAGCGCAAGTTCCGCGAGCTGTTCCTCGCGTACAAGATCAGCAAGAAGATGAGCAAGCAGGACATCCTCGCCGGTTATCTGAACACGATCTATTTCGGGCACGGCGCGTACGGCGTGCAGGCGGCCAGCAAGGAATACTTCAATATCGACGCCAAGAAGTTGACCGTCCCGCAGGCCGCCTTCCTCGCGACAGTTGTGAACAACCCGAGCACGTATGACCCAGAGGAAAAGGCCAATCAGCCACGCATCCTGAGCCGCTACCGCTATGTCCTGCATTCCATGGCCGAGATGGGCAACATCACCCCGGTCCAGGAAGCCAAGTACGCCCAGAAGCTGCCGAAGTTCCCAAAGGTCGCAGCCAGTCACCGATACGGCGGCCCCAAGGGCTTCCTGCTCAAGATGGTCGAGCGTGAGCTCGGCGCAGCGGGCTTCGACTCTTCACAGATCAGCGGCGGCGGCCTCAAGATCATCACAACTTTCGACAAGGACGCCCAGCAGGCGGCCGTCGACGCTGCCCAGAAGTACACCAAGCAGTCTGCCGGGGCGGTCGGCCGGAAGTCATCCAAGCTGCATGCCGCGCTAGCGTCGGTTGATGTGAACAGCGGTGAGGTCCGCGCTCTGTACGGCGGACCTGACTTCGTCAAGAACTCGCGCAACTGGGCCACCACCCCGCGCCCAACCGCCTCGACGTTCAAGACCTACGCCCTGGCCGCTGGCCTGAAGGACGGGTTCAGCCTGGCCGACACCTTCAACGGCAACACCTGGAAGCCGCCGGGCGACAAGAATCCGGTACGCAATGAGTTCAGCCACCAGTACGGCCAGAAAGTCGACCTGATCAAGGCCACCGCTAATTCGATCAACACCGCATTCGTTGATCTCACTACTCAGATGGACAGCGGCCCGCGCAAGATCATGAGGATGGCGAAGGCGGTAGGCGCGCCTAAGGGTGCCGGCTGGGACAACAACGATCGCATCCCCTTAGGAACCGCCGAGGTGAGCCCGCTGGCCCAGGCCAGCGCGTACGCGACATTCGCCAATGACGGCGTAGCCGTGCCGAACCATGTGGTGCGCGAGGTCCGGGACCGGAAAGGCAGGATCCTCTACGAGGCGCACTCAGAGAAGAAGCGGGCTATCGACGAAGACATCGCGCACGATGTCACCTACGCCCTTTCCAATGTGGTGGAGCAGGGCACCGGTCGGGCTGTGCAGACCCTCGATCGCCCGGTAGCCGGTAAGACGGGGACCAAAGATCGCAAGAACGCCGACGGCTCGAGCGATATCGTCTCGGCCTGGTTTGTGGCCTACACCAGGCAAGTGTCCACGGCGGTCATGTATGTCGCGGGCAGTGACGGTAACGGTGATCTTGACAAGTACGCCAGGCCCGGTGACAGCACCTTCTTCGGTGGCACCTATCCGGCCTTGACCTGGGCGGATTACATGAAGACAGCCACTCGGGGCCAAGCGGTGAAGGATTTTCCTCCCCCCTCATATGTGAACAAGGACAAGGCGCCGGAGTCGGACCAGACGATGCAGGAGACGCTGCAACCCACCGATGAGCCCACCACCGAGGCTCCCAAGCCCAAGCCACAGCAAACGTGGAAGTGGCCGCCAGGTTGGCCGACTCCAGGTGCAACGGCGACGAAGAAGCAAGGTCCGGGAGGCGGCGGCAAGACGACGCAGCCCCGTTGGAGGCGGCTTCAGCCCACCGGCAATCCGACTGGCGGACAAGGACAGGGTTGAGCAGAGTCCCGGCCGCGATCGACGACCGATCGGCTCACACACTGCCGTCGGTGACTGACGATTTCGTCGGCAGGGTGAGCCAGCGAATCGGCGGGCCACTGGGACGTTACGCGGCCTCCGGTGGAGCCTGGTGGAATCCGCTGCGCGTCACACTGCTGGTCGGGACCCTGGTCTATTTGACAGGCGTGGTGTTCCGATTGCCGTGCCGGATCACCGAAGCCGGTCAGCCGCCCCCGGACCACTTCAAGTACCTGTGCTACTCCGACATCGGCCTGCTGTACGCCGGCCGCGGACTGTTGCAAGGCAATACTCCCTACCTCGACCACGGTGACTATCCGGTTCTGGAGTATCCGGTGCTCACCGGCTGGTTTCTGGAGCTGGAGCGTCTGATCACCCACGTCCTGGGTGGATTGCAAGGACCCGGCTTGACCGACCAGCAGCAGGTCGACTCGACGTTGGTCTTCGTTGACGTCAACACGGTGTTGCTCGGAGCGTTGTTCTTGATCGCGCTCTGGGCCTTGGTGCGTACCCCGGTTGGACGGCCCTGGGACGCGATGATGCTGGCGGCATCGCCGTGCGTGGCCGCCGCTGCCTTGATCAACTGGGACATGCTTCCGGTGGCTCTCACCGCGCTGGCTATGGCGTTTTGGTCCGCTCGTAAACCTGGTCTGACCGGCGTAATGCTGGGGCTCGGAGCTGCGGCGAAGCTCTATCCTGCATTGCTGCTCGGTCCGCTCTTTCTGCTTTGCCTGCGGGGTAAACGGATGGGCGACTTCGTGATGACGCTGTCGACATTCCTGGTCAGCTGGGGGTTGGTCAACCTGCCGGTGCTGCTGCTGGCGCCCGATGCCTGGTTCAGCTTTTGGCAGTACAACGCAGATCGCGGCGGCGATTTCGGGTCGATCTGGTATGTGCTGTCGCTTGCCGGCCACCCGGTTCCTTATCTCAATTGGGTCAGCGGCGGACTGTTCCTGCTCTGCTGTATCGGCATCTTGATCTTGATCTTGTACGCCCCCCGCAGGCCACGGTTCGGTGCCGTGGCTTTCTTGGTCATTGCGGCGTTCCTGATGACCAACAAGGTCTATTCGCCGCAGTACGTGCTCTGGTTGCTGCCACTGATGATCTTGGCTCGACCCAAGTGGCGTGACTGGTTGATCTTCACTGCCGGCGAGCTGATCTACTTCATCGCGATCTGGTGGCACTTGGGCGGCTTTCTGACACCGGGGGATAGTTCGCCGGATCGGATCTACTGGCTTTCGGTCCTGATCAGACTCTGCACTCAGGGCTGGGTCGTGATCATGGTGGTCCGTGACGCGGTGCGGCCGGCGCACGATCCGGTACGCCCGGAGGGAGTGGACGACCCCACCGGTGGCGTACTCGATCAGGCACCGGACGCCCGCTGGTATCGGGTCTTCGCCGGAACTACCGTCCCGAGGCGGAACGCGTGATGGCGCAGCACGTGTTGTCTCAGAGAAGCGGTGCGTCCGCTGCTACAACGGAAACCTCGACTTCTGGGCGGATCGTTGTCCAGGCCTGGCTGGCTAGCCGGGGAATGATCTTCGGCGTGGCCCTGGTGCTGGCTGTAGCGCAGCATCGGACGCTCACCGACATGGTGAGCAACTGGGATGTGCAGCACTTCGCCAACCTCGCCGCCGGCGGATACGCTGCCGAGCCCGATGGCACGTTGATGGCCTTCTTCCCGGGCTGGCCGGCAATTTTGTGGCTGTTCGATCAAATGGGAGTACCGATCGCCATCGGTGGCGTGATCATGTCCACCGCCTGCTCGGCGGTCGCCGCCGTCGCGTTGTACCGGCTGGGTGGGCGATGGGCCGCGGTCGCTTGGCTGTTCGCCCCAACCGCTGTCTTCACTGTGGTGCCGTACACCGAATCGCTGTTCTGCGCCGCGGCGTTCTGGGCCTGGGAACGAGCGCGTGCCGATCGCTGGCTAGCTGCCGCGCTGCTGACTGCACTCGGCTGTACCGTTCGGGTATCGGGACTCTTCCTCATCGGCGCACTGCTGATCATGATCATGACCAGTGGTAATCCCGCTGCACTCAAGCTGCGACGGGCGGCCCTGATGCTGATTCCGGCATCAGTGATCATGGCCTTCGCGACCTACCTGTACGCAATCACCGGCACCTGGACGGCCTGGTATCGCGCCCAGTCGACTGGTTGGGTACGCCAGCTGACCTGGCCCTGGGACTCGTTCTTGAACACGATTCCGGCCATCGTGCCGGGCGCGTACGCCGATCATCCGTGGTGGGCTGCGGTGTTCCGCGGCGAGATCATCTCCATGGCCGTCGGCACTGGTGTCACCATCTGGTGCATCGCCGTCAGCCTGCGGGCGCGGAAGTCCTCTCATGCTCTGTTGATCTCGGGAGGGACGACCCCCCCGAGCCGCCCCGGGTGGAATCGCACGATGTGGGGCGAGGCCGGCTGGGTCGGTGTGCAAGTAGTGGCGTTCTCCATGTCGTACTGGTTCTTTTCGGTCAATCGCGCGACGTTGCTTTGGTTTCCGCTCTGGATGATGATCGGTAGCTGGGTCGCCCGACCCTCAGACGAGGTAGGAACTGGCCGTTTTCGCCAGCTGCACTATGTGCTGGTGGCCTGCGCGTTCGCTGTCGAAATTGTGCTCATGCTGTGGTGGAGCTGGTTGTTCTTCAGCGGCCACTGGGCGAGCTGAAGCGGGTGTTGGAGATCACACGAAACTCCGGCGCGCCGTGGCCAAATCCCCTAGGCTGGCCCGAGCTGACTCGGTCGGGGGACAGGTGGCCAGTTTGGGGACCCTTGCCGAGGCTTTGACTACTCAAGTCTCTAAAAAGGGGAGATCGTGGCGCGCTACCGTAAGGCGACAATTGCTGCCCTGGCTGCATCCGCACTTCTGGTGACATCCGGCGCGGCGTATGCTCGCGATCTTCATGTCCGGGAAACTGTCCGTGAGGCGCCGAGTATGAGCTGGGCGTACTACAGCGGTAAGGTCACCGATCTCTCTCCAAACACCAAGGATGTCTACGACGGCGCGCGAGCGACGGCGATGATGATCAGCATCGACAATGAGAGCACGTTCCGGGTGACGCTCAGGGGTTTGGGCGACACCGCCATGCACAAGGAGTACGGCGCACATCTCCACACCGGGCCATGTGGACTCGATGCAAGCGGACAGCCGACGGTGGGAGGTCACTACAACACAACCCCCGCTGGCCAGCCGCTCGTGGTAAACGACAAAACGGAGGTCTGGCTCAACTTCCAGGTGCACTCAGTTGAGTACGCACGCGCGGCAGCGGTTGTGCCCTTCGTTCCGGAGGGTGTCCGGTCGATTACCTTCCATGAGAAGGCCACGGTCCACCACGGAAACGGTGCAGGAACCGCCGGGCTGAAACTGGCCTGCATCCCGCTGAACATCAAAAAGGTCGGTAGCCCCAACTAGCAGCCGGTCTGGTCGCCACCCAGACATCCGAACCAGCCTGAGCCTGCTCGAAGCGCAGTGGTCCAGCTTTCGACAAGCTCCGGGCGCATGGTGGGGCCTATTACCCTGACTGGGTGGAACGGATGTGGATTGACCTCGAGGGCCTGGCAAACCTACGCGATGTCGGCGGGATTCCGACGGTCGACGGCGGCAAAATCGTCCCCGGTCGGCTGCTGCGGTCAGACAATCTCCAGACGCTCACCCGTTCTGACGTAGCTGCGCTACTTGGGCTCGGCCTTACCGACATCATCGACATGCGTAGCGACTACGAGGTTCAGCAAGAGGGGCCGACTCCACTGACTAACTCCGGCGTACGGATCCATCAGTTCTCGCTCTTCCGGGAGTGGGAGGGCGGCGTAGGCGAGGACAAGCCCGACGTACGTCCTGAAGTGCTGCCTGAAGAGGCGTTGCCATGGGTTGACCTGGAACCCAGCGTCCAGCTCGACAACGACGTCGCATCGGTCTACTTCTCCTACCTAGTGGATCGTCCTGACTCCGTGCTGTCGGCGTTGCGTGCCATCGCAGGCGCACCTGGTGCGGCGCTGGTGCACTGTGCCGCCGGCAAGGACCGAACCGGAACCATCGTCGCGCTTGCCCTTTCGGTGGTCGATGCCGAGCGGCAAGCCATCATCGATGACTACGTCGCGAGCTCCGAACGTGCCGCACAAGTCGTGGCGCGACTGAAGGCCTCATCGACGTACGCGGAGAATCTCGAAGGCCGTGACCTGTCGTCGCACTTGAGCCACCCAGAGACCATGATCAGCTTGCTGCGGCACATCGACGAGGCTTTCGGTGGGGTAGTGCCAATGTTGATCAAGATGGGCTGGACCGAGGAAGACAGCGACCTGCTGCGCGCCAAGCTTCGCGCTTGATTCCCTCTTCCTCACATCATGAGGAATCAATTTCCGACAGTGCGGACTCTTCAGGGTTTACGTCCACGAAACGCAGTCGACCGTTGCGGTGGTGAGCCGCAACTCGACCGGAATCTCATCGCCAATCTGCGGTGGCTTCTCCTTGGCCGGCAGGAACACCTGACTTGATTGCATGTGAGGTGGCTCCAGGAACCAGCGCTTCTTGCCATTGATCGTGTACGGGCTAAGCGCCAGGCCGGCGGCTGCCAAGGTTCCCGTTGCCAGTGCGATCGCGCGATGCCGCATGGTCTTTGCAGAAGTCGGCGCCTCCATACCGATGCCATGCGACGTGCCGCCGGAGACAACGACAATCCAACCATCAGCGGGACACACCCGCTGCCGGTAGCCGGCGCGTTCGCCGCGCTTGATGGCATGCACATCCAGCACTGTGGCGGTGTTGGTACGCGCCTGCTTGTCACCTAGCCACAGCCTGGTACCGACCCGTTGCCGTACCGGGATCGGGTCACCCTCTGCTCCACCCAACTGCCGAGCGAGCCCTGCTGTCTCCTCCGAAGGCAGATGGGAGAACCACAGCGTTCCAGGGGCCACTGCAAGGGCAGCCCGGCTGAGCCGCTCGGCTTCGGCATAACGACCAGCAACATGCAGCGGTAGGTGGATGGTCCACCCCTCGAAGCGGACGCCGGGCAGCAGGTCGATGATCTTGTCAAGATCATCTTGGGAAATCCCGTGCCGTTTCATCGATGTCAAGACCTCGACCAACACCCGCGGCTGATCACTGCGCGCGGCCAATCGCTGCAGGTCGGACAGTCGAGAGACTGTCGTGATCACCGAAGGTTCAAATGTCAGTTCAGTGGCTAGCGAGCTGGATGAATCCCACGGATTCAAGATCACCACATCGCCTGAGAATGCCTCACCGACGATGCCGACCTCCGATGGGATGCCGACAGCGATCGTATCGGCGCCGAGTGTCTTGGACTCCTCGGCCAGCCGGCGCAGCCCGAACCCGTATCCATTGCCCTTGATCACCGGAACGATGCCCGGCGTAGCGCCCGCCACAATTCGCAGATGTTCTCTCCAGCGTTCCCCATCTAGCCGAAGAGTCACACCGCTCATGGTCGCATCACCAAGACTGCTCACCGTCGCTTCATATAGAGGTCGAAAGCCTTGTACAGCAGGGGATTGAGGGGGAGATCCCATTCACCGAGATACTCCACAGCCTCGCCTCCGGTGCCGACCTTGAATTGGATCAGCCCCAAGTGCGGATCATCTGCCTCAAGCCCTTCGGTGATGCCGCGCAGATCGTAGATCGTGGCACCGGCCTCCAGCGCGTCGAGGATCATCTGCCACTGGATGGCGTTCGATGCTCGCACGTCGCGCTTGGCAGTGGAGCTTGCGCCGTAGGAGTACCAGGTGTGCTGTCCGACCCTGACCCAGGTCGTCGCGGCAACAAGATCATCTTCATGATGGGCGAGGTAGAGCCGGATGCGATCGTGATCCTCGCCAAGCAGAGCATCGAACATGGTCTGGAAGTACGACAGCGGCCGCGGCCGGAAATGATCGCGCTCAGCAGTCTCGACGTAGAGCCGGTGGAACTCCGGTAGTTGATCAGCCGATCCCCGCCGTACCACAACCCCGGCTTTCGCAGCCTTCTTGATGTTTCGCCGCCAGAGCTGATTCATTCCGGCTAGCAGTTGATCAGGGGTTCGTCCCGCGATCGGCAGCTGGAACACAAATCGTGGCTGACCGGCCACGAAGCCTTCCTCGTCTTCCTGCGGTTGGCGCCAGCCGAGCTGCCGCAGCTGGTTGCGGGTTCGAGTGGTTTCGTGATTGACCTGATCAGGCATTGCCTCGCTGAGCCGCGTCACCTGCTCGTCGGCGATGGCTGCCTTGATCGTGTCGGCGCTCCAGCGACGCGCGATGGCGGGCGCTCCGATGCGGATACCGAAGGCCCCGGCCCCGCGTACGTGGTCGGCCAGCGGCCTCAGCCATTCACCGATGTCGGGCGCCGCCCAATCGATGACCGGGCCCTCCGGCAAATAGGCGAGGTATTTCTTGATTTTGGGGAGCTGCCGATACAGCACCAGGCCGGCGCCGACTGGCCCATCCGTGCCGTTGAACCAGCCGACGGACTCGCTGCGCCACTCACTCTTGACCTGTCCCCATGCCGGCGTCTGGAGGAAGCTCACCGAAGGTTGGGCGGCGTTGAACTCCCGATGCCGATCCGCCTCGATGGTGCGTACCGAAAGAGCCACACGTGAGAATGTAATACCCGATCTGCCCGACCGCTTGCGGTCCATGCTTTGCGCGGCAGCTCTCTATTGCATGAGCCCTGTCCCACAGCCGCGCAAACCTACCCGCTCCGCACCTGGAGCCTCTGCTATCACCCGAGCAGCTCAAAAAACTTGCTAACAATGGCGGTCAGGTGCTGCCCTCAAAGGTAAACAACCTAGTTGCGCGCAAGTTTTTAGTACGCCACTGCACTAAAGCTGCCCCCTGGAGCCCGCTGTGCGAGTACCGTGAACTCGGGATCTCGGGCTGCCCGGAATAGGCCCAACGCATCGGCCCCCGTGTTTCCCCGCGCGGGTTGGTCCCATCCCCTGTGCGGACCGCCTATTCCGGGTTCAAGCTGGCCCCACCTTAATTGCACTCTGACGTGCGGCCGGCAGATTCGCCTCCTTCATCGCTCGCGAACATCCTGCAAAGCTCTAGCAAGGGGCGGGCGCGAGCTCCTGCAGTCGGCGAACCGGCCCCCCGTCATAGTGCGTTGCCCGATGACTAACAAAGCTCTTCGATTTCGCAGTAGTACTTGTGCAGCAGGTTCCCTTTATTACCCAGCGCAAGGACATCGATTCGGTTCTCGTCCCACGAAAGTGCCGCTGGCGTGTCATTGATGCCGCCGCCGATCGTTTCCCACTTGATCCACGTTCGTCCGTCCCAGGACTTGTGCTGCAGCGTGTTGTTGTCACCTTCCCGGAACAGGTCAAGCCGACGCAGTCCCCACGACGAGACGGCAACGTCAGAGTGCAGTCCGCCACCGAGATCGACCGATGACAGCCAGGTAGAGCCGTCGTAGGACTTTTGGTACAGATGGTCGTCGCGGCCACGGTAGAAGACGTCGATGAGGTTGGGGCCACGCGAAACCGCGGCCGGTGCGCCTTGCAGGTATCCGCCGAGTCTTTCGAACTCGCTCCAGCCCAGGCCGTCCCACCAGATGTGGTAGAGCGCGTTGTCGCCGCCTCGGACAAAGACGTCCAGCCGGTTTTCACCCCAGGACGCGACGGAAGGGCTTGAGGTGAGGTATCCGCCGAGCGGAAAGTAGCCCATCCATGCGCCGTTTGCCAACGTTCTCTGCCACAGCTGGTTGTCAGTTCCGCGTACGAAGATGTCAAGCCGGTCCGGTCCCCACGCCACCGCTCCAGGGCCGCCCAGAATCGCGGGACCAAGATCCTCGGGCGCATACCATGTCTGGCCCTCGTACTCCTGGTGCAGCAGGGCCTGGCCGGGCCCTTGAGCAAAAACGTCCAATCTGTTGGCGCCCCAGGAAGCCACGCTCGGGGCTGAGCTGAACGAGCCGCCGAGATTCTCCCACTCGGTCCACTCCGGGCGAGTTGATGATGATGGCGACGGAGTTGGCGACGGCTTCGCAGACATCGTCGGAATCGTGACAGGTGTGGCGGCCGGAACGGCAGGCCGCAGCATGACGACGAGCCCGATGCTGGCAAGCAGCAGCACCGCGCCGCCCAGGATTGCCGGCAACCACCATCGACGCTGCGTTTTGATCACTCGCAGCACGACCCGCACACTACTCCGAGTTGTTCGAATCCAGTGGACCTAGCTCAATTGGGTTCTGACAAGTCGGAGTGATCACGAGGTCCGTTCGATGAAGAGATGCTTGTGTAGCAGCTGACCGTTGGTACCGAGCGCGAGTACGTCGATGCGGTTGCGTCCCCACGAAACTGCCGACGGAGTATCACTGATGCCGGTGCCAATGGTGGCCCAGTCGGACCAACTCGTGCCGTCCCACGATCGATGCTCCAAGGTGTTGTCATCTCCCTTGCAGAACAGATCAAGGCGATCCGAACCCCACGAGGACACCGCGACATCGGAATGCAGTCCGCCACCAAGGTCGATGGGACTCTTCCACTTCTTGCCGTTGTACTTCTGCTGGTAGAGGTGATTGTCCCGGCCGCGGAAGAAGGCGTCGATCTTGTTTGGCGCTCGTGAGACGGCTGCCGGGGCACCCTCGAGGTTGCCGCCGACCCGCTTGTACGCGCTCCATTGAATTCCGTCCCACGACTTGTGGTACAGCGCGTTGTCACTGCCCCTGACGAGAACGTCCAATCGATTTGGAGCCCAGGACGCCACTGCGGGGCTCGAGGTGATGAACCCGCCTAGCGGGTAGTAGCTCATCCAGCCCCCGTTCCAGGCTTTTCGCCAGAGCTGGTTGTCCACGCCGCGAACGAAGATGTCGAGCCGGTCCGGTCCTCGCGATACCGCTGCCGGTCCACCCAAGATGGAAGGACCGAGATTCTCAGCGGGATACCACTTGCTGCCGTTGTACGCCCGGTGCAGCATCGTCTGGCCGGCGCCTCGGACAAAGACGTCCAGCCGATTCACACTCCACGACGCAACACTCGGTCCAGCGTTGAAGGTGCCACCAAGATCATCCCAGTCGCTCCACTGCGGGCCACTTGGTGATGGATCCGGGGACGGCATCGCCGGTGGCTGGCTGGATGGCTGCGGGAGCGGCGGGATGGCGCGAGCAGCCGGACGCACGATCAGGAAGAGTCCGGTTCCGGCGAGCACTAGCAGTGCGCTGCCCAAGATCAGCGGCAGCGACCATCGTCGCCGGAAGTTGATCATGTGGGGAAGCACGATGGCACAATATCCCCAGAAGGCCTGACTTGTCACCGTCTCAGCAGTCACATATGTCTCAGCTGTTACAAATCATGATGCAAAATGATCACGAGTCGATTACTGATGATCAGGTCATCAACCTAGGGTGCTGCGAGCTACTTGGCGATGATCTTGCCGGGGTTGAAGTTCCGGCCCGGATCCATTGCGGTGAAGAGTCCGTCGATCATGTGAACGCCAGGTGCCGAGATGTCTTGCTCCAGCCAGGCGGCGTGCTCGGTGCCCACGGCATGGTGATGCGACAGTGTGCCGTCGGAGTCGACGAACGCCTGCTGGATGGCGTTCTTGAGCGGCTCATATTGAGCAAGCGGGTCCACGCCGTCGTGTTTGAAGGCAAATGTGAAATACAAACACGCACCGGAGTGGTAGGAGTGCGAAAGGTGGCACATGATCCAGCCCGGCACGCCGAGCTGGGCGTAGACGTTCTCCGCAGCTGCATTCACGTTGTTATATAGCGGCAAGAGCTTTGACCACGGTGCCGCCGTCTCCGAAACGTCGCCGACCGCTCCGCGATCGAGCAGGAAGTCTCTGATGTACGGAGTGTCGAACTTCTTTTGATCGTAGAGCGCGCCAGGACCCTTGCCGACCAAGATCCCGCCGTGTTTGCCGACGATGTCCTTGACGATCTTCTTCTGCCTGGCGACATGCGCCTTGCCGCCCTCGTAACCGATGAAGGACAGGCAGACCTCGTTCAGGTTCCAGCCGCGTCGTTCCAGGACCTTCATCAGGCCCTTGCTGATCAAGGAGGAGATCGAGATGCCACTGGACTTCTTCCTGGTGGCAAACGAGAATGCGGTCTCGCGTGCGTCAGAGACTCGGGTGATGGAGGGATGCGCGTCGCTGGTTGAGATCTCCTGCATCGCAGCCAGCCCAGCTTCCCACGATGGGAACAGGTATCCCAAGATGACGCGTTGTTCCGGGATGCGATGGACCTGGACGGTGACCTCGGTAATGACGCCTAGCCGGCCTTCGGAGCCGAGCACCATTTCACGTACGCTCGGACCCGTTGAGGTGTGAGGCAAGGGGCGCACCTGCAACAGCTTGCCCGGCATAACGACCCGCAAGCCGCGGGCGATGTCGGAGATGTCGCCGTACTTGTCGGACTGCATGCCCGAGGACCGAGTCGCAACCCAGCCGCCGAGAGTGCTGTGCGTAAAGCTGTCCGGGTAGTGCCCGAGCACCCAACCCCGGGCGCTCAACTGCTCTTCAAGATCGGGACCCTGGGCACCGGCCTGAATGCGTGCCAGGCCAGATTCGGCATCAATGTCGATCACTTGGTTCATTCGGCCAAGATCGACAGAGATGACGGGCCGGGTCTCGTCTTCAGGAGCATGCAGGCTCCCGGAGATGTTGCTGCCGCCGCCGTACGGAATGATCACCGCATCGGCTGCCACGCCGCGATCGACGATCAGTTGCACCTCATCCTCATTGGCTGGATAGACCACCACATCCGGCACCCGCGGAATGTCACCCGCTCGGATGCGCAACAGATCCCGAAGACTCTTCCCGTAGGTGTGCACGATCCGGTCAAGATCATCTTGTAGGGTGTTGTCGGCACCCACCGCATCGGTTAGCTCCGCCAGCAGCTGATCGCTGATCACGGGCGCCGGAATGGGCAGGTCGTCCAGCGACATGGGCGCGGTCGGCGGTCTGTCCACATCAAGATCGATCGCATTGATCACGAACGGCCGAAACGCCGGCTTGTCCTCGTGGTGGAAGCTCACTCCTTCGACTCCCCAGCCCCACCACTTCATGTGCTTGACGTCGGGCATCCCTGTCGTTCTCCTTCGGCTAAAAGGTGAGCCAGGCGCTACGCCTGGCCAGCGCGGTAGGTCATGGCGTAGTCGATGAGCCCGCGCACCTCTTTGGCGATGCGATCGGAGAATTGCGCCACCGTCTCGCCATCCTCGGCCCGCATCGGCTCCCCGAATGCCACGTATACCGGGAGTCGTCCGCGGGTCGGCCAGTTCTGGCCGTATGGCATGGCCTCCGACGCGCCAACGATGGCAACCGGCAGGCAGGGCACATCTCGGCTGATGGATAGCGCCGCGGCTCCCGGCTTGAATGCCGCCATCTCACCGGTCCGGGAGCGGGTGCCCTCGGGGAAGAGCAGCAACGGTACGCCGTCGTCAAGCAGGCCGGTGGCCAAGCCGTGGCGACCGCGAAGTCCGCTGCGATCGACTGGAAACGCGTTGAAGAACAAGGAGGTCAAACCCTTGCGCCACCACACGTCGAAGAAGTAATCGGCCGCCGCTCCGGCTGCGACATAGCGGGCCAGCCTGCTTGGCAGCGATCCGAGGATCAGTGGCGCATCGAGGTGACTCGCATGGTTGGACACGATGACAAAAGGTCGATCAAGCCCCTTGACATGTTCCTCGCCGAGCACCGTCACCGTCACGAGTCCCCAGACCAGCGGCTTCAGCAAGCCTCGTTGCGCAACGAACCGAGCCGCTGCATGCAGCGGCGAGGTATAGCGGGTCCGGCTCGGCATGGGGTTAGCGTAACCCGATCGGCGGTGGCGTATTGCGGTCCGATCAAGGCCCGGGCCCTGTAGCAGCATCTCCGGAAAGTGGTGGGAGACGGCACTAATCCGCCGATCGGATCTGTGTCGTTTGCGACGACTTTTTGAAGGGGTGGAGGGGCGCTGAAGAAGCTTCGCCGGCATGACGATTACTGACGGGTGGACATCACCCTGCGCGAGACCGCTCGTACGGCCCGATGCGGCAGGTGTTCGCAGATCGTGATCAGCGCCTTGTAGCGCTTGGACGGGATAGAGATCACCTTGCCGGCTTCGGCGTCCTCCAGACAGTCGGCTACCAGCCGGTCGGCGTCCAACCACAGACGCTCAGGAATCGAGCTGCTATTTATCTCCGCGCGTTCATGGAACTCCGTACGGACCCAACCCGGACACAGCGCCGTGACGTTGACTCCGGTGCCATGTAGCTCATTCGCCAGACTTTCGGAGTACGTGGTCACCCAGGCCTTGATGGCTGCATAGCTACCCGTGGCCAGGAAGCCTGCCGTACTGCTGACGTTTATGATCGTGCCGGCTCCTCGCTGCCGCATGGTGCGTCCTGCCGCCGCACCGAGTATCAGGACCGCCCTGATCATGACGTCAATCCCGTACTCGTGCGGAGTCAAGTCCGAGTCGGTGAGTTTCGCCCGGATTCCGAAACCAGCGTTGTTGATCAATATCTCGATCGGCTGCTCGAGGCTGGTCAGCCGCTCAGCGATCCGGATCGCCTCATCCCGCACGCCGAGATCAGCAGTGATCGTTTCCACACTTATCGCGTGGCGTTCCTTCAAGTCCGTCGCGATCTCTGACAGCCGATCAGCATCGCGTGCCACCAACACGAGATCATCGCCGCGTGCCGCCAGCGCTCTCGCGAATGCGGCGCCGATGCCTGACGTACCCCCGGTGATCAGCGCAGTTGCCATGCGCACACCCTATGACGATGTTCGTTGGACCTTCGCGCCCCAAACTTGGCGAGTTCGAGCCCAGCAACCAATGATCGTGCGGCGGCGCGTTGATTCAGTCCGAGCGAGATTCGAGGAGGGCTACGGTTTCACGGGCGATTGCGAGCTCTTCGTTGGTCGGTATGACAGCGATAGTGATCGGTGAGCCGTCCGGCGAGATCACTCGTGCGACCTTGGACGGTGTGCCGTTGCGCTCTGGATCCACCTGCAAGCCAAGGCCAGCCAGACCCTCCATGACCGCAGCCCGCAACGCCGGGGCGTTTTCACCGACGCCGGCAGTGAAGCTCAGGACATCCAGCCCGCCAAGAAGTGCTAGGTACGCCCCGACATAGTGCTTCAGCCGATGGACGTACACATCAAATGCCAGCTGCGCCGCCTTATCGCCGGCCGCCTGGCGCTGCTCCAGCTCGCGGAAGTCATTGACCCCGGCCAGGCCCTTGAGCCCAGACTCCTTGTTCAGCAAGGTGTCGATTTCGGCGATGGTCATGCCGAGCTCGTTGTGAAGAAAGGTGTGCAGCCCCGGATCGACATCTCCGGAACGGGTGCCCATGACAAGCCCTTGGAGCGGGGTCAGCCCCATCGATGTCTCGACGGCGATACCTCCGCGCACCGCGGAGGCCGAACAGCCGTTTCCCAGATGCAACACGATCTGGTTCAGCTCACCAAGATCACGATCAACCAGCTCCGCAGCTGCTCGGGACACATATTGGTGTGAGGTGCCATGAAAGCCATAGCGCTTGATCCGATACCGCTCCGCAAGATCATGGGGAATCGCGTACGTCGCGGCAGCGGCCGGCAGAGTGCTGAAGAAGGCGGTATCGAAGATCGCGACGTGGGGCACGTCGAACTCGGCCCGGGCCGCTTCGATGCCGGACACGGCGCCCGGATTGTGCAACGGAGCAAGCGGAATCAGGTCCTTGATCTCCTCTAGCATCTTGTCATCGATGATCGTTGGATCAGTGAAGTCCGGGCCACCGTGAACCACTCGGTGGCCAACCGCACGTACCCCGACCGCATCAAGATCAACGCCGGCAGCAGCAAGATCTTTTGCCATGGCACGCATCGCCGCACCATGATCAGCAACCGGGCTACCAGGCTCCCCGATACGCTCCACTAGACCCTTGGCCTGGACCTCGGCCGTCTCCGGCACCACAAGCTGATACTTCAAAGACGACGAACCGGCGTTCAGCACCAACACCGGTGCCTGACTCATGAGGCACTCCTGGTTGCTGCAGCCGCTTCGGTCGGCGCTGACTGCTTCAGGCCCTGCGCCTGCATGGCAGTGATCGCCACGGTGTTCACAATGTCCTCCACCAGCGCCCCGCGGGAAAGATCATTGACCGGTTTCCGCAATCCCTGGAGCACCGGACCGATGGCGATCGCATGGGCGCTGCGCTGCACCGCCTTGTAGGTGTTATTGCCGGTATTGAGGTCAGGGAAAATGAACACCGTGGCACGTCCTGCGACGGGTGAGTCCGGCAGCTTGGTGCGCGCTACCTCCGGATCGATCGCTGCGTCGTACTGGATCGGACCCTCCAGCAGGAGCTCCGGGGCTCGCTGGCGAACCAGCTCCGTCGCCGCCCGCACTTTTTCAACCTCAGCACCGGATCCCGAGGTGCCAGTGGAATAGGAGAGCATCGCCACCCGCGGCTCGATACCAAACTGCTGCGCTGTTTCCGCCGAGGAGATCGCGATGTCGGCCAGCTGTTCGACCGTCGGCTCGGGAATCACCGCGCAGTCACCGTAGGCCAGCACCCGATCGGCCAGGCACATCAAAAACACACTTGAGACCGTGCTCACACCGGGCTTTGTCTTGATGAACTCCAGCGCGGGCCGGATGGTGTGTGCCGTTGTATTGACCGCACCCGAGACCATGCCGTCGGCCATCCCGAGACTGACCATCATCGTCCCGAAATAGGAGATGTCGGTCACCACCTCCCGGGCACGCTGCAACGTCATGCCCTTGTGGGCACGCGCTTCGGCGTAGGCGGCGGCGAACTTCTGCACCAGCCCAGGATCCAGCGGCGACACGATCGATGCTTCATCAAGATCAAGACCCAGTGCCGAAGCGCGAGCCCTGACCTTGGTCTCCTCGCCGAGCAAGATCATGTTCGCCACGCCCCGTCGTAGCAAGATCGCGGCCGCCTCGAGGATTCGATCATCCTCGCTCTCAGGCAGCACAATTCGTTGCCGATCAGCTCGCGCCCGCTCCATCAGCTGATACTCGAACATCAACGGCGTACGTACATCAGAGGCCGAAACGTCAATCGCAGACAGCAGAGCCGCCTGATCGACCTGCTCAGCGAACACGCGACGCGCAGTCTCGATCTTCCGACTCGATTCCTTGGTGATGGGCCCACGGACCCGCATCACCCGCTCCGCCGTGGTAAACGTACCCAGCTTGGTCATGGCGATCGGCAAGTCTTGCTGGACACCTTCGGACAACCGCCGGATGCTTTCGGGAATCTCATAACCGCCGGTCAGCAAGATCCCGGACAGTGTTGGGAAGGTGCCGGACTGGTGGGCGAGCATTAGACCGGGCAGCAGATCAGTACGGTCGCTCGGCGCGATCACTGTGACATCGAGCAGAAGTCGATCAAGAACATGAGGCAGGCTCATTGCCGCCACGATGACGCTCAGAGCCTCGCGATTCATCCAAGCCTCGTTACCCAGCACCAGCTCGCCATCGGCCGCCTCTACCAGTGCTCGGAAAGTCGGCGCCCATAGCAACGGGTTCTCCGGGATGGCGGCCGTCACGAAATTTCCGAGCTCGGCAAGCTTTGTGCGAATCGCCTCCGCCGCATCATGATCAACACGATTGGCGATAATCGCGACAGTCTGGGCGTGGTGGGCGCGGAGCTCCGCGATTGCGCCGGCGGCGGCGTCATGAACCTGTTCTGGAGTCCGCTCTTGGCCGTGCACTACCAAGACCACGGGCGAGCCGAGATTGGCCGCCACCTTGGCATTGAAGGACAGCTCGGTCCCGCTTGTCACGTCCGTGTAGTCCGACCCTAGGATCAAGATCACTTCGAACCGGTCGGTGAGCCGGCCAAAGCGTTCGACGATGACGTGCAGGGCCTCGTCGGCATCCTGACGGAGGGCGTCATAGGTTACCCCGATCGCCTCGTCATAGGACTGTGAGATCCCGGGTTGATTCAGCAGAAGATCAACAGTGAGGTCGACGTCCTGGCTGTCGGTGGTTGTCGTGGTCAGCGGACGGAAGATTCCAACCGAACCCACCTCCCGGGTCAGGGCATCGAGTAATCCCAGCGCTACGGCCGACTTGCCGGTCACGCCTTCAGGTGATGCGACGTAGACGCTACGACTCACAATCTGACGTTATCCGCAATACAAGTGGTATAAGCGCCTGGGGCGGCGGCGTCGCAACTATCTTGGTTCGCGTGGCTGCCCCCGTACCACCGGAAATTCCCGGGATGGCGGATTGGCGCGCAATCGCGCGGGGTGGCTTCGCAATTGTCTGGGAAGCGCGCCAAGAGTCGTTGAACCGTCTGGTAGCGGTCAAGGTCGACGAGCGCAAGCTTGATAGTGAAGCCGAGCAGCGACGCTTCCTGCGAGAGGCTGGCGCGGCGGGCAGAATGTCGGGCCATCCGGGCATCGTGACAGTGCACGACGCCGGACTTCTTGGCGATGACCGGCCATTCCTGGTTATGGAACTCTGCCCGGGCGGCTCCTTGACCCGTTGGATGACCAAGGATCCACGACCCAGCCAGCGTCGAGTTCGCGAGGTCGGCGTACGGATTGCGGACGCGTTGGCGGCGGCTCACCTGCTTGGCGTACTGCACCGTGATGTCAAGCCTGCCAACATCTTGATCGACGCGTACAACAATGCCGGCCTGGCAGACTTCGGTCTTGCCGCATTGATCGATCCGGACATGCCGCTCAGCGAGACGGTGGAAGCGATCACTCCCGCGTATGCACCGCCGGAGGTCTTCGCCAAGCAGCCGGTCACCGAGTATGCCGACGTCTATTCACTGGCCGCCACGCTCTACGCGGTCCTCAGCGGTCACGCGCCGCGGTGGTCAGAAACGATGGATCTGCCCAGCATTCCGGAGATGGTCAAGCGACAAAAGGCGCCGATCAAGCGCATTCCCGGAGTCGACAAGGCGTTCATGGATGTGCTGCTGCACGCCATGGCCGACAACCCCGAGGATCGACCGACGGCCGCGCAGTTTCGTGATCAATTGCAGGCGCTCAATCTGTCAAGTCAATTGGCCCCCACACCGCTAGCGGCACCAGACTCTGAAAAGGCAGATGACGAGTCACCGCCGCCCTCACCGTCACCGCCTCGCACGGAACTCCCGGCCGCCGCCAAGGCCGAGCCGCCGGCACCCACCCCATCTCCGTCAAGCAGATGGGAACGTCGTGGGCTGGCTACCTTGGCAGTTGCCGCGGTGCTGATCGCGGTGGCATCGGTGATCGCTGTGGTGAACCTGGCGACGCGCACTCCGGCAGTTGAGTCGACGCCCTCTTTAACGTCGAAGGCACCCGAAAGTTCGAGCAGAACCCCCGTCGTCGTACCGGCCGGATTCGTCGACTGCTCCGAGCAGCTCGGTGTGGACACCTACTGTGCGTCACGGCCGGAGTGTTGGGGCGGAGTAAACGGATTCGGCGATGTCTTATGGGTCGGGGTGCCGGAGGCCTGCAACAAAACCCACGTGTATCAGACCTTCCTCGCTGGCCGGATGACCTATGAGCTCCGGCGACAATCCCAGCTCCAATCGGATGCGCAGATTCTTCGGGTGTGCACCAAGGAGATCGCGAATTCGATGCTGCGATCAGCAGATCGCCGATCGGACTGGGAGATCTACGCCATCGGCCCTCAGCACGATAACGAGTACTTCTTTCGCTGCATCATTGGCCGCGGCGAGCGGGCGGAGCCGCTCCAGTTTCACCCGCCTGGCTGACAGGCGCCAACTGTTCGATGCCGGTGAGTAGCCGGTCAAGCATTCGTTCGAGATCCCAGCCGGCAGGATCGTCGAATCCGCCGGCCTCCCAGATCGCGGCCATGTTCGGATAACGGTTCCAGTCGAAGTAGGTGTCCCAGAAGCTCGCCCGGGAATCCCAATAGGCCTCTGCAGAGACGCCGGTATGCCGCGCCTCGTCGGCGTCGCTGATCATGGACCGCGCCGCACCGAGCAGCTGCCAGGTGATCAAGTTGTAGGTGGCGACATTCTCGGCCCCGGTAAATCCGCCATCGCGGAGCGCGGCGTAGAGCGCCTCGGAGACGTCAAGCACATGTGGGCCGACGGGAAGCCTGGCCATGTTGTAGTCCAGCAACCATGGATGGGCGGAATAGATCCGCCATAACTCGCGAGCCCACTGCTCAATTCGTTGTCGCCAGGGCTGACCGGAATCGGGAATATGGTGCTCGCCGTGGACGCGATCGATCATGAGCTCGACCAGCTCGGAACGACCGGGCACATAGGTGTAGAGCGACATGGCACCTACGCCTAGGCGGTTTGCCACCTTTCGCATCGATAAAGCTGCCAGTCCCTCCGCGTCAGCAATGGCCACGCCGGCGGCGACGACGTCGGCAAGGTTCAAGCGAGGCTTGGGGCCGCGTACCGGGGGTTGCTGGGCTGGCGCCCAAAGCAGGTCCACGACGCGACGTCCCTCCGGAGTACCTGGCTGCGGATGCGTAGTCTGCTCGCTCACCCTGGCTCCTTGGTCGTAAAACTGTCAGTGTGTAGTGCTTGCCTTATCTCCGTACAGCGTATGTTATTCTAATCCAGTACGGCGTACGGAGTTCGTCTGGGAAGGGCAGAATGATCAACCCAATGATTCACACCGAGAAGCTGACAAGGCACTTTGTCAGCAAGAAAGAAACTGTGGAAGCCGTCAAGGGAGTCGACATCGACGTCGCTCCCGGCGAACTGGTCGCCTTTCTCGGACCGAACGGCGCGGGGAAGTCCACCACCTTGCGAATGCTGACAACCTTGCTGCCACCCACCTCGGGCAAGGCCTGGGTGGCTGGCGCGAGCATCACTACCGAGCCGGCATTGGTGCGATCACGGATTGGCTATATCGGCCAAGGTGATGGCGCCGGGCACAGCTTCCGGCTGATGGATGAACTGGTCTCTCAAGGCAAGTTCTATGGCATGAACTCCTCGGACTCCCTGGCGCGCGCCAAGGAGCTGACCAAGACCCTCGATCTCACTTCGCTGGAGAGGCGTAAGGTCAGCACGCTGTCCGGTGGTCAGCGCCGCAGACTCGACATCGCCATGGGCCTGATGCACAGTCCGCACCTGCTCTTTCTCGACGAGCCGTCAACAGGAATGGATCCGCACAACCGGGCCAATCTCTGGGACCACATCAACGGACTGCGGGAACGACAAGAGACCACCATCGTGTTGACCACGCATTATCTGGAGGAAGCCGACGCCTACGCGGAGCGGGTGTTGGTCATTGATCATGGCGAGATCATCGCCAATGACACTGCGAACAATCTCAAGGCGACACTCGCCGGTGACCGGATCATGATCACCGTTGACGGTTCGAAGGCTTCGGCCGCATCGGCGCTGGTCGCTGAGCGGGGGCGCGAATTGATCACAACAAACGGATCACCAGATGTGACGATTGCCGGGCGGTTCGATCAAGGTACCCGTGCGTTGCCCTGGTTGCTGCGGGAACTTGATCATGCCGGAGTGGAAGTGCGAGCGGCCGATGTACGCGTACCGACGCTAGATGACGTCTTCCTCAGTCTCACTGGCCGGAGCCTGCGTGAGGAGGAGGTGGCCGCATGAGCACGCTCGTAGCCGATACCAGAAACGTGTTTCAGCGGGAGATGTCTTTGGTGCTGCGAGATCCGTTCTCGGTGATCTTCTCGCTAGTCCAGCCGCTGGTGTTTCTTGGCCTCTTCGGCCCGCTGCTCGCTGGATCGGTAGATCCGGCCGCGATCAATGGCGCCTCGCCGCTGCAGTGGTTCCTGCCAGGAGTGATCGTGATGATCTGCCTGTTCGGCACCAGTGCGACCGGTTCCAACCTGCTGTTCGAGATCATCACTGGCTCGTACGAGCGAGTGCTGGCAACCCCGCTGCATCGCTCTGCGATCTTGATCGGCAAAGCGCTGAAGGAGCTGGCGCCGCTGGTCGTGCAGGCTGCGTTGGTGGTCTTGGTGTGCATCCCGTTCGGGTTCAAGCTCTACCCCCTACACGTGCTGGTCGGTCTGTTCTTGCTTGGCGTCTTCGGGGTCGGTATGGGCGCTTTTTCCAATGCACTGGCGATGGCAACGCGTAAGCGGGAATGGATGTTCTGGGCGGTCCAACAGTCGTTGCTTTTCCCACTGTTGATCTTGTCGGGAATGTTGCTGCCGCTGGAGGCCGGGCCGCGCTGGATCCAGGTGCTCGGCCGGTTCAATCCGCTGACCTACATCGTCGATGCGGAGCGCTCCCTGTTTTCCGGCAGCTTCAACGATTCGGCGATCGGCTGGGCCGTGCTGGCGGCGGTGATCACCTGCGCTGCCGGCCTTTGGGTCGGGGTCAAGCAGGTCGGACGTAGCACCACCTGATCACACGCCGAGTTACACGTTCTCCTTGAGCCAGGCGATGTCGGCGCCCTGCCCTTCCCGGCCGCCAGGAGTTTCCACCACAACCGGCACCGAGGCCGTACGTACCACCTCGGCCAGCGCCTCGGTACCCACCTCACCTTCACCGAAGTTGGCGTGCCGGTCGGCGCCGGAGTCGAAGGGATCTCGAGAGTCGTTGGCGTGGACTAAGTCGATGCGGCCAGTTATGGCTTTGACTCGGTCAACCAGACCGACCAGTTCCTCACCACCGGCATGGGCGTGACAGGTGTCGAGGCAGAAGCCGACAGTGTCACCGCCTTTGGCCTGACCGATCGCGTCCCACAGCCGAGCAATGCGATCAAGACGACGAGCCATGGCATTGTCCCCACCAGCGGTGTTCTCAATCAGCAGCGGCACGCGCATGTCCAGGCTGTCGATGCACTTGCGCCAATTGTCGAAGCCAATGGCCGGATCGTCGTTCTTCAGCACATGCCCGCCGTGCACGATGAGCGCTTCGGCGCCAACCTCGGCGGCTGCATTCAGGTACTGCTGAACGAACTTCCGGCTAGGGATTCGGATCCGGTTGTTGGTAGTCGCCACATTGAGCACGTACGGCGCATGGACATAGAGCCTGATGCCGGCCTCTTGGGCGGCGGCCTTAAGCCCTGCCGCGCCGCCGGCGTACCTGATCTCCGGACCCTTCCATGCCTGCGGGTCCCCGAGGAAGAACTGCGCCAAGGTGGCGCCGCGGGCTGCCGCCTCGGCAATGGGATCCACTTGATCACCATGTCCGCCTACCTGCAGTGTCGTCATGGGTTTCGACCCTATGTCCTCAACAGCACGCGAATTGCCACTGCGTAGCGCTCGCCACTTCGCATCACTTACTTGGGTCCGCATCAGCTGTGTATCTGATGCGGAGTCCAAGCAATCGACGCGGAGTGGAGGTGTAGGTGCAATTGTTCAAGATCAGCTGTTGCTGCTGCCGCTGTCGCTGTCGGGACCGGTACGCCACCAGTCGCGCATTCGGTTGGCCGCCGACCCGCCGGCAGTGCCGGCAACAGAGCCGATCTTGCTCACCAGCTTGTACAACGGATCGCCTGAGGTTGTGAAGCTCTGCTTGTACGAGTTGGCCGCGGCCTTGACTTCCTCGCTCATAGGGGCGTCCTTGTCATCGGAGCGGCGCGGATAGTTCCCAGCAAGGATCTCGGCATAGTCCGGACCCGCCGCCCACTTCTGCAGCTCAGCTGCACGCAACGCCGCCATCGGGTGACTCTTGCCACTCAGCTGCAGGAGCTTCAAGACACTGTCGCGGACGTCGCCTCGCGTCTCATACTCCTCGGCCTGGTCCAGAAAGCCGGCCACATCCATGTCATTGGGATTCCGGGCGCCAGCCAGACTCGCATGTACCCGCAGCGCCGCGGCTGCGTCCTGCGAGCACAGTAAGCCGGCACGATCGCAGGACAACTCCGACTTCCGGAACCACTCGTTGAGGGCAAGGATGATCGTCCGAATGCTCCACGCACCAATCGGCAACCACTCCATGGCGGCCGCGAGGTTGATCAACGCCACCAGCATCGTGCGATAGACCGCGTGGCCGGAAAGCACGTGCCCGACCTCGTGACCGACGATGAACCGCAGCCCCTCCTCATCAACCAGCTCCAGCATTCCGGTGGTGATCACAATGATCGGTTTGTCCAGACCGATCGCCATCGCCTGCGGAGTCGGATCCTGCTCGATGTACAGCTCCGGCACCGGCTGCACATCCAGCGTCGTGGCGCACTCGTTGAGGATCTCGTGAATGCGCGGGTACTGGGCCGGCGAGACGCGGACCGCGGTCGCGAGATAGAGCCATCGGATGCTGCGCTCACCGATGGCTCCGGAGAGTGTCTTGAGCACCGAGTCGAAACCGGGAATGGCACGAAGCGCCACTAGGGCGCCGCGATCGGCCGGATGCTCGTACGCGCGGGAGCTGATGTCGGGAAATCGGATGTGCCCGCGACGCGCTGGCAGGTTTTCCCTCGACGTTTTTTCCGTGGTCATGCCCAGCAGCGTACGTGGGCGAACAGCTTGTCAGAGTGCCATCCAACGCCGTGGGCGAGTTAGACGAGCCGGGTCAACTATTCATCTGGAAAATGCCGCTTAACAGTCCCATGGTGAGCTGCAGGATTAAGCCGAGGATGAGCCAGGCTGCGCCGACGATGATGCCTGCCAGGGCCTTGCCGTTCTGGAAGCCGGCACGGCGGGAGACGATGTAGGCGACGATGCTCAACACGAGCCCGATCGTGGACGTGCATGGAATGATCGCCAAGATGAGACCGACGATCCCGAGGGTGTTACCAGGATCGGCTGCTGATGGCTGTGGGGTGGCCTGATAGTTGGCCATTGTGTGACTCCTCGTGCGAGCAGGTTCGGCTGTCAGTGCTGGGTTAACCCACTCTCCTTGCGCCTGGCACAGATTGCAATGCGCGGGCGCCCCGTGGATCAACTGAGTTTGTCTACCGAAGGCGAGCGTATCGTCACGGCGGTTCGACGGGCAGCTTGTCGCGGGGGCAAACTCCGGCGAGCCGGGGCCGCGTCCCTCGTCAACGAACTCAATCGGCATCCCAGCAATCTGTCGGTAGCATCGCCCGTCGGCAAGCTGGCCTGCAGCAGCCGGCCTCGTTATTCGCCGACGGAACCGTCGATCAGCTCCCGTACGACGTCCAGATGCCCGGTGTGCCGCGCGTACTCCTGTAGCAAGTGGACAAGGATCCAGCCGAGCGTCGGCGGATCGCTGGAGAACCGGCCACCCAACCTGCCCCTATCGGTCAGCTCCGCCTCGTTGACAATGGCTCCGGTGCGGTCCGCGATCTTGCCGAGTTGAGCTGCCAGCTCACCCACATTGTCCTCCGGCGTAACGAACCAACCCGTGCCGCTCGGGTGCTCGTCACCTCGCGGATCCGACATCTGGTCGGCCTCGAAACCCCACTGCATCCAGCGCCGCTCGACATAGACCAGATGCTTGAGCAGGCCCAGGGGCGACCAACCCGACGGGACGATGCTGTTCCTCAGCTGATCGTCGCTCAGCCCATCCAGCTTGGCCAGCAGGGTGGCCCGGTAGTAGCTCAACTGTTGCAGCAGGATTTGCTCCAGGTCCCCGAGCGATCGAGGAGGCTCGTCGCGCACCGTGGTCATAGTGCAGATCAAACCGGATTCGTGTGCGGCGCTGGTCACCGGGTAGAGTTCAGCGTTGGTCCGGCGAGGAGTTCGCCTGGACCGACTGCATTCGCCCTCCTGCTATGGGGCCGTCTCATAGCCGCTGAGACCAAAGGAGGTGGGGTAGCGCATGCGTGAGTACGAGGTCATGGTCATCTTCGACCCTGACACCGAGGAGCGTACGGTTCAGCCCACGCTCGAGAAACACCTAAAGGTGATCACCAAGGGTGGCGGTACCGTCGACAACCTGGATATCTGGGGACGGCGGCGCCTGGCGTACGAAATCCGGAAGAAGTCCGAGGGCATCTACGCAGTGATCAACGTCACCGCGGAGCCGAACGACATCAAGGAACTGGATCGCCAGTTCACCATCAATGAGGCAATCATGCGGACGAAGGTCATCCGGCCCGCTCTGCACTGACATGAGCGGAGTTATCCACATATTCTCGGTCGTCGCGGCGTAGCGTCAGTCCCGGCTGGCAGGCTGACAAGCAACCGAAAACCACATCGCTCATCACAACGGAGAGTTTCATGGCAGGCGAAACCACGATCACCTTGGTCGGCAACCTCACCGCCGATCCGGAGCTGCGCTTTACGCCCTCGGGGGCAGCAGTTGCGAACTTCACCGTCGCATCCACTCCTCGTACGTTCGATCGGCAGACCAACGAGTGGCGCGACGGCGAGGCAATGTTCCTCAACTGTGCGGTCTGGCGCCAGGCCGCTGAGAACGTCGCTGAGTCACTGCAGAAAGGGATGCGAGTCATCGTGCAGGGCCGCCTGCGGTCGCGTAGCTACGAAACTCGGGACGGGGAGCGGCGTACGGTGTTCGAGGTCGATGTGGACGAGATCGGCCCCGCGCTGCGTTATGCCACGGCGAAGGTCACGCGCAATGCGAGCGGTAGCAACCAAGGTGGTTCACCCCGTCCCTCGGCTGGCAGCCACGGCGATGACCCGTGGGCAAGCGGTACGCCGGCAGCCGCCGGCGCCCGATCACAGCAAGGCTCCGATCCCTGGGCAACGCAGCAGAGCGACGAGCCACCCTTCTGACCACTGAAGTTATTGGAGAAACCAAGGCACATTCCGGCCATCGGTTAACTACCGCGCCGGGCTCGAAAGGAGAGCACCACAATGGCCACAACACCCCCAGCACAGCGCAAACCGAAGAAGAAGGCCAATCCGCTGCGCGCTGGCCAGAACATCGACTACAAGGACGTCGCAACGCTACGGAAGTTCATTTCCGAGCGTGGCAAGATCCGTGCCCGCCGAGTGACCGGGCTTTCGGTCCAGGAGCAGCGTCGGGTCGCCATCGCCATCAAGAACGCTCGTGAGGTGGCGCTATTGCCGTACGCCTCCACGGCCCGTTAGAGGGTGCTGGCATGAAACTCATATTGACTGGCCCCGTCGACAACCTCGGTGCTCCTGGTGACGTGGTCGAGGTCAAAGACGGTTACGGGCGGAACTTCCTCATTCCACGTGGCTTCGCTATCCGCTGGTCCCGTGGTGGTGAGAAGCAGATCGAGGGCATCAAGCGCAGCCGTGCCGCCCGAGAGATTCGTGGGCTTGATCACGCAGAGGAAGTGCGTGCTCAGCTAGAGGAGCTGACCATCGACCTGCCTGCGCGGGCTGGTGATACCGGCAAGCTGTTTGGCGCGGTGACCGCAGGCGACATCGCTGCCGCGATCAAGAAGGCTGGTGGGCCGGCGATCGACAAGCGTGCGGTTCAGATCGGCAAGCCGATCAAGACCGTTGGATTGCACACGGTCGGTATCAAGCTGCACGACGCCGTCACGGCCCACGTGGGGATTGTGGTTGTGCAGGCGCTATGACGAGCTCTCGCTCCGACGACTGCAGGAGCTTGTGGCGCAGTCCCGAACTGACCTGACGTCATCCTCGTCGGCCGCAAGCGACGAAGGAGTCGGAATCTGCGACAGCTTGTCAGAGTGCCAATTCAATCAGGCCTTGCCTGTCCTCAACCCTTGACCCCAACCCCTTGACGCTTGACCCGACACAGAGACTGGTCACAGGCGACCGCCACAGTAAGAGGCCTGTGACCAGTATTCGTACGGAAGGGTCTGGATGAGCCGGCTGACCCCCGAGTACCTCGAACGTCGCCGGCGTGCGCAGCTTGGCCGCACTCTGCTGGGCATCTCTGCCTTGCTGCTGATGATCGTCAGTGCCGTAGTGCCACACATCATGGTGCAGGCGGCGACCGTGTTGCCAGGTCGTTCTCTGATCCCGGCCAGCCACTTCTTCCTGATCGCCAACCCGAATGCGGAGGCCTTCTCTGGGGCGAAGAGCGTCTTCGATGCCGGGATCGGGATCAGCATCACCTACCTCGGTTTGGCATTACATCAAGTAGGTCTGATCACCGGTCTGACTTCGTTCTGGGTGCTCATCGTCGAAGACGTCGGAAAGTGGACTCGACGACTGGTGCTGGTGTCGGGTGTGTGCCTGCTACTGAGCGCCTCGACGGTGATCCTCGGCTACCAATTGCTGACCCAGGCTGGCGTACCCACCTTGCTCGGCTATGCCTGGGTACCTACGCTGCTGGCCGGGTTGGTCATGATCATCGGAGCCCGGCTGGCTCGCCGGCGTCTGGTCAGCACATGGTTCTGGGAGAACCCCGAGATCGTCCAGCCCTGACTTTTCCACAGACTTGTCCCCAATATGGGGATGAATCACACAACTGTAATTTGGCTACGGCCGCAGCCGGCCCGGCTGAGCTGCCGTTAGCCCCTGCTATCGCCAGAGCGTCGCGATCACAAATGCTGCCGCCATGCCACCCATCCCGATGAGGATGTTCCAGTTGCCCAGCGTATCCATGAACGGAATCTGTGCTCCGGCAATGTAGTAGGTGATGAGCCAGGCCACGCCGAGCAGGCCAACGGCGATGAAGGTAGGGGGTACCCAGCGCCGGCTTGCCGGCGGCTTGATCTTCTTCGGCCGCGACACCTGCTGCGCCTTCAGCTTCTGCTTCTCGGCGGCGGACTTTCTGGTTCTCGACTCGGGCACCACATTCTCCTTGCTCTTGAAGTAGGTAGCGTAGTCAAAGACTCGGGGCGCGACCCTATATCGCGGCACGGGCGTCGAATTTCCCTCGACTAGAAGGACCGCAGACTTGTCCGCAGGCACGCCCACTGACGCCTGGCGCGCGGTCGTCTCAGTGCTACGCCGAGCTCGTGACGCACAGCGACGACGCGATAGGAATCGGGGACCCCTTGCGCGTACGCTCACGGCGCTGATCTGTGCTGTGGCCGGCTTGATGATCGCGATCAGCGCAATACATGCTCAGGGCACCGACTTGCGGCCGGCACGAAACACCGATCTGGTAAGTCTCATCCAGGCCCAGTCGCGCCGTAACACTGACCTGGCGCGCCATCTGACGACCCTTCGCAAGGACGTGGACGGGCTGGCGGCGCAGGCAGACGAACAATCGGATATGGCCCCAGAGATGGGCCGAGAGACAGAGCGCGTCGGTCTGACTTCGGTAAGCGGGCCGGGTATCACGGTGACGCTTGATGATGCGCCGCCAAGCGTGGCGGCCAACGGCATCGAACCCGATCTGCTTGTCGTGCACCAACAAGACATTCAAGCCGTGGTCAATGCGCTCTGGATCGGCGGCGCTGAGGCGATGACCATTCAAAAGCAGCGGGTCATCTCCACTACTGCGGTGAAGTGTGTTGGCAACACCGTGGTGTTGCACGGCATCCCGTACAGTCCGCCGTATCAGATCAGCGCGATCGGTGACCCGAAGCGGCTGCAGGAGGCTTTAGCCGCCTCCGAGCCGATCCGGATCTACAAGCAATACGTCAAGGCCTACGGGCTCGGCTTCGATGAGACGTCGGAATCGACGCTCACTTTCGGAGCCCATGAGGGCTCGCTCCACCTCGTCTATGCCGAGCCGTATCACCGCTTCCGCATTCGCAGCGACAGTGGGCGACGTTAGGCCGTGGCGGTGCTCGAGATGCCCAAGCAACCAGCATCACCTATGCCGGAGAATGAATCGCGTGCCTGCTTTAAAGATCTTGGTGATCGACAACTACGACTCCTTTGTCTACAACCTGGTGCAATACCTGGCTCAGATCGGAGCCGATGTCGCTGTCTGGCGCAATGACGATCCACGCTTCGCGCAGCCTGATTTCGCGGAGAATTTCGACGGCATCCTGGTTTCGCCAGGTCCTGGTACGCCAAAGGAGGCCGGGGTATGCGTCGATGTGATCAAAAGCCAAGCGGGCCGGTTGCCGATCTTCGGTGTCTGCCTCGGCTTACAGGCGATCGGCGTCGCGTACGGCGGCGTAGTGGATCGCGCCCCGGAATTGCTGCACGGCAAGACCTCGCTAATCCAACATCAGGGAACTGGCGTGCTTGCCGGCCTGCCGTCGCCATTCACCGCGACCCGCTATCACTCGCTGGCCATCGAGCCTGACACCATGCCTGCCCAGCTGGAAGTGACGGCAACGACCCGCAGCGGAGTGATCATGGCGCTCCGCCATCGTGATCTGCCGGTGGAGGCCGTGCAATTCCATCCTGAGTCTGTGCTAACTGAATGGGGTTATCAGATGCTGGCCAACTGGCTTGCTATCTGCGGCGACGCCGAGGCTCCTGCACGAGCCGTCGGCATGGCCCCGTTAATGTCGGCACGCTGATTATTTGCAGCATTGCAGCAGGAACTTATCCCACGCGCTCCCCGCGCTCCGGCGACAGCACCTCGACTGAGCCCAAGCCCCGATCGGACAGGGCCGCCCGGAGCTGGTCGGGCGTGCCCGTCAGGATCGGGAACGTACCCCAGTGGATGGGCACCACGGTGGAAACACCAAGCAGCTCCACCGCCTTGGCAGCTCCGCGAGGGCCCATTGTGAAGTGGCCGCCGATGGGCAGGAAGGCGACGTCCGGGCGATGCAGCTCGCCTATCAGCGTCATGTCCCCGAACACGTCCGTGTCTCCGGCGAAGTAGACGCGCCGCCCATTCTCCAGCTGTAGCACGAACCCGACCGGCTCGCCGAGGTTCAGCACCACCTTCTGGTGGGCAGCCCAGTCCGCGGCGGAGTGGGCTGCGTGAACCATGGTGATCTCCACGCCCCGGGCGTTGACGGTGCCACCCTTGTTCATCCCGACGACCTCCGCAGTGGTGTCGAGTTCAGCCAACCACAGGCTCATCTCGTGAATGCAGGGCCAGACCGGTGACGTCCGCGAGGCGATGGTGACTGCATCGGAGCGATCCATGGCACCTATCTCTCCGCCCAGGTGGTCGAAGTGACCGTGGCTGACCAGCAGGACGTCACAGCGGTCGACCGAGTCCGCAGCCCGGGGGGAGGTGGGATTGCCGAACCAGGGATCCAGGATCAGCTTCGTCCCGGCCTGGGTCTCCATCTCGACACAGGAATGGCCGTACCAGGTGAAAGCGAAGCCAAGGTCGGACATGGGTCGATACTCCTTGCGCGGTGGGGTCGTCGCAAGCGTAACCAGCGACTGTGCGCAGATCTCCAGGTATCAGAATTCCATGACTGATTGGGCCCCACTTTCCCGAGCGCGGCCAGCGCTACCGTACGCCGCTCGGCCGTAACTGCACGCTGATCCGCGGACCGACTGACCGCGTGGTCTTGGGTACAGCGTGTTCCCAGGTGCGCTGACACGAGCCGCCCATGACTATCAGGTCACCGTGGCCTAACTGATGCCGGATGGTGGCGCCCCCACCTCGCGGCCGCAGCAGGAACTGCCGCGGTGAACCAAGCGAGACGATCGCGACCATGGTGTCCTCGTTCTTGCCGCGACCAATGGTGTCGCCGTGCCAGGCGACTGAATCCCGCCCATCGCGATAAAGGCAGAGGCCGGCCGTGGTGAAGAACTCACCCAACTCCTTCGCATAATGCGCATTTAGCGCTTCACGAGCTGTTACGAGCTGAGGATGGGGCAGCGGATCGTCCTCGCCGTAGAAGCAAAGCAGACGCGGTACATCGACCACCCGCTCGTACATCTGGCGTCGCTCAGCCTGCCAGGGCACCTGCTCGAGGAGATCCTCGAACAGGCTGCTGACACCGCTCAACCAGCCGGGCAGCAGGTCGACCCAGGCACCGCGACCGAGACTCTGGCGTGTGACCATGCCGGCAAGCGGACCAAGCGCCGGTTGGCCGGTGTCGGGCAGGTCGAAGAGGGATGTCTGAACAGCGCTAGACATGCCCTCACTTTAGCATTGATTCGATTATGTATTCGAATCAGAGGGGGTCTTCTCTGCCTTGCTCGGTGTGGGCGATTTGGTCGGTGGCTTGGTCGTGGGTGGTTCTGTCGGTTTCTTGGTCGTGGGTGCTTCTGTCGGCTGATCGGTCGTCGGCGGCGGCTCGGGCGGGCTCGGCGCAGTCGCCAGGACAAGCCGGATAGTCGTATCACGGTCGACCGTCGCGTCGGCCCCAGGGCTTTGCGCGATCACCGTACCGGCAGGCTGGGAGCTTTCCCGCTCAACGAAGGTCGGGTCATCAAAGCCGGCTTCGTTGGCGACCCGGATCGCGGCAGCACGAGTCAAACCACTGAAGTCGGGAACATTCGACTTGCCAGTCGCGTATCGAATGACGATCTTGGTGTCGAGCGGTACGGTCTCGCCTTCCTTGGGAGAGATGCTCAGCACCTCACCCGGTTGGGCATTGGGCTTCTCACTCTTGGCCTTATTCGAGTGAACGTTGGAGAAGCCCAGATCTTCGAGCGCGGACTCGGCGTCCTTACGATCCTGGCCGACCACGTTCTTCGGAATCGTGGCCGTCTTGGGGCCATCGTTCACGGTGATTTTGACTGTGCTGTTCACTGGAACGACGGTGTTTTCGAGCGGATCTTGGGCAGTAACTGTGCCCTTACCTTCCTCGTCGCCGTTGATCTTGGTGACCTCGACGTTTAGTTGACTGCCGGTGAGCTGGCTGCGCGCATCCGCCTCGCTCAAACCCACGACGAGCGGCACGTCAACCGTGTCGGCGGCGTTCGGGTTGATCATGCGATAGAGGGCCCAGCCGCCTATGCCCAAGGCCGCCACGATCAAAGCGGTGACAAGGATCGCCAGGCCGACGCGTCTCTTTCGCGGTTCCTCTTCCTCGTACTCCTCTCCAGGCCCTTCCTCTCCCGGGGGCGGAACAAAAGTGGGTGGCGTAGCCACATGGGTCGGGTCGTCGTACGCGTTGGCCGCCATCCCGCCTGCTGCCATAGGCACTACCGCTGTCGTTCGCTGGGCAGTCGTCTGCTGGCCGGCAAGCAGCCGGGAAATGTCGTCCTTCATCTCCTTGGCCGTTTGATAGCGCTCCGCAGGATCCTTGCCGAGCGCTTTCATAACGACCGCGTCGATCTCAGGAGTGATCTCCGGATCCAGCTGGCTAGGCGGTTGCGGAGCCTCCCGTACGTGCTGGTAGGCAACGCTCACCGGCGAGTCACCGATAAACGGCGGGCGGCCGACGAGCAGCTCATAGAGCAGGCAGCCAGTGGAGTACAGGTCGCTGCGGGCGTCGACCGTCTCACCCCGGGCCTGTTCGGGCGAAAGGTATTGCGCCGTGCCGATGACGGCCGCGGTCTGGGTCATGGTTGCGCTGGTGTCTGCCACCGCCCGGGCGATGCCGAAGTCCATGACTTTGACTCCGCCATTCGGGGTAAGCATCACGTTGGCCGGCTTGATATCGCGGTGCACGATGCCGGCCTTGTGGCTGTAGCCCAGTGCTTCGAGTACGCCCTGGGTCAGTTCGAGGGCGCGTTCGGGAAGGATCTTCCGGCCGTCCTTGAGTATGTCGCGCAGCGTCGGGCCCTCGACCAGCTCCATCACGATATAGGGGATCGCGACGCCGGTCAGCGGATCGATCTCCTCGCCGGTGTCATAGACAGCGACAATCGTCGGGTGGTTTAAGCCGGCCGCCGACTGCGCCTCGCGGCGAAACCGTGCCTGGAATGTCGGATCGGTGGCAAGATCGGTCCGCAGCTGCTTGACAGCCACGGATCGACCGAGCCGTTGATCGACAGCACGCCGGACCTCGGCCATGCCCCCGCGTCCCAGCAATTCGCCCAGCTCGTACCGGCCCCCGACCGTCGTTGGGCTGCTAGTCATTTCCATGGTCCTCCCTCAAACCCCGGCTGCCATTCTCGGCCATGCGGCCTCCGCGCGTGAAATGGCCATCTCATGTGGACTCTTTGTGCTGATAAGTGTGTTGTGAAGGGACGTTTCGCAGCACAGCCGTCGAAACGTGCCGTCCCGGCCGCGTGGAAGGGCGCGTCTCGCAGCACAGCTGTTGATAGGCACCCGAAGGCGTACGTTTCCCACCAAACCGACGCAAAAGTGCTAACCAGTCGTCGGAGCGAGCAGCTCGTCATAGTGCGGCTGTTGGATTGGCACTCTGACAAGCTGCTCGCACGTTCCGACTCCTTCGTCGCTTGCGGTCTGGCTTCCGTTACTGCGGTCACAGTTTGTGCCGCAAGCTCCTGCAGTCGTCGGAGCGAGCAGCTCGTCATAGTGCGGCTTGCATCACTGCTTTGGCAATGGGTGCTGCTAGCCGCCCACCCGCGATGTCACTCCGGGGAATGTTGGCGTCCTCAATGATCACTGCCACTGCAACCGCAGGATCGTCAACCGGCGCAAAAGAGGTGAACCATGCGAACGGCTTACGCTTGGGATCTGATTGCGCCGTCCCAGTCTTGCCGGCAACCTCGACGCCAGGAATCTGGGCATTATGTCCCGTACCCTGGCTGACCACCTCAGCCATCATTTGCTGCAACTCCGCCGCATGTTCAGTAGTCATGGCAGTGGACAGCTGCTGGGGTTTGTGGGTCTGGATCGGCGTCAAGTCCGCCGATCGCACACTGCTGACGACATAGGGATCCATCAGCACGCCGTCGTTGCCGATCGCCGCTGACACCATCGCCATCTGCAATGGACTGGCCGCAACGTCGTACTGGCCAATTGAGCTGAGCGCCAGCTGCGCCTCATTGAGCTTGTCGGGGAACTGGCTGGCCACGCCGTTGAGATCTGATAAGTGCCGGCGATCAAACCCGAAGAGCTGTGCTTGCTCCCGTAGCTTGCTGGCGCCGACCTCCATACCCAAGTTGGCGAACGCAGTGTTACACGAGACCTTGAGCGCCTGGGCCATAGTGATCTTGGTGCCGCCGCAGTTAGTAGAGTTCGACAGATAGACCCGAGTGCCAGGCAGCTTGAGCCGATCCGGGGAATCGACCATCGAGTCCGGGTTCTTGCCATCGGCCAGGGCGGCTGCTGCGGTCACCAGCTTGAAGGTCGAGCCGGGCGGATAGATCTCGCGGGCGGCGCGATTGGTCAGCGGGCGTTGTGGGTCCGAGCTGAGCCGGTCGTACGCCTTTCCGGCAGCCTCGATGTCGTGGCTGGCGATGTCGTTCGGATCGTAGGTGGGGCTGGTCACCATCGCGAGGACGGCACCCGTCTTGGGGTCAAGCGCGACCACCGCGCCCTTCTGGTTGCCGAGCGCGTCGGCTGCAGCCTTCTGAATCTTGGGAACGATGGTGGTCTGCACCGTGGCACCCTTCGGCGTCTTGTTTGTCGCCATGTCGATCAGCCGGCGTACGAAGAGCGCATCGTCAGTGCCGGCAAGTTGGGCGTTGTAGCTGCTTTCGAGGGCCGAGCTGGCTCGGTCATAGGAATAGAAGCCGGTGATCGGCGCAAAGAGCTCGCCGTCTGGATAGACCCGCTGGTACTTGAAGCGATCCTTCGATGGCACCGTCTTGGCCATCTCCACCTTGCCCGCGGCCAAGATCGCCCCGCGATTCTGGGCAAACTCGGCATCCCGCACCCGCCGGTTTTGTGGCTGTGCGGCAAGCGACTCCTGCCGAAAGATCATCATGTACGTGCCGTTGGCAAGCAGCAACGCGAACATCATGATCGCGACGAAGGCCACTCGGCGTATCGGTTTGTTCATGCGCCCGCCTTCACCAGCTGGGTTTGCTCGGCATCGGGGTTGATCGGTGCGACGGTGGCAATGGGCTTGCGTACCTGATGTGAGATCACCAGCAACAGCCCCGCGACGATCCAGTTGCAGACCAACGATGAACCGCCCTGGGACATGAAGGGTGTGGTGAGTCCGGTCAGGGGCAGCAGCCGCGTTACCCCACCGATGATCGTGAAGACCTGGAGCGCAAATGCAAACGACAAGCCCGTAGCCAGCAGCTTGCCGAACGGCTCCCGACACTGCAGGGCGACCCTTAGACCGCGCGCGACGATCAGTCCATAGATCAGGATCACGGCCATTAGCCCGGTCATGCCGAGCTCTTCACCAATCGCAGCGGCGATGAAGTCACTGCGCGCCAGCGGAGTCAGACCCGGCCGGCCCAGCCCGAGGCCAGTTCCGAGTAGGCCGCCCCACGCCATGCCGAATTGCGCGTTGATCACCTGGTAATAGGCATCGAAGTCAGAGAAGGGGTCCAGCCAGGCGCCCACCCGGGCCCGGACGTGACCGAAGTTGAGATAGCCGAAGTACGCACCGGCGGCGAAGAGCAGTGTGCCCAGCACCGCCCATCCGGCTCGTTCGGTGGCGACGTACAGCATCATCACGAACAATCCGAAGAACAGCAGGGAAGTTCCCAGGTCGCGCTGCCAGACCAAGATCGCGAGGCTGATCAGCCACATCACCAGAATCGGTCCGAGGTCGCGGGCGCGCGGCAGGTCGATGCCGAGAATGCGATAGCCGGCCAGCGCCAGGACGTCGCGTTTCTCGACCAGGTAGGAGGCAAAGGCAATCGCGAGCAGGATCTTGGCCGCCTCAGCGGGCTGGAAACTGTACGGGCCGACATGGATCCAGATTTGGGCGCCAAACTTCACCGTGCCCAGACCAGGCACCAGCGGTAGCAGCAGCAGCACAATGCCGGCGAGCCCGATTGTGTAGGTGAACCGCTGCAGCGGCCGATGATCATTCACCCAGACCACGACGACGATGAACAAGATCACGCCGATGGCGGTCCAGATCAGCTGCTGCCGGGCCCCGTTGAGCGGCGGGTCATTGATCAAGTCAATGCGATGGATCATGACCAAGCCGAGACCATTGAGCAGAATGACGCAGGGCAGAATCACCGGATCCGCGTACGGCAGCCGCCACCGCACGGCGATATGCGGCAGTACCGCCATCAAGGTGCAGATCCCTGCCACGAACGGAAGGCTCACCGAGATCTCACCAGTGACATTCAGGTCGACCACCGCGTACGCGCCAAGGGTCAACACCAGCGCGAAGATGATCAGGACTAGCTCGGCCCCGCGTCGCTTGCGAGGGACGACGGTGACGGGAGTGGCCATGCGTATCAGCAGCTCGGCTCCGCCTGCCCGGTGGCGGGAGCCGATGGTTTAGGAGTTGGCTTGGCGACGGGCTTGTTGTTTGTCGAACTTTGCTTCGACTTTGGGGCCGCGCTCGGCTGCGGCGAGCTCGTCGGTTGCGGCGCGCATCGTTCGGCGGCCGCGTTCAGCTCTGCGATGGTGGCACGAGCCGAATCCAAGCTCGGGACGTCGATCTTGGCTTTGACCTGCTCTTGATAGAACGGCGGCAGCTCGCTGACCGCAAGCTGCTGCACCTCATAGACCCGGGAGAGTGAGAAACCGGGCAGGTTCTCCGACAACCCCTGGAAGATCGCGACCTTGTCGCGATCAGCGCCGACGAAGTACTGCGTGCGAGTCCACGCGTACGCCACACCCAATCCGGCGACGGCGATGACCATCAGTACCAGCAATCCGATCAAGGGCCTGCGGAACCGGTGCTGATGCGGCGCCCGGGGGTCGTAGCGTTCCTCATCGTCGGCCGCGCCAGCCTCGAGATCGGCCAGACTCCTAACAAGGGTGTCATCGGCGGTATCGTCGTCCTCGGCAAGCTTGCGGCGCGGTGCACCGGGCGCCCGGATCGGCTGATCTGAGGCCGCACCTAGCACGATCGCCTCGTCGCTGCCGCCAGATTCCACGACATCTGCCACGATCACGGTGATGTTGTCGATGCCGCCCTCGTGAAGTGATTCGACGACCAGACGCTCCACGGCCTTGTCCAAGTCCGGAATCTGTAGGGCGGCTTCAATAACGTCGTCGTCGATCAAGCCGCAGACACCGTCGCTGCAGAACATCAATCGATCACCCGGCTGGACTTGGACCATCGCGAGATCAGGGTCGTTGGTGGGCTGCCCGTTGAGGACTTTCAGCAGCAGTGAGCGATGCGGGTGCATCGCTGCTTCGGTCTGGCTGATCTTGCCGTCATCCACCAGCGACTGCACCCAGGTGTGATCGTGGGTAAGCCTTTCCAGCTGACCGTCGCGGAACCGATAGGCGCGGCTGTCTCCGATGTGCGCCAGGCCGAGCTCACCGCCGTCGAACATTGCGCCGGTGACCGTGGTGCCCATGCCCTCCAGTGAGACGTCGGACTCAATGAGTTCTGCGATCTTGGCATTGGCATCGTGGATGGCATCTGACAGCACGTCGAGCATCTGCTCGCCCTTGGTAGGTGCCTGGATCCGACGGATCGTGTCGATCGCCACCGCGGAGGCAAGATCACCAGCGGCCGCACCCCCCATGCCGTCGGCTACCACGAGGAGGTGAGGGCTGGCGTAACCGGAGTCTTGATTGTTCTTCCGGATCAAGCCGATCTCGGAGTGCGCGGCGTATCGCAGCTGGAGCGTCATGCGATCACGACTCCAGCTTCATGATCGTCTTGCCGATGCGTACGGTATCGGCAAGCGTGATCGTCGTAGGGGCGGTGATCCTCTGGCCGTTGACATATGTGCCGTTGGTGGAGCCCAGATCCTCGACATAGATGCCATTTGGAGTACTGACTACGCGCGCATGGCGAGTAGACACGTAATCGTCGTCCAAGATCAGCTGACAGTCGGCGCCACGGCCGATCAGGATCATTCCGTCGGCCAGCTCCGCGGTGAGCCCTGCCTGCCTGCCTTGGGAGATCATGAACACCCGAGGCTCCCCGCGATGTCGCTTAGCCCTCCGTGGTGGCGGTGGAGGCGTCTCCAGCTCCTGGGGTTGCAGCTGGTCTGAGGCCCTGACGGTCTTGCCGAAGAGATCACTGCGGATGACCGATACTGCGGAGAGGATGAACAGCCACAGGAGAGCCAGGTAGACCACCTTGATGATCGTGAGTGCGATTTCCGACATCGCGTCTCATCGTCCGGCGGGAGCGTGAACGAGCATTCGCGTCGACCCGATCTCGATCCGTGATCCCTCGTGCAGGGTGGCTTGCTGCACCCGCTGTCCGTTTACTGCGATCCCGTTCGTCGAACCAAGATCGACGATGTCGATCTTGACCCCGGGCCCGGCGGGGCTGACTCGGATCTGGGCATGTCGTCGGGAGATTCCCGGGTCGTTGATCCGCAAGTCGGCGTCGCTGCCGCGGCCGATTACCAATCCCGGCGGCTGCAGCGGATGCCGGGTGCCATTGACCTCCAATACCAGCGGTGCCCTGTTGATGGCAGTCTCGCTCGCCCGGCCGCCGCGTGGGGTAATGCCGGCCACCGCTTGCGAGGAGACGGTGAAACGGCCGGTGGGCAGGCTGGAGTCGAGCTCGAACGCGATCTTGATCGGGCCGTTGAACATATAGCCCATCTCGCGGGCGTGGTTGCGTAGCTCAGTCCCTAGCTCGGCGTTCAGGGTGCTGGCGTACGGCGCGAGCTTGTCATGGTCGTGTTGGGAAAGGTGGACGGTGAAGTCGTTGGGAACGAGCCGCTTGTTGCGGGACATCAGCTTGGCCTCGGCATCGAGCTCACGCTGCAGCCGTGCAGCGATCTCAACCGGCTGCACGTCGCCCTTGAACGCGCGCGCGAAAGCGCCGCTTACGGCGCCCTCCACTTTCTTCTCAAAGCGCGCGAAGATGCCCATGTCCCTCCTTTCCCCGAGGTCAACCTAGATCGTATCTGCAGAACGTAAGTGGGCTTGCCGTGACGAAAATTGAGCAACAACCGTTGCTGCGCCTGCAAAACTTCCTCGGAGCTGCAACTCGCGCGTCGCGATCAGCGTCGAAACTGGACATAGCTCACAGGTCCGGTCGTGCTAGCCTTCCGGCTGGTTGGCCTCGCTGACGTACTGGCTACTGACCGGTAGAAGCGGCACGCGATGGCCCCGACCGAGCGCGAGTGGCGGAACGGCAGACGCGCTGGCTTCAGGTGCCAGTGTCCGCAAGGACGTGGGGGTTCAAATCCCCCCTCGCGCACCAGTACGACCCCCGGGCTGACCTGGGGTTATATGGAATCCGCGGCAGGTTCAGAGGGCCCGTTGTGGCACCGCTGTGGCACCGACTCAGTTCGGAGGCCCTGGCATGGCATGGATTGAACAGCAGAGGCGCGCTGACGGCGGCCTGACCGCGCGGGTGATCTGGCGGCCCGGTGGTGCTCGTGGCGCCACCCGCGTGTGGGAGACATTCGGCGCTGGATCGGATGCGCAGAACCTCGCGCGCGCGGACGGTTTCAAGCGGATGGTCGAGGCCGCTGGTCAGCGGTGGCCCGACGGATGGGTGAAGGGTGAGGGGTTCGTCCGGCCGCCGGATGTCGCCGACCCCATGACGCCTCCACCGAGCTTCGACAAGATCGGCGAGGAGTATGTCCGTCAGATCGTCGACCTGTCCCCCGGGCAGCGGAAGCGGTACCCCGGACAGCTGCAGGTGCTGGCGCGCACGCCGGTGCGAGGTTCGCTGATCTTCGCGGGCCCGATCACCGCAATCGGTGAGGCGCAGCTGAAGACATGGCTGATCGAGTGGGACCGGTCGTTGACGACGAAGGCGAACTACCACGGTTTGATCTACGGCGTGTTCGCGTACGCCGTGAAGCGTGGCTACCTGGCTGCGAACCC
>JBJMIR010000104.1:0-63145 GCA_045806785.1 Propionibacteriaceae bacterium | reverse complement strand
GTCACTCGCCACTGAGGATTGGGTTTCCACCATGTATCGCTGGAGCTCGGCCTCAACTCCACCCGCACTGCCTTCCTGCGCACTCCCTCCCTGGCTCGCTGCGATGACCTGACTGGCGACGGAGCGCGGCTTTCCGGTGTGTACGTCGACGAGCAGCAGCTCTTCCTCCACACCCACCGTCCGCATGGCGGCAGTCTGTCCGAAGGCCTCCGCGCGCAGCGGGCCGCCCAGTGCTAAAAGATGTTGGTCATGAATGATTCGTCAAGGCTGCAGGGTCGCTCGGCATTGATTACTGGCGGGGCCAGTGGAATTGGTGCGGCAATCGCGCGCCGGCTCGCCGGAGCAGGCGTCGCCGTGCAGATCGTTGATCTTGACCTACCCGGGGCTGAGGCGGTAGCCGCTGAAACGGGCGGAAAGGCCTGGCAGCTGGATCTCAGCGACCCGGCGGCCGTTATCGGCATCCAGCTCGAGGTGGACATTCTGATCAACAATGCCGGCCTTCAGCGGGTCAGCCCCATTGAGGAACTCGATCCGGAGGTGTTCCACCGGATGCTGATGATCATGGTGGAAGCACCGTTCTTGCTTATCCGGTCGGCGCTGCCGTACATGTACGCCAACGGGTACGGCCGGATCGTCAACGTGTCCTCAGTGCACGGTCTCCGCGCGTCGGCGTACAAGTCGGCCTACGTCACCGCCAAGCACGCCCTCGAGGGCCTGTCCAAGGTGACTGCGCTGGAAGGTGGTCCCCACGGAGTGACGAGCAACTGCATCAACCCGGGCTACGTTCGGACACCACTAGTGGAGCAGCAGATCGCTGACCAGGCCCGGGTTCACCAGCTCGCTGAGTCGGAGGTTGTAGAAACGATCATGCTGGGACACAACGCCATCAAGCGTCTGGTGGAGCCTGAGGAAGTCGCGGCACTGGTCGGCTGGCTTGTCGGTCCGGATGCGGCCATGGTCAACGGGGCCTCCTACACCATGGACGGCGGATGGACAGCGCAGTGAGCAGCTCCTACCGGCCGATCAGTGCGGAGGTCGACGGGGGCCGGTTGTACGGCGGAGAGTGGAATGCGTCCGGTACGCCGACGGTCGTCGCCCTACACGGGATCACCGCGAACCACCGAAACTTCGCACCGCTGGCCGAAGCGCTGCCAGGGCACCGGCTGCTGGCCCCCGACCTTCGGGGTCGCGGAGCCAGCCGTATCTTGCCGGGACCGTGGGGGATCGACCGGCACGCTGAGGACGTCGTCGGCCTGATCAGCGCTTCAGCCGAGGGTCCGGTGCTGCTCCTGGGCCACTCGATGGGCGGATTTGTGGCCGCCGCGGTGGTGCGGCGGTACCCGCATCTCGTCTCAGGTCTGGTGCTTGTCGACGGAGGGCTGCCATTTCCGCTGCCGCCCGGAATCGATGTGGATCAGGCGCTTGCAGTGACCTTAGGCCCAGCCCTGCAACGACTGCGGACAACGTTCCCGAGCCGGGACGCCTACCACCAATTCTGGCAAGCTCACCCTGCGCTGCGAGACGCCTGGAGCGAAGCCGTCGCCGACTATGTGGATTATGACCTCGTGGGCGGCCCGCCGGAACTGAGATCCTCCGTATCGGAGGAGGCGGTCCTCCAGGACGGGCGCGACCAATTCGGAGATCCCGATACGGCCGACGTGCTGGGCAGCTTCTCCGATCCGGCGCGGCTCATTGTCGTCTCACGCGGGCTCCTTGACCAGCCACCGGGTCTCTATCCCGAGGAGCAGCTAGTGGGCTGGCGTAGTCGGCTGCCCTCGCTGATCATCGAGCGAGTACCACAGCTGAACCACTACACGATCATGTTGCATCCATCCGGCGCGGCACGGGTCGCGGCGTCAGTGCGCACACTGAGCTGACCGACGATCACGAGCGCGGCAGAACTGAAGCCAACGCTCGGGGTGGCCTCAGTGACCGCAGCGCCGGTTGGGGCCAAGATGGTCGGATGCAGCAGCCGGAGCGATCACGGTTTGCCGTCTGGGAGCTCGTGGCGGTCGTGGCCGCCTTCGTCGTGCTGTTGTTGATCATGGTCAACCGGTACGGACCGCACCGCGACGAACTCTACTTCGTCTCAGCCGGTCAGCGGCTGGCCTGGGGTTATCCAGACCAGCCGTTGTTGACGCCGCTGCTCGCCCGGCTGGCTACCGAACTGGCACCGCATAACCTTCTCGTACTCCGTCTGCCAAGCCTGATTGCAATGGCACTGCTTGTCATCTGTGCCGCCGCCTTTGCCCGCTTGCTTGGCGGCGGTCGGGCAGCCCAGCTGCTGGCCGCCAGCACCGTAGCGGCGTCAGTGATCACCATGACGCTGGGTCACCGGCTCAGCACCGCCACCTTTGACACTCTGGCGTGGGCCGCCATCCTCTTGGCTGTCGGGCACGCGCTGTGCGACGACCGGCCCAAGCTATGGCTGCTTGCCGGCCTGCTGGCCGGCCTCGGCTTGAACAATAAGACCGCTGTTGTTGTGCTGCTCTTCGCGATACTCATCGGCGTGCTACTGGTGCCCAGCACTCGCAGCCAACTCCGTACCGCGTACCCCTGGCTCGGCGGAGTGATCGCCCTGGTGTTGTGGCTGCCGAATCTGGTCTGGCAATTCCAGAACGGCTGGCCGGTGCTGGCGCTCAGCGCGGATATTGGTGAGGAGTATGGCGGGCTCGGTGGGCGACTCGCACTGTTCGGTCAGGCGCTCGCCATGTTCTCTCCGTTGCTTGCAATCGTCTGGCTGTACGGGCTGGTCCAGCTGTTTCGCAATCCAGCATGGGTGAAGCTGCGCCCAATCGGCGTGGCCTTTCTAGTCTCGACCGCCGTCTTCGTCATCACGGCAGGCAAGGGCTATTACTTGGCGGGAGCGGTTGTCCCGCTGCTGGCTGCCGGCTGCACGGCGCTGGCCGCACGCTGGTCTAATCGCCGACTTATCGCGGCCGGGATCGTGCTTGTCTTGTCGGCAGCAATTGCCTGGCCAGCCTTTGTGCCGGTGCTGCCGGTGCGCGCCTACGCGGCATCTTTCTATCCGGTCCTTGATTCCGACCAGTTGGAGACGATTGGCTGGCCAGACTTCGTCGGCTCGGTACGCGCCACGCTGGACTCACTGCCTGCCGATCAGCGGGTCAGTGCCGTCGTCTTTACCGGTAACTACGGCGAGGCAGGCGCACTCGAGTGGTATGGCTTTTCACGGCCGGTCTTCAGCGGCCATAACGCCTTCGCTGCCTGGGGACCGCCGGCTGAGGGCGCCGGCCCGGTGATCGTCATTGGTCTGGCCGACCCGGCCACAAGCTTCACCGATTGCCGGACTGCGGCGGTGATCGATAACGGAGCAGGCGCCGAGAACGAGGAACGTGGTCGGCAGATCTGGGTTTGTGCCGGACCGCAAGGGGGTTGGAATCAACAGTGGCCACATCTAGCCCATCTCGACGCCTGACGGCAGGCCATACCGATAGCCTTCGGGCATGCCGACCGTACGTCTGCACGGGGGGCCGACCCTGAACTATCGGGAGTGGGGTCGGCCGGATGCTGCTGTGGTGCTGCTACTGCATGGTTTGACCTCGTCGAGCCTCGGCTGGCGCAACGTTGCGCCGGCACTCGGCGACCGCTTCCGAGTGATCGCGCTGGATGCGCGGGGGCATGGTGACAGCGAATGGACCCGCGACTATTCCTTCGAGCTCATGCGCGATGACGTCGTGAGATTCATGGAACAAGTGGGCATCGTGGCGGCGATCGTGGTCGGTCACTCTATGGGTGCGGTTACGGCGTACGAGCTGGCCGCTACCCGTCCCGAAGTCATCCGGCTACTCGTGCTGGAGGAGATGCCGCCGCCCGATCCGGCCAATCCGCCGAAGCCGATTCCGCGCAAGCCTGAGCTAGGCGCTGACTACGACTGGCGGGCCTTAATCGCGGTGCTTCGGTGGCGTAATGCACCGCCACCGATCTGGTGGGAGTACGCGTCCCAGATCCAGGCGAACACGCTCGTGCTCGGTGCCACGAACAGCCACCTGCGGCAAGACCGGCTTCGAGAACTGAGCGAGCGTATTCCCCACGGAACGTTTGCCTCAATGAACTGCGACCATGAGGGGCACGAGGCGCGACCAAGTGAGTTCCTGATCCACGTCGAACCTTTCATCTCCTGGTTCGCCAAGTAACTCATCGCTGCCGAGTCGTCAGCGTCGACACTTGCTATGTCGGCCACTGCCGCTGACAAGTTGGCGCAAAGTGATTCCACCTATCCTTGGTGCCATGTCGGTCACCGCTGCAGCCCCGCGCCGCAAGAAACGCGACGCACTGGCCCGGGCATTGCGGCGGAACGGCATTCCTCGAGACCCGGATCCCAACGAACCACTCCCCAAGCGGCTGCTGAGGAGCAAATTCGCCTGGCTGACGGTCGTCATGATCTTGGTCTACCTTACGGCGGTGCTGCTGCTGTACCACCAGGTCGTGCCCGATCGCGAGGTACCTGGAGGCACGATGCCCGGATTGGGTACCGAGGCGATTCCCATCGCGATCAAGTACGCGGCGGTGACAGCCATTCCGCTGTCCTTGCTCTTCTTGTGGGCCGACAGATACCGGCCACAACGGTTCTGGGTCTGGTTCATGGCCTTCGGTTGGGGCGCCTGCGTCGCCACCTACGTATCCGCGCAGATCAACACCTGGGCGGCCCGGCATCTCAGCATCATCGGCGACGGTGACCCTGCGACTGCTGCCAGAGCCGCCATCTACGTCGCCCCATTCGTTGAAGAGGCAGCGAAGGCCACGGTGCTGTTCTGGTTGGCGATCTTGATGCGCTATCAGTGGGTCAGCCGACTCAGTGGGATCGTCGTCGCCGGCCTGTCCGGTGCAGCCTTCGCCTTCACCGAAAACATCCTGTACTACGGCCGGGTATATCGGTACGCCGCGCGTACCTTCGGCCAGGTTCCTCCGCTTGAGGCACTGCAAAACCTGTTCGTGCTGCGCGGCCTGGTCACCTTCTTCGGACACCCGCTGTTCACCGCCATGACGGGCATCGGGCTGGCGATTGCGCTCCGCTCGAAGAGCAAGGTGGTGCGCGTTCTCGCACCCCTGGCCGGATACGGCGTTGCGGTGTTCTTGCACATGGCGTTCAACAGCACGGCAAGCCTGATGCAGGGCGGCAATCTGCTCTTCATCTATCTTGCCGTTGCGCTGCCCCTCGTCATCGGCATGATCATCTTCGTGGTCCGGCAGCTGTACCGGGAAGGACGGCTTATCCGGGAACGCCTGACTGATTACGTCCGGCTCGGCTGGCTGCCGGAGACCGACCCGATGGCAATGTCTCGGTTGCGGACCCGGCTACGCGCGCTGTGGCATGCGTTTTTCGAAGGTCCCAACACGTTCCTCGCCACGATTCGGATGCAGCGGGCGGTCACTGAGCTCGCCTATCTGCGAGACGCCTTGACTCGAGGCATCATCGATCAGACTGGCCGGGTCCGCGAGAAGGAACTGTTGGCCAAGATCCGGGCGACCCGCGGTGAGGCGGTAGTACTGCCGAAGGGACGAGCGGCGTACCCGACACTGCGCCGCCGCCGCAACCCCGCCCTTCAGGCGTACGCGCCGCCCAGCTATCCCGGCCCTGCCGGTCTGGGCGGGAACTACCCCGCACCCGCCGTATTCCCGGCGCCACAAGGCTTGCCTCAGGGCGCCTCGGCTGCGGCCTCTGTGCCACTGGGGCAAACTGCTACCCAGTACTCGGAGGTCGACCCCAGCTGGAAACCGCCTGGAGAGTAGGGAGCCGCAGATGACCGGCAGGCAACTGACGCCGCTGGAGTCTGCGCTCACAGAATTGCGAGCAGCGGTAGTGCCAGTGAGCCTACCGCTGCCATTACCTGGAGCCGAGGAGCAGCGCAAGGTCGCCCAGGAGATCATCCGTCAGCTCGATGACTACATCATGCCCAGGTTGGCGACGATCGATGCACCGCTGCTCGCGGTGGTCGGCGGCTCGACTGGTGCCGGCAAGTCGACGCTGCTGAATTCGCTGGTCGGCCGGCAGGTCAGTGCTCCCGGCGTGATTCGCCCCACGACACGAGCACCGGTTCTGGTGCATCACAGCAGTGACGCACGGTGGTTCACTGATGATCGAATCCTTCCTGGACTCGCCCGGTCAACAGGAGCGGTCAAGGATTCCCGGTCGCTGCAGTTGGTGGTCGACGACTCCATTCCGCCAGGACTGGCACTCCTGGATGCACCGGACATCGACTCTGTGGTGATCGAGAACCGACAGCTCGCTGCGCAACTATTGGCAGCGGCCGACCTCTGGCTCTTCGTCACCTCGGCGGCGCGTTATGCCGATGCCGTGCCGTGGGGCTTCCTGCGCGCGGCCGCGGAGCGCAGTGCCGCCGTCGCAGTCGTGCTTGATCGGGTGCCGCCGCGTGCCATGACCGAAGTGCCGCCCCATCTCGGTCAGCTGATGAGTGAACGAGGTCTCGGCGACTCGCCGTTATTCGCTGTACCAGAGACGACAGTCGACTCCGACGGTTTGCTGCCGCCCAGCGCGATCCAGCCCATCCGGGGCTGGCTCGCGGCTCTGGCCGCCGACCAGGCCAGTCGGGCTAAGGTCGTTCACCAGACGCTGGACGGCGCGATCGAGGCGCTGGCGGCCAAGGCCCCGACACTTGCCCGCTCGATCGATGAACAGCTGGACGTGATCGAACAGCTGCGCGCTGAGGCGGACCGCTCTTATGCCGAAGCCGTACGCACGGTGCAGGTTCAGACCGCCGATGGGACGCTGCTGCGGGGTGAAGTGCTCGCACGGTGGCATGAATTCGTCGGCACTGGCGAGTTCTTCCGGGCGCTCGAGCAGAAGGTGAGCTGGTTACGCGATCGCTTGATGGCAGCCCTGCGCGGTGAGCCGCCGGGTGCCGGAAACCTCAAGGTCGCTGTCGAATCAGGTCTTGAGTCGTTGTTGCGCGAGGAGGCGGCGGCCGCGGCGGAACGTGCGGAAGGCTCCTGGCAGGCCAACGCTGCCGGCCGGGCCTTGATCGAGAGCTCCGACATCGATCTGTCCCGGTCCTCGGAGGACTTCGATCGACGAGCTACCCGCGCGATTCGCGACTGGCAGGGAGCCGTACTCGATCTGGTCGCTGACGAAGGCATGTCGAAACGCTCCAGGGCCCGGTTCTACGCCCTCGGTGTCAACGGCGTTGGGGTCGCTTTGATGATCGTCGTCTTCGCCCATACCGGCGGTTTGGTGGGGGCCGAAATCGGGGTTGCGGGAGGCACCGCGGTGCTCGCCCAGCGAATCTTGGAGGCAGTCTTTGGTGATCAGGCCATCCGGCGACTGGCCGAGACTGCAAAAGATGATCTCGATGCCAGGGTGCAGGCGCTGCTGGCAGACGAGCTGCTGCGCTACCACAAGGTTTTAGATGGGCTCGCAGTCGACTCCGACCAGGCCGAAAGGCTACGTGCGGCAGCTGGAGCCGTTGAGTCGGCCCGCGAAGCCGGTCTGCCCGCCAGCGAGGTGCATGAGGCAGCCTTGCCCGCTGGTGAACGGCGCCTGGCTATCGACGCGCCGACCGTGAGCCAGATTCCGTCCGCGGATGCCGCTGAGAACAGCGAGATCGTGGACGCCGAGCTGGTCGATCAACCACGAGAGGAAATGCGATAGTGGCCGGCCGGAGTCTTGGGCTGCTCAGCCGCAAGGACGCCGCCGTTGATCTCGTTGATCATCTTCGAGGCCTGGGCGAGGCCGTCGACCTGTGCGAGGGTCGCGTTGATGCTGAGCCTCTCGCCGAGGCCAGGCGCGTTGTTGATCAAGCTGACCGGCGGCTTGCCATATCCGGAAGCGCCACCGTGGTTGCGCTTGCCGGAGCCACCGGATCAGGCAAGTCCTCGGTCTTCAACGCCTTGTCGGGCACCACACTGGCGACGGTCGGCGTACGCCGTCCGACCACTGCACATGCCATGGCGTCCAGCTGGGGCGAAGAGTCAGCTGAGGATTTGCTGGACTGGTTGCAGATCCCACGCCGTCACGCGCTGGAAAGCGATCCAGCGATCGATGCCGCACTCGACGGTCTGGTGCTGCTTGATCTTCCTGATCATGATTCCACCGAACTGGACCATCGGATGGAGGTCGATCGACTGGTGCAGCTGGTGGACATGTTGATCTGGGTGGTCGATCCACAGAAGTATGCCGACGCAGCCATTCATGATCGTTACCTGAAGCCGCTGGCCCAGCATGCCGACGTCATGATGATCGTTTTGAATCAGGTCGACAGGCTGACCGCCGGTGAACGAGAACAATGCCTGAGGGATCTGCGACGGCTGCTGGACTCCGAGCGCTTGGGCAAGGTGCCGGTTCTTGCTGTTTCTGCCATGACCGGCGAGGGGATCGAGGCACTCCGTGAGGTCCTGGCCAAGCAGGTGGCCGAGAAGCAGGCCGCTGCTCGTCGGCTGGCGGCTGACGTCTCGGTTGCCGCTGCCAAGCTCAGCGCCGCCTCTGGGACCACGAAGGTGACGCCGCTTACGCGCTCGAGTGTGGACCGGCTGACGTCACAAGTCGCAATCGCGGCAGGCGTGCCCGTCGTAACGGAAGCTGTTGGCAAGGCCTGGCGGCTGCGAGGCGGTTTGGCCACTGGCTGGCCGGTGCTGGCGTGGATAGCGAAATTCAAGCCGGACCCGCTACGACGGCTTCATCTTGATCGGCTGGGCGTTGGCCGTCGGCACAAGGAGATCGATCCTTCCGATGTCGGGCGTACCTCGTTGCCGGCCACGAGTGGTGTGCAGCAGGCTCGGGTTGACACCGCAGTGCGGGCTCTTGCCGACGAGGCATCACAGGGCCTGACGCGCGGCTGGGCCGACGAGATCAGGCGGGCGGCCCGCTCCTCGGAGGATGCGTTGCCGGACCGTGTTGACCGGGCCATAGCGACAACTGATCTTGATCTTGGGCAGCACCGACGGTGGTGGCAGCTGGTGCGGGTGCTGCAATGGCTGCTGGTAGCCACAGTGGTCGCCGGACTCGGCTGGCTGGGATTGTCGTTCCTGCTGGCCTATCTGCAATTGCCCCCACTTCCGAAAGTCACCTGGTGGCGGCTGCCGGCACCAACGGTGTTGGTTATTGGCGGAGCACTGGCAGGTCTGTTGCTGGCGGGTCTGGCCCGAATCTTTGTCGAGGTAGGCGCCCGGCGACGGACCGCGAAGGCGCGGCAATCGCTCCGGGCGGCGATCGCGCGAGTGACCGGGGAACTGGTGATCAATCCGGTGAAGGCTGAGCAGGATCGGTATGAAAAGGCGCGTCTCGCGGTGGAGCGGGCGCGCGGCTAGGGTCACGAGAGCCGCCTCCCTCTTATCAGATTTCCGACCAATGCGGCTAATTCGGTACGCGCGTGTCCATTCCTAGCTTCAAAGTCCGCATTGGGCGGGTTCTTGAAGTGAGTCGTGCGGTCTGACGCTCCGCTGGATCCACAGCCCCCAAGGCGCCTTGGAGCGTCATCCACAGATTTCCCGCCGGGTGCACGATCTGAGGCCACGTCCGCATGCTGCTCTGCGAGGACACATTGTCAGGAGCGAAAGGACGAGCCGATGGAGGCACAGGTACACATCACGGGGTACGCCGGCACCGAGGTTGAGAGCCGGGGCAATGGAACGGTGTCGACGTTCAGGTTGGCGTGTACGCCCCGGATCAGAACAAAGAGTGGCTGGAGCGACGGCAACACGACATGGATCGAGGTGGCCTGCTTTCGTACGTTGGCCCAGCACGTGGCCAAAAGCGTTCACAAGGGCGATCCCGTTTTGGTTGTCGGAAAACTGCGGACCAACGTTTGGGAGAAGGACGGCCAGACTCACGAGCGGCTCGTCTTGGAGGCCGACATGGTTGGTCACGACCTGAACCGCGGTACGTCGGTCTTTCAACGGGCGCCACGCCTCACCACCACCGATTCTCATGAGCCGGATGAGCCACCGGAGGACAAGGTAGACGCAGCAGGTCTGAGCGCGGAGGAGCGTACTGCCCAAGCTGCCCAAGCCGCACCTGCCGCGCAAGCCGCCTGAGGCAGTCCGCGCCGGTTCTGCCGGGCCGGCGTCAGGGCGGACTGCGGGGACTCAGGCGGTGGGCCGGATCCGATGCCCGGGACAGCGCGGCAGCGCTGAACATTGACGGGCGGATCCGCGCCCACAGGTGACGCACCACGTCAGGCAGGCCGCACGCACCGGCCGAGCTCTTGAGCGAGGCCGCGATAGTGCGGTCCCAGCTCGTTGAGCGAAGCCGCGATGGCGCGGTGGCCGCCGGTGGTGCGTCACCGCTCCATCACTGCTTGGGTAACTCCGATCGCGCGCCGCCGTGCCGAGGACGACCGAGCGGAGCAGTTTGACCTCCGTGCGGAGCGAGCGGAGCAATCTAGCTTTGAGCGCGGCCAGCTGGCCCTCTAGGGTTGGCCCCTGCAAGGTTTCGCGCACAAGTGAAGGTTTCCCCGTTCCGATGCCTGAGTTCATTTACACAATGCACAATGTCCGCAAAGCGCTCGGCGACAAGGTCGTGCTGGACAATGTCACCCTCTCGTTCTACCCCGGCGCCAAGATCGGTGTCGTGGGCCCGAATGGCACGGGCAAGTCGACGTTGCTCAAAGTGATGGCGGGCCTGGAAAAGCCGAACAACGGTGACGCCACGCTCGCCAAGGATGCGACTGTCGGAATCCTGCTTCAAGAGCCGCCACTCACCGAAGGCAAGACCGTCCTCGAAAACGTCGAGGAAGGGGTCGCCGATATCAAGGTTTTGCAGGCACGGATGGATGAGCTCGGGATGGCCATGGGCGACCCGGACGCCGACATCGACGCCCTCATGGCCGAGATGGGTGAGGTACAGACCGAACTGGATGCCCGTAACGCCTGGGACATCGACTCCCAGCTGGAGCAGGCGATGGATGCACTGCGCTGCCCGCCGGCTGACGCCATCGTCGACCTGCTCTCGGGCGGCGAGCGTCGGCGCGTGGCGCTGTGCAAGCTCCTGCTGCAGCAGCCGGATCTGCTGTTGCTCGATGAGCCGACGAACCACTTGGACGCCGAGTCTGTGCAATGGCTGGAGACGCATCTGAAGTCCTATCCGGGGGCCGTGCTCGCGGTGACGCACGACAGGTACTTCCTGGACAACGTGGCGCAGTGGATCCTCGAGCTTGACCGTGGCCGGACCCACCCGTACGAAGGCAACTACTCCACCTACCTCGACACCAAGAAGGCTCGGCTTCAGATCGAAGGCCGCCGGGATGCTAAGCGGGCAAAGATCCTGGAGCGCGAACTGGAATGGGCACGGTCCAACCCGAAAGCGCGGCAGGCGAAGAACCGGGCACGACTGGCGCGCTACGAAGAACTGCGGACGGAGGCGGAGCGAAGCCGCAAGCTCGACTTCGAAGAGATCAACATTCCTCCCGGACCTCGACTCGGAAGCAACGTGCTCGATGTACGAGAGCTGGTCAAGGGCTACGGTGACAGGCTGTTGTTCGACGGCTTGAGTTTTTCGTTGCCACGGGCCGGCATCGTTGGCGTCGTCGGTCCGAACGGTGTAGGCAAGTCGACGCTCTTCCGCATGATTGTTGGTGAGGAAGAGCCGGATGCCGGCCAGTTGATACTGGGCGACACCGTACGGATCTCCTACGTCGATCAGGCCCGCTCCGGGCTCGATCCGCGCAAGAACGTCTGGGAGCTGGTATCAGACGGTCTCGATCACATCAAGGTGGCGAACTTCGAGATGCCCTCGCGTGCGTACGTTGCTTCCTTCGGCTTCAAGGGCCCCGATCAGCAAAAACCGGCTGGCGTGCTCTCTGGTGGTGAGCGAAACCGCCTCAATCTGGCGCTGACATTGAAGATGGGCGGCAACCTGCTGCTACTCGACGAGCCGACCAATGATCTTGATGTCGAAACCCTGCAGTCGCTGGAGGATGCGCTTCTGGAGTTTCCCGGGTGCGCCGTGGTCATCTCGCACGACCGCTGGTTCCTTGATCGGATTGCGACCCACATCCTGGGCTGGGAGGGCGACGACGAAGACGAAGCCAACTGGTTCTGGTATGAGGGCAACTTCGCCGACTACGAGGCCAACAAGATCGCTCGCCTTGGCTTGGAGGCAGCTCGTCCCCACCGGGTGACCCACCGCCGCCTCACTCGCTGATACCGACAAGTGGGTGATCAGCGAGGAGTTCGGCCAGCGTGATGGCCTGGCGACCTGCAAGCTGAGCCAGCTGGGTGCGGCAAGAGAAGCCGTCGGCTAGCACGATGGCGTCGGGATAAGCCGTCACCGCGGGTAGCAAGTCGTGTTCGGCCACCTTCACTGACACTTCGTAGTGGCCTTTTTCAACGCCGAAGTTGCCGGCCAATCCGCAGCAACCACCAACCGTTGTCACTGTGGCTCCCGTCGCAGCAAGCAAGGTCGCGTCGGCCTGCCAACCGATCACCGAGGCGTGATGGCAGTGCGGTTGGACAACCAGCTCCGTACCGGTTAGGTCCGGTGGTGACCAGTCAGGCGTACGCCCCAACAATTCAGCCAGGGTCAATACGCCGGCTGCAACGTCTGTGACCCGAGGATCGTCCGGCAACAGCTCGGCAGCGTCGCCACGCCAAACCGCGAGGCAGGACGGTTCCAAACCGACCACGGGCGTTCCCGCGGAGACCAGTGGGTGCAGGATGTCGAGCGCGGTGCGGAGCTGCCGTCGTGCCCCCTCCAGCTGACCGGTGCTGATCCACGTCAGCCCGCAGCAGGCAGCTTTGTTCAAGATCTGTGGCGCGTAACCCGCCGCGGTCAGCACAGCAGCGGCGGCTGCGACTGCCTCCCCAATGAAGCAGTCAGAGAAGGAGTCCACCCACACGACAACCGGATGTCCGTTGGATTCCGGGGCCTCAACTCGCCGCCGTGCCGCACGGGGAGCGAACCGCGGAAGGGCCCGACGCTGATCAACACCGGCCGTCCAGCGGGCCAAGCTTCGCAGCCCAGGGGTGGCTGTGCTGAAGTTGACCAGGCCAGACAACAACCGGGTCTTGGTGATCAAGCGTCCCCAGCGCGGCAACCATCCCAGCGCGTAATGACTTCGTGGCCTGATCTTGCCCCGATACGTGTGATCAAGGACCTGCGACTTGTACGTGGCCATGTCGATCCCGGTCGGGCAGTCGCGGGCACACCCCTTACAGGAAAGGCAGAGATCAAGCGCCTCGTGAACTTCCGGTGATCTCCAGCCCTGCCGAACCACTTCACCATTGATCATCTCCTGGAGCACCCGTGCCCGCCCGCGGGTGGAGTCCTTCTCCTCCCGGGTCGCCTGGTAGGAGGGACACATCACGCCCAATCCAGCAGTCGTGTTGGCCAGGCACTTGCCTACTCCGGAGCATCGATGCACTTCTTCGGCGAACGCATCGAAGCGACCGATGAGATCTGCCGCACGAATATCGGCGTTCACCGGCCGAGGGTCGACCAATACTCCCGGATTGAGCAGATTCTCGGCGTCAAACGCCGCCTTGACCTGACCAAAGAGCTCGATAGCAGCCGCTGAATACATCGCTGGCAGCAGTCTGGATCGCGCCCGGCCGTCGCCATGTTCACCTGAGAGCGAGCCGCCGTAGCCGGCGACGAGCTGGGCGGCTTCCTCGACGAACTTCTGGTAACGATCGGTCCCGCCTTCCTCCGTCAGTGGGAAATCGATGCGCACGTGGACGCATCCATCACCGAAATGCCCGTACGGCAATCCATCGAATCCATGATTATCAAGCAGCCGGTCGAAGTCGCGGAGGTAGGAACCGAGGTGCTCGGGCGGCACCGCGGCGTCCTCCCAACCGGGATAGGCCGGCCTGCTCAGGCTGATGCCTGCCAGGCCCGCGCCATCTTCCCGGATCTTCCATAGCGCGATCGCTTCGGCCGGATCGGCCACCACAAAGCCGTCAAGCGCGTCAGCCGCAGCCAGCAGCGCATCAGCGCGGATCCGGAGCTCGGCCACATCGTCACCGACGAGTTCGACGAACAGCCACCCGTCCCCGGCCGGCAGCGGCGGGACGGCTGTGTCACCTCGGCTGCGGCGCACCACATCGACAATTCGTCGGTCCAAACCCTCGCAGGCAGTCGGGTGATGATCAATTATCAGCGGCGCCCCATCAGCGGCGTCGGCCATTGTCGGATAACCCAGCACGACCATGATCTTGTAAGGCGCATCGGCCACGAGCCGCACGTTGGCGGCGGTGATCACCGCGAGCGTGCCCTCGCTGCCGGCCAGGAAGCGCGCCACATTGAATCGGTTCTCTGGCAGCAGGTGCTCCAGGCTGTAGCCCGAGACCTGCCTACCGAAGCGTCCGAACTCGGTGCGGATAGTGCCCAGGTTGCCTCCTACGACTGACTTCAGGGCAGTAAGGCTGCGATAATGACCAAGGTCTACGGCGGCCGCATCCAGTGTGATCTGTTCACCCGAGCCGGTGATCATTTCCAGCCCGAGCACGTTGTCGGAGGTCTTCCCGTAGGCCAGGGCGCGCGGGCCACAGGCATTGTTGCCAATCATGCCGCCGATCGTGCAGCGGTTGTGTGTCGAGGGATCCGGCCCGAATCGCAAGCCATGCGGGGCAGCGGCAGCCTGCAAGTCCGACTGCACGACTCCGGGCTCGACACGCGCCGTACGCGCCTCAGGATCGATCTCAAGGATTGCGTTCAGATGCCGTGAAGTGTCCAAGATCAATCCGGCGCCCACCGCATTGCCCACACAGGATGTACCCGCACCGCGGGTGGTCACCGGCATGCCGGCAGCTCGGGCCGCGTCAAGAACAGCAGCCAGCTCTTCAGAGGTCCGCGGCCGTGCAATAGCTTGGGGTACGACCCGATAGAGCGAGGCATCGGATGAATACAGCGCACAGGTGAGCTCGGAGGCGTCGAGGACGTCGGCGACACCCCGCCGTTCTAGCTGGGAGGCGAGCTCGGCGACCTCGGAAGTGAGGATGGTGGTCTTGGACATGATCGCGTCTGATCGTAGTTCTCCACAGCTGCGCCTCAGGACAAGCTCACTGCGCACTAAACTTACCGGTGAGTAACTTCAGTCGGAATGGAAGTGAAATGAAGCGGACCATCTTCGACGAGGACCACGAGACCTTCCGCGCAAGCTGCCGGACCTTCGTCGATCGCAATCTGCGGCCGCATCAGGAGAAGCACATCGCCAATCATGAGCTCGGTCGTGAGGTGTGGCTGGAGTTGGGCAAGCAGGGCTTCTTGGGGCTGAACGTGCCATCCGAATACGGCGGCGCTGGCGTCGATGACTTGCGGTTCTCCCTCATCTTGGCCGAAGAGCTTTCCCGGCTAGCTTTCGCTTACTCCTCTTGCGTGGGAATCCACACGAACTGCGTCGCTCCTTACCTAGTGGACTTGGGTACTGAGGAGCAGAAGCAGCGCTGGCTGCCAAAATTCTGCAGCGGTGAAGTGATCACAGCGCTTGCTATGACCGAGCCGTCTGGCGGTTCTGATCTTGCCGCGCTGAAGACTCGAGCAGTTCGCGACGGTGAGGACTGGATTCTCAGTGGTTCCAAGACCTTCATTACCAATGGTGCTTATGCCGATCTTGCGTTGGTCGCCGCCCGAACGAGCCCGGAAGGCGCAAGGGGCATCACGCTGTTCGCGTTGGAAGCCTCGATGCCCGGATTCGAGCGTGGACGCAAGCTGGACAAGGTGGGCCAGGCGGAGGCGGACACCTCAGAGCTGTTTTTCGACGACGTACGGGTGCCTGCCGAGAATGTGATCGGCGAGGTCGACCGGGGCTTCGGCTACATGATGCAGCGGCTGGTTGCAGAGCGGATCGGTTCGGCGGTAAACAACATCTCCCAGGCGCGGCAGATCCTCGATGAGACCATCGACTACGCCAAGCAACGCAAGGCCTTCGGCACCCCGATCGGTTCCTTCCAGGCGAACAAATTCACACTTGCCGAGCTGCAGACCGTAGCCGATGTCACCCAGTCGTTCGTCGATGACTGTGTGATGGAGGCGGTGCAGGGCACGCTGACTGCCGTTGACGCAGCGAAGGCGAAGTGGTGGTCGGCACAGGTGCAAAATGACGTCCTCGACGCCTGCGTACAGCTGTGGGGAGGCTATGGCTATATGAACGAATATCGTGTTGCGCGCGCCTGGGCGGATGCCCGGGTATCGAAGATCTGGGCAGGCTCGAACGAGATCATGAAAGAGCTCATCGGTCGCGACCTGGGGTTGTGATCATCATGTCCCGTTTCGATCTTGAAGGCCCGCAAGCTGTCATCGTCTCTGCGGCCCGTACGCCTATCGGACGGGCTCACAAGGGATCACTCAAGGACGTCCGTCCTGATGATCTTGCTGCCGGGGTGATCGGAGCCGCACTCGGCAAGGTTCCAGCGCTAGACCCCCGGACGCTGGACGACATCCTGGTCGGATGTGCCGAGCCGCGTGATGAACAGGGCGGCAACGTGGCGCGCCGGATTGCCGTGCAGCTAGGGCTTGATGGCGTGCCAGCAGCGACGATCAATCGCTTCTGCGCGTCGAGTGTCCAAACCGCCCGTATCGCGTTCCATGCGATCAAGGCTGGAGAAGGCGATGCCTTCGTCTCCGCCGGAGTGGAGTGTGTGTCGCGGTATCGCGGCTTCGGCTCCGCCGGCGTCGACCCAGCCGAGACGCACAATCCGATCTTCGCAGCGGCCCAAGAACGCAGCCTGGCCACTGCCACGGATAACCGGGTATGGCATGATCCCCGCGACGACGGCCTGCTGCCGGACATCTATATCGCCATGGGTCAGACGGCGGAGAACGTCGCAACGCTTCGCGACATCTCCCGTGCTGAGCAAGACGAGTTTGGCGTCCGCTCCCAGAACCTTGCCGAGAAGGCGATCGCGAACGAGATCTTTGCCGCCGAGATCGCGCCGGTCACATTGCCCGACGGTACCGTTGTGAGCACCGATGACGGCCCCCGTCCAGGCACGACGATGGAAGCGATCTCGGCTCTCAAGCCTGCCTTTCGGCCAGACGGCACGGTCACCGCCGGCAACTGCTGTCCGTTGAACGATGGGGCGGCTGCTGTGGTGATCATGAGTGATCAGCGTGCGTCTGAACTTGGACTGACTCCGTTAGCCCGAATCGTGGCAACAGGTGTAAGCGCTCTCAGTCCAGAGATCATGGGCCTGGGAGTAGTCGAAGCAAGTCGCCGAGCTCTGGCGAATGCGGGGATGTCGATCAATGATATGGATCTCTTGGAGATCAACGAGGCGTTCGCCGTGCAGGTGATTGCCTCCGCCCGGGACCTTGATCTTGATATGGAACGGCTCAATGTGCATGGTGGTGCCATCGCACTTGGTCACCCGTTCGGATGCACTGGTACCCGGATCATGACCACACTGCTCAATGCCATGCGCGTACGAGACGTGCAATTCGGTCTCGAGACGATGTGTGTTGGTGGTGGCCAGGGAATGGCAATCGTGTTAGAGCGCCTCGCCTGAGCCCACCCACCAGCTACCCTTCCGATGTGACGGAGACAACATTGCTGGCGGCGCGGCCGGCTTCGGTCGGCGCCATGCTGCTGAGGCAGGTCGAGGCGTCCTCCTCGAAGGAAGCCTTTCGCTACATCGAGGATGATCGCTGGGTTTCATTGAGCTGGACACAAACCAAGGACAAAGCCTTCCAATTAGCTGCTGGCCTGCTGGCGCTTGGGATCGAGCCCGAGGATCGGGTAGCGATCGCGTCCAGCACCCGGATGGAATGGATCGTGGCGGACCTAGCGATCATGTGCGCGGCCGGCGCAACGACGACGATCTATCCGTCGACACAGCACGAGGACGTCTGCTTCATCCTTGCTGACTCAGAATCCAAGTTCGTCTTTGCCGAGGATGATCTTCAAGTCAACAAGGTCCTTGATCATCTCGATGAGCTACCGCAGTTGATCACGATCGTACAACTGGACGGCAAGGTCGATCATGCCAAGGTAATTGGCTTGGCAGACTTGGAGAAGCTAGGCCGAGATTACCTCGATGCCCACCCAACCGCGGTCGAGAACGTCATCGCAGCGATTGGCCCCGAGGACCTGGCGACGGTGATCTACACTTCCGGTACGACCGGTCGGCCCAAGGGCGTACGCCTGGTGCAAGACTGCTGGACCTACGAGGGTGCAGCCGTCGAGGCGTTCGACATCATCAGTGCCGACGATCTGCAATACCTGTGGTTGCCGCTCAGCCATGTCTTCGGCAAGGCGCTGATTGCCATCCAGCTGTACATCGGTTTCACGACTGCGGTGGACGGTCGGATCGACAAGATCGTGGAGAATCTCGCGGAGGTCCAACCGACCTTCATGTGCGGCGCGCCCCGGATCTTCGAGAAGGTCCGGGCCAGAGTCATGACGACTGCATCGCACGGGGTCAAGGCCAAGATCTTCGATTGGGCGTTTGGGGTCGGTCGGAAAGTGTCACCCATACGCTTAGCGGGAGATGAACCGTCGCGGCTCCTCGCGATCCGGTACTCGCTGGCAGATCGCCTGGTCTTTAGCAAGATCAAGGCCAGGATGGGTGGCAAGATCAAGTTCTTCGTGTCAGGCTCGGCGGCGTTGAGCCGGGAAGTGCAGGAGTGGTTCCATGCGGCAGGACTGCTGGTGCTAGAGGGCTACGGCCTAACCGAGACCTGCGTTCCGTCATGTGTGAACAACCCGCGAGCCGCCCGTTTCGGCACCGTAGGCCCACCCGTTCCTGGGACTCAAGTCAAGATCGCTGACGATGGCGAGATCTTGATCAAGGGCCCAGGTGTCATGCGGGGCTATCACAACATGCCGGCGGCTACTGCAAACGCGCTTCGGGACGGCTGGTTCGCGACCGGGGACATCGGGGAGCTGGACGAGAAGGGGTATTTGCGAATCACCGATAGGAAGAAGGATCTGATCAAGACCTCCGGCGGCAAGTACGTGGCTCCGCAGAAGGTCGAGGGTGTGCTCAAGGCTGCCTCGCCCTACATCAGCCAGATCCTGGTCCACGGTGAGGGCCGCAAGTACGCCACAGCATTGATCACACTCGACGCAGAGGCGATCGAGGACTGGGCCAAGGAGCAGGGACTGAGCTACTCCTCATTTCAGGAGCTAGCCAGGTCTCAGGAGGTCCATGACCTAACTGACAGATACGTGGCGCAGGCCAACCAGCAGCTGGAGCGCTGGGAGACGATCAAGAAGTTTGAAATCTTGGCCAACGAGTTCTCCGTTGACCAAGGCGAGGTCACGCCAAGCCTGAAAATCAGACGCAAGGCAGTGGAGGAGAAGTACGCCGACGTACTCGACAGCATGTACGACTCCGACTAGCGCTGACAACTCGGCGCAGAGGAGCTAGCTCCTAGCGCCACCGTTCACGTAGATCACCTGGCCAGAGACGTAGCCCGCTTCCTCGCCGGAGAGGAAGCTTGCGACCGCAGCGATATCCTCCGGTTGCCCGATCCGACCCAGCGGAATCTCGCGAGCGATAGACGCCTTCCACTCGTCAAAATCCAAGCCCTGACGTGCCGCGGTCGCCGCGGTCATGTCGGTTTCCACGAAACCCGGAGCGATGGCGTTTGCCGTTATGCCGAACCTGCCGAGCTCGAGCGCGAGGGTCTTCGTGAAACCGATCAAACCGGCCTTGGCCGCGGCGTAGTTCGCCTGGCCTCGATTACCTAGAGCCGACGTCGAGGAAATGTTGACGATGCGGCCCCACTTGGCCTGTGTCATGTGTGTTTGGGCTGCCCGGGTCATCAAGAAAGCACCCCGCAGGTGAACATCCATGACGGAATCCCAGTCAACGGTGCTCATTTTGAAGATCAAGTTGTCCCGGATGATGCCGGCGCTGTTGACCAGCACCGTCACCGGTCCAAGTTCGGCAGCAGTCCGCTGTACGGCATTTACTGCGGCCGTCTCGTCGGCAACGTCCGCGCCAATGGGTATGGCACGGCCGCCATTTTCCTTGATCTCCTTAACAGTGCGCGCACTGCCTTGTTCATCAAGATCCACAACGCCAACCGACATACCGTCGGCGGCGAGCCGGAGGGCGATTGCAGCACCAATGCCGCGTGCCGCACCGGTGACGATTGCGACTCTCATGGAGGAGACCCTACGTGATGGGGGTCGGCCGAAGTCCAGTTTCTGACAGGATCGACGACCGTGAGCCAGTTCACACACAGCTGTCCGATGCGCTGGGGCGACATGGATGCGCAGGGCCATATCAACAATGCGGCGTATCTGGATTACCTGCAGGAAGCCAGGGTCGCCTTCCTCCTGTCCGGTCCGCCGGTGCTGCATCAGCTCCTCGACTCCGGCGTCCTTGTGGTGAATCACCAGCTGGAATATCTAAAGCCGGTCGCCTTCAGCGACCGACCCTTGACGACCGATCTGTGGGTGGACGCCATTGGCGGCAGCCGATTCTCCATCGGCTACGAGATATACGACGGCAGCGATCTGGCGGCTCAGGCTCGAACCGGTGTAGTGCCATTTGACCTAGCCAGCAACCGGTTGCGCCGGCTCAGTTCCGATGAGCGGAATTTGCTTGGCCGAGCTCTAGCGCCGGCGGAGCCGCTGCGTCCGGTGCCAAGGATGGCGCTTCCGGCAAACCACCATCGCTATCCGCTGACGGTGCGCTGGTCAGATGTTGACTCCTATAGCCATGTCAACAACGTGAAGTATTACGAGTACATCCAGGAGGCCAGGATCAGCCTGGTGAGCGACACGGTCGGCTGGGAACCCGAGTCGGTGTGGATGGTGGTCCGCCAGGACCTTGAGTATGTGAAGCCGATCGATTTCAGGATCGAGCCGTACGAGGTCGGCACTGCAGTTACAGCTATTGGCAGCCGCTCTTTTACGCTGATAGCAGAAATCAGCGATCCAGTATTCGGCACGACCTATGCGACGGCGCGCACGGTGGTGGTCGGCGTGTCACCGTTGACGCCCGATCAGCGGTCGTCTCTGGACACATGGCGTATCTGACGCAGATTTGACTAAAGCCGCAGGCCAGGCATCGGCCCTGGCTGCTCGTCGAAAGTGTTGACCATCGAGTATGCGGCCCGCTCCATATATGTCCACAACTCATGCTGCTGCTGCGGTGTCAGCTCGATCGAGTTGATTGCGTCCCGCATGTGCGTGAGCCAGCGGTCGCGCATGGCCGGCGTTACCGCGAACGGAGCGTGGCGCATGCGGAGCCTGGGATGCCCACGCTGCTCGCTGTAGGTGGTCGGGCCGCCCCAGTACTGCTCAAGGAACATCCGCAGCCGCACTTCGGCCGAAGCAAGGTCGGGCTCTGGATACAAGGCACGTAACGGTGGGTCGGAGGCGACTCCCTCATAGAACCGCTTCACCAGCGCCACGAACGTTTCATGGCCGCCAACGGCGTCGTAGAAAGTCTGCAGCGGTGCTTGCTCGGACATCGGGACCATTGTCTATCACAGCGGGAGAGGCTCAAGCACGCCAAGAGCTCCCGGTGGCGCGCCGTCTCGTCAAGGCTAGTGATCCGACGGGTGAGGGTTGCCCAGGTAAGGGAACTCGCTGAGTAAATCAGTGTGCGGCTGCAGCCCAGGGGAAGGCATATTTCCCTTTGAGAGGAGAGCCAGCCGTTGATAGATGACATCGTCGCTGAAGTTACGGCCGTTGGGGTATTGCGCGGGCTTCGAGGGATCGAATGTCAACACGTCTGGCAGCAGACCTTCAGCATCGATCGCAGCGACAGCTTCCTCAGGTGTGTAGTTGCCGATATGGCCCAGATACTGGACGAACGGATCGAGCCAGCGCTCCCGATCGTTAACTGGCTCGCTGGCGTTCCATTCTTCCTTGGTTTCGTCTCTATTGAAGAAACTGCTCATTGATGGATGGCCGGCACGGTCAACGTGAAGAAGTTCACCATCCCGCCGCACGCTGCATCGCCCCCAGGCTCGGATCGTGGGGTCCGGACCGAACTCACTCGTTGGCAACTCCAGCACCGTTGAAAATACATTGGCCTCTATTCCCGAGTCGGCACCGGTCCATGGAGATTGAGCGAAGAGGCGGGGTGTGGTGAAATTGTTTCCGCCACTCAAATCAAAGATGTTATTGAGTCCCGGAAAATCGAAGAAAAAGGCATCGCTTCGGCTGCCAGCAAAGAATGTGTAGTCACCGGCTGTAACGAGCTCCGGCGTGTCCCCAAAGGAGACTGTCGCGTTGTCGACGACCTTCGTCCCCACAGCTTCGTCCGAGCGCGCTTCCTCGCCGCGCGCGATGAGCGCACTGAACGTTTGGCTTCCATTGTTCGGCGGCGCGAACACGTAGGAAATCGCTATGTCGGCCAGGTAGTCTCCGTCCGTATCGATGTTCACTCGATAAATAGCATCCGGATGCAGAGCGTCCGCCTCGGGATTCGCATTGAGAATGATCACGGTTCTCGTCGGATCGGAGGGGGATTGAAAGGCGTACAGGTCACAGAGGTCAAGTCTGAAGTCACCAAGTGGCGCGCCGAGGCTGAGTCCAGTGAAATGATTCGACATGTTTACGTTTCCTTCCGGCCAGTAAAACTGGATAGTCGAGCTTGAGTGAAAAAACGATTACATGTCGAGTGGACGCGCAGAACAGTTTGCCGGCTGAAATTCGCCCGCTCGACTCCGTCTTGGTGGAATTTCAACGCTAGTAGGCGTGTGCAGGATGTCAAGGCCCGATCTGCGGGAAAACGCTCGGCACCTCCTGATGGGATCGAGCGCGTACCCACGTGCCGCCGCCGGATGATCACGCTGAACCCTTGGAATTGAATCCAAGGCATGATCACTTAGTGCAGCCGGAAGCGGATCCAAATCGTGCGAGTTGACCCCCGAAGATCAGCGGCGCGACACGCGCTACACTGTCGCCTCGCTGCCAGAGTCCGAAGATCGGATCGAGCAGCTAGAGCGAAAATCACGACGGGTTCAATGAGGGGAGCCAATGCCTACGAAGTTCGAGGCGTTCGCCGCATTGCATGTGCCGGGCGATCCAGTGATCCTCTACAACATCTGGGACGTCGGCAGCGCTCAGGCCGTCATCCGCGCCGGGGCCAAGGCGCTCGCCACCGGCAGCCATCCGGTTGCCGACGCCAACGGCTGGGCCGACGGGCAAGGCGTGCCGATCGATTTCGTGTTGGCGAATGCAAAGCGCATCGTCGACTCCACCGAGTTGCCGCTTACCGTGGATTTCGAGAGCGCCTATTCCGATGACCCGGATCAAGGCGCCGACAATGCCGCCCGCCTGGCCGCCACGGGCGCGGTCGGCTGTAATTTCGAGGACCAGGTTATCGGCGGCGAGGGTTTGCACCCTTTGACGTTGCACGTGAAGCGCATTGAGGCGATCCGGCGCGCCGTCGGCGACCAGTTTTTCATCAACGCCCGCACCGACCTGTACCTGAAGTCGCAGACGTATGACTCGGCGGTGGTCGAGGAAGCGATCGAGCGCGGGAAGGCCTTCGCTGACGCCGGTGCCAGCGGGTTCTTCGTTCCCCGCCTCGCCGATCCGCAGCAAATCGAGCGGATCGTCAAAGAAGTGCCACTGCCGCTGAACGTGATCGCCTTTCCCGGCGCACCGCCAAAGGCTGACTGGGCGAATGCCGGCGTCGCACGAATCAGCCATGGACCCCATCCTCACCGGGCGTTGATGGCGAAGTTGGAGGAGATGGCGAGAGCCGCGATCGAGTGAAGATCAGGTCGCTTCCTGCTCCACCTCGGCCGGCGGCTCACCCGGACCGCCTTGGCTGTAGTTGCCCAGCCGGATAACTTCTCCGTTGCGGACGTACCAGACGGTGCCGTCCTTGTCCCGCAGCTCTGTGACGCGCAAGCCGACAGCCTCAACGATGCCTGAGGTCTTTTCCATGTCCACGTAATCGCCGACGCCAAGCTGGTCCTCGACCAGCATGAAGACACCTGACACAAGATCTTTCACAATGCTTTGCAGACCGAACGCCAAGGTCACTGCAGTCACCGAGGTGCCGGCAACAATTGTGGTGATGTTGAAGCCCATCTCGGCCAAGATCATCAAGATGGCGACCAGAAAGATCACGAAGGTTACGGCACTGGTGGCCAAGGAGCCGAGTGCTTCAAGGCGTTGTTTGCGACGCACGGCGGATAGCGTTGTCGCGTCGATCAACTTCTGGGCCATCTGATTACGCGAGCTCAGTGGCCGGTCGACCGCCCTTCGTACCGAGCGGTTGATCATGCGATGCAGTACTCGTCGCAGCAGGAAAGCCGCGATGATCAAGAGCGCGATGCGAATCGGCTTGAAAACCACTAGCGCCGCGAGATTGTCTGGTAACCAGTCCGGCATGTGCCTCAGCCTAGGGTCTGCGTACTCGGTGAATACGATTTGCTTGTCTGCAGCAGCAGGTGAAGTCATGCTTGACCGGTGCCAAGCACCGTGAGAGAGATCCGGCAGACCAAGCTCAAGGTATCCAACTGGCGCACTCTGCTCGCGGTGACCATCACTGTTCTTGCCTGGGCTTCGGCCTTCGTGGTCATCCGGTATGCCGCGCACGACATCCGGCCCGGAGCTCTCAGCTTGGGCCGGCTGCTCGTGGCCAGCCTCGCCCTCAGCGTCATGATGATCGGCCGGAAGCTGGTCCGGATGAACGCCAGGGAGTGGGCGCTCACGGTAGTGATAGGCGTTGGCTGGTTTGCTATCTACAGTGTCGCGCTGAACGCCGGCGAGCAACACGTCGATGCTGGCACGGCGGCGATGCTGATTCAGTTTGCGCCGATCCTGATCGGTGTACTCGCTGGCATTCTCCTCGGCGAAGGTTTTCCGCGCATGCTGGTCATCGGCGGGCTGGTCGCGTTCGCGGGCACGCTGATCATCGGGATCGCCACTAGCACTGGTAAGGCCGATCTGATCGGTGTCCTGCTGGTGTTGCTGAGCGCCACAACGTACTCGATCGCCTTGGTAGCGCAGAAGGTGGTGCTGCGGCGAATATCCGCACTGCAGGTGACGTGGCTTGCCTGCCTTATCGGGACGGTCGCTTGTTTGCCTTTTATCGGCGATCTAGTCCATGACGTGGCGGCGGCACCGCCCCTGCAGATCCTCGGAGTCATCTACCTAGGTCTGGTGCCGAGTGCGCTGGCATTCTCTACCTGGGCGTATGCCTTGAAGCACACGACGGCCGGAAAGCTGGGTGTCACGACGTTCGTCGTTCCACCGATCACGATTCTGCTGGGCTGGCTGTTGCTCAGCGAGGTGCCGCCACCGCTCGCCATCCTTGGAGGGGCGCTCTCAGTGATCGGCGTCGCCATTGCTAGTCGCCCATCCAGGCCGAGAGTTACCGTTCCTTCTGGTATGTAATCCGGCCCGTATTTGATTGCTCCGCTCCCTGCGCTCGCTCCGCGCGGATCGCGCCTTGGATCGCGCCTACTTCGTCGTCGCTCGGGGACGAAAAGCGTGTCCCCTCCCTCCTCCTCAGCACGGCGCGTGGCGCGATCCGGTGTTACGCCAACCTTTGGTAAGTGATCCGTCCTTCCCAGATAGTGGCGACTACCGGATCGGGCAGTTCGCGGCCGTGCCAGGGATTGTTTCGTGACAGCGAGGCTGTGGCGTTGCGGTCCACGACTGCGCGGGCCGCTGGATCGATGAGCACCACGTTGGCCGGCTCGCCGGTGGCCAGCGGACGGCCCTGATTCGACAGCTGGGCGATCTGCCCAGGGGTGATCGACATCCGCTTGGCAAGCTCCGGCCAGCTCAGCAGGCTCGAATTGATCATCGTGTCGATCACGACGGCCAGCGCGGTTTCCAGTCCGAGCATGCCGAATGCGGCCTCAGCGAAGGCATGCTCCTTGTCGTGGCGCGCATGTGGCGCGTGGTCGGAGGCAACTACGTCGATGGTGCCATCCACCAGCGCCTCGCGTACGGCCTCCACATGCTCGTTGGGCCGTAGCGGGGGATTGACCTTGTACGTCGGGTCATAGCCGAGCACCTCGCTAGTCGTCAGCATGAGGTGATGAGGCGTGACCTCGGCGGTCACATTGATGTCGCGCGCTTTGGCCCACCGGATGACGTCGACGGTCTCGGCGCACGACACATGACACACATGCAGCCGTGATCGCGTCAGTTCGGCGATCTGAACGTCCCGCGCGACGATCCCTGCCTCGGCCGCGGCAGGCCAGCCGGTCAATCCCAGCTTCCCGGAGATCTCACCCTCGTGGCAGCAGGCGGCCGTGCCGGCGAGCTGTGGATCCTGCGCGTGCTGGGCGACGACACCATCAAAGGCGCGGACATACTCCAGTGCTCGACGCATCAGCCGCGCGTCCGACACACAATGACCATCGTCGGAGAACACGCGTACGCCGGCGCTGGACCGGGCCATCAGTCCTAGCTCTGCCAGTTCGACGCCATCAAGGCCCTTGCTAACCGCTCCCACCGGCACGACCTGGGCATGACCGTCACGAGCACCGAGCGCCGCTAGGTGTTGGGCAGCCTCGGCCGTGTCGGTGACCGGATCGGTGTTCGCCATTGCGAGGACCGCGGTGAAACCGCCGCGTGCTGCGGCTAGCGTGCCTGACTCCACGGTCTCGGCGTCTTCACGTCCCGGCTCGCGCAGATGCGTATGCAGGTCGACCAGACCGGGCAACGCGATCAACCCATCGGCATCAACTTGTTCTGTGTCACCGCCCGCGTCGGACGGATCGACGAAGCGGCCATCGCGGATCAGCAGGTCAGACCGTCCACGGCCTACTAGATCGGCACCTTGGATCAGCAGGTCGCTCACTCGGCGCCTCCCAGCAGCTCATACAGCACGCTCATCCGTACCGAAACACCAGCTGCAACCTGGTCCAAGATCAACGAGTTAGCAGCGTCGGCCGCATCGGCTGAGATCTCCAAGCCGCGATTCATCGGCCCGGGATGACAGATCGCCGCACCGGACTTCATCGCCTCCAGCCTCGGACGGGTCAAGCCGTAGCCGATGGTGTACTCGCGCGGTGTGGGGAAATACCCGCCAGACATCCGTTCGCGCTGTACGCGAAGCATCATCACGATGTCGGCATGGGGGAGTACCTGATCAAAGTCGGTGCAGACCAGCACGGGCCAGCTGTCGATTCCGGAAGGCAGCAGCGTGGGCGGTGCGACCAAGATCACCTGGGCGCCCAGGGTATTGAGCAGTAGCACATTGCTGCGGGCCACGCGGGAGTGCGTGATGTCGCCGACGATGGCCACAGTCTTGCCCTCGAAGCTGGACACATCGGGGACCGAACTCCGGAAATGGCGCCGGATGGTAAAGGCGTCCAACAATGCCTGGGTGGGATGTTCATGAGTTCCATCACCGGCGTTGAGCACATGAGCATCGATCCAGCGTGAGGCCTGCCATGGCGCGCCTGAGGCAGGGTGCCTGATCACCAGCGCATCCACACCCATGGCGGCAACGGTGAGCACCGTGTCACGTAGCGATTCACCCTTGGATACCGATGAGCCCTTCGCGCTGATATTGATCACATCGGCTGACAGCCACTTGCCGGCGATCTCGAATGAGGACCTCGTTCGAGTGGAGTCCTCGAAGAAAAGATTGACTACCGTACGGCCACGCAGCGCCGGCAATTTCTTGACCGGGCGTCCCTGCACCAGCGACATCTCTTCGGCCAAGTCCAAGATCTCGGCGATCTCATTTCGATCAAGATCAGCTGCGGACAATAGATGACGCATCAGACCTCCCGGCGAGCGGCGTCGGCGGCCGGCTCGATGCTGACCTGATCTATGCCGTCAAGCTCGGCCAACCGTACGGTGACGTGCTCGCCCGCCCGCGTCGGTACATAGCTCCCAATGTGATCAGCTCTTATCGGCAGCTCGCGGTGGCCTCGGTCGACGAGCACGGCAAGGCGAACTGCGCGTGGCCGTCCAATATCACCTAGTGCGTCCAGCGCTGCTCGCACTGTACGCCCGGAGTAGAGCACATCATCGACGAGCACCACGGTGCTGCCTTCAACCTCGACCGGTAGGTCGGTATGCCCGACGGCACGGGTGGGTTGCCGGCGCAGGTCATCGCGATACATCGTCACATCAAGGGCGCCCACCGGGACCCGGACGCCTTCCACCTGATTCATCACCGTCGCCAGCCGGTGAGCAAGCGGCACTCCACGGGTCGGGATACCCATCAGCACCAGGCCCTCGGCACCACGGTTTGCCTCCAGGATCTGGTGGGCTATCCGGGCACAGGCGCGGGCGATCTGATCTGCCTCCATGACCACCCGAGACGCTTCTGAACTGACCGCGGTGCCGGGCCCGGGATCATCGCGCCGGGCTTGTGGCGCGCCAGTACCTGACAACAATCCTCCTCTTGGCGACTCACAATCTCGGCGGAACAACGTCAGGGCGATAACGTAGGGCCGTGAATGAGCTCCTGAGCATGCTAGTGCCTTTGGAAACGTTCTCGGGGTGGCCACAGGTACCCAACCCCACCGCCCTGCAATCCCTCACTCTGCTCATCGGGATTCCTCTTCTGATCGCGGTGATCGTGGGAGGCACCATCCAGGTTCGCGCCAAGGCTCGCGCCCGACGTGGCGACGTCATTGATGCCAGCGACCCACTGTGGGTGGGTGCTCGCGAGTCCGCTGAGGTGGAGCCGGTCAGCGACGACGCGGGCACAATCACAGGCGATCAGGCGATGTCTGAGGCCAGAGCAGCCGGGGAGAATGTCGAGGGCGACGACACCGGCGAGCACGTGGGTGGCGCGGGTGCCCGCTGGTGACTCGTTCACCCCGAGCCAACGCGAGTGGCTCAAGCGCGCCGTGCGCAATGCCGAGGCCGCTTCCGGCCTGACATTCTCACTCTTAGTCGGCGTCTCGGAGGAAAACTCGCGGGGGTACGCGGAGCGGCTGCACGGAGCCCTCGCCGATCCCGATCATTCGGTGCTGGTGATGTGCGATCCGGAGTTCCACAAGCTGGAGATCGTGACGGGCGTGGAAGCGCGACGAGTTCTTGATGATCTTGAGTGCCGGCTGGCAGCTGCAGCTATGCAGACCTCATTCGCCGGCGGCGACATCGTCGGCGGCCTGGCCGCTGGTATTCAGCAACTGGGAGAGGCGGCGCGGCAGCCAAGGACACTGCATGCGGGCCGCCGGGATCTGGGATAGTGCTCCCATGCGCGTACACATCGGTAGCGATCATGCCGGATTCGAGCTGAAGAAGTACCTGATCACGGCTCTGACCGAGGATGGCCACGACCTTGTTGATCATGGGCCGCACACCTACGATGCCGAGGACGACTATCCGGTTTTCTGCATTCCGACTGCCGAAGCTGCGGTAGCCGACCCTGGCTCGCTCGGCATTGTGCTCGGCGGGTCGGGCAACGGCGAGCAGATCGCGGCGAACAAGGTCGTCGGCACCCGGGCTGTGCTCGCGTACGACTCGGATACCGCCAGGCTCGGCCGAGAGCACAACGACGCGAACGTCATCAGCATCGGAGCTCGGCTGCACACCGAGGAAGAAGCCCTTGAGTTGGTGCGGCTCTTCCTGGCCACGTCCTTCAGTGGCGATCCCCGCCACGCCCGCCGCATCGGCCTACTCGCCGACTACGAGAAGTCACGGAGCGACCGCTAGCGAGCGGAGCAATCGAACACCGGATCGCGCGCCGCCGTGCTGAGGAGGAGGGAGGCGACACGCTTTTCGTCGCCGAGCGACGACGAAGTAGGTGGCTACAAAGGCGCGATCCGCGCGGAGCGAGCGTCAGCGAGCGGAGCAATCAAACACAGCAATCAAGTACGCCGTCGGCCGTCGACTCTGGCGAGTAGCTCGTTGATGACCTCTGCTGCGACCCGCTCATCGTCGAGGTCTGGACGGGATACGTCCCGCCCTCGCATGGCACGGTCGAGAGTGACCAGTCCAGAGACACCGTCCCGCCCAAAGTCCCGCGGCCAAAGATCGCGAGAGTCATGCGGGGTCCCCGAGTAGTGTGTTCCTCCGCCGTGCGTTCCTGAGGGACGACCCCCAGGTGGCACCGCACCTGTCATGCCTGACACGGTAAAACAGATTCGCTGACTGCGTGAGTGATCGCAATGGAAGTGTTACGCGTCAGTAGCCGCAGTGATATATCAGCTTCAAGGAGGGACGGTGCCGGAGGGCCACACACTGCACCGGCTCGCGCTCGACTTGACGCAGACTTTCGGTGGCCGAGTGGTCTCGGTCACCAGTCCACAAGGCCGCTTCGCCGAGTCCGCGGCGCAGCTGGACCAGACCCTAATGATCGAAGCAACGGCACACGGCAAGCACCTGTTCTGTGAGTTCGACGGTGATCGGCTGCTGCACATCCACCTAGGTCTCATCGGCGGCCTGGAACTTGGTCCGCCGAGGCCGCCTCGCGGCGAGGTGCGAGTGCGGATCGCGACGGAACAAGCTGCTGCAGACCTTCGAGGTCCGCAGCTGTGTGCGGTGCGGACTCCCGCCGAGGTGGCTTTGCGGCTACGGGAGCTCGGTCCTGATCCACTTCGGCCAGACGCGAATCCTGATCTCGCCTGGCTGCGCATTCATCGCGCCACCCGGCCGATCGCCGCACTCCTGATGGATCAAACCATCCTGTCCGGCGTAGGCAACGTGTATCGCGCCGAGGTGTTGTTTCGTAACCGGGTGAACCCGCATCGCCCGGGCAACAAGCTAAATCGACGGAGCTGGCAGGGCATTTGGAGTGATCTTGTTGAGTTGATGCCGCAAGGTGTGCTGACCAAGCGGATCGACACCGTACGCCCGGAGCACACGCCGGAGGCAATGGGCCGTCCGCCACGCAAAGATGATCATGGAGGTGAGGTCTACGTGTACCGCCGGGCGGGCATGGCCTGCTTGGTATGCGGTTCTAAGGTACGCACCGAGGTACTGGCTGGTCGCAACCTGTTCTGGTGTGGGCGATGCCAGCGCCGAGGATGATCTTGATTCGATAACAACAAGCGGCGGTGAGCGATGCGGTGTCAGATTCTCGGCACGAGTGGGTAAGAGTGCGCCGTGAGCAGTGGCGCGATGAGCCAGAGCCGATGAGCATCGCAGAACTTCAGACGGAGTTGCCGACAAAGGGACTGGTGACTCTGGGTGGTCGGGTGGTGCATCTGACCAGCCAGCCCGGGGCTGACCCGCCCATTGTGCTGCTCGGCGGCTGCGGAGTGCCTAGCTATGACTGGGACTTCGTCGCCGACCTGCTGCCCGATCTGGCGGTCGTACGCCCTGACCGCCCAGGACTGCTGGGTTCGCCGTGGCCGGATGAACTACCTGGACTGGCGGCAGAAGTAGCAACCCTGGAGGCGCTACTGAAAACAACCGGACCGGCCATCCTGGTCGCCCATTCCATGGCCGGCTTCCATGCCGAGGCTCTCGTTCGACAACGACCCGACTTGGTTGTCGGTCTGGTGCTGGTCGACGGCAGCGTCGAGCTGAACCCCCGGCGGCCAGGGCCACGCCGCGGCTGGCTATGGGTTGCCCGGCTGGTGCGGAGATCCATGGCGCTTCCAGTGCTCCGACTGCCGGCCTCATTCCTGCAGCGGTTGCTGGTCGCCGCCCAGAGCCATCGCAGATTGACCGACCCGGTCACTCTGATGACCAGGCAAACGTTCCGGAACCCGGATGCGATTGCCAGTGTGCTCGCCGAGCAAGCCGCATACAGCCAGCAGGCGTGGGACCTGGCACGACTGCGCGAGAGCCATGCATGGCCGCAGACTCTCGCCATCGTGCTGACCGCCGCCGAAAAGGGCGGTGCCCGATGGATTGCCGAGCAAACCCGGCTGGCCGCGCTGCTCAATGCCCGGCACGTCGTGATTGAGGATTCCCGGCACCTGATCATGATCGACCGCCCTGATGTGGTCGCACAGGCGGTTCGTGGGCTGCGGGACAGCGGAGTTGATCATGACTGAAGCGACATCGATCCCGCTCGTGGTGGAGTTGTGGTACGCCGCTGATGCCCCCGACTTGGGGGATCCTCGGCTGCTTCAGGCGCTACGCACGCTGTCGCCTGACGCCGAGCGCCAAATGGAATCACTTGTCGTGCCACATGGTGATGGTTCCGCCCCATTGCTGACGGCGATCATGCCCGGCAGTCCGCTTGGTGAGGGTGGCAAGTCGTTGCCTGATGTCAATCAGACCTGGGACTGGGAGGAGGCCGAATCATCAGTAGCACGCTGCCGGTCCAGCCTATTGATAACAGAGATGTTCGGCGAGGGCCGAACACCGCAGGAGCGCTGGCGGGGGATGAGTGGCGTTGTTGCCGAGCTGATCCGACACACTCAGCCAACGGTTTTGAGCTGGCCACAGAGCCAGCGAGTCGGCGACCCAGAGCTGTTTGCTCCAGGTGATCTTGATGGCTTGATCAACGTGCGTTATTTCAGCATCGCCAACGATCACGGGGCGATGCTGATGGACACTCTCGGCCTGCACGTTTTCGGCCTCCCAGACGTGCAATGCCACTTCCGGGACCGGGGGCCAGCTGAGATTGCGACGATGCTGTTTTCCACGGCGGCCTACCTCTTCAGGTCTGGCGACGTGATTGCCGACGGAAACACGATCTCCGGACCACAGGGTGATGAGCGGTTGGTGTGTTTCCGTGAGCGTGCGCTGCTGGAGCCGAGGCGGCAGGTAATTGACGTTGATCTTGGGGACCCGTACGCGGCAGGGCGGCGCGACCGGCCGGCCTAAGTCAGCGAGCTGGTTACTCATCGTCTCCCGATCGCAACATGCGGCGTACCGACAGCAGCTCGACCTCAGGACGGTAGGCAACGAGCTGCTCGACCGCATCTAGCAGCTCGACCAGATGCGCCCGATCGGGACTGACCGCCGCTACTCCGATTGCTGCCCGCCGGTGCAGATCAAGATGATCAACCTCGGCGACGCTGAGCTCGAATCGTTTGCGAATCTCAGCGATCAGCGGACGGATCAGCGAACGCTTCTCCTTGAGCGAATGCACATCGCCGAGCAACAGGTCGAACTCCAGCGCGCCCATCCACATGGCCATGCGCACAGCCTAGGGACGGCCGCCGATCCTATCTGGTCATGTGTTGAGCTAGCGTCGGATCGAGAGTTCCACTGGTGTTGTGATCATGCACCCGACGAAGGAGTGAGCGAACGACATGACCGATCTGCGCAACGCCCGTCATCTCAGCGTTCATGATCTTCGTCGGCGCATCAACGAAGGCGACATCGATACTGTCATTGTCGCTTTCGCCGATGTGCAAGGTCGGTTGCAGGGCAAGCGATTGCAGGCGGCGTACTTTGCCGAACACGTCTTGGACAGTGGCACGGAGGTTTCGGCATACCTCCTGTCGGCCGACGTCGACATGAATCTCTCCGACCGTTACCACCCGGCAGCAGTGGACCGGCGCGAGGGCGAGATGAAGCTTGTCCCCGACTTGCAGACAATTCGTCTACTCCAGCACCACCCCGGCACTGTGATGGTGCAGTGTGATGTGGTCGAACTCGATGAGACGCCGGTCGCTGAATCACCGCGAGCGATCTTGAAACAGCAGCTGGCGGCTGCTGGCAACCGGGGATACACCGTTGTGGGAGGCGCCGAATTGGAGTTGATGGCCTTCCACACCAGCTACGAGGATGCCTGGACCGCTCACTATCGTGATCTTGCTCCAGTCAGCCAGTACAACGTCGACTATTCGATCATGAGTGGCGGCCGGATGGAACCGCTGCTGCACGCAATCCGCAATACGGTGTACGCCGCAGGGATCGACATCGAATCGGTCACTGCAAAGCGAAGCCCGGGGCAGCATGAAATCAGCCTGTGCCATGGGGACGCGTTGACGTCGGCAGATAACCATGCGGTTCTCAAGACCATTGCCAAGGAGATCGCTGCGCAGCAGGGCAAGTGCATTACGTTCATGGCCGCCTACGACGAGCACCAGGGAAACTCCTGCCGCATCCGGCTATCCCTGCGCGGTCGCGACGGCTCGACAGTCTTCTGGCAGGACGGTGCACGTACCGCGCTGTATGAGGCCTTCGTGGCTGGAGTTCTGCTGACCTTGTACGACTTCACTCTGCTGTACGCGCTCAACATCAACTCCTATAAGCGTTTCGCTGCGGAGTCCCTCGCGCCGACAACGATCGCCTGGGGGATGGATGATCGGATGTCTGCAATCCGGGTGCTGGGCCGAGGCGGGTCCGCCAGAGTGGAAAACCGGGCGCCAGGTGCCGATACCAATTCCTATCTGGCATTTGCGGCGATGATCGCGGGTGGGCTCTACGGCATCGATCATGATCTGGAACTCGGTCCGGCGCTGAGCGGCAACACTCACACATCTGACTTTTCAAGGGTTCCGGGTACCCTCCGAGAGGCCCGGCAGGCCTTCGGTAGCTCACAGATCGCCAGGACCGCCTTCGGAGAGAAGGTCGTCGATCACTACACCATGTTGGCGGATGCGGAGCTGGCTGCCTTCGAGGCCACTGTCACTGACTGGGAGCTAAGGCGCAGTTTCGAAAGAATGTGAGAATGGGGCTGTGACCGCGATGGGGGGAAAACAGGGGCGGCCTGTTATCGGTCTGACCACCTATCGCGAGCAGGCTGCGTGGAGCGTGTGGAACATGTCGGCCGACCTGCTGCCATCGGTTTACACCCGTTCGGTGGAAGCCGCGGGCGGTGTGGTTGTGCTACTGCCGCCCCAGAACGAAGGCATGACCGAGGTCGTCTCCCGGCTCGATGGACTGATCATCACCGGGGGTTCGGATGTGGACCCGGAGCGCTACGGAAAGATGCCCCATCCGCTGACCAAGGTGCGTCGTGATCGTGACGCCTGGGAGTTCGCCCTGCTGGATGCCGCCGACCGCCTTGGCCTTCCGACGCTCGGCATTTGCCGGGGGATGCAGATCATGGCCGTTCGGGCTGGCGGTTCGCTGGAACAGTACCTGCCAGATGTTGTTGGGCACGAAGAGCATGCGCCGGGCGGCAACGCCTTCGGCTGGACCTCGATCAGCACTCGGGAGGGGTCGCGGGTTCGAAACTTCGTCGGTGACCGGGTGCAGGTTAGCTGTCATCACCAGCAATCGGTTGTCACCCATCCAGGCTTCGAGGCCACGGCTCGCGCCGCCGACGGCACTATCGAAGCCATCGAAGATCCCGAACGGCCGTTCTGGCTGGGGGTGCAATGGCACCCGGAAAGTGGCGAGGACTACGGCCTGTTTCTCGGGCTCATTGAGGCTGCCTCAGGGGTCGACGCCCGCGCCTAGGCTCCCAATGCTGCTTGACCTGGCGCGTTTCTCCGCTCAGAGCCACAAGCACTTGCCCAAATGGCCGATTCAGGTCCTTTTCTCGGCCTGGTGCGGAGAAGCGGCGGCTGAGCAGCGGCCTTGGCCCTGTTGCGTGAGGAACCTGAGTACAGTCGCGACGAACCGTACAGCTCTCCTGAACGCAACCACAGGCGTCAAGTCTCATCGACCCGGCGTAGGGCGGGATCGTTGGCGGCGAAGGTTCGCACTGGACCGGGCGGCGTAAGTCTGGTCTCGAAGCGGACTGTCACCCGGCCAAGGCCGGACCCCCAGACCCAGCCACGGCCGTGCTGATCATGCTCGACGTCAAGTCCAGGCGGCCAACCTCGGCGAGCCGGTTGTTCATCAGATTTGAGGTGATCTTCCGCCACGTCCTCGGCCGGAATCCCAACCGAGCCGGCCACCGCAAACAGATCCTCCTGCAGGACATCGGTCAGACCAGCAACGCCAACACCAAGTAGCCGAACTCCTCCTGTGACGTCCACAGAACCGAGCAGGGAGGTGGCAACCGAGCCGATGACCTCCGCGCGGTCGGTCGCACTGAGCAACGTGCGTGATCTTGTCAGCGTGGAGAAGTCATGCAGCCTGACCTTGATCGTGACGGTATGCGCAAACAGACCTGCCGTGTGCAGTCTGGTCGCAACTTGCCGCGCATCCCGGAGCAAGATCGCGGTGAGCTCCTCTCGTGAAACAAGGTCAATTTCGAACGTGTCCTCGACGGAGACCGATTTCGTCTCCCGATCAGGCTCGACCGGTCGATCGTCACGCGCGTACGCCAGATCGATCAACGGCTGAGCATGCGTCTTCCCGATCACCTGTGCTAACTCATCGAACGCACATTTCTGCAACTCAGCGACGCTATGAATGCCGATGCGGTGGAGCTTTTCTTGTGTGACCCGGCCGACGCCTGGAATCACGCTGACCTGCATCGGCCGCAGTAAGTCCAGCTCCTGGCCGACTTCGATGATCGACCAGCCGTCGGGCTTGGCCAGCTCGGTGGCCACCTTGGCAATGAACTTCGAGGTCGCGACACCGACTGATGCCGTCAAGCCGTCAGTTGCCGTACGGACCTCGTCCCTTAGCTCCTCGATCAGCAGCTTCAGGCCCGCTCGGCTGAACTCGACCGCGGTCGTTGCTGCGCGCAGATCAACGAATGCCTCGTCAAGGGATAGTGGTTCTACCAAGGGTGACAGCCGACGGAGCACATCCATCACCTGACGGCTCGCCGTGTGGTAGGCATCGAATCGACCTACCAGAAACGCCGCATGCGGACAGCGCCGCCGTGCCTCATGTGTCGGCATGGCCGACCGTACGCCGAAGGCTCTCGCCTCGTAGGATGCCGTGGCGACGACTCCCCGCTGACCAAGGCCCCCAACGACGACGGGCTTGCCTCTTAGGGATGGCTTGTCGCGCTGCTCGACGGAGGCATAGAACGCATCAAGATCGAGATGCAGTACCGAGGCCTCGCGTCGCACGGATCTTATTCTGCTGTGCGAGCGGACGTGCCATCGATTAGCACGTGCTGACGGCAGCGTAGCGTTGGTACGTCAGGGGTCGAGGCGTACCGATCGGGAGATGTCGTGCCGGAATCAATGAACGGTCTGCAAAGACAGAACGGCGAGATGTGGCCAGGACGGCCATATCCGCTGGGTGCGACCTTCGACGGCACTGGAGTGAACTTCGCACTCTTCTCTGAAGTTGCGTGGAAGGTCGAGCTCTGCCTGATCGGGGAGGGCCGCGAGGAGACCCGGCTCGAACTCATCGAGGTCGACAACAACGTCTGGCACGCTTACCTGCCGCGGATCCAGCCGGGCCAGCGTTACGGTTACCGCGTCTATGGTCCGTACCAGCCCGAAAAAGGGCAGCGGTGCAACCCGTCCAAGTTCTTGCTAGATCCGTACGCAAAGGCCATCAGTGGACAGATCGACGGTGACCAATCGTTGTTCTCCTACAGTTTTGCCGACCCGACCGAATTCAATGACATGGATTCACTGGGTCACACCATGCTGTCGGTAGTCACGACGCCGTACTTCGACTGGGGCCATGATCGGCCACCGCGGCACCAGTACCACGAGAGCGTCATCTACGAGATGCATGTGAAGGGTCTGACTATGACTCATCCCGGCATCCCAGACGACGTCCGGGGAAGCTACGCGGCGATCGGTCATCCGGTGATCATCGAGCACCTGACCTCGCTCGGAGTTACCGCAGTCGAACTGTTGCCGGTCCATCAATTCGTCAACGACAGCCATCTCGTTGATCGAGGTTTGTCCAATTACTGGGGCTACAACACCATCGGCTTCCTGGCGCCGCACAATGGCTATACCAGCGATCTCGATCTTGGTCAGCAGACCACAGAGTTCAAGGCGATGGTCAAGGCATTGCATGAGGCCGGCATCGAAGTGATCTTGGACGTGGTCTACAACCACACCGCAGAGGGAAACGAGCTCGGGCCGACAATAGCGTTCCGAGGCATCGACAACGCGGCCTACTATCGGCTCGTCGATGAGGCCCAGCAGCACTACTACGACACCACCGGCACCGGCAACAGCTTGTTGATGCGTAGTCCGCACGTGCTGCAGCTGATCATGGACTCATTGCGGTACTGGGTCTTGGAGATGCATGTCGACGGCTTCCGGTTTGATCTTGCTGCGACACTGGCCAGGCAGTTCCATGAGGTCGACAAGCTGTCGGCCTTCTTCGACATCATCCAGCAGGACCCGGTGATCTCACAGGTCAAGCTGATCGCCGAACCGTGGGATCTGGGCGACGGGGGCTATCAGGTCGGAAACTTCCCGCCGTTGTGGTCGGAATGGAATGGCAAATACCGCGATACCGTGCGCGACTTCTGGCGCGGTGAGCCGGCGTCGCTGGCCGAGTTCGCTTCCCGGATCACCGGATCCAGTGACCTGTACGAGCATTCCGACCGGCGTCCCACCGCCTCGATCAATTTCGTGGTTGCCCACGACGGCTTCACGCTGCGTGATCTTGTCTCGTACAACTACAAGCACAACGAAGCGAACGGCGAGAACGGACAGGACGGCGAAAGTCACAATCGATCATGGAACTGCGGCGTGGAGGGTGAGACCGACGATCCTGCCATCAATGCGTTGCGGTTACGACAGCAGCGGAACTTCATCACGACGATGATGGTGAGTCAAGGTGTCCCCATGCTGGCGCACGGAGATGAGCTCGGACGGACTCAGCACGGCAACAACAACGTCTACGCCCAAGACAACGAGATCTCTTGGGTGCACTGGGATCTCAATGCCGACCAGAAGGATCTGCTCGCCTTCACGTCAGCGGCAATCAGCTTGCGCAAGGCACATCCGATTCTGCGGCGGCGGCGGTTCTTTGCCGGAGACGCCAAGCACGGCGGCCGGAGCGAGCTCGGCGACATCATGTGGTTCAAGCCCGACGCGTCGGAGATGGACGAGGCCGATTGGAACTCCGGGTTCGCCCGCAGCGTGATGGTATTTCTCAATGGTGATGCGATTCCCGAGCTCGATGCGGTCGGCCGGCCAATCGTCGATGATCATTTTTTGCTGCTCTTCAACGCGCACATAGAACCGATCAGGTTCACCATGCCGGCGGAAGAGCTCGGCCAGAACTGGCTGGTGCGACTGGACACCGCTAGCGGACAGGTCGATCCACCAAATGTGAAGCCGTGGCGAGCAAGGTCGACTCATCGGGTCGACGCCCACGCAATGGTGGTGTTGTCGACGACCGTCGTGCCAGAGGCTGAGCGTGCGGCTTCTCAGTCCCGAGCATCACGAGCTACCGCATCTGCCGCCAAGGCACCCAAGCGACCCTAGCGACCGATCGGACGTATCCGTCCCTCTCCTGTCGGAAACCTACCTACACCGGACCTGCGCACGCTCTGCACAGGTTGCATCCCGTGCAGACGGCAAGAAGCCAACGTGAATATAGGTTGCAGCGCCAGCAAGCCTGGCTAAAGACGGACTGCGACTCGAGGGTGATCCAGACATCGAATGGTGGCCAATTCGGGCCGTGACTGGGACGATTGCTGAACAAAGGCGGGATGACGTACCGGTTGCCCGTGTGTCCCGCCCCTTGTTGGGTAGCGGTCTGAGGTAGGCCGCACGGCGACAGCGAGGAGTGAATCATGACGGTAGAGAGCCCCGCACCAAGTCCTGCAACTTCCTCATCGGTTGATCGTGGATCGGGCAGGCATCGAGTAGTGATCATCGGTTCTGGTTTCGGAGGGCTCTGGGCTACTCAGGCTCTGGCGAAGGCTGCTGTCCAGGTCACCATGATCAGCGGAACGTCACACCACCTGTTTCAGCCGCTGCTTTACCAGGTTGCTACTGGCGTTCTCTCCGAGGGCGAGGTCGCTCCCGCAACCCGCGAGGTGCTCAAGAGACAGCGGAACGCGACGGTTTTGCTCGGTCGGGTTACCGACATCGATATCAACGCCAAGACCGTTACCTCGGTCAGTCCGTTGGGTACCACCGTCACTCCGTACGACACCTTGATCGTGGCTGCCGGCGCCGGTCAGTCGTACTTCGGCAATGATCAATTTGCCGAGTGGGCCCCGGGTATGAAGAGCATCGATGACGCGCTGGAGCTACGCGGTCGGATCTTCGGCTGCTTTGAGCTCGCAGAACTGAGTGACGACCCGGCGGAGCGAGAGGAGTGGCTGACTTTCGTTGTGGTCGGTGCCGGTCCCACTGGTGTCGAAATGGCGGGCCAGATTCGGGAGATGGCAGAGCGGACACTCCCACGAGACTTCCGTCGCATCGACACAACGAAGGCCAAGGTGATCTTGTTGGACGCCGCCCCGGCTGTCCTGCCCAACTTCGGTGACAAGCTCTCCACGGCAGCCAAGAAGCAACTTGAGAGCATCGGTGTGGACGTCGAGCTCAACGCCAAGGTCGTCGGTCTTGACAACTTCGGCGTTGACATCATCGACGCTGAGGGCAACAAGCGGCGGATTCGTTCTCGGTGCAAGGTCTGGGCGGCTGGGGTTAGTGCTTCACCCCTCGGAAAGCAGCTCGCCGAACAAAGCGGCGCCGAAGTCGATCGTGCCGGCCGGGTGAAGGTGAATCCAGATCTCACCTTGCCCGGACATCCTGAGGTCTTCGTGGTGGGCGACATGATGGCCCTCAACAACCTGCCTGGCGTGGCGCAGGTCGCGATGCAGGGTGGCAAATACGCAGCCGATCAGATTGCCGGCAGGCTGCGTGGCGAGCCGCCTGGAGAACCCTTCAAGTACTTCGACAAAGGCAGCATGGCGACCATTTCCCGATTCCATGCCGTGGCCAGCATCGGCAACAGGCTCCACTTCGCGGGCTTCTTTGCATGGTTGATGTGGCTCGGTGTTCACGTTCTGTACCTCGTCGGATTCAAGAATCGGCTCACCACCGTGCTGCACTGGGCCGTCAGCTTCGTTTTCCGCGGGCGCTCCCAGCGGACCACGACAAGACAGCAGATTGTGGCCCGTACTCGGTTAGCTCGGCTGGAAGCGGAGGAGGCCGAGGAGGTCGAGCAGCAAGCAGCCGAGCCTTCTGCTACGGCGAGCCTGGGCGACAGCAACGCCGGTGAGACTGCTCCCCCTCCAGTGCAGCAGGCTCCGGAGAGCTGAACCGCACGCAGCCTATGGGGCGTCGGGAGAATTGCCGGTAGTGCAGAACACCAGTCCGGTTGGGTCACGAAGAGGCACCCAGCCACGGCCCGGTCCGATACGCGTCGCGCCGAGCTGAACGAGGCGTTGCGCGTCGGCTTCCAGATCGTCAGTACCAAGATCGATGTGAGCTCGTACGGCGGTGTCCGGGTCATCCTCCCCCAGCCGCTGGAAGAGCAACTGCACGCTGGAGCCGGACGGCGGATACAGTTTGCCGGCGAACTCTTCGGAATCACTTGCCGACCATCGCCAATTCAGGGCTGCCCGCCAGAAAGCCACCTCGGCATCATGCAAGTCGGCCGGCGAGTCAACGCAGACCTGTACCAGCCGGCTGCGGTGTCCGTCCCATGTCAGTGCCGACGGACGAACGTGCTCGTGGTGGTGGACCAAGCAGAATGGGAGCCCGCCTGGTGAGGCCATCGGGCACCAGCCTTCGGCCTCGCCAACCACCTTGGCACCGAGTTCGACAAGTCGCTGCATCTCGGCATTGTCGGTGACCTCAAGATCAAAGTGGATGCGCGGTCCATGATCGCCAACCTGCTGATGGACGTAGCCATCGCCGGTCGGCGGCTGGAAGCTGCGGAACTCTGGGTAGCCAGGCCAGTGATCGCCCAGTGGCCACCCAAGTGCTGAGGACCAGAACTTCGCCGACTCTTGTGCTACCTCGGCACGGATATCAATGAAGATATGCAGCCACTGAGGACCTTGGTTGATCATGGCGTGGGGGAGTCTTCCTCGGACAATTCCCGTACCGCACGGTCGAGTGCCACCACGCCCTGAACAAGGGCACGCAGATCGTCGATGTGGAGTCTTCGAAGAACTGGCGTCGGCATGGTTCCGGAGGCACTCAGCAGACTTCGGATCGTCGCGTTGCCCTCAGGTGTCACGCTGAGCGGACGAACCCGTCGGTCAGTGGGATCCTCACCCCGCGTCACCATTCCGTGTTCCACCAGGCGATCAACCAAGCCAGACATGGTTGCGACGGACACCTTCAGCTGAGCGGCCAGCTCGTGACCGGTTGCCCTCTCCGGATCAATTGCAATCATGGTAAGGACCTTGAGTTGCTGCATGGTGAGCGGTGTCGAGATCAGCGGCTCGGCCATCGTCGACAGCGCTCGTCGTTCAAAACCGTCCTGAATCCGTTCCAAGCAGCCGATCAGTTCTTCTTGTTCGCTGTCAGCTGCTGTGGCGTCGCGAGCGGTCTCGGTCATTGGTGGCCCTGCTGTCATCAATCTATGTCTTTGTTGATAAGGATCGTAACGGCTTGATTATCCAGCTTGCGCTAACTGTAAGCTCCATGCGAATGATCGTGTCGACGCCTCGCTCGGTGCGGCTGGTGTCTCAGTCGGGACTACACGCGGAAGGGAGCCTGTTTCATGACTTCCCTGACGCGGCTTAGCTTGGCCAACCGCATGATCGTGGGCCTTGCGACGCTCGCCATCGTAGTTTTCGGCGTGCTGGCGACTTTGAACCTCAAGCAGGAATTGCTGCCATCGATTCAGGTCCCCACTGCGATTGTGACAGCCAGCTATCCGGGCGTGTCGCCGCAGATCATTGCGGACGATGTCTCGACACCACTGGAACGGGCGCTTACAGGCGTTTCAGGTGTCACCAAGGTGCAATCGACCTCTTCGAACGGCGTTGCGACCATCACCGTCGAATGGGAGTACGGCCTCGACCCGGACAAGTTAGTGTCCGACATCGGCAATGCCGTCGATGGACTGAAATCCACCCTGCCCGACCAGGTGGAGACCGAGGTCATTACCGGCAGAACCGACGACATCCCGGTGCTGCTGCTTGCCGTCGCCTCTGACGCCTCACTGGATGAGGCGGGCCGTCAAGTCGAGAACGTTGCCGTGCCTGACCTGTCCGGAATTGACGGCGTACGCAGTGTCACGGTGACCGGCCAGAACACCACCCAGCTGCTGGTGACGTTGCGGCCGAAAGACCTTCGCAAACACGACGTCTCAGCTCAGGCAGTGACCCAGACCGTGCAGGGACAGGCGACCGTCACACCCGCCGGCAGCAGCTTCGACAAGAACCTCGAACTCGCGGTGGAGGTGGGCAGCTCTAGCAGCACTGTCAAGCAGTTCCGCGCCTTACAGGTACCGACCCCGGACGATCCGGTGCGACTTTCTGCTGTGGCCGACGTCAAGGTGGACTCAATAGAGTCGACCTCTATCGCTCGAGCTGATGGCCGGCCGGCTCTCAGCCTCGCTGTGCTCAAGGACACCGATGCTGACGCGGTGGAGATTTCGCACCAGGTGCGCGACAAGATCCCGAGCCTCGAGCAGAAGTTGGGCAACAACACGACGATCACAACGATCTTCGACCAGGCGCCGCTGATCGAGCAGTCGATTCATGATCTCGCGGTGGAGGGCTTGCTGGGCTTGGCCTTCGCAGTGCTCGTGATCTTGGTGTTCCTGTTCTCGGTTCGGGCCACCTTGATCACCGCCATCTCGATTCCGCTTTCGCTGTTGATCGCCATGATCGGTCTTCAGCTCGGCGAATACTCGCTCAACATCTTCACCCTGGCGGCGCTCACCGTGGCGGTCGGCCGGGTGGTCGACGATTCGATCGTGGTCGTGGAGAACATCAAACGTCGGGCTGCCGGGCACGACACACTGACGACCGGCGATGTCCTCGCCTCAGTCAAGGAGGTGGCCGGTGCGGTCACCGCGTCGACGCTGACCACGGTCACGGTGTTCGCTCCGGTAGCCATTGTCTCCGGCGTAGTCGGCGAGCTTTTCCGGCCATTTGCGATCACGGTCGCCGTTGCACTGGGCGCCTCGCTGCTGGTGTCGATGACGATCGTGCCCGTGCTCGCTTACTGGTTCCTGCGGAGGGCGGCTGGTCGTAGACAGCAGCCCGCCATGGCAAATACCGCCGAGGTCGAGACAGCTGAAGCGGCTGTGGCCCACACTGCGGAGGAGGCCAAAGTGACCCGCCTCCAGCAGGGCTACCTACCGATCCTCCGGTTTGGTTTGCGGCATCCGTTCATCACCCTCGGTCTAGCCCTGGTGGTCTTTGCAGCAACGCTCGGCTCGGCCACCTTTTTGAAGACAGATTTCCTGGGCTCGGTCACCGACCAAACCACACTCGCCATCCACCAGAAGCTGCCGCCCGGTACGAGGTTGTCGACCACGAGCGCTGCAGCCGGGAAAGTCGAAAATCTTCTTAAGTCCGATCCGTACGTCAAGAACTACCTGGTGACGATCGGCGGCAGCCTGGTTCCAGGTGCAACGCCGAACACCAACACTGCAGAGTTCACGGTCTTGCTGGCAGACGGAGCCAGGGCAGATACGTTCCGGCCACAGCTGCAAGAGAAGATGGTCGAGCTGGGCCAGTCGGCCGGTGAGCTTACCGTGACATCGACTAACAACGAGTCGAGCACCAACGACCTCACGGTCACCGTCTCTAGCGAGAACACCAAGAGCTTGGAGACAGGCGCTAAGCGCATTGAACAGGAGTTGGAGGCCGTTCCCGGTCTCGGCAATATCCGGACCAACCTCGAGGAGCAGCGCAAGGTCCTCAAGGTCAATCTCGACAACAAGAAGGCAGCCTCACTCGGCTTCACCCAAGGCGACGTCGGGCAAGCAATATCCGGCGCATTGCGCGGTACCCAAGTCGGCTCGGTCACGCTCGCCGGTGAACAGCGCGACATTTACGTTCGTAGCCAGGCTGCAGAAGAACCGAGCCCCTCCGATATCGGCAATCTGGAGCTCCCGGTCAGCCAATTGCAGCAGCAAAAGGCGCAGCAGAAGGCTTCTGACAAGCTGGCCGACAAACAGAAGGCCTTTGCCGACGAACAGCAGCGCATAGCCGACGATGCCACATCGGATCAGAAAGATGAGCTGCGCAAGCAGCGATCCAAGCTCGAGCAAAACCGCTCCGACACTGCGGACCAGTTGCGCCAGACGAGACGCCAGCTGGCTGACACTCGACGTCAGCTGGCAACGCTCAGAGCCAATCCTCCTAGGCCACCCCGGCCCAATCCGTCGGTTCCTCCTGTCCCGGTGACAAGCGACCAGCTCGCCCAGCAGCTGGCGACTCAACGGTGGTCACAACAGGTCGCCCAGTTGAGTGCTGCAGTGACGCAAACTGAGAAGGCGATCGATCAGACCGCGGCCAGCATCGATCAGATCGACGAAAGCATCACCCAGGTCAACAAGCAACTGGACGCAGCCGACAAGCAGGCGCAACAGGCTGCCGAGCAGCGGGAGAAGCAGCAGAAGCTGCAGGACGAGCAGGAGGCGCTGGCCGACGTACGCGCGAAGCCGGTGAAGGTCAAAGACGTGGCGAAAGTTCAACAGGTGCTGGCTCCGACGACAGTCACTCAGATCGAGGGAACCCCATCCGTAACGATCACGGCCACACCGGAGGCCAGTGACCTGGGCTCCCTGACGGCGACGATTCAAGGCAGGCTGGACGCCATGACCGACCTACCACCGGGGGTCACTGCGACATTGGGTGGTGCCGCACAGGATCAGCGCGACGCCTTCAACCAGCTGGGGCTGGCCATGCTGGTCGCTATCGCACTGGTCTTCATGATCATGGTCGGCACCTTCCGTAGCTTGCTGCAGCCGCTGATCTTGATGGTCTCCATCCCGTTTGCGGCAACAGGTGCCATTGCCGGCTTGCTGATCACCGATACCCCGCTGGGAGTTCCGGCGATGGTTGGTCTACTGATGCTGATCGGGATTGTGGTGACCAATGCGATCGTGCTCATTGATTTGATCAATCAGTACCGCCGGCGCGGCGAGGATCTCCGCTCGGCAATCGTCGACGGTGCACGACTGCGGTTGCGACCGATCATCATGACGGCGTGCGCGACGATCTTCGCGCTGATTCCCATGGCCCTTGGTTTCACGGGAGGTGGCGCTTTCATCTCCGGTCCGCTCGCGATCGTGGTCATCGGCGGCCTAGTGTCGTCGACCGTGCTTACTCTGCTGCTCGTACCCGTGCTCTATTCACTTGTCGAGCGACGGAGTGAAAAACGTCGATTGCACGGCGCCGAGGCGGCTGTTTGATAGGCCCTGTGTCGAGCGTTATCAATATCTCCAGAGGGCCTGGCGGCGTTAAGGTAAGGCCACCCTTCGGCAGGGCCAAAAGCTTGGAGGATGCATGAATATCAACTGGTCAACCGAGTGGTTTCGAAGCCTGCTCTGGGTGCTCGAGGTGTTCGTTGCTGTCGTCATCGGCTTTGCGTTGATCGGCTGGCTGCTGATCCGGCGCACTCGCTGGGGCCGGCAGTTCTGGCGGCTGTCCGGTATGTACTTCATCCCGCGTGAGCGCACTTGGCTGAGCTGGCGGCCCATCCTGACCGTTGCTTTGCTGCTGCTGCTAACCGTCGCATCCGTCCGACTTAACGTCCTTCTCACTTACCAGAGCAATGGTTTGTACACGGCGCTGCAGAACTTGGATGCGCCGTCATTCTGGAAGTTCCTCTGGATCTTCGCAATCCTGGCGACGATCTACGTCGTGCTTGTCCTTATCACCTTCTACATCGGCCAGGCGCAGATCATCCACTGGCGGCTGTGGCTCAACCAGCGGATGGTTGGTGACTGGCTCAGCGGGGCGGCGTATCACCGCGGGCGGTTCGTCAGCTCACCAGTCGACAACCCAGATCAGCGCATCCAGCAAGACATCACCTCTTACGCATCCGATTCCCAGGACTTGGCTGTAGGGGCGGTGTCATCTTGCGTATCACTGGTCTCCTTCACGATCATCTTGTGGACGCTGTCAGGCCCGGTGACGGTTCTCGGTCTCCAAATCCCGCGCGCGATGGTCTTCCTCGCCTACATCTACGTGATTATCGCGACGGTCTTGGCATTCAGGATCGGCAGGCCGCTGATCCGGTTGAACTTCCTCAATGAGCTGCTGACAGCTTCATACCGCTACGCGTTGGTGCGTATCCGCGACAACTCCGAGAACATTGCGTTCTACCGCGGGGAGCCGGTGGAGAACCGCGGGCTCATGTCGCGCTTCGGGGGGGTCATCGCCAATACCTGGGCGATCGTGTTCCGAAGTTTGAAGTTTCAAGGATTCAACTTGGTGATCAGCCAAATCGCCGTGGTGTTTCCGATCATCATCCAGGCTCCGCGATTCTTCAGTCAGCAGATCACGCTCGGCGATGTCACTCAGACGGCCCAAGCATTCGGCGAGGTTGAAGGCGCGCTGTCATTCTTCCGGCTCGCCTACGACGACTTCGCGAGTTACCGAGCCTCGTTGAACCGGCTGACCCAGTTGCTCGATGCCAATGAAGAGGCACGTGCGCTGCCCGCGCCAGTAACTGAGGAGCGGGAGGTTGGGCTTGGCGTCCGTGACCTGGATGTGCGCCTTCCGGATGGTCGGCCGCTACTCACCGACCTTGATCTTGATCTTGGCAGCGGAGAGTCGCTGTTGGTCAGGGGGCCGTCGGGCAGTGGCAAGACCACCCTGCTGCGCAGCCTCGCCGGCTTGTGGCCGTACGTCAATGGGGCTGTCGCGCGGCCCTTGGACGGACAGGCGATGTTCTGTGGTCAGCAGCCGTACCTGCCGCTCGGCACCTTGCGTACCGCGCTGGCCTATCCGTTGCCCGCCGAGACTCTCAGTGATGATCAGGCCATCGAGACGCTACGTGCCATGCAGCTCGGGCACTTGGCCGACCGGCTGGATATGGAGACCGACTGGTCCAAGACGCTGTCACCTGGCGAGCAGCAGCGGCTGGCGTTCGGTCGCATCCTGCTGGCGAAACCATCGATGGTTTTCCTCGACGAAACCACCTCCGCGCTCGACGAGGGAATGGAACACGCGATCTACGAGCTGGTACGCGAGCGGCTCCCGGACTGCACCATCGTCAGCGTCGGACATCGAAGCAGTCTGGAGACCCTACACACCAACGAGCTCACCCTGCTCGGCGAAGGTCAGTGGGAGACCAGGACCCTGGTCGTCTAACCAATCTTTTGCAGCGGGCTTGCTTCTCCAGAAGCGGTCGGCAACGACACGGATCCTGCGAAGAGGCGTGTCGTTGCTGGCCACTTTTCCGGGCGAAAAAATGAGGGGCGCTCTAAGCAGTGGCCTATGAGGTACGCCGGACGCGTGCCAGCCATTCTTGGTGAGTGATCAGGTAGACCGGCCAGCCCTTGGTGTTGGTTCCGGCCGGCCGCATGCCAAGTTTCGCCAGCAACGCTTGGGCCGGCAGGTTTTCCGGACGGGTTTCGGCGCCGATGGCCGGTAGACCCAACTGCTCGAATCCGGCCTCCATGGTTGCGCTGGCAGCCTCGAAGCCCAGCCCTTGCCGCCAGAATCCTCGGTTGCCGCGTCCGCCCAGACCAACTACTGGACCGGAGCCGTAGTCCTCATATTGCAGCCCAACATCACCAACGATCTGTCCGGACTCGGCATGGATCACACTCCATAGACTCAGTTGATCGTCTTGATGGAAGAGGTTGATCTTGGTCCGCACCCACTCCCGTGCCTCTTCCACAGTGGAAGGCAACTCTGAGTTCAGGTGCTGCATCGTCTCCACATCGCCGTAGACAGCGAGCAAGGCCTCAGCATCGTCGAGGCGCATCGGTCGGATGATCAATCTGGCGGTCGTGATCGGAAATCGAATCGGCACCCGGACAGTATGGACTCTCGCAAACTATTTAGATTTCCGTATGATCCGGTGGTCGTACTAACTGGCTATCATGTCGCCGATCGGCCATGGAAGCCATTCGAGGTGGCAACTCCAACCCGAGACGAAGGCGCTTCGGTTGTTGCAAACGGCGATGGCCGATGCGGAGGATCACCTGGATTCCAGTGATCGAGTACGGGCTTGTCGCAGTTCTTGCCGGGTTGGTAGCCGCATCGCTGTGGACTGCCCGAACGATCCGGGACCGCCGATTCTCAGGGGAAGTATTGGAACCGACTGGATCGCGAAACACAAGTGACAGGTGGTGATGGCACCGATTCCCGCCAGGTAGTGATCACCGGCGGGAACCGGGGTATCGGATATGCATTGGCGCGAGCGCTGAGCAGTCGCGGTGATCGAGTGATGTTCACTGCTCGAAATCATGACCGAGGAGCGGCTGCGCTGTCCCGGCTGAGCGGAGAGAACCCGCGTGGTCAGCTCAGCATGGAGATCTGCGACCTTACCTCCGCCGAGTCCATCCGGAACTTCGCTGACAAGCTCGTGGCAAGAGAGTTTCCAGTGGACGCACTCATCCACAATGCCGGCGTTCTTCGGTCACCTGTCGAACGGCAGCTCACGGCGAGTGGCGTCGAAGTCACGGCTATGACCAGGATCGGGCTTATAAGAATTCCAAGCTGGCTGCAATCTGGGTGGCGCGTGAGCTGGACCGGCGGTTGCCGCCCTCGGTCACCTGCAACGCAATCTGTCCTGGCTTTGTCCCTAGCACCGCCACGTCGTACGCCGCCGGTTGGCAGCGGCTACTGCTGCGGTACGTCCTGCCGAGATTCTCATTCACCCGGACTGTCGATGAAGCCGCCGCAGATGTCATCTGGGCGTTGGACGCCGACGAGCTGTCAGGAGTGGGTGGTCAGTACCTGATCGACCGCAGCATCGCTTCACCCAGTGCCGAGGCAGCAGATGCAGCACGAACCCGTCGGTTCTGGCACCTCGCCGAGGGCCTTCTCAAACAGTCTCTGCGGATCTGACTATCCATAAGACGACGCACAAATCGACGCAACATATGCTTCTGCGGTATGATCGGGCTTCGAGCGAGCGGAGCAATCAATATGGCGAATCAGATGACGGGCCGCATTTTGTCCGCGCCAATGGCCCGGTCCGCTCGGAAAGCGCCGCCCTCTTTTGACGCCACAGCCTTACGCGATGACTCGCGAACGACAGTCATTGACAGCGGCGCGGCGTTGCGCTGTGCGGTGGAGAGAGCGTTGGCTGACTTCCTTGGCGCGGAAAGCATCGCTCTGGAGTCCGCCGATCCGGCATTGGCCGCATTGGCTCGCCTGGCGCAGGACTGCGTACTTGCCCCCGGAAAGCGACTCAGGCCGACGTTCGGCTACTGGGGTTGGCGCGGTGTCGCCGGTCTCGGAAGCGACATGGAGACTGTCATGCCTGCTCTGGCCGGGTTGGAGTTGCTGCATGCCTTCGCCCTAGTGCAGGACGATGTGATGGACGACTCCGCCACTCGGCGCGGCCGGCCGACCGCGCACGCGGTGCTCGCCGCCGAACATGCCGCGGCAGGCCGCATAGGATCGGCCAGGCGGTTCGGTTCCACCGGTGCTGTGCTGCTGGGCGATTTGCTGCTGGTGTGGGCTGACCGAATGCAGATCCAGGCCAGCGTGCCGGCGGCAGCGCTCCTCGCCGCCCGCCGACACTATGACGAGATGCGAATCGCCACAATCGCTGGCCAGTACCTCGACGTGCTCGGTGATACGGAGTTCGATGCTTGGTCGATAGAACGGGCATTGCGAGTCGCGCGACTGAAGACTGCCGGTTACACGGTCACTGGACCGCTGTTAATGGGCGCCGCGCTGGCCGAGGACGAACCTCCAGCCGCGGTGGCGCGCGGGTACAGGGTCTACGGCAATGCAGTCGGCGAGGCGTTTCAGTTGCGGGACGATCTCCTAGGCGTATTTGGAGACTCCCAGGTCACTGGTAAGCCGGCTGGCGACGACTTGCGTGCCGGCAAGCCGACGGCGCTACTGCTGATCGCTCGTCAGTTGGCAACGACGGCGCAGCTGGCCGCGCTGCGCCAGGCACCGCTGGAGGCAAGCGACCTTGATCGGCTAGCAGATGTCGTGGCCGAGACCGGGGCAGCTGCCGTTGTTGAGGCGATGGTGCAGGACCGCGTGGATACCGCGTTCGACGCTCTCGACCAAGCGCCGATCGACCCAGCTGCTCGCAGAGCGCTTGCCGATCTTGCCATTACCGCAACGCAGCGGCCGGCCTGATGAGCGAGAGGATCAGCAGCGGGCCTGCCACGGCCGATGTGAATTCCCGCGAGCACCATCTGGTTGAGATCGTTGACCGGACGGGCGAGGTGGTGGCCGTCCAATATGTGAGCGAGGCACATCGGCGCCCCGGGCGGTTACACCGCGCATTCTCTGTCGTTCTGACCGACGACACGGGACGGATACTGCTGCAGCGCAGGTCGGCCGGAAAGACGCGGTTCGCATCACGCTGGGCCAACGCCTGCTGTGGCCATCCCGCACCTGGGCAGGCCGTCGCTGCGGCTGCAAACATACGGCTGCGTGAAGAGATTGGGGTCGGCCCGATCGCTCTCAGTGAGGCCGGCATTTACGTCTACTACGCCACAGATCCGCTTACCAACCGGGTGGAGTTCGAGTACGACCATGTGCTGGTCGGGACTCTGTCCGCTGACGATGCGCTGCAGCCGGATCCCAATGAGGTCGCCGACCTGCGCTGGGTAAACCGGCGTCAGCTCAGCGCCTCACTCGATGCCAGTCCGACGAGCTACGCGCCCTGGCTGAGCGGGGTCATTGCACGTCTGGATGCGACGAGTTGATCCTGGCTCCGGCGCATCGAGTTGATCATGGCTCTGGTGGCTGCAACGAGACCGTCCGATGGCGGATGACGGCCTGAGTGCCGGCGCGGTCGCACGGCGCCTCGGCGTCGCGGTCACCACGCTACGCACGTGGCACCAGCGCTACGGGCTCGGTCCCAGTCACCACATGCTCGGCCGGCACCGCCGCTATACCGCTGATGACGTGGCACGACTCGAGGTGATGCGGCGACTCACTGCCGAAGGAGTAACCCCGGCTGAGGCAGCGCGCTGGGCTCGTCAGGCTCCGAGCGAGCTGCTGGGAGATCCAGCCCAAGTGCGCGAGGCAGCTCGGAATCAGACGCCGCGTCGCGCTGGCGGCGGCTTCACCATCCCGGTTGGGCGCGCCGGCCCTGCCGCGCGCGGCCTAGCCAGGGCGGCGGTGCATCTTGACTCGGCCACCATGCGGGACATTCTGCAGCGGTCTATCGAGGCGGACGGCGTCGTGTCCACATGGGACAACCTGCTGCTGCCCGTACTGATCGGCATCGGCGAGCGGCACACGGTTACTCGGCAGCTGGTCGATGTGGAGCACCTGCTCTCGCGTACCAGTTCCGAAGTGCTCGGCGCCGTGCCGAGGCCATCGTCGGCTACGACATCGGTACGCATCCTGCTGGCCTGCGCCGATGAAGAGCAGCACAGTCTGCCCCTGGAGGCTACGGCGGCAGCGCTAGCTGAGGCTGGCGTGGCATGCCGCATGCTCGGCGCTCGGGTGCCGTCATCAGCGTTGATCGATTCGATCAGCCGGACGAGACCCGCGGTCGTCATGCTGTGGTCGCAATCTGCCAATACCGCCGATGTCGGCCAACTGCAGGCGCTCCTGAACGGGCCCAGCCGTCCGCTGCTGGTCGTGGCTGGCGGTCCTGGCTGGAATGCCGAGTCGCTGCCAGCCGAGGTGGTTGCGCCGACCAGCCTGAGCGAGGCAATGCACTTCGCCATGGCCGCAGCACATTCTGATCACTAGCGTGATCTTGTAACGTGATCTTGTTCAGGGAGCAATGGGCTCAAAAGATCGCATGTCATCAGTGCCCGGACGTATCACGCCGGCCGCGGATTCAGGGACTTCATTCCAGGCTCCGGGTAGGTCTCCGAGTGGTTCAGAAACCACCAGGCGGGTCTCCTCGCCGAGGCCGTGGAGCATCTCCACTTCAGGGTGCAGTTGCCTCAGCGTCGCAACCTCAGTTGAGAAGTACAGCGACCGGCTCTTGCCTTCGCTGGAGTAGCGGAAAGCCCAAATGGATTCGCCGTTGGTGGTAGCCACCGTTCCTTGGAACGGGTAGTCGACGCCGTGATCATGGCCGATCTTTTCCACCAATCCAATGGCTCGGGCAACCGCATCGAAGGGATCATCGGCAAGGCCGAAGGTGAGTGCCAGAAAGAACAGCGCTTCTGAATCCGTCGATCCTTCAATGTCTGGATACAACATCGGATCGACCGCCATCAACACCTCGCGCTTGGTGTTGTGGAAATCGCGGAGCACGCCGTTGTGCATCCATAACCACTGCCCGTGCCGGAACGGATGGCAGTTACTGCGCTGCACCGGTGTACCGGTCGATGCCCGAATATGAGCGAAGAACGTTCGGGTGCGTATCTCGGTTGTGATCTCGCGCAGGTTCCGGTCGTTCCACGCCGGCTCAATGCTCTTGAAGACGGCCGGCTCGACGCCCTCGCCGTACCAGCCAATCCCGAAGCCGTCGCCATTGGTCGTTTCAACCCCGAGCTTGGAGTGCAGGCTCTGGTCGATAATCGAATGGTCCGGGCGGAACAACAACTCGTGGGCGATGATCGGGTCTCCCGAATAGGCCATCCATCTACACATGGGCTGAGTGAAGCATGTCTCGAGGACGCCGGCATCACCCTTGATGGGGGATATCGAGTCGGGTGCCAGCTTCGAAAGAAAGTTCGGACCTGATCTTTACTGTGAGCTCAGACCTTGCTGACGTCCGGGACGATGATCCACATCACCAGGTAGATCACCAGGCCGGATCCTCCGAACACAGCCAGTATCAGGAAGAGCACTCGGATCAGGGTCGCGTCGAGGTTGAAGTACTCGGCCAGGCCGCCGCATACGCCGGCGAGCATGCGTTGGCTCTGGCTGCGGTACAGCTTGCGTGGTTCTTCCATAGCGTCTGCCCTTGTCTTCTATTAATTCCGAGTCGTGGCGGCGGGGGTCTGCACGGGGCCATCGGCCACTGGCTTACCAGCGGATCGCACACACCAAAGTCTTGGCCACCCGGAATTCATAGTCCTCACCCCAGAGGGGTGAAGGACTTTGAGGTGTGCTCAGCTCACAGGCTGTTGTGGCTGCAAGGGTATGAGCATGCAGCACCGGCCTCTAGCCGCGTGCTGGTCGTCGGTGGTGGCATTGCCGGGTTTGCCATGATCCGTGCGTTGAGCGATCGGATGTCACGGGGTGCCGGCTTACGGAGCTGGGTACGCGATGTGATCCTCCCTGTTATCAGGAGAAATGAATCACCGCCGCGCCTTAGGCATCGTGGAACGTGATCTCCAGTCGTTCCGCAAGATCGCGTTGATCAATTCCGTATGTCTCGCGAACCGCGACGCCGTGATCGGTGATCATGAAGACGCCGTAATCGGTGTAGACCCGGCTGACACAGGCCACTGCCGTTAGCGGGTAACTGCACTTCGGAACGAGTTTGGGTGAACCGTCCTTGCCGAACAGGGTCATCAGCACGAAAACGTTCCTTGCACCTATAGCCAGATCCATCGCGCCGCCAACGGCTGGAATGGCGTCGGCAGCGCCGGTATGCCAATTGGCCAGATCACCGCGGAAGGAAACCTGGAAGGCGCCGAGCACACAGACGTCGAGGTGCCCGCCGCGCATCATGGCGAAGGAGTCCGCGGCATGGAAGTACGACGCACCAGCAGTCTCGGTGACAGGAACCTTGCCGGCGTTGATCAGATCGGGATCGATGTCATCGTCGTACGCCTGCGGACCCATCCCCAGCATGCCGTTCTCGGTATGCAAGGTCACGCCAATGTCCGGCTTGAGAAAGTCGGCGACTCCGGTGGGCAAGCCGATGCCGAGGTTCACATACGAGCCGGGCGGGATGTCGGTCGCGGCCAGCCGAGCAACATCATCTCGGCCAAGTGGCCGAGTGCTGTCGAACGCCGGCTGCGTGATCATCCAGCCGCCCCGATCGCGGCCAGCGGACTGACCCCTGCGATCTTGACCATGCGATCGACGAAGATCCCGGGAGTGATCACCGCTTCCGGATCGAGTCCGCCCGGCTCAACGATCTCGCTGACCTGTACCACAGTGGTTTCTGCGGCGGTGGCCATAACAGGGCCGAAGTTGCGGGCCGTCTTCCGATAGACCAGATTGCCGAGAGTGTCGGCGCGGAATGCCTTGATCAGCGCCACATCACCCTTGATCGGGTACTCCAAGACGTAGTCGCGGCCATCGATGGTGCGCCGTTCCTTGCCCTCGGCGAGAGGTGTTCCCACTCCGGTGGGGGAGTAGAAGGCCCCAATGCCGGCACCCGCGGCACGCATGCGTTCGGCGAGGTTTCCCTGCGGTACTAGCTCGAGCGCAACCTTGCCCGCTCGGTAGAGCTCATCGAAGACGTATGAGTCGGCTTGCCGGGGAAATGAACAGATGATCTTGCGTACCTGACCATTGGCAAGCAGGGCGGCCAGGCCAACACGGCCGTTGCCGGCATTGTTGCTGACGACCGTCAGATCCCGTACGTCGCTACGGATCAGCGCATCGATCAACTCGACGGGCTGGCCCGCCGGGCCAAAACCGCCAATCAGCACAGTCGAGCCGTCCTGGATTCCCGAGACCGCCTGGTCGGCGTCCGGCACCACGGTAGCCATCTACGCCGCCCGTCCTTCGGTATCGAGGTTCTCGATGACCACAGCGAGGCCCTGCCCGACCCCGATACAGATCGCGGCAACGCCCCAGCGACGGCCGTCGGCCTGCAACACCTTCGCGAGGGTACCCAGAATCCGTCCTCCCGAGGCACCCAGTGGGTGACCGATGGCGATTGCGCCCCCGCGGCTGTTCACGATCTCCGGATCGACACCCCACGCATCGATGCACGCCAGCGACTGTACGGCGAACGCTTCATTGAGCTCCACTGCACCAACCTCAGTCCAGGTGATCCCGGCGCGCCGCAGTGCGATTTCGGCGGCCTCCACCGGTGCGTAGCCGAACATCTGGGGTTCCAGCGCCGCCGCGCCGCGACCCGCGATCCGGGCGATTGGATCGCCGCCAATCATTTTTGCCGCCTGCTCCGAGCCCAGCAGCAGTGCCGATGCGCCGTCGTTGAGTGGCGAGGCGTTTCCGGCGGTGATCGTTCCCTCCGGCCGGAACGCCGGCTTGAGCGCCGCCAGCTTCTCCGGCGTGGTGTCGGGGCGGATGCCCTCATCACGGGCCAGTTCAGTCCCCGGGACGGATGCGACGAGATCGTCGTAGAAGCTGTTATCCCAGGCTCGATCCGCTAGTTGATGCGAGCGATAGGCGAACGCATCCTGTCGCTCCCGAGAGATGTCGAACTTCTCTTGAAGCTGCTCATTGGCCTCACCCAGCGAAACCGTCCACTCCGCGGGCATGCGGGTATTGACCAGCCGCCAGCCGAGGGCCGTCGAGACCGCTGTCATATCGCCGGCTGGGTATGGCCGATCCGGTTTCATCAACACCCAGGGTGATCGGGTCATGGACTCGGCACCGCCGGCGATGATGATCTCCGCGTCACCGGTCTCGATGCTGCGCGAGGCGATCATGGCCGCATCCAGACTGGAGCCGCAGAGCCGATTCACCGTGGTCGCCGGAACGGTCACCGGCAGCCCGGCCAGCAGGCCGGCCATGCGGCCCAGGTTCCGGTTGTCTTCGCCTGCCCCATTCGCATTGCCGAAGATCACTTCATCGACCGCGGCGCCCTGCAAGAGCGGGTTTCGTTCCAGCAGGGCAGTGATCGCGTAGGCGGCCAAGTCATCCGGCCGGACTCCGGCTAGGGCGCCGTTGAACCGGCCGAATGGGGTTCTGACGGCGTCGTACAGAAAGGCGGCGGTCACAATCTCCTTTTATCCAAAGATCGTGCACATTTCACCGTGGACTAGACCGCCGAATCGCGACCGAGGTTGCTGCGGCGTTCATAACCAAGCGCCTGCAAAGGCTTGACTTCCTCCTACCTTCAGATGCGGAAGAACATCCCGAGGAAGCGATCGGCCAGTGCCTTGTCGCCGCGCACCGTGCCACCGTTGAACCGGCCGAACGCGGTAAGCACGAAGCTGCCGGGGTCGAACTCGACGACGGCAGGCAGGTCGCTGACATCCTTCGGCTGATACGTCATGCCATCTGACGACACGCCGATGCGCGTGTCACCGGCGTTCGGCCCGGTTGTGATGCGTACGCCGATCTGGAAGGGTTCGATGTCTGGCGTGGCACGCATCGTTCCCGCCCATATCCCGAACATGAATGGCACAAGCAAGTCCGCCACATCGCTGTGCAGGCCATGTTCGCGTCCGGTGCCTTCACAGATGTCCCAGGAGTGAACTCCGTAGTCCATCAACTGGAAGGCGGGATAAAAGAACGCCGGCACCGGGCCCATGTAGAAGTGCGGCACCATCAATCCGGTCCAGTCGTCCGGCGTCAGGGACTCGAAGATGCCCATCATCTTGTCGAAGTCCGTCTGGAGTCTGTCCACCATCTCCTTCTGGGGAAGGTCGCGGAAAGACTTGCCCTGTTCTTCGGCACGCTTTGCCATGCCAACCAAGCCGTAGGCAGGCTCCACGTCGGTTTGACTCCGGGCGGCATCGAATCCTTCGAAGTAAGTCTCCGTGGTATCGACGATGTGGCCGACGATGTCGCGCACCTGCCACTCGGGGCAAGCCGTCCTGGCCGTCCAGGTCTCGGGTACTGAAGCCAATGTGAAAAAGCCTTCCGCCTGGTCCCGAACCACGTGCAGAACCGTGTCTTTGCCCTCATACGTCATGGCGTTCCAACTCATTACGTGCCTCTGCTCCTTTCGTAAACCGCCAGCAGTTGAGCTATGTTCACATAGCGAACATCTGTGCGCATCTCAACCAAGCCTCTCTCGCCGGATAGAAGGCTGTCAATGATCATGATCACCGGAGGATGAGGAGGGCTCGGGACCTGTGGCCGACTCGATCGACCGTCCTGCGGGTTACGTACAGTCCCTCGATCGTGGCCTTGCGGTAATCAGCTGTTTCTCCGCCGAGCGCCCACAGCTGACGTTGTCGGAGGTCGCACGTCAGACCAACGTGTCCCGCGCCGCCGCCCGACGTTCATTGATCACCTTGCAAACCCTGGGGTATGTCGGCAGCGATGGGCGCCAGTTCTACCTCACTCCGCGTGTGCTGACGCTTGGCTATTCATACCTTTCATCGCTGTCTCTGGCAGATGTCGCCCAAGCTCACCTCAGCGATCTTGCCAACGAAGTGCACGAGTCTTGTTCGGCGTCAGTCCTTGACGGCCTTGACATCGTGTACGTGGCGCGGGCCGCCACGAAGCGGATCATGACCATTTCTTTGTCTGTGGGCACACGGCTGCCGGCGTACGCAACATCGATGGGCCGGGTACTCCTTGCCGGTCTTCCAGGTGACAGTCTGGATGCCTACCTCGGCGCGGCAACGCTTACGCCGCTGACCGAGCGCACAATTGTTGATCATGATCGATTGCGCGCGGAAGTGGAGAGGACTCGGGCTCGCGGATGGTGTCTGGTTGATCAAGAACTAGAGGACGGCGTTCGATCCATAGCGGTACCCATACACAATTCGACCGGCCGGGTGGTGGCTGCGGTCAACACCAGCGCTCATGCAACGAGGGTGCCGCTCGCGACGCTTCAGAAGTCTTTCCTCCCCAAGCTCCGTGACTGCGCCGCAGCGATCGACACCGAACTTCGCTCAGTGCGCTGATGGAGACGCTCGGTCAGCCACAGCCACAGGTGGAACAGATCTACGCCACCTCCACACTTACTACAACAAGCTCGCGACCTGCTGTCAGCTCCACATCGGCGCTGCCGCACTCGCATAGCAGCACAAGATCATCCACGTCGACATCTCGGCCGCAACTTCGGCAATGCAACCGGCCTCGCGGCTCGTCGATCAAGAGCTGGGCGCCTTCCAGAGAAGTGTTGTGAGCCGCCAACTCAAAAGAAAACGTCAAGGCGTCCGGGACCACACCCGACAACTGTCCCACCTGTAGCCGCACCGAACGCACAGCCTGATCTCCGATCTTGGTCTGGACGGCTTGAATGATGCTCTCGGCGATCGCCAGCTCGTGCATCTTGGCCTCCCGGATCACCATAAATCGGCCGTTGATGTCTTACAATTGCGAAGCTTCGGCCCACGCCTTTCTGCCCGGAGGTCGGGTTCTGAGTAGGCTCCGAGCGTGTCCCACCTGTCCGCGCCCGAGCTGCTAGTACTACACGCGCTGCGCGTGAAGGGAATGGCAGACGCCGCGACGGTGACCGAGCGGTTCGACCTGGACCGTGAGCTGGTGGACGAGCTGCTGCTGGACCATGAAGCCTTCGGCTGGATCAGTCGTGTCCGGTTCGCCGATATCGAGGGATGGGCATTGACAACGCGTGGTCGAGTCGAGGATGAAAGACGCTTGGCCACAGAACTGGACCAGACGGGAACGCGCTCAGATGTTGTTGCTGCGCACGATGCCTTTGTTGTCCTTAACTCGCGATTCTTGGCGGCTATCACCAACTGGCAGATTCGGCCCGAACTGGCGGATCCGTTGGCAGCGAACGATCACAGCGACAGGCGCTGGGATGAACGCGTGTTAAATGATCTTGGCCATCTTGGCGCTGAGGTGCAGCCAGTTTCGGAGCGGCTCAGGTCAGCGCTGCACAGGTTCACTGGATACGGCGAGCGGTACGCCTCGGCTTTGGACAAAGCTACTGATGGCGAACGAGCCTGGGTCTCCCAACCGACTATCGACTCCTGCCATACGGTTTGGATGGAACTCCACGAGGACCTGTTAGCAACTCTGGGCCTGAAGCGCGGCGCCTAACAGGCGCCGGTGCCCGGACTCCGTATGGTTCCCAACATTCAGAACTTCACGTGCGGTTCGGCAAGGCGCTTTCACCATTTCCCCAGGTTGTGTCGACTGACGTGGGACCGAGCATTCCGGCGTCCGGCAGTAAGCTGCTGGATCTCTCCAAACGCTTCCAGGTGCGCCGCCGCAGCGAGGCGTTCTCATTGACGATGATGCGCTTCATTCGTAGTGCCCACCGCGGTTTAGGACGTCGCCGTCGAGTACGTCCTCTGGCTCTGGCAGGATCCGGACCATGACTGAGGTTCCCGCCCGATTGTCCATCGTCACGTTGGGCGTACGGGACATGGGCGTTCTCCGCTCGTTCTACCGGTCGCTGGGCTGGCAGGAGCTGTCCATTGGTGACGACACCTGGACCGGCTTTCTCCTCGGTGGCGTCGTGCTGGCGCTCTTCCCTCTGCCTGACCTGACCGCCGAGGCTGCGCCCGGCGGTGAGGATCCGGCCGGATGGGCGGGCGTCACGCTGGCCTGCGCCGTCAGTACTGGAGATGAGGTCGAGACCGCCTTTGATGCCGCAGTCGCGGCGGGTGCCACTCCGGTGGCCGAGGCTTCTGACCGGTCGTGGGGCGGGCGCTCCGCGTTCATCGCCGATCCAGAGGGAAACCGCTGGGAGATCACCTGGTCGCCACGGGCCACGTTCGATGCGCGCGGCGCCTTGCTGTCCTGGGACTGAGCCATCTGCTTACTGGTTTGAGCCTGAGGCAATGCATGACCGCTCTGAACGTGGCTATTCCTTGATCGTGGTTGGTGCCGTCATATGACCGACTCCGTTCAGACGAAGGCGGCGACGCCAGGGGCCTGGGCGCCGTTACGCCATCGCATCTTCCGCACCCTGTGGATAGCCCAGGTGTTTTCGCTTGTCGGGACTTGGGCCCAAACCGTGGGCGCCCAATGGTTCCTAACCGTCGAGTCTGGTAGGCCAGAACTGGTCGCCCTGGTCCAGACCGCGACCAGCCTGCCCGTGCTTTTGTTGGCCATTCCGGCAGGCGCTCTTGCCGATGTTCTCGACCGTCGTCGGATGCTCATCATCGTGCAAACTGGGATGGCTCTGGTCGCAGTCGGACTTGCTGTCGACACCTTGACCGGCCATCTCGGCACGACCACGCTGCTGGCTTTCACGGCAGCCCTTGGTGCCGGAGTTGCCCTGACAAATCCGGCCTTTCAGGCCACGGTGCCTGAGTTGGTGCCCCGCGCGGAGCTACCCGCAGCGGCCGCCATTAATGGCGTCGCGGTCAACCTCGCCCGAGCTATAGGCCCAGCGATCGGCGGTCTTCTGGTTGCTCTTGCCGGCGTTGGGTGGACCTTTGCCTTCAACGCCGTCAGCTACCTCATCTTCGTTGTCGCCCTGCTGCGGCTGCCGCACACGCCCCCTCGGATGGATCCGGAGCCTTTCACAAATGCCATGCGGTTAGCAGTGGGCTACGTGCGCGCCTCGCCTGCGATGCTGCGGGTGTTAGCGCGCACCGCTCTTTGGGTGCTGCCGGCCAGTGCACTGTGGGCGCTGCTCCCGGTCGTCGCCAATTCGCGGCTGAAACTCAGCTCCACGGGATACGGCATATTGCTGGCCGCGCTGGGTGTTGGAGCAATCCTGGGCGCCTGGCAACTGGGTCGGATCCGAGCCCGGCTGTCCTCCACGAGCCTGCTCGTGCTGGCCGCTGCTGGGTACGCGCTCGCCCTTGTCGTACTCGCGGTCGGTCGATCGACGCCGATCGCGTTGGTGGTTTTGGTTCTGGCGGGGGCTGGTTGGACTAGCGTGCTGGCGACTCTCAATGCCATCGCTCAGCTCATCCTGCCGGGATGGGTCCGCGCTCGCGCACTGGCGGTCTATCTGCTCGTCTTCCAGGGCGGCCAGGCGGTTGGGAGCCTGGTGTGGGGTGCCGTGGCGGGCTGGATATCGACCGAGGTTTCGCTACTGGCGGCAGCAGCGGTACTACTGCTTGGGTTGGCGACCGTGCCTATCTTGCGACTGCCCGACCCCGATCGAGTCGATCCCAGTCCTTCTACGCACTGGCCGACACCCGAGCTCGCGCTCGAACCGGACCAGCAGTCCGGTGCCGTCCTGGTCACGGTCGAGTACCGCGTGCTGCCTAACTGCGTCGACGATTTCCTCGAAGTTATGGCATACGCTTCCCGATCTCGGCTGCGGACTGGAGCGCTGCGGTGGGGCCTCTACAGGGACGGTGCACAAACCGACCGCTTCCTGGAGCTATACCTCGTCCCGTCTTGGCGAGAGCACGTCCGCCAGCATGAGCACCGCCAGACGGTTAGCGACCGAAATCGGGAGGAAGCTCTGGCCAAACTGCTCGTAGAGCCGCCGCAGGCGGGACACCTGTTCTCGCAGCAAACTCCGTCTTCGTAACTGACGTTGCGGGGTGAGCCAAGACACCAGGCTCAGTCGAAGTGCAACGAATCCCTGCGTTCCCGCTTGAGCTCAAAGAAGTAGGGATAGCCGGCCAGAGTGATGGTGGCATCCCAGATTCGGCCGGCGTCTTCGCCTCGTGGAATCCGGGTGATGACTGGTCCGAAGAATGCGGTCCCGTTGACATGGATCGTTGGGGTTCCCACGCCCTTGCCCACTTTCTCCATCCCCGCATGGTGGCTTTCGCGGATCGCGCTGTCATAGTCAGTCGACTCCGCGGCCTCCGCCAGCTCTGGGGGCAGGCCGAGTTCGTCGAGTGCTTCGGCAATCACGGCGGACATGTCCTGGTAGCCCTGATTGTGGATGCGCGTGCCCATGGCGGTGTAGAGAGGTGAGAGGATCTGCTCTCCCTTGAACTGGGCCGCCGCGACCGCCACTCGTACCGGCCCCCACGAGGACTGCAACTTGTTCCGGTACTCATCGGAGACATCGGTGCCCTCGTTGAGCACAGCCAGGCTCATGACATGGAAGTGCACGTCGATATTGCGCACCTTTTCGGTTTCCAGGATCCAGCGGGAGGTGATCCAGCAGTAGGGGCACGCCGGATCGAACCAGAAATCGGCCCGTACGCGGGCAGGCGCTTGGGCAGGCGCAGCTCCGGTGGTCGTCGTAGTAGAAGTCACGAAATCTCCTGTGCGTTGCACGCTCTTAACGGCTGTCGAGCTACGCTTTGTATAGCTCGGCTATACAGGTGAAGCCAGGCATCCGGTCGATATATTCCTGCATTGGTAGGCAAACAGCGTCTGCATTCCCCCGGATACTCGTGGAATACCTGATCTCGGCAATCCGATTCTCAACCACCGAAGGCAACTTGCGACGAAGATCAGCTGGCCACCCATTCCGCGTGCCGTACACAGAGGCACAGCGGCACGTACCGCTTCTCGGTCGAAATATGAGGATGCCAGACTTCTTTGGACTCCATCGCCTCGTCTTCGCCCGGCCAAGGCGGCATCGTTGCCCCAACGATGGCAAGCGGGTCGCCCCGTGTTTGCGCCTCCTCGGTGCGCCGTAACTGATCGCAGGTGCAACACAGTTTCGCCTCGCGAAATCCTGGGTAGCAAGTGACAATTCGGGAGCCGGAAGACGCTATGTCGCCACTGAGCATGGAGGCTCGCATGTCCCAATCCCCAGCCGATCAGGTCATTGAGATCCCGGAGAAGATGCAGGCTGTTGTGTGTCATGGTCCGGAGAACTACCAGCTGGAGGAGGTTCCGGTACCCGAACCGGGTGAGGGTGAGGCGTTGGTCAAGGTCGAGGCGACCGGGACTTGCGCCAGCGATTTGAAGTGCTATCACGGTGCGGCGAAGTTTTGGGGTGATGAGAATCGGCCGGCGTGGGCTGAGACTGAGGCGATTCCGGGTCATGAGTTTGTTGGGAAGGTTGTTCAGCTGGATGAGATTGCCGCCG
>JBJMIR010000103.1:0-22785 GCA_045806785.1 Propionibacteriaceae bacterium | reverse complement strand
CTCGCTGCCCGGCTACGGCTTCTCCGGCCAGCCGCGCGAGATCGGCTGGGACCTCGGCCGGACCGCGCGGGCGTGGGCGGAGCTGATGCGCCGCCTCGGCTACAGCCGCTACGTCGCCCAGGGCGGCGACGTAGGTGCCCTGGTCACGGACCTGATGGGCCGCCAGGCGGTCGAGGGTCTGGTCGGCTTCCACCTGAACCTGCTCAGTGCGGTCCTCGCAATCGGCGATCAGCTGCCCAAGGAATCCGACGAGGAACGCGCAGCGTCCGAGGCGCTCGCGACGTTCAGGGAGGACGGCTTCGCCTACTTCCTCGAGATGGCAACCCGGCCGCAGACGATCGGCTACGCCCTGCTGGATTCCCCCGTCGCGCTGGCGGCCTGGTTGCTCGACCACGACACGGACAGCTACTACAAGATCTCCCGCGCGTTCGTCGACGGCGAGCCGGTGGGCAATCTCACCCGGGACAACATCCTCGACAACATCACGCTGTACTGGCTGACGGGCACCGGCGCCTCGGCCGCCCAGTGGTATTGGGAGACCGGACGAGCCCAGGCCGCAGCCCGTGCGGCCGGCCAAGCTCCTCCGGCGGTCTCAGTTCCGGTCGGCTTCACCACGTTCCCCGGCGAGATCTTCGCAGCCCCACGCAGCTGGGTCGAGACGGTCTACCCCAACCCTGCCTACTTCAACGAGGTCGACAGGGGCGGCCACTTCGCCGCCTGGGAAGAGCCGCAGCTCTTCTCCGCCGAGGTGCGGGCTGCATTCAGCTCGCTGCGCTAACGACGCATTGTCTTCGACTCTTTTTCGGAAGGAGGTTCCATGCAAATTGCCGTGGCGTGCGCGGCGCGACTAATGCGAAACTGGCCTCGCTTCGAACGGAGCTACGTCAGGACCCCGACAGGCGGTCCTGAGCGAGACCCCGCGGGCGTCGCTCTTTGGTTGGGAAACTTGGACATCTTAGCGAAGAGCGTTCCTAGAGGGGTGATGCCAGTGGCGCACCATCCGGAGGCGACTGCTTCTGCGATGAAATTCCTTGGCGCTTATTCGCACGGGGCTTTTGAGGGCCGCACCGGACACAATCTTCTGCAGGAAGTCCCTGACGCGTACGCGGACGCCCAGGTCGGCGGGCGCGGGACGTGAGCCTCTTCGGCGCGCGCCGCCACCCACGCACGGCCCCCTTGCCCGCGGAGGGTCGCCTGCCCGTATTCGAAGGGGCAACCGGCTGGCTGAACTCCTCCCCGCTCACTCCGGAGGGTCTGGCTGGAAAGGTCGTTCTCGTTGACTTCTGGACATACACATGCATCAACTGGCTTCGCACGCTGACATTCGTACGCGCGTGGTCCGAGAAGTACCGCGATCGAGGCCTGGTCGTCATCGGCGTCCATACGCCTGAGTTCCCGTTCGAGCGCGAGGTTGACAACGTCCGCGAGGCCGTGGAGGCCCTGCGGGTCGAGTACCCGGTCGCGCTCGACAGCGACTACGGGGTCTGGAGCGCATTCGCCAACCGGTACTGGCCGGCGGTCTACCTCGCAGACGCGGAGGGCCGGATCCGGTACCACCACTTCGGCGAGGGCGACTACGACGACGGCGAGTGGATGATCCAGCACCTGCTGCGTGAGGCCGGAAGCGAGGCCATCGACGAAGAGCTCGTCTCCGTCACCGCGGAGGGTTTGGAGGCGCAAGCCGACTGGACGAACCTACGCTCGCCCGAGAGCTACCTCGGCTACGCCCAAGGGCAGAACCTCGACTCTCCCGGCGGTGTCGCATACGACGAGCCCCGCAGCTACGTCGCGCCCGAGTCGTTGCAACTCAACACCTGGGCCCTGGGCGGAAACTGGACGATCGAGGAGCGAGCGAGCGTGCTGAACGAAGCCGCGGGGCGAATCGCCTTCCGCTTCCATGCACGCGACGTCCATCTCGTCCTGCGCTCACGGGCCGGGACGGTCGTCCCGTTCCGCGTGCTGGTCGACGGCGAAGCGCCCGGCGCGGCCCACGGGCTGGACGTCGACGAGGAGGGCCGGGGAACGCTGGTCCAGCCACGGCTCTATCAGCTCGTACGCGAGCCGGGAGAGATCACGGACCGCATGTTCGAGATCACGTTCCTCGATGCGGGCGTCGAGGCGTACGTCTTCACGTTCGGCTAGCGAGGCCGGACGCCACATTCGCGCAACCGCCCGTCAAACGCCGGGAGCTGAGCGCTACTGGCCCACCAACCTTCCGAGCTTTCGGGCGACCGCAAAACATCCTGCGGTTAGGGAACACGTAAGCAGCTTGCCCTGCGCGGCAACCGCGCGGCCACCGAGGAGGTGAACGGAGTACGTGCAGGGCGGCTTTTTCCGTCGCGGTCGCACGGCGCCCGCTTCTGCTCGTCCGTTCGCATCCGCCCACGATCGAATTGTCCAAGCGACGCTCACAAGCGAGGGCAACGGTGGCTCGGAGGCCGCAAATTCGGCCGTTCGAGCGCTCGAACCAGCGGCCCCCAGCGGACTTGAGCTCGGACGAGAATCCTGTGGGATCTCGGCGCGAGCGATGGTGACCGTACCCCCGGCACGCCCGGCTCACTTGAACGATGAGCAGGAGCCCTGAATGGGACTGCTGCATTCACGGACGAACGAGCGGTCGCGTAGTCGCCGGACCCCGGCGCCCCCTGTTTCTCAATCCTGTGGGATGCCGGCGTCGGCGGGGTGCGCGCGGACCTCACGCCGTGGGATGAGCTGCGCAAGCGGCGTCGTGACCATGGTGTGACAGGGCGTCCTCGATGCGGCGCGCAACCGACTCGACCCGTCGACATAGGACTTCGTGCTCACCCCACCGGGGCGCGTTCGGGCGGTGCGGCTCGTTGCGGAGCTGCTGCTCCCACTGATCTGAAGATCGCCGCGCGGCCGTCAACCGGCGAGGTTAGGCAGGTTCCCGCAACTGGCGGATCTCGAACGCCTTGATCATGTCGCCGACCCCGTGGAACAGGGACAAGATGCCTGTGAAGACGAGCAGGACGTATTGCTTCTCGATGAAGAACTGGCCGCCGGTCCAGAAGGCCACAATGAGCATCGCGATCCCGGAGATCAACCCGAACCACCAGAGCTCGTTCGCGTCCCGCTCCATGAGCGCCTCGAGCAGCCAGAAGAAGCCGACCAGCAGGAAGATGAACCCAAGGATGTCGGCCACTCCAGCGAAGGTCTCCTCCGGAGAAATCATCAAGACCACTCCGGCGACCAAGAACAGCACACCGAATATCCACAAGAGCCATCGCGCCGCTCCGCCGACGAACGCACCGAACAAGAGGTTCTGCAGTCCGGCGAGCAAGAACATGAATCCGATCATCACACTGACTTCGGTAATCGAGGACCCGTCGAACTGGAGCACAACCAGCGCGACCACGACCCAGAAGATGGCGGCGATGAGCCAGAACCACCAGAGGTTCGCCGCCTGACGGAACGGATTTCGTACGGCTGGGCCAGCTGAGGTTTCGATGCCGGAATTATCGCCCGGCTCATGATCGTGAGCACAACACCCCAGCGACGCGGCCACCGCTTGATCACCGGAGTTCAGCCGGTGCATTGCCTGCCGAATGCCGAGGTCGTCATCGACGATCGCATTGCGACAGATGACCTGGTGAACCTGCTGCCGGAAACCCGGACAAGACTGGGCGGCACCTCGTCGACCTTGGCCGCGGCACCGCTGTCGGGGTCACACACTCGGCCAAAGATGCGGCGACGCCGACGCGCATCACCTCGACGACGCCTGGATCCACCAAGCGGAGAGCCTGCTGCGCTGCCGCCGTGGGCGCCTTGGACGGAGCAACCAGCAGTTGACGGGAGCAGTCCCGTGTCCCGCGGAAGGATCGGCCATCGATGTTCGGGCCGACCGATGACCGGTCGGCTTACGGTCGGCGGCGCCAGTTCGACCCTGTCCCGCTGAGAGACGCAGCTCTAACGCGCGTTGGCGAGATCGACTGCTAAGTCAGCACCCGTTGTCTACTCGGCCCCGTCTACACCGCCTCTAATCGTGATATCTCGGACCCCCGCATTCCGTCCGACGTACCCCCTCGAACTCTCAAAGCTTCGAGTCGAACACAGACCCGTGAATACCCGACCAGACCCGTGAATACCCGACCACTGGGCATGCTGCGGTAGCGCCGGGCGGGTGACTCGACGCTGGAGCAGGGATCGTTGGTCAGGCGGCGGGGTTGATGATCACGGTGTGGCCGAGGTGTTCGAGCTGGGCGACCAATCGGCGGGTGTGGGCTTCGTCGTTGCGGCGCCGGTGCCAGTCAGCGCCGAGGTCGTGGTAGGGCTCGTCGCGTTTCAGCATCCAGTAAGCCGCAACCAAGATCGAATGCGCGACCGCGACCTGAGCCCGACGCATGCCGCGTCGTTTCAGCAACCGGGCATGCCGGGCTGCCAGGTAGTTCTTGTTGTGCATCCGACCGACCGATCCCGCGGCTTCGACCAGCATCCCGGACAGCCACTTGTTGCCGTGCCGCTTCCCGGCCGGAGTCTGACGTCCGGCGGACTCATGCATCGCCGGCGCCAACCCGGCCCAGGCCGCCAAGTGGGCGGCGGTCGGAAACCTTGACATGTCGCCACCGGTTTCGGCGATGATCACCTGCGCGACTTTCGGACCGACGCCGGGAATGGTTTGCAGCAGCTCGATCTGGTGCTGCCATGGCCGGAACGCGTCGATGAGCACCGCGTCCAGCTCGGCCATGGCTTGGTCGACCAGGTCCAGCCGACGCAACATGGAGCGGGCCAGCTGGGCGTGGTTCGCGTCGAAGTGCCCGGTCAACGCCTGAGCCAGATCCGGGATCTTGCGGCGCAGCTTTCCCTTGGCCAGGTCGGCCAGGACCAGCGGATCGGCTTCGCCGGCGATCATCGCGGTCAGCATCGCCCGGGCCGAGATCGTCTTCAAACTCGACACCACCGAGGACAACTTGATCGAGGCGTCCTCCAGCATCAGTTCCAACCGGATGAGCTCTCGGGTCCGGTCGCCCATCAGCTGCTCCCGGTATCGGGTCAGCATCCGTAGCCGGCGGATGTCGGGTGGTGGCACGAACGACGGCGCCAACAATCCGTGCTCCAGCAGCTGCGCGATCCACTCCGCGTCCCGAACATCGCTCTTCCGGCCGGGCACGGCCTTCATGTGCGCCGCATTGAGCAGCCACACCTCCATCACTTCCTCGAGGCAATAGAAGGGTGGCTTCCAATACGTCGACGTGGACTCCATCGCCGCGATCGTCACCCCGGCTTCGATCAGCCAGTCCCGCATTACCCGCAGCGAGCCGGTGGTCGTCTTGAACGTGCGCGTCTCAGCCCGCCGGCCACGCCGCACACCCGGCGTGCGGACGCATACCGTCACCGAGTCCTTCCCGACGTCCAGACCGGCAACCCGGTCGAACATGACCTCCATGGCGACCCTCCTTTCACCCGTGAGGCGACCATCGCCTGACGGCGTCGGTCCGGAGGGACCTCTGCCCGGACACAGACCCGCGTGCTCTCTCTTGGCAACAATCCAGCGGCAACCGAGACCCCCGCGTCATACACCTAAACGGGCTCGCCCGCACCAGTGTGTGTCGACGTCACCGGCCGACACCCCATTCTCATCAGCCAGCGCAGCGACTCGAAGAGCGCAACCGATTACACCTTTTGCACGCGGGCAGCTTTCTCCCCGTTACCTGACCGCCGAGAGCCGCTGCGTCGCCCTCAGGTGGCTGTGACAATGAGCATTCACAAGCTCACAGCCGGTTCCGGGTACGACTATTTGACGCGGCAAGTGGCGGCCTTCGACGCTACCGTTAAGGGTCATCTAGCACTCGCGTCCTACTATGCCGAGCGGGGCGAGTCGCCGGGCGCGTGGATCGGATCCGGCATGGCCGGAATTGACGGTTTGCAGGCTGACGACCCGGTGACTGCGGAGCAGATGTGGGCGCTGTTCGGCGTAGGGATGCATCCGCTGGCGACGCAGCGGCTGCAGCAACTGGCCGACGAGCAGCTGAGTGATGAGAACATTCGTGCCGCGACCCGGCTCGGAGCGCCATTCAAGCTCCGCGACGTTGAACCCAATCGATTCCAGGTCGAGGTCGCCCGCCGATTCGCCGATCAAGCCCGCTCGACCAAGGCGCTTGCTTCCCAGCGGGATATCCGGGCGGAGGCGGCGCGACAGTTCTTCCAGGCCGAGCACGGCCGCGTGCCCACCGATGAGCGGGAGTTGTCCGCAGCGATTGCAAAACTGTCGCGGCCGCCGGCGCAGCCGGTCGCCGGGTATGACCTGACCTTCTCCCCGGTCAAGTCAGTGTCGGCGTTGTGGGCGGTCGCCGATCCCCAGATTGCCGCGGTGATTGAGCGGGCGCACCAAGCCGCGGTAGGAGACGCCCTCAGCTTTATTGAGAACCATGTACTGTACGCCAGGGAGGGGCCGCAGGGCGTGCGGCAGGTCAACGTCCGCGGCCTGGTCGCGGCCGCGTTCACCCATCGAGACAGCCGCTCGGGTGATCCAGATCTGCACACCCACGTCGCGGTCGCCAACAAGGTCCAAACCCTGCAAGGCCGTTGGTTGTCGATTGACGGGCGGGTGTTGTTCAAGGCCGTCGTGGCCGCGTCGGAGACCTACAACACCGCCCTGGAACATCACTTGCGTGACCTGCTGGGCGTCCGATTCGCGGAGCGATCCGACCTGGACACGCGCAAGCCGGCGGTGCGGGAAATCGCTGGTGTCGACCCGGAGTTGCTGGTCCGGTGGTCGACTCGACGACGCGATATCAAAGCGCGGTCGGCTGAACTATCAGTGCAGTTTCAGCGTGATCATGGCCGGCCGCCGACGCCGGTGGAGGCGCTACGCCTCGCCCAGCAGGCCACCTTGGAAACCCGGCAGGCGAAGCACGAGCCCCGCAGCCTCACCGAGCAACGCGCCACCTGGCACGCCCAGGCCGCCGAAACGCTCGGCGGACCCGAAGCCGTACGAGCCATGATCAGCCAGGTTCTCCATCCAACCCCAGCTCCTAGCTCGCCTCTCGATGGCACGTGGGTGTCGAGGACGGCCGGGCTGGTGCTGGCTGCAATAGAGGCGCGCCGTTCGACTTGGCAGAGCTGGCATGTCCGCGCCGAGGCGCTCCGCCACATCAGGGCTGCCGAGGTTCCATCAAAGCTGGTTGATCGGCTGGTCGATGATGTCGTCACCGAGATGTTGAGCATTCGATCGGTGTCGCTGGCGCGCCCCGATGAAAGCATTACCGAGCCGGCGGCGCTGCGCCGCAGCGACGGGTCGAGCGTGTACACCGTTGCCAACTCCGACCTGTTTACCTCCGCTCGCATCCTGGCCGCCGAACAGCGACTCGTCGCGCACGCCGGCCACACCGACGGCCGCACAGTAGATGGTGCGACCGTTGAGCTGGCGTTGCTGGAACAAGCCGCCAACGGCATCACATTGGACGCGGGACAGGCAGCCTTGGTCCGATCCATGAGTATGTCGGGAGCTCGGCTACAACTCGCCATTGCACCGGCCGGAACGGGCAAAACCACAGCCCTGCGGGCGCTCACTCAGGCATGGATCGACAGCGGCGGTCAGGTGTTCGGCCTCGCGCCGTCGGCCGCCGCAGCCGCCCAGCTCCGGGAGCAAACCGGCGCCCCGACCGACACGCTAGCGAAGCTGAGCTGGTCCATTGATCACGGCGATCTGCCTGACTGGGCACTGAACGTCGGCCGGTCAACCTTAGTGATCATCGACGAGGCGGGAATGGCCGACACCCTCTCCCTGGATACCGCCGTCGACTTCATTGTGCGGTGTGGTGGCAGCGTCAGGCTGATCGGTGATGATCAACAACTCCCGGCGATCGGCGCCGGCGGGGTGCTCCGCGACATCCAGGCCGTTCACGGCGCCGATCGGCTCACCGAACTACACCGGTTTGTAGACCCGGCAGAAGCCGCAGCCTCCCTTGCCCTGCGCGACGGCCGGCCCGAGGCGCTCGGCTTTTACCTTGATCGGCAACGCATCCACGTCGGCGACGTCGCCACGACCACCGAGCAACTGTTCGCCGCGTGGCGGGCCGACCGCGACCGCGGCCTCGACACGATCATGCTCGCCCCCATCCGCGACCTCGTCAGCCAGTTGAACCAGCGCGCCCGCACCCACCGCCTGAACAAGACACGGCCGGGTCGAGAGGTGCAGCTAGCAGACGGAAACCAGGCCAGCGTCGGGGATGTGATCATCACGCGTCAGAACGACCGGCGGCTTCGCATCAGTGCCACTGATTGGGTGAAGAACGGCGACCGCTGGACCATTCTGCATGTCACCCAAACCGGTGCGTTGAAGGTACGCCACGCCAGTAGCGGCCGCATCGTAACCCTGCCGTCCCGCTACATCGCCGCGGCCACCCAACTCGGCTACGCCACCACCGTGCACACCGCCCAAGGCGTCACTGTCGACACTATGCACGGGATCGCCACCGGCGCGGAGTCGCGGCAGCTCCTGTATACGATGCTGAGCCGCGGCCGCACCGCCAACCACCTGTACCTTCCAGTGGTCGGCGACGGCGACCCGCATGCGATCCTGCGACCTGAGAACATTCGAGCCTCCACAGCTACTGAGCTGCTCGAACAGGTCCTGGCCCGCGACGCCACCGTAGCGTCAGCGACCAGTCTGCGAAGTGAGCAGCACCATCCGGCGGTTCAGCTCGGTCAAGCCACCGCTCGCTACCTCGACGCCCTCCAGATCGCAGCCGAACACGTCGCCCGCCCAGAGCTGATCGCGGACCTCGACCACGAAGCCGACCAGTTGATCAACGGCCTCACTAACGAGGCAACTTGGCTTGCCCTTCGGAGCCGGCTCCTGCTCCTAGCAGCCGACGACACCGATCCAGTCGCCTCCTTGCGGGATACAGCGCAGCTAAGGGAACTCGACAGCGCCACTGATTGTGCCGCCGTCCTCAACTGGCGGCTCGACGACACTGGCCTTCGCAACCCGGCCGCGCCGCTGGTGTGGCTGCCCGGCATCCCAACCCGCATCGCCACAGATCCCGACTGGGGACCCTATCTAGCCGCTCGAGCCCGATTGATCACCGATCTCGCTGATCAAGTGGGAACAGCGGAGCGAGCTGACACGCCGTATTGGGCGGTAGAGCGGCGCTTCCTGCCGTCGGCTGACCTGGTCGCTGAGGTACAGGTGTGGCGCGCCGCAACACACGTTCAGCCAGCCGACCTCCGGCCAACCGGGCCCAAACAACCAGGTCTTCTCGCCCGGACGTGGCAGCTGCGACTCGAACAGCAACTCGTAACAGCCGACATCGCCCAAGATCAACAATGGACGAACCTCCTCATGAGACGGATCCCGAACCTGATCAAGGACTCGTTCCTGCCCAGCCTGGTAGAGAGACTGGAAAGCTTGGAACGTTCAGGCTTCGACGCGGCGAGTCTCGTTCGATCGGCAGCAGCCAAGGGTTCGTTACCCGATGATCACCCGGCAGCCGCTCTCTGGTGGCGCATCCTCGACGAACTGCCCCCGCTAAAACGAGGGAATTCAGATCAGCCAACGTCAGCGATGGCACGTCCCGGCGCTTTGAAATTTGGGCATGAGCCATATCGCCCGAGGCGGGGACCTCGAACTCATGGGCCGCCCCCGCCGCGCTAGAGCAGCTAGACGACCGACCGGCTCCCCGGCCACACACTGGGAGATCCGGAGTCGTCGGGGATCTTCCCGTACCGCGACGCAATTGGCCGCCTCGCCGCGGGCAATGGGCCGGGCAGCATGACGGATGAGCCGATACGCGCCAGCCGGTTTTTCAAAAACGTCCTGATCAAACGACCACCGGGCATTAGCATCCTGCGCTGATGAAAATTGCAGCGGTCCTGAAGCTCATCGAGAGTGATGGTTGGGTTCATACCCGCACTCGAGGATCGCATCGACAGTACCGACATCCGACGAAGCCAGGCGTCGTCACTGTGGCCGGAAAGCCAAGAGACGAACTGCATCCCAAGACACTCGCCAGCATCTTGAGGCAAGCTGGGCTTAAGAACGACACTGGTGGAACTGACGAATCTTCGAAGGGACGAGGGCAGGCATGAGCAGCTATCTCATCGTGATCGAAAGCGGTGAGGGGACCAACTATTCGGCCTACTGTCCCGACCTCCCTGGTGTTGTCGCTACCGGTGCCACGGCCGATGAGTGTGCCGATGAGATGCGAGAGGCAATTTGGTTTCACATCGAAGGCCTGCGTGAAGCTGGAGAGCCCGTTCCTCCGCCGACCAGTCGGGGCGTGACCGTCGAGGTCGCTGCCTGAACATTTGCTCCGACCTCTCTGACTGCCCCGCTTCGGCATCATCGAACAGCTCGGGTACAACGGGCGCCTCGAGTCATGATCCGCGGCGTCGCTGACAGCTCGCCTGTCGTTTCATGACCGCACACAGCAGCTTCGTGCCTTAGGTGATTAACGTCGAGAAATCCTCGACCTCTGACTCATCCACATGTCTGCAGTGAGACTTGCCAAACAGCACAGGGCTGCTGGCATGGATGGGCAACTGGATCGAATGAACCCATTGCCGGATCGACTGGCTGGGCCTGTAGATCTAGCATCGACCGAGAGAGAAGATGATCATGACGCTGCAGGCCGGCGAGAAGTTGATGTCGTTGACGGACGTCTCGGAAATGTTGGGCATCCCCGTTCATACGTTGTACCGCTGGCGGCACAACGGCGACGGGCCAGCTGGCTATCGGGTGGGCCGGCACGTGCGGTATCGCAGGGAGGCCGTCGAGGCTTGGCTCGAGCAGCAGGCCGACAAGCGTAGCTAGAGCGCGCGATGAGTCCCAGGCGGCCGCCTACCTAGCCGCTGAGTGATTCAAGATCATGAGCATCGTCGGCGTTGATCATCGACATCTACTGTTCGAGCTCCGTCGACCTTCATTTCATTTCAGTTCCGGATCCTCGATGAGGTCGACAAAGAGCGCCCACCGCTAGAACTAGAAAAGATCTTCGAGCACTTCGGCTGCCCCGGTCGCGCGCTTTCTGCGGCCCATATAAATGTCCGCAGTCAGCGACGGTTTCGCATGCCCAAGTTGATCAGCAGCTGCTCGCGCCGACAACCCTGCGTCGTCCATCAAGGTGGCGACGGTCTTGCGGAAATAGTGGCTCGTAACGCCAGCGAAGCCAGCGTGCTTGAAGGCTTGGCGCATCATCTTGAGGGTGTTGTTCGGGTCTCGTAGCCCGCCAGCAAGGGGCGCAGGGAAGACCTGCTGACCCATAAGTTCATCCTCGCCGACATCGTCCGGCTGGCGTCGCCGGAGCATTGTCACTGCCCAGGAGGGCAGTTCAAGGATGCGTAGTCCAGCCGCGGACTTCGGCGAGGGCTTGATGATGAGGCCGCCAGCTCGAAGCCGTAGAACTGTCCCCCGGACTTCCACTGTGCACTCGTCCAGGTCCAGATCGCGCCACTGCACGGCGAGCGCTTCGCCGATCCGAAGGCCAGTAGCGGTCAGGAAGAGTACGAGATCCGGCAGATCGCGCTCCACCGATTGCTCATCACGGCTGAGCCATTGGTGGAGGCGCCTCAGGTCCTCAACGGTCAGCGCGGTCGGCGGACGCTTTGGCTTCACCGAGATTCGGCCGACGTCACGGCATGGGTTGGTGGCGATCGCGTCGTATCGGCATGCAAGCGTGAACAGGCCCGACAGAACACTGCGGGTGGTTTTGGCCAGGGATGGCCCGTGCGCGGCCTTCACTGCGGCGAGATGCCGGTCGACCACTCCAACTGAAAGCTCTCGCAGCCTGAGTTCCCCCAGCGACGGCAGGATCTGTTTGTCGAGCCGATCTCGGTAAGCCTGGACAGTTGATGGGCTCAGATCGCGACCCTTGATCTCGTCGAACCAGACCTCCGAGAGCACGCTCAGCTTGGTCTCTCCGTTGATGTCGATTTGTGAGGTGCCGGACGAGCGATCCCTGATGGCGGCCGCTAGGTTCCTCCGAGCGGCGCCTTTAGTGGCACCATGGCGCTTGACTTGGCGCACCTTGCCATCCCAATCCCGGTACCGGGTTACTGCCTTGTATCCGTTGGGTGCCACAGGATAGATCCGGATCGTTCCTGCGGTGCCGAGTACAAGGCCTGGTCTACCCACCCTGAGATGCTATAGCGATTAGGCACAACTTAGGCACAAGAAACGCCGCAAAACGCCGTCAAAAGTTGATCAAGCTAACGCTCCATGAGGTCGACGCTTCCCTTAAAAAATAAAGGAACTACGCGAGGTGATGACGGGTCGTGATTTGCATTGCCAAAAGCCAGATTTGTAATCCGTAGGTTGTGGGTTCGAGTCCCACGGGGCCCACAAACTCCCTAGTGGGAGCCGCATTCCCATTCTGCTTCTCCGTTTCCATGGCGTGCACATTGTCACGATGCTGTCACAGATGCGATCAAAGTGGTCACCTAGACCACGACCGATAGCACGGCGGGCGGCTGGTCGTCACCGTCATGTCCCGGTGGCGAGATGCCTTCCAGTACAGCAGCGGCCGCCTCGTCGACGGCACGTCGACCCATGTAGCCGTCTTGTGTCATCGAGATTCGCGCATGGCCGAGCTGGTCAGCGATGGTCCTGAACGATCTGCTGGCCTCGGCCTTATTCCTGCCGGTCTCTGCGACGGTCGTCATCTCTTCGCATCCGGCTACCGGAGCGAACGGAACGCCGCGCGCACTTCGTCGGTGAAGAGCTGCGGCTCCTCCCAGGCGGCGAAGTGGCCGCCCTTGTCGACCGCGTGGAAGTAGATGACGTTCGGGTAGCTCGCTTCGACCCAACTTCGGGGAGTCCGCCAGATCTCACCAGGGAAGGTCGTGAAGCCGAACGGGATCGTCGGCGATGGCAGGGGCTGGCGGCCTGCCGCGGGGGCGTCGGGACCATAGGCCTCCCAGTACGACCGGGCGGCGGACGCGCCCGTGCCGGTCAGCCAGTACAGCGTGATGTTGTCGAGGATGTGGTCGCGGGTGAGATTTCCCGAGGGCTCCCCGTCGACGAACGCGCCGGCGATCTTGTAGTAGGCGTCGGTGTCGTGGTCGACCATCCAGGCCGCCAGCGCCACCGGTGAATCCAGCAGGGCGTATCCGATCGTCTGCGGACGCGTGGCCATCTCGATGAAGTAGCCGTTTCCAGACTGCTGGAAGGTGGCGAGCTTCGCGGCCGCGGCGCGTTCCTCGTCGGTGGCCGTCGGCATGGCACCGCCAAGCGCCGGCACCAGCAGGTTCGTGTGGATGCCGAGCAATCCCTCCGGCGCCTGCCGGCCCAGCGCGTCGGTGACGCCGGCGCCCACGTCGCCACCCTGGGCGACGTAACGGGTGTAGCCGAGGCGGAGCATCAGCTCGGCCCAGGCGCGTGCGGTCCGGTTCAGCTCCCAGCCGACGTCGGTCGGCTCGCCGGAGAAGCCATAGCCAGGCAGGGACGGCAGTACGAGGTGAAACGCGTCCGCGGCGTCGCCGCCGTGAGCAGTCGGGTCGGTCAACGGGCCGACGGTCTCGAGCAACTCGACGACCGAGCCGGGCCAGCCGTGCGTCATGATCAGCGGCAACGCGTGCGCGTGCGGCGACTGCACGTGGATGAAGTGGATGTTCACCCCATCGATCTCGGTCGTGAACTGCGGCAGCGCGTTCAGCTTCGCCTCGGCCTTGCGCCAGTCGTAGTCCGTCACCCAGTAATGGGCGAGCTCCTGCAGCGTCGCCAACTGCACACCCTGTGACCGATCGGGGACGAGCTCCTTGCCGGGCCACCGCGTCGCCGCGATGCGGCGACGGAGGTCCTCCAAAGCCTCATCCGGAATGTCGACCTGGAACGGACTGATGTCGCTGGCGGTCTCAACGGTGCTACTCATGACGCCCTCCCTTGGCGTAGTGACCGGAATGCGGCTCGGATCTCAATGGTCAAAAGCTCAGGCTCTTGTCTCGGTTTCGGCCAGCGCGTCGCCGGCGATGCGGGGGCGGAGGGTGCTTGGTCCTCGTTCGGTACGTCGACGTGGAAGGAGCGGATCTCGGTCGTGCTGTGGATGCTTGTCATGTCGACCTCCGCCTAATGGATGCCCGGTCGACGACGCAATTGTCGAGACAGGCGCGTTACGGGGATGCGGCGACGATTCAACGATTGTCCCTGAGCTGCCGCTACCGGTCAACGCGGCTCACAGAATCGCGATGTCATAGGTAGTAGCGTGCCCAGCAGCAATAGCGACGGAATCCCGATAGCGGATTTGTCCCGCACTGAACGGATGCATCGCTCCAATTGCCTGTTTAGGCTGGTTGCACCGATATCCCGGCCGGAAGTTCGGTGTCGACCGCAGGCGGCCCTGAACGCGGCACTCGTACCCTGCGGGGCGGTCGCGCGGTCGTAGTGTGGATGTGGCTCTCAGGCAAGCCCAGGTTCGGCTCGATCCTCGCCAAGCGACCCTCTAGCAACGGAGCCGGCGAGGCGACGAAAGTGCTGGCTGCGCGATTCGGCATCCATCGCGCAACCGTGACGGCCGTCCTACAGCTACAAATACGACGGCGGGCGCGAAGGCGACTCTCAAGCCATCGGCTTCTATCCAAGAAAAGATAGGCTAACCGTCTACCTTATGGACGGTACGCCAGCTACTCTGAATTGCTGGCTCGCTTAGTCAAACATACTACGAGCAGGGTCTGTGTTTACATTAAGCGGCTCAGCGATGTGGATTTGCCAATCCTTGAGCAGATCGTGCAACAATCTTATGAGTACATAAGGAGGCGGCCATGAGAAAGATATCTGTCCAAGAATTCATTACGCTTGACGGAGTGATGCAGGCGCCGGGCGGACCCGACGAAGATAAGTCGAGCGGCTTCAAGTTTGGTGGCTGGACCGCGCCATATTTCCACGAAGCCGACGAAGAGGCCGGTGAGTTCATGGCCAAACTCATGGCGCCCGCCGATCTCCTGCTGGGTCGAAAGACCTTCGATATTTTCGAAGACTACTGGCCCAAACACGCCGAAATGTGGCCCGGTATCATGGACGTCACTAAGTATGCCGTCTGCAAGACCAGGGACAAGTCAGACTGGCAAAATACAAAATTTCTGAAGAACGTCGATGACATCAAAAAGCTCAAAGACTCAGAAGGCTCAGAGATCAAAGTCATCGGGAGCGGCAACCTGGCCCAGACCTTGTTCAAGCATGATCTGGTCGACGAGCTGTGTCTGATGATTTTCCCAATCACGCTTGGTACGGGTAAACGCTTGTTCGACGAGGGCACTATTCCTGCAGCCTTCACCCTGACAGACCATTTGGTCGCTTCAAATGGAGTGATCTTCACCATTTTCAAGCGAGCTGGAGCAGTTAAGACAGGCACCGTCGGAGCTTAAGGCAAGCCGATCTCCATCATCTTTCCCGCCTCAACGAAGAGACTATCTGGCGACGCTGCTCCAGTCATTTGTCGACCAGGACTTCGCCTCCAGCAGCAGATGTGCGGAGGGTGTTCCAACAGCGCCCGCGCGCATGATCGGCATGAGAGCCCAAGGGGAAGCCAAGATCGCAATCGCGAACAATCAACTAATCCCGCTGCCAGAGCCCGCCAGGCGCGGACTACTCAACCTCGGCGACGACCTCATCGCCACCGCAAACCAGGCTGTTGCCGCGGCCGCTCTACTCGACCGCCTCAGATGCGCTCCGACGCTGACGGTGTGAGCAGGCGAGCTTCCCCGAAGTCTCCAGCTCTTGTCTGATCAAGGCGCCGCGCGAGCGCGGCGCGGCCGGCGCCGCGTGTCCTCCTCCGTGCGGGCCTTGCACCGGCCTTCTGGTGGACGGGGCGACGTCACGCAGGGGCGCCGAGCGGCGGGTGCTCGAGCACGCGGGGCTTGTACTCGACCATCTGAATGCGGCCGTCGAAGGTCCGGTGCTCGATCATTTCGAGGGCGACGTCCGGGTAGCCGTCGTAGATGCGTTCTGCGCCCGTGGCCCCGGTGATCACCGGGAACATCCCGACCCGGAAGCGGTCGACGAGTCCGGCCCGTAGCAGTGACCGGCACAGGCTGAGGCTGCCGATCGTGCTGAGGAGCCCCGAGCCGTTCTCCTTCATGGCGCGGACCGCCTCGACGGCGTCGTCGCGGACGAGCGTGCAGTTGGCCCACGTCAGTGGCTCCTCGAGCGAGGAGGAAAACACCACCTTGGACGCTTGCGTGAGCTCGTCGACGGACGCCTCTTCTTCGGGCCTGAACTCGTCTTGGCCCTCCGGGACCTCGCCGGCGGCGAAGCCCGACATGAGGCGGTAGGTGTTCGCTCCCATCAGGTAGGTGACCTCGGGCTGCTCGCCGAGCCAAGCGAGGTACTCCGGGCCCTCCAGGCCCCAGAACCCCGGCCATCCCTCTCCCGATGCGTAGCCGTCGAGGGAGGTGATGAAGTCGACGAGAAGCTCTGACATGGCGGTGTCCTTTCCTAGGGTGTCACGAGCTTGGACCGCCCGCGGGCCACGAACTCATTGGGTCCGTTCGGTTGTTTCCGATGAGTTCGCGATTCTGGACCATGCATCAGTTCACCGCCCCGTTTCGGGGGCGCCGCGTCCCCTCGTAGGCGCCAGTCTCCGAGGGGACGCGGCTGGTGTGGGCCATGACCCTCCGGTGAGTGACCAAGTGAGTGACAACGGGACCGAACACAGCGGGATATCGGTACCTGGTCCAGGACGCTTGGCGACCGGCAAGATCATCAAGCGACGCCCGTCCGAGGTGCTTCGGGACGAAGCGGTCTCAGTTCTGGTCCCATTCGCCGTCGTGTGTCACCGTTCTTGACCGATGCGATGGGCTACCTCCGAGCCCATCCCGACCGGCTCAGACGGGTGCAAGCTTTGTTCGAGGTACGGTGTCACCATTGACAGGGTGGCTGTGGTCACATGCCGTAAGTGGCGGCGTAGTTGGCGGTGGCCATCTTGATCAACTGCTCGGGCCCCCACCGCGGCCCCCACGGGCCACGACATTCCGAAGAGTCCCCAAACGGAGCCGTCAAACGGCCACATCTGAGTCTGAAACACCACCTGACTTGTGGGTTCAGCGGCTTCCCAAGCTGAGAATCGCTGCTCCGGATCGCCTCGCTCACATTTCGGAGTGTGAAGGGCAAACTGAGGGGCTTCCGGGCCCGAGTTGAGGTGGCGGTGCGTGTACGTCCCTGCACTTCTTCAACGCTCGTGGACCATACTCTGTCGTGCGCATCGTGAAGGACCTGCGGATCGCCGCCGGCTACGGCTTAAACGCGGCAAAGGCCGACGGCTAGGCTAGTGCTCCTGCAGGGCCGCGCATCGCAACGCGCCTGGCGCCACCGGCGGCCCCGGCCACCGTGGACGGTGCCATACCGAATCCCTAGCCTGTCTGCCATGACTCATAGCCGCCCCGCGGCACTACGGCAGAGGCGCAATCGTCAGTCCTTAGATCAGACTCGCCGTTCCGAGCTGTTGGGGCAGCTGTCAGCGCCGCTGCGGCAATTCCTGGCAACCGAGTCCGGCAGCGCGCTGCTCATGGTGAGCGCCACGGTCGTCGCCCTGGTGTGGGCCAACTCGGCGTGGTCGGGTGCGTACCAGGCGTTATGGGCGACCGAGGGCTCGGTCGTGCTGGGCGGCGCCCGCCTTGAGATGGACCTCCGCCACTGGATCAACAACGGTCTCATGGCGGTCTTCTTCTTCGTCATCGGCCTGGAGGTTCGCCGGGACCTCTCCGTGGGAGAGCTCACTGACCGTCGCCGGGTGGTACTGCCGGTGCTCGCGGGCATCGGCGGGATCGTGCTTCCCGCTCTGCTATATCTGTTGATCGCCCCGGATGGGGAAGCTACTCGGGGGTGGGGTGTCGTGATCGGCACGGACACTGCCTTTCTGCTCGGCGCCCTGGCACTCGTCGGGCCAGCTACAGCCACCCAACTACGGGTCTTCCTTCTAACCTTGACAGTCGTTGACGACATCGCCGCCGTAACCATCATGGGCGTTGTGTATTCAGAGTCGATCGATATCTCGGCAGTGATCGTCGCCGCGGCCGGTATCGCAGTGCTGGCGGCCCTCGGGCTCGGTGGGGTGTGGCGGACCTGGCCGTACGTGCTGGTCGCAGTTGTCGTGTGGGTGGCGACGCTCGGCTCCGGACTGCACGCCTCGATCGCCGGGATGGTCGCGGGCCTGCTCATCCCCGCCTTCACACCCAGGCGTGAGGCGGTAGAGGGGGCCGCTATCAGATTCCGTGCCTTCCGGCAGTCACCTCTGGCAGAAGTGGGCTGGTCGGCCCGGGACGCCCTCGTGCGGGCGATACCCGTAAATGAGCGCCTGCAGCTCGTCCTCCATCCCTGGACCGGCTACGTCATCGTGCCGATCTTCGCCCTCGCGAACGCCGGTGTCGACCTCAGGGGCGGCGTGCTGGCCGAGGCTTTGTCCTCCCTGGTGACCTGGGGTGTGGTCGTCGGCCTGGTGGCGGGGAAGTTCGTCGGCATCGGGGCCGGCGGCCTCGGAGGTGCTGCGCTGCGCCTGGGACGGCTACCACAGGGCGTCGGCCCTGGCCAAGTTCTAGGCGGCGGCGCCTTGTCCGGCATCGGCTTCACTGTCTCCATCCTCATCATCGGGCTTGCCTTCGACAGCCCGGAACTCCACGACCAGGCCACCGTCGGCGTACTCCTCGCCCTCGGGTTGGCCACCGCGCTCGGTTGGTTGGTGTTCCATCTGGCCGCCGTGTTGCACGGCGAGACCTCCGCTGACCTGCCCACGGCCCTGGCCCGGCCCGTTGATGCAGCGCGCGACCACATCCTCGGCCCGGCGTCGGCTCCCCTGACCTTGGTGGAGTACGCAGACTTCGAGTGTCCGTTTTGCGCCCGCGCCACGGGAGTGGCCAAGGAGGTTCGGGAACACTTCGGCGACCGTCTGCGGTACGTCATCCGGCACCTGCCGCTCCCCGACGTGCATCCCCACGCCGAGCTCGCGGCCGCGGCCGCGGAGGCGGCTAGCGTCCAGGACCGGTTCTGGGACATGCACGACTTGCTCTTCACACACCAGGACCAGCTTGAGCTCGAGGATCTCGCCGGCTACGCCGGGCGCCTCGGCCTCGACGTCGAGAGGTTCCTCCGCGACATCGACGAACAGCGCCACGCATCACGCATCAGGGAAGATGTGGCCGACGCCGAGGCCAGCGGTGCCCGAGGCACCCCAACCTTCTTCGTGGGCAACCGCCGCCACCAAGGTCCCTACGACGCTAGGACCCTCATCGCCGAACTCGAGTCCGCCCAGGACGGGCCACCCACGGGACCCGACTCCTCCAAGAAGGCCGCCAAACCGGCCTCAAATGGCCACGTCTGAGACCGAAACCGCCACATAACTAGTGAGCACACCGGCTTCCCAAAGCTGTTCGTTCGCCCGGACGCCGCGCCGCTCGAGGACTGGGCAGCCTTCTTCGGCGTACCGAGTGCTGAATGACCAACTGAGTGACTACGGGGTCGACGTCCGGATCTTCCCAATCGGTCGGCCGCCCCAGCCGGCAAGATGTGTGTGTTCACTACCCCCGATAACGCTCCAGAGTTGACCTGAATGGCAGCCGACTCAGGCCGATCAGGCGCCACGTCAGCCTGACCAAAAGATAACTTCACCCGCCGCGCAAGATTGGGATCAACTTTTTAGCCCTTTTCCCAAAAGAACGTGTACTCGAGAGCCGGGGTTGGCGGGTGCGCGCCACCAATTTGTCGACGAAGTACTGTAACGAGGCGCCAGCCGTCTGACGACCACCTGGCCATATGCTCATCAACTTTGCGGCCCTCATGTTCACTCAGATCTATAACGAGATGACTATGCGAATAATACAATATAACCCCTATCGAAGAACAAAAATGAGCCACGACCGAGCAATCGTTGGCACCGACAAGGCGAGACTACTGACATACTACTTGGGAAGTGCGGGCTCCCAGCCAGACTGACTATCGTAGAAGTAGGATGGCAACTCTGGATTTGTGATTGTGCGAATTTTGTCGAAGCCGTGATCTAAATACTTGGTTCCAGATCTGTTGCCACTTGTCCAGTCGATCGCTAGACGCAGGTGCAAACGCAATCATCTCCGTCTACCCCGAGTTCAAAAACTTCCGGTTCCCCTTCGAAACCTTGAATGGAAACTTGGCTCAGGCTGTTGTTTATAGTCCGGGTTGGGGTCTGGCTCTGATGGTCGAGGTATGACACCCGGGCGCTTGTCCAGACTTACCTAAATACCTGACAGTCTGAAGGCCGCCCGACGGGTCGCAGAGAAGCACCTCAACGGTGTCAGCGGAGCAGCACGACGTTCAAAAATCAACAACGCCAAGAGAAAGCGGCTCTTCACAGTTGAGGGTGTAGTCGCTGGTTGGATGGTGGCTGGCGCGTCGGTCCCGGGTAGGTGTCGAGGTCTTCCGAAGATGGAGGTTCCTAGGCCGCCCATCTGGAAGACCCCGACGTGCCGCGAAGATTCGTATCGGCGACACCCTGGCGGCCACGGCGGCCTGAACGCGTGACATCGTCTCCACACCTGTGCTGCGAAACGACCCCCCGAGGGCGCCGTTGGCCCGTCGTCTTCACACTTCTGTTGCGAAACGACCCCCCGATGAGGCTAAACCAACCGCCAGTCATGGCCCCATGAACCCGCCCTCAGCACTCGATGACGTTGACGGCGAGTCCGCCGCGCGAGGTCTCCTTGTACTTGATCTTCATGTCCGCGCCGGTCTCGCGCATGGTCTTGATCGCCTTGTCGAGCGACACCTTGTGACTGCCGTCCTCCCGCAGCGCAATGCGCGCGGCGTTGATGGCCTTGTTGCTGGCCATGGCGTTGCGTTCGATGCAGGGAATCTGCACCAAACCACCGACCGGATCACAGGTAAGTCCGAGGTTGTGCTCGATGCCGATCTCAGCGGCATTCTCCACCTGCTCAGGCGTACCGCCGAGAACCTCGCACAGCCCTCCGGCCGCCATCGCACAAGCCGACCCGACCTCGCCCTGGCACCCGACCTCGGCACCGGAGATCGAGGCGTTCTCCTTGAACAAGATGCCCACGGCGGCCGCGGTCAGCAGGAAGCGCACGACTCCGTCGTCGTTCGCACCGGGAATGAACTTGTCGTAGTAGTGCAGCACCGCCGGCACAATGCCCGCGGCTCCGTTGGTGGGCGCGGTGACGATCCGGCCGCCCGAGGCGTTTTCCTCGTTCACGGCCAGCGCATAGAGATTGACCCAGTCCATCGCACGGAGGGGATCTGACTCGTCGTGGCTAGCCTCCAGAGCAGCCAAAAGCTTCGGAGCACGTCGCGGCACCCGAAGTCGACCTGGCAGTACCTTCTCGGTGCGAGTGCAGCCCTTGTGCACACACTCCTTCATGACGGCCCAGATGTGCAGCAGTTCAGCGCGCAGCTTGTCCTCGGTACGCCAGGAGAGCTCGTTGGCGATCATGACATCGCTGACGCGCAATCCTTCGCGGCGGCAGATCTCCAACAGCTGGGCGCCGGTGGTGAAGGGATACCGGACCGGTGTCTCGTCATCGACGATTCGGTCGAGGCCGGCCGCGTGCTCGTCGACGACGAACCCCCCGCCGACCGAGTAGTAGGTGCTGTCGCGCAGCACAGCCCCGCCGGCACCGAATGCTCGGAAGATCATGCCGTTAGGGTGTGCGGGCAGACTACGCCGCCGATGCATGGTGATGTCGTCCCGGCGCGAGAAGTCGATGCGGCGACCCCCAGGCAAGACGAGCCGGCCGGTCGATGACGCCTCAGCCACCTTTTCGTTGGCGGTGTCGGTATCTATCGTTTCGGGCCGATTGCCTTGCAACCCGAGGATGACGGCCTTGTCCGAGCCGTGGCCGTGCCCGGTCGCACCAAGAGATCCGAACAGTTCGGCTTGGACGCGTACGACGTCGTCCAAGAGCCCGTCGTCTCGCAGCCGATCAGTGAACAAGCAAGCGGCCCTCATCGGGCCGACGGTATGCGAGGACGACGGTCCGATGCCGACCGAGAACATGTCCAGGACGCTCAGAGCCATCAGGGAATCTCCGGCCCCTGGAACTCGGCCCCCTTGAACTCGAGCATGGCGTCGAGCAACCACCGACCGAGGAGGTCGGCGAACGGAACCGATCCAATCAAGACCTCCGGGTGGGCATCAGCCAAGGAACGCGTCAAAACGTCAGTCACGTCGCCTCTCCGTGAATTGGATTAGTATGTCACTAGTATATCAATCGCTGAAGATACGTATGCTTGGCGGGATGACAGACTCTCAACCGCGAGAGATGGCGACCATGACGATCCAGGAGACGCAGAACCTGCACGACGGGCTCGACCCCGCAGCCTCCCTGGCCTCCATCGCCTATGAGCGCATCAAACTGAAGCTGATCATGCTCGATATTCGGCCGGGCAGTCCGATCAACGACGGTGCGCTCGCCGCCCAACTGGGCGTTGGCCGCACCCCTGTACGCGAGGCGCTGAAGCGACTCGAGACTGATCACCTGGTCGTCTCGTACTCTCGTCGCGGCACTTTCGCCACTACCGTCGACGTCACCGAGCTCGGCGCGATCTCTGACATCCGGCAGCTCCTAGAGCCCCATGCGGCCCGCCGAGCGGCTGAAAACGCGACTCCACGCCTGCGCGCCGAGCTGCGCGATGCAGCTGAGAAGATCCGTCATCTGGAGATCGCTGACGGGGATCGGAACAATTTCCTGCGTGAGGACATGAGCGTTCACCGTCTGATCTACCGCGCCAGCGGCAACGCTCACTTGGAAAACGTTCTGATCCGCTATGACAACCTGGCTACCCGGATCTGGTGCCTGGTGATCGACAAGTTGCCCGACCTGGTCGAGCATATTCGTGATCACGCTCCCCTG
>JBJMIR010000102.1:0-8238 GCA_045806785.1 Propionibacteriaceae bacterium | reverse complement strand
CTCGCCAGCCTGCTCCTCGTCCTCAGCCGGTTCGCCAGCCTGCTCCTCGTCTTGAGCGGGTTCCTCGGGCGCGATTTCCCGTGCGCGGACCATCTGAGCGAGGGCGTCCAACTGATCAGCGGCGCCCGCGCCTCCGCATGTGAGCGACGCCAACAGACCGCCTAGCAGCCCCGCCCGATCGGCCGTGATCAAGATCCGGTCGATCTGGACAACAAGGCCGAGCAGGTTGAGTCGTACTCCCTCCGGAATGTCGAGGATTACGCAATCTTCCTCCACTTTGACCTCCTCCTTATCTGCACGATTGCATTGGAGGCCCGGATACCCACGAGTCACGCGCACAAACGACCCAACGGGTGGTCGTCGACGGCACGTAGCTCCTTAGCTCGGAAGACACACCCTGAGCAGCGAGCACCGCGGCGCGGAAGGCCCATCCCGTGGCGGCCGGGTGCCCGCTGGGGTGGGCCGCCGAGGTAGTCCACACGGAACGTCACCTCGTTGAGGCACCGCCCGTCTGGGACACCTCTGATCGGCCCTGTGCCATATCCACAGCTTTTTCCACAGCTTGAGCGCGGCCAATTCAACGACCGCATTTGACAGGATCTTCATCCCGTCGGCTACCACCTTGCCGAAGGTGGCGGGGCTAGTGATCGGCTTCTGAGGCCATCTGATCGCTACCGCATTAGGTAGGTCGTTGCCGGGCTCAACTAGTTCAATCTTCTAGTTCAATCTTCAGGGTTTGGCCGTTGAGGCTGCCGCTGGATTGCGGGGTGATGGATGATTGGGACACCGCGCTTAGAGTGACTATCTGACGAGCATTATCGACGACTCCGGTGAAGCCACTGCATCGGATCCCTTAGGAGCTGCGACAACGACGTCGCGTGAGTTGAACGCTGGGGCGGTTAGGGCCTCAGTTCTGACTTGATCACCGTTGTCAGGGGGTAGCTCATGCCGCAAGACCTGTCGTCGCGTGAGGTTGTCGACGCGATCGTCGCCGCCCGTGAGGCTGCCGCGAGCAATGCAACTCGTACGGTGCAGGTCCAGGGCGGCGACCGAACCATTCCCTATCCCTATCCATCGCCAGTGGACTGGCGTGAGCATTGGATTTACTTCTTGTTGCTCGACCGGTTCAACAACCCGGATGACGACCCGAAGGGAACCAAGCAGGACGTGGCTTGGAACCAGCGCTTTGACTTCCGCCAAGGCGGCACCTTCACCGGGGTAACCGAACAACTCGACTACTTCGAGGCGTTGGGAGTGGGCGCACTGTGGCTATCGCCGGTGGTCAAGAGCCATCTGCCGGATAACTGGGCTTGGAATTACCACGGCTACGGAGCGCAAAACTTTATAGAGCTCGACGCCCGCTTCGCCTCGGACGGAACGCTGGCAACGGCCGAAAAGGAGTTCACTGAACTCGTCGACGGCGCCCACGCGCGAGGCATCAGGATCATCCTCGACATCGTGCTGAACCATGCTGCAAGGGTCTTCGACTATTTCCGAGGTGGCCGGGTCGAGCAGATTTTCGAAGATGCTGCCGTTATCAATGGAGCGTTGGGCAGCGAACCCGACATCAGGTGGCTGGACGGATCTGGTCAAGCTCGAGCGGAGTGGACCAATGTCATCCCTAACGGTCAGGCGACATCTCCAAACGATGCTGTTTATCCAGTTGACCTGCGCCGAGCGGACTTCTTCCGCCGCCGCGGCAAGAAGACCACCGACAGTCCCGGATCAGAAGGATTCGTGCGCGGCGATTTCGAAGACATGCGCCAACTCGTCTTCGAGTACCTGGCCTCCGACGTCGGCTCGGACTTGCGCAGGGCGTACGGCCCGTACCCGGTGCTGACGATCTTGGTCAAGGCTTACAGCTACTTGATCGCCCGCTACGACCTGGACGGGCTGCGGATCGACACGGCCAAGTACGTGTCAGCGACGCAACTGGAATGGTTTGGCAATGCGATGCGGGAGTTCGGCCACAGCATCGGCAAGCGGAACATTTTTACTTTCGGCGAGATCTGGGACAAGGAAGAAACCATTGCCAACTTCGTCGGTCGCAACAGCACCGAGGTGGGCAGCTTTGGGATTGACTCGGCGCTGGACTTTCCGCTGTTCTACCAGCTGCCAGGGATCGCCAAAGCGCTTGCCCCTGTTGAAGATCTACGTTCACTGTTCGCTGACCGAATCGCTAAAGAGCGGGAGCTGTTGAGCAGCCACGGGGAGGCCGGACGGTTCTTTGTGAGCTTCCTCGACAACCATGATCAAAAACAGCGTTTCCGTCACCCTTTCACTCCACCTAATCAAATCACCCTGGGCATTGCACTGCTCTTCACATTGCAGGGAATCCCGTCGCTGTACTACGGCACCGAAGCAGGACTGTCGGGCACAATCGCTGCCGACGGCTCACCGGATCTCACGGCGAACGAGTCGAGCCGCGAAGCGCTGTGGGGAATGCCGAACGCGTTCGACACAGGTAGTCAAACCTTTGATCAGGTAGCGACAATTTCCCGGCTCCGGGCTGCTGAACCAGCGATCCGGTACGGGCGGATGTACTTCCGCGAGGTGTCGGCCAATGGGCAAGACTTTGGTCACTCTGCGGGCATTGGCGGTGTCGTTGCATTCTCACGCGTCCTCGCGGATCGTGAGGTCACAGTGGTCGCCAACACGAACCCGAGCATCAACTTCACCGGGTCCGTGCTGCGCGACCCGAACATCGGAGCAGGAAAGGTAAGCGTCGCGTACAGCAACCAAGGGACATCGGCCACCTCAAGGACCGGCTTCGTTCCTAACGCCAGATTTTTTGACCGCAACAATCTTGTCGGCTCGGGCCCAGCTGTCGTCGCACCGATTGACCTCAAGCCCAGTGAAATCCAAATATTGGTGCCCGCCTAGGGCTGGATCAGTCACTCACAACAGGGTCCTGTCCGGTGGCCCTGATTTCGTAGATCACCGGGATTGCAGCGTCCTAAGGCATGATCCTCGCAGCACTTTCCCTGAATTAGTGGTTTGCGGGGAAAGGGAACTGCGATGAACGACCGAAGTGGCGTCCAATAGGACCTACCGGCTCGCCCCTACGAAGCATCGTCATGTCGCGGCGGAAGTCCCGCAGGCCTAAGCATGCATGCCGAGCGTTGGCACCGTAACGGACCCCTCAACGGCCGGCGACCGGAAGCAGGCCGATGTCCGCTCAACGACCGGCTTGCGGACACCTGGCCTGGTCAGATGCGGAAACGCAACGGCACAGTCCGGTCTAATGACCGGCGGCGGCGCAGATTTGCTCTGCGACCGTCGCAGCGCTGGGACCAGCCATCTTGATACCGCTCGCCTTGACCAGTCGAGGAATCTGGCGACTACGCCGTTGAAGGGAGACGCAGGCCGAAGGAGCTCACTCCGAGCGGTCAGCCGCCTGAGGCGATCTAGGACGAGGAGTCGCGCTGGGACGGCATCCGTACGGCCAGCCAGCTCACCAGTTCGCTGCTGTTCCGCGTCTGCAGCCACAGCCGCCCGGGTCCGGTGAAGTCCGTCACCAGCCCTTCCCCACCCAGCAGCGTCGACTTCCAGCCCCCCGATTTACGAACGGCGTAGCGGATTGTGTCGTCGAAGGCCACCACGTGGCCGGTGTCGAGCGTCATCGTCTCGCCCTCATTTAGGGTGTAGTCGCGGATCGCGCCGTAGCTGGCGATCAGGAGGTCGCCATGCCCGCTGCAGCGCAGCAGTATGAGGCCCTCGCCGCTGAAGAACGACTTGCTGCCGCCCCAGGCCGAGTCGACGTCGACCGTGGGATCGGACGCCACCCAGGACCCGGACTGCACCAGGAGCGTCCCACCCGTGAGAGGGATGTGCGTCATGTCACCGGGCAGCGGCGCAGCCACCGCTACGAGGCCGCCCGCCTGTGAGGTGAAGTCGTTGACGAAGAAGCTTTCACCGCCCAGTGAGCGCCGCAACCCTTTGAGGAAACCTCCTCGCGTGGACGTGGTCATCGCCACGTCACCGCGGGTCATCGCCATCGCGCCGGCCTCGACGCGGACACTGCTGCCGGGGGCCAGCTTGATCTCACCGAAGGCGAATGCGGGGCCCGAACTGATCTCTGTCTGCATGCCGCCAGCCTAAGGACCAACCGCATGAGACGACACCAATCCTCCGGCCCCCCTGACCCCTCCCTGGGCCTGATCATGAGGCTGCGGATCGTTGCTCGACAGCACCACACGGTCGCGCAGATGCTGCAAGGTTTGGGTCCACACCGCTGGCAAGGATAAGCAACGCTGATGTGCGGTCGTCGTCCCGTAGGCCGACCCCCTTTATGACGCTGCAATGGCTTCACGTTCGGGCGAACCCGATCACTGCCGTGAGACGCCCAGGTGCACACCGTCCGCCTTAGAATGACACCGGAGCGGAGGCATAGCCTCGTGCGCGGATTTACTGTCACCGTCCTTGGAATCTCTTGCCTCGATCCAGTGGCAACCATTAGCAAATGAGATAGGTGATTCGTCAAGAGTGGAGAGGATCTGCAATGCCAAAGGTGTTCGGTGTGCACGAAATCGAGCTGCAGCCAGGAGTTGAGCCTGAGGATTATGAGCGGTTTTTCGCCGAAGAGCTCGCACCGACGCTCAAGCTTCCGGGATGGAAGACCCATCTTCTCAGGGGTGATCGGGGAGCACGCGCTGGAAAATATCTCGTGCTCCACGAGATCGAGAGCCTGGATTCACGTGATCGGTACTTTCCTGGACCAGGCGAGCAGTCGGAGGAGTTCACTCGGTTCCTTGAACAGCACCCAGAAACAGCGGCGGCAATGGAGAAATGGGAGAGGTATAGCACAATCCACTCGGAAAACGACATGACGACCGATTACGTCGCCTTCGCTGAATAGCGCGTTCTATTCGTACCAAGGTACTCGCGATACAGCGGGCCGCCCTGCGCTAGCTGCTAGCACCGGCGGGACGCCGCACCCTGCACCACGCGCTGGCAGACCACATCTGGTGGAACACAGCAACCGTCCGCTTGTCGGCTTGATATTACCGATACGGGCCACGCCGGCGGGGTGCCGCAAGCGGAACCCTCTGCGGGTCTGAGCAGAATCAGGGACAGCAACGCGCGGCGATCACGTCGAGGCCTGGCTCCGATTGGTCATCGAGCGTCACGATGACTTTCTCGGCGGCTCCGCGTGGCAGCACCAGGTCGAAGGCCGTTCGGCTTCGGAGAAGGGGGACGCGGTGGCTGATCAGCTGGGCGAAGCGTTCCCAGTGCTCGGGAAATGTCCCCGCGATCTGCCGTGGGCACGTGGACGGCGCTGCCTGTGACGGACCGGCTTGCCGCCCTCCAATGCCGCTGGACCGCACTGCAGAACCGGGCGAGGTCAGTAGTGGGCGAGCACCCGGGCGGCCTGAACGAGACCGGAACAGATGCAGGCTCGGTTCTCACCGCCGAGTTCGCTGGCCGCGCACCACCGCAGGCTGATGGCATCGTGCGCTGAGAGCGGATGTCCGCAAGTGCGGCAGAGGTCGGGTGCCACGTTATCTGCGCGGACGGTTGGCGAGTCATCATGCATGTCGAAGTCCGTAGAGGCCCATCGCAAGAGCCAGATAGTGAGCGCCAGGGACCTACCAACCGGATGTCAGCAGCAATGTTCTCTGGTAGTCCCCACAGTACGCGCGGCACGACATCTGACCGAACCGACCGCCAAGTCACATGCAGAGAACCGCTGGCTGCCTCAGCATCTTGGCTGCGGCCCGCGCGGCGAAGCTGGCGAAAGTCAAAGCTGGCGATCTTGAGTGTCACGCTTCATCACCATCCCCAAGGCCAAAAGGTGCATCTGCATCGTGCTGGATACTGAAGGGGTGCTGCAGTGCCAAGTTCTCCGGTGCCAGGAGCGGGCCAGCCGAAACTTCGTGATTGATCAAGGTCAGGGGGGCCTCTCCGAGACGATGGTCTGCGAGGCGCACGCCGCCGCCCTGAAAGCGGGCGATCGGTACGTTTATAACAGTGTCGAGAATGTGATCTACATGGGGCAGGACGCGCCGCCTCAGAGTGAGTAATCGGCCCCGCGACCGGGCAAATTTCGAGTGATCGGGTGGCGTTTCAACCTAAAGAGAAGTGGCCCGAGCCGGTGTTGGGGCCACCGACACAGGGCCCTGATCCGCGACTAACGAGGAGTCGAGACGATCGCGGTGGCTGCGGCGGCCAAGCGAGACGACAGCAGGGGCGCTGAAGCTGACCCCACGGCTGCACCGGGAGCCGCTGCCGTCTCCGACTAGGGGCGAGCAAGCAGGTTAGTTGGAGTTTGCGTCACGCAGTCCACGCAGCACCGTATCGAGCTTCAACTCGCTGGCCCGGATCGCAGCCAATTGCGTACGGGCTGTCGCCAACGCCACGCTGACGAAAGGATCCCGCCTGCCGCAGTGACACAAGCAGGCGGGGCCATTGTCGAGGCAGGCACCGTCACAGGCGCCGCACACAAAAGGGATTGCCGTACGGTTGCCTTTGCTCCCAACCAGGCCTGATGACAGAAGCCGGTGGGGCGACGTTGACCGACAATCAAGGTGAGCCGACCACGCTGGCGCCTAGAACCAGAGGCCCGAGCCGTCTTCGCTGTCCTAATATTCGCGATGCTTCCCGCGCAACTAGCGTCCGCGACCAACAAAGACCCAAAGGTGCTGCCGCCGAACTCGCACGCGTTCGGCGCAACGTATGCGGAATGGAACAGCAGGTGGTGGCAGTGGGGCCGCCTCGACGCCCACTCCCGAGAATTCCGTCGTCGAGACGACGGGGCGAGCAGTGTGCAGGAGGGCAATCAGGCAAGGTTTGGTATCTGGCCGGAAACCGTTGGCTCCGGGTCGGTGACGCGGACATGTACCGTCCCGACGGGCACTGTTCTTCCCGATTACCGGCGACGTCGCCGAAGTGCGGCCAGGAGCAGCCCCCCAAGCCCCCGCAGAGCCCTGCGGTGCGGGGATCGTTGGTCGTCAAGTCAGGAGATCCGCCATCCCCTCCTCGACAGGCCGTCAGACCACCGGCTCCGGCTGCATATCAGTTCCGACCGCGCAAGTAATGCGATGGTTGCGGGTGGTGTTGTGGCTCGGTACTTGACGCGGGTCATTCTTGACGTCTCGTTAGCCCGCCCTCTAGCGGGCATCGCGGCGTCCGCAAGAGGAACTCCGGGCGGGTGGCGTAGCAGGCGTCAGATCTGGGCCGGCCCGATTATCCGCACTCGTTCAGCTTCGTTGGAGGACCAAGAGGGCGTTGGCCGGAATCACCAGCTCGATGTGGCCGTCGTCGGCTGGGATGGCGGCACCCAGGTTGCCGACGTTGCGCCGTCGTAGATCGACGCGTCGCTGTTGAAGGTTTCCCGCCACTGACCCGCCGGCAGGCGGTTGGGATCGGTTTGGATGCGGTAGCCGTTCTGGAACGGCCGGTTGTTCAGGCTCGCCACAACGAGCACCTCGGTCTACCCATCCCGGCGGGTGAAGGCGATGACGCGGTTGGAGTTGGAGGCGTGCACGATATCGATCTGGCGGGAGCGGAGGGCCCGGTTGACGCGGCGCATCCGGATGAGGTCTTGGTAGAAGCGGAACATTCGGGCACCAGCGCCGGCCCGCTCGCCCGCCAAGTCCTCCCTTGGGTCCACCGAACCCCGCCCAATTTGCCAGCGCGAGTAGATGTCGGTGCGGTAGGTGGTTTGGCCCTGGGCGTTCTTGATCCGGAACATATATGGCCCGCCCACGTTTGCGGCGAAGTCCACTACCGGATCGCTTTCCCAGATGCCGCCGGTCGTCCGCCGCAGCGACACAGCCGGCCGATTGCGGTCCTTCCCATCTTCGTCGTCGGCGATATAGCCGGCGGCGGTCGCGAACAAAACCTCCACGTTCAGGGCGTTCGGCGCCCAGACGGAGGTCGGGGGCGGCCGAGCCGCCGGGGTAGTGCTTCTGGGCGCCGAGCCGCCGGCTCCACGTCAGGTAGTAATGCGCCTCGGCGCTGGCGCCGGGCCCGGGCAGCTGGAGCTCCTGCTGACGTTGCTGGTCATCGGTCATGATGCCCCAGGCGTTGGCGCCGGCCGGCCCATCCAGTCGCACACCCCACCAAACCCGCTGTCCGGCCTGTCCGTCGTCGAACGAAACCGTCGCGGCGAAGGCGAGGCAGCCGTCCTCTGCCACGATCTCGGCCATCGGGATATCGGCCCAGCTGTTCCAGCTGCCTGCCAGCCGGGCGTTACGAAACGCCCGTCGCCGCTGTCCGGTCATGTAAACGAAGCGC
>JBJMIR010000101.1:0-7805 GCA_045806785.1 Propionibacteriaceae bacterium | reverse complement strand
GAGAACCCACGGATGTCGGAGAACAAAATGGTGGCCTCCACTTCTTCTCGAAGCGAGAGCGCCGCGGGCGAGGCCTCGACCAGCTCGGCAACCTCCGGTGGAAGAAAAGACGCCAGCGCCCTAGCGAACAGGGCACGCTCCTTCATGCGCTGAAAGCGAAGGCCTAGTCCGGTCTGGGCCGCCAGGTCGGCGATCAACTTCTCGCTCGCTGGGGTGAGCGGCTCACGCGGGGAGACAGTTATGGTTAGCGCCCCCAGAAGCTCTTGCTCGTGTGCGACCGGGAAGGACTGGGTGCCAGGCTGGATCTCCACTAGCGCCTCCAGGCTGTGGGCGTCGAGCGCGATGGCGTCGGGAGGCTGCCCAGTCGGTGGCCAGCGGGCTTGCGGTTGCAATAGATCGCCGAGGCGCAGCCAGACGGTGACTTGTTCGGCGCCCGTTGCCTCGACCACGAGACGCGCCATCTGCAGCAGGGAGTCGTCGGTGGAAGCTCCAGCCATACCTCGGGAGAACTCAGAAAGCACTTCGTACGGGCTGGCTCGTTCGCCGTAGACGAGTCGGTTGGCAAGTCGTCGGCTGCGTTCCCGGGCAGGCTGGAACGCAACGGCGATCACAGCGGTGGCGACGATTGGCAGGAACAGATCCTGATTCCCGCGGGAGCCGATGAGGGTACCGACGCCGACGACGATGAGGAGGTACACCGCAGTGACGAGCGCAGTTAGAAGTCCGTATACCACGGTACGGGTGATGAGCAGGTCTATGTCGTATAGGCGGTAGCGGAGGATGGCGACGCCGATGGCGATGGGCCACACGGTCAACGCGATGTCAGGCAGCGGGTGCACGATCGGGGTGACGGGCCACAGCGCCGCCGCCAGCGACAGAACCGCAACGGCGAAGCCGCTGGAGAGGGCGAACCACTTCATCTGTTGGCGCTCGACCCCCGACGAGCGCCGAAGGCGGTTCACCGCGGCGACCAGCGCCGCCACCAGGGCGACCGCATTCACGGTGAGGCCAACCGCGAACAGCGTGTCGGTGGGCAGACCGGGTGCGGCGTATGGGTTGCGGCCGCCGACGAAATACTGACCGGTGTCGGGGTCGAGCGCGAAGCCGGTCGCGAAGATCGCGGTTCCGGCGGCACTCAGCCACACCACCGTCGACCAGCGGCGGTTGGGCAAGTGACCGGTGGGGAAGAGCAGGAGGATCGCCACCAACAACGGCGTCGCCAGCGCCCAGCTCGATAGCGCGAGCCACTCCGCAGGAAGGCCGCCAGCCCACCCCTCGGCTGCGGCGCGCAGACCCCAGCCCTGGGGCAAATCCCCGGTGAGCGCATTAACAAGACCGAGGACGCACAAAAGCCAGCCGACGGCGTGGTGAGGATGGCGCGAGAGGATCAGCGCCCCCGTGCCGACGGTCAACGAATCGGAGAGCGCCCAGAGCAGCGTGTCCCAGGCGGGCTCCAGGCCCCACGAGAGCCACACGGCACCAAGCTCGGCCAGCATTGTTAGCGCGAGCAGGATGCCGGGCAGTGGTCGAAGTCTCGGGAGCGCCAAGGCCTAGATCCTCCGCTCGGGCGGACAGGGGAGCAAAGGCGCTCGCATCGAGCCGTCGGTAGGTGCTGGCACGCATTTCGGTTGCCCGCCCGCGCCGATGCCGACCCGACGCCGGTCAGCTAGCGTCGACCGCCCAGAACCACAAAAAGAAGGAGTCCGAGTAGAGACCCGGCTGGGCTCGATCCCGCGCGAGGCGGTTGACTCGGAGTCAGGCCGCTGGCTGTAGCCTCCGCTAGCCATGATCAACTCAAATTCACGGTCAGTCGTCCGGGACGGGCGGCATGCACGGAACCCGGCTTCTTCGCCAGGGTTCGACTTCCTGACGCTTCTATGTGAGGGACTGGCGGCCATGACGGTGTTTGTTGGGCAGAAGGGGGCTCACTCTGGCTGGTTGCCCGCGGGCCCAGCAATCCGGTAGGGGGTGTCGAACCCCTCGTACATGAGATGAGCGATCATGCCCTGCGCCGCGTGTTTGAGGTTGTGGCAGTGGTTCATCCAGATGCCGGGGTTATTGGCCACGAAGGCGACGTCGTACGTCTCGCCCGGCAACACGTTGAGCGAGTCGACCCACCAGGGGCTACCGGTCGCCACTACACCGTTACGAGCGAGTACGACCTCGTGGTGGCCGTGCAGATGCATCGGATGCACTTCGCCGCTGCGGTTTGCGATATGCATCACTACCACGTCTCCCTTGCGCACCACGTACATCGGGACATTTGGGAAGACGTGGCCGTTGATCGACCACCACATCCCTGGCCGGCCTTTCACAAAGCCGGGTCGGCGACCGATCCGATACTCGAACTGGCGCGTCGGGTGAGTTGGATCAAATCCGAGTGCGTTTGGTGTGCCGTACGCCAGCACGTCAAGCTCAGCATCGGGTTGCGCCGGCGCCGGTACGTCGGTCCCTTGGGGTCCAATGATCACCGCGGTCGACTTAGACAGCTGAACTCTGACCGCTGTGCCGTCATCGGGCACCTTCACCTCGAGATCGGCTCGGGCGCCAGCCGTGAGCGTTACCGAGCGGCCAGACACCTCGGTGGGTCGATGCACATCGGTACCATCCACGGCGAGCAGCCGGTAGGTTCCGGTGGTCCACACCTGCATTGACCCGTTGTCGGTATTGCTGATCCGCACCCGAACCCGCTGGGCGGGTTGCGCCGGTACGCGTAGATCCTCAGCCTTGCCATTGACGGTCCGAATACCGCCGTAGCTGTGCGCTATCGCAGTCACATCGACCTGCTGGGCAATGCCGACGTCTGGGCCCGGCTTCGGCGTTACCACGAGTGAGCCGAGCAACCCTCCGGCGACCTGAGGGTTGGAAACCTGGTGGGAGTGATACCAGTACGTGCCGGGCTGGTTCGCGACGAAACGGTAGATGAACTCACCTCCGACCGGCACCGCGTCTTGAGTCACACCGGCTACGCCATCCATAGCGTTGGGAACATCAACCCCATGCCAGTGCAGTGTGACTCCAGCGGCGACCGATTCGTTGCGCAGATGCACCTCGATCAGCTGACCCTGCCGGACACGGATCTCCGGCCCAGGTGATGTGCCGTTGACGGTGAATCCCGCGATTGACCGGTCACCGATTGTCAGCGTCTGTTGCCGGGTCACCAGGTCAACGCGTACATCTGCCGGTCGTGCTGGATCGATGATCATATCCGTGACCAAGCGCTCGGGCTCCGAGTGGTGGCTGTGATCGTGACCTGGCATATGTCCGCCGTAGTCGGCGTACCCCATATCCATCACCGAGTAGCTGCTTGGCACCCGGCTGGCCTGCCACAACCAGGCTAAGGGAGTGAGGATCGCGACCGTTGCCAAGATCGGCACGACGATCTTCAGCGCCCCCGGCCTGCTGCTTGTCACGGCCACCCTCACACCGAGGTGACGGCTCGCTCCGGCTGCTCAACCTCGACCGCCGACGCAGCGCGCAGTCGACGACCGGTGTAGAGCGCCACGGCGAACAACACCAGGGCATTGAGCCCGTGCAGCGCACCGACCAGCGGGAAGTCATGACCCAGGCCGCCGAGCTGGGTCTGCACGATCACGAGCACGAACACCACGACGGCCCACCAGATCGCCCCGCGCACCTTGGTAAAGAACGACACAATCACCAGTAGCAGAGCGAGCGCCGGGATCACGAAGAACCCGTTGTTGATGTGCGCCATGATGCCGGCAGCCTCGGGAAATGGCGGCGCTCCCTCGCTTTCAGTAACGGCCTTGTCGAACACTCCTCCGCCGTCCACCCATTTCTCGAGTCCGGCAATCGCCCAGACCATGACCATCGCCTGAACGGCGACCTCAACGGCCACTAGGTATGCCAGCACCTTGTACGCGGTTCTCATCACATTGCCTCCTCATCACGCAACAGGTGAATTCCTCACAACGGTCTCCTGCTGCCTGGTCCCGGCGGAATGAGGTAAGCCGCAAACACCATGGAGGCTGGCCTCAGGGTCGTGGCGGCAGGCTGGCCCCGTATCGGTCGAGCGGCATTCGGCGGATCATAGACGTGTGACGATGGCCCGGCTTCGGTGGTATGCGCTGACGACCGTGGGCGGATTCCTTCTCGCATATCAGCTGCTCATTGAGGCAATGTCAGGCGACCTGCTGTCATTCCCCGGCGATATATGGCTCCTCGTGATCATCCCCCTGTATGCCGTGGGCGCATGGCTAGCTTGGCGGTTGCCGACCCATCCTCAAGCGGTGCGGTTACTCGTCAGCGGGACTGCAATGATCGCGACTGAGGCGATCGGGGTGTTCATGGGCAGCCAGCCACAGTTGATCAACTCACTGTGGTTCCCGGTGCTCAGCACACTGAGCCTGGAGGCGCAAGCGGTTGGGTCACTGGCGCTGGCGCTGCTCATCGGTAGCTATCCAGACGGCGTCGTCGAACGCCGCTGGCAGCGGCTCACGCTGCGATTTTCGTGGGCTGTTCTCCTGGCTGCGCCGCTGGCTCTGCTGACATCACCCGTCGTGCTGGTGGACACCTACGTCACCGAGGCCCTTCTCCCCAATCCATACGCGGTCAGCTGGCTCGCCTGGCTGGCGGAGCCAACCGGTTGGCTGGCGCAGCACAGTTGGTGCGTCATTCTCATCGGTGCGGCTGTCATGTGTGCGCGCTTTATCGCGGCCGATGCCGCGGGCCGGGTCCGGATGCGAGTGATGTTCGTCGCCGTCATCGGACTACTGGTCTATGCCGCAGGCTTCGTCGCGAATACACTTGGCGCGCCCGAGGCCCTGGTCGTCACCTTATCCACCCTTGGGTCGTTGACGGCGATTTTGCTCCCGGCGGCAATCATCTATGGGATTCTGCGCCACCGACTCTTCGAGCTGGATCTCGTGGTTCGCAAGTCCGTTGCGTACGGGACGGCATTGTTGCTCATCGCTGCGGCCTATGCGGTTATTGCGGCCGCGCCCGGCATGATGCTGGGCAATCGAGTTCCGGTGGCCCTGGCTGTCGTCATCACGATTGCGGCTGCCCTTGCTTTCCAGCCGCTCCGCCGCCGACTCGAATCCGCCGTCAGCAGAAGGCTGTTCGGGGACCGCGTTCAGCAGTATCAGTTACTCAAGAGTCTTGGCACGACGATGGAGCAGACTGCCGAACTGGATGAGCTCCTGCCTCGTCTCGCAAGCGCCGTCAGCGACGGAATTGGTGCCGGTTGGGTGCGCGTCCGGCTGTGTGAAGCGGACGGCAGCTGGCTCGAGGAGCCGGTCGGCGTGGCAGGTGAGGTAACCGACGACAATGCGGCTGGTGTCGACCTGGTTCGGGCAAGCGAGCGGGTGGGACGAATCGATCTTGGTCCCAAGCCCGGTGGCTATGCCGCCGCTGATCTTGAACTGCTGGGGACCGTCGCGGCGCAGGCCACGACGGCAGTTGCCAATGTTCGGCTCGCGACTCAGCTCAAGGAGGGACTCGAACAGCTGTCCACCTCGCGGGTCCGCCTCATTGCCGCGCAAGACGCGGAGCGGCGTCGCATCGAGCGGGACCTGCATGACGGGATCCAGCAGGAGGTCGTGGCGCTGATCGCGGGTCTTCGGCTCGCCCGCAACAAGCTGAGCCGCAACCAGCTCACCACCGACGAGCTTACCGATTTACAAGATCAAGCCCGCGAGATGCTTGGCGAACTCCGCGAGCTTGCCCACGGCATTCACCCGCCGGTGCTGACCGATAACGGCCTCGTTGCGGCACTGGAGTCCCGGATCACCAGATTTCCTATGAGCGTGGAGATTGTTGCTGACGAGGGGCTGCGTGACGAGCGCTTCTCTGAGGACGTGGAGGGTACCGCCTACTTCGTCGCCTGCGAATCTCTCACCAATGTCGCCAAGCACGCCGGCACCGACGGCGCCCGGATCCGGCTGACGCGTTTTTCCAACCTGCTGTGCCTGGCCGTGGACGACAGCGGTCGAGGATTCCAGCCCAACGGCGAGCGGTCCGGTGGGCTCGCCAACATCCGCGATCGCGTCGAAGCGCTGCACGGCCGGCTCACGATCGAGAGCCGGTCGGGTGCCGGAACCATTGTCCGTGCGGAACTCCCGCTGGTCACGAGCGGTCTCGGTCAGTGATGTCTAGGACGCTCAGGGTGGTCATCGCAGAAGACAACTACCTCGTACGCGAAGGCGTACGCCGTCTTCTGGAAGACTCCGGGCAGATCGAGGTCGTAGCTTGCGTTGGTGATGCGCGCGAGCTGCTTGATGCGGTCCGCCGACTCGCCCCGAACGCGGTTCTGACCGATATCCGCATGCCACCCAGCCACCACATGGAGGGCATCGAGGCCGCCCGTGCCATCCGAACCGACCACCCTCAGATCGGTGTCGTGGTGCTGTCGCAGCATACCGATGAGAGCTACGCCCGAGCCCTTTTCAACGACGGCTCCGCCGGTTTGGCGTACCTCCTCAAGGATCGGGTTGGTGATCTTGAAGACCTTGTACGCGCGCTCAACGAGGTAGCGTCCGGGGGGTCCGTCGTCGATCCGCTGATCATCGACACCCTGGTCGCCCGGCAGCAGACACGCGCGTCCAGCCCTCTGGCGTCCCTGACTCCGCGTGAGCTGGACGTGCTCCGGGAAATGGCTCAAGGCACGACCAATGCAGGCATCGAGCGAGCCCTGTTTCTTTCCGAGTCGACGGTAGAGAAGCATGTCAACGCGATCTTCACCAAGCTCGGCATCTCGGCCGCGCCGGTCAACCGCCGGGTCGTCGCCGTACTCGCGTTCCTCGAGAATTCGGCGCACGATTCGATTGACGGACCGCGGACGCGGCCGTAAGCACAGCACTTGACAAGGCCGCGGCTCGACGCTCGAGCTAGTACGAACTGCTTATGCCTCGCATCATCACTTCCATGAGCGCCCGGATTGATCCGGGTCGCGAAGATGAATGCCCCGATGGGAACAGCGGCCAGCAGCCGACCGCGTTAGCAGCTCGATCTCCCTGCGCGGACAGAGTGGTGCCTGGTGCATCGAGACGACCTCGCGTGACTTCGACGCCTAATGGCGGTCCCGCGCGACTGAGCCCACCGCTGCGGCGACCCGATCTCAGGAACGGGGCGATCGAGGTCGTCATGTTAGGTGGTCACGGAATCGGGCAGCTGTTCTTCGTGCTGGGCACGTGGCGGTTGCTGCGGCTACCTCGCGCGTTCACGCAGAGCTGCTGCAGCAATGGTACGAGGACGGCGTCAGCGACGATATTACTTCGCTGCGGCGATGCATAGCCTGAATCTGATCAAGGGTTTTTGCTTAGTTTAGCTATGGGTCTGACCACCATTTGGGTTTGTCCACCCAGATACGCCCATGTGTGGAATGCGTATTTCTGAGAATTGGACGTCCGAGGACGTCCATGGACCCGCTGCCGACGTCTGGCGGTCAAAGAGCCACGAGTTCTCTGTCCTGCCCGCCGCCACCGCGATGATCTTGCCATCGCTGATGATCTTGTGCTGCCCATGAAGGCTTGAGGTGTCACGAGTCTCGGCTAGAGAAGGATCCGACCGTGCGGGCCTGAGACCTCGGGGAATGCCGCTTCAGGTCCGAGCCCGCCAGGACTGAGAGCAAGTTCAGTGACAATCATGTAGCCGGCGCCGATAAGCAAGGCTGAGTTGCCGCTCGTCGAGATTGGAACTGCAAATGGTGACCGCCAAGCCGGTCCAAACCGACTTTGGGAGCGCGGAGCAGCCCACCAGGTGCTGCTCCACAGCCGGGGTTATCAACAGGTCGAGAGCTCCCCTGGCACCTCGGGTGGGCAGTGTGGCCAACTGAAGCATCAGTA
>JBJMIR010000100.1:0-2935 GCA_045806785.1 Propionibacteriaceae bacterium | reverse complement strand
CGAGGAGAAACTACGGCTCTCAACCTAGACGCGGTTTAATCAATATTCTTGCAGGATTAGGCTCAGAGAATCTCTAATACCAAGACACGGCCGCCCTGATGCGAGCCGAAACCGTGTAGTAAGCGGTAATTCACCGAACACCTTCGTGTGTCGATCTATCACCGCCACCGAATTCCCGCCTGGCGCGGCTTTGCTCGAGCCAGGCGGGAATTCGTTCGGCACCGACGGAGCTGAGGCTGATGGTCATGCGTTCAGCTTGCCATGCCGAACCCGCGGCGACCCAATCGAGCCCCCCGCCGGCTTGCGCGCGCCGCCAACGATGATCAACGAGGAGGGCAGAACCACTCGCCCTCCCCCGAGTCCTCACGGGCGAACGCGAATGACCGTCTTCCCACCGATCCGCTTGGTCGGATTGAAAGCGGCGACGGCATCGTCGAGGGTCGCGACGGTGCCGATGTTCGTCCTCAGTCGTCCGTCCCGCACCCGCTGGATTATCTCACTCAGTTGGGCACGATCGGCCTCGACAACGAAGTCGATCGCCAGGCCGTCGGCGGGCCGCGCCTCGGCCGGTCCGACGATGGTCACCAGCGTTCCTCCGGCTCGAATTAGGCCTGCGGACCGCTTCTGGATGTCGCCGCCGATCACATCAAACACCAGATCGACTCCGCCGACGTCTTCCAGGGCGTCGTTCTCAAGGTCGACGAACTCCTTCGCGCCGAAGTCGAGCGCCTTCTGACGGTCGGCGGCACGTCCGGTGCCGATGACATAGGCGCCGGCCTCTCGTGCGAGTTGCGTCACCATCGAACCGACTGCGCCGGCCGCGCCGTGCGCGAGGACGCTCTGCCCCGCCTGAAGGCGGCCGTGCTGAAACAGTCCCTGCCACGCGGTCAGGCCCGAGATTGGCAGGCTCGCGCCCACCGTGAAGTCGACGTCGCCCGGCAGCGGCGCGAGGTTGCGTGCCTCCATGGCTACATACTCCGCCAGGGTGCCGTCGCGATGCCAGTCCGCGAGGCCGAACACCCGCTGTCCCACCGACAGACCCGTCGTGCCATAGCCGAGGGCGGTGACCACTCCGGCCAGCTCGTGCCCAGGGATCGACGGTGTTCGGTCACGGTCGCGGCGATCGGTCCAGGTCGAGGGCCACGCCAGTTCAGTCGGGACGAATCCTGACGCATGAACCTGAACGACGACGTCGTTTATCGCTGCCTGCGGCTCGGGTCGATCCATCAGCTTCATCCCGGCCGTTCCAGCAGCCTGGTCCGTCACCACGATCGCTTTCATCGTCCATCTCCTTGTGTGTGGTATGTCGTCATCTTTCGAATTCCTTTGCGGACCATCGAAAATACGGCGCGAAACTCGATGGTCCAATGACCTGTGGCTATGGAATCGATGCCATTGACGCGGAGCGCCAAAATCATGAACTCAATGCGCCGACATTCCCCAGATAGACAGCTGGCTGGCGCGCTTTCGGGGGCAGAATAGCCCTCATGACCATCTCCGAACAGCTCCAAGAGACTGGGTCCCCGCTTAGACCGGCCCCGACCCGCCCGGCACCGCCACACGTGCCCATCAACCGGCATTTTGGGCGTACCATGCCCGTCTGGCTTCGCGGTGAGTGCTTCCGTTCCCAGGCTCAACATCGCGCCACCGGCCTTGGTCGGAGTTCCTCGATCATCTCCAAGATACGGCGGAACAGATCACGCGGCACCGCCACCTCAGCCATTTGGAAAGTGGTGTAGCGGGCGTGAGCGATGACCTTTGCGCCGATCTTGACCACCTTCTCGCGAAGCGTGGTCAGGGACCACCGCTCCACCTCGTCCGGCAGAACCAGCGTGCGAAAGAAGTTGGCCATGTTGTAGGCCAGAGCGTGAAGCTGAAGCCGGACCGCGTTGGCCTTCATCGACCGGCATGACAGGCGTGTCCACTTCGCGGCATTCTTGCCCTCTTTGATCCACTGCTCCGCCGTACCGCGCTGATTGTAGAAGGCGACCACGCGCTCAGGCGGACGGCACAGGTTCGTGACCAGAAAGCCCACCCGTGGATAGAGTTCGCCCGGGTGCCACTCGACCTTGGCCACGACCCGGCGTGAGCGGCTCCAGGTCTGGGCCTGGTAGCGGAAGCTGGCGTAGAAACGCCGGACCTCGTGGGGCGGACGCCCCACCGGGCGCTTGAGCAGGTGCGCGATCTTTCGTTGAAGGACAGCGTTGGCGGGCAGGCGGATGGCATAGCCATAACCCTCCGCCTCCAGGAGTTCGTAGACCTCGGGCGAGGCAAAACCCGCATCGGCTCGGAAGTAGCGCCGCTTCACCGTGTCTCGGTAGCGGGCGATCACCGGCTCCAGCACCGCACGCCAGCCCTCGGCGGAGTGGACGTTGCCCGGGCGCAAGGCGCAGCGTTCGAGATCCCCGAACTGGTTGAACACGAAGAGAGGATGGTAGCAGGTGCAGCCGAAGTGGCCGTTATAGGCGCTGCCCTCCTGCTCGCCGTAGGTCGGGCTGACGCTGGAGTCCAAGTCCAGCACGATCCCCTTCACGGGGCGGCGGGCGTGAACCCGGTCGACCCACTGCCCGCTCAGATCCGTCAGAGCCGCCAGGTTCTTGGCTTGTGTCATCACCTCGGTTTCGAAGCGGCCCATCTGGCTGGTGGAGGCGGCAGTCTGCGCCACCGCGCGACCACCGATGATCCAACGCATGGCCGGATCGTGTGCCAGCCGGTCGGCATCGTTCACGTCCTCGTAGCCAGCGAGCCGGCCAAAGACGGACTGGCGAAGCTGGGCGATCAGCGTGTGGCGGCTGTTCTGGCCCGTCCTGGTCTCTGCAAGGACGTCTCCGGCCAGGTCTGTCAGGCCGAGAGCCTCGTCGAGATCCCGGAACGGGAGCAATCCAGCGTCTGAGGTGACCTTGGAGCCGTGGAATTCCAGCTTCAGGCGGGGATC
>JBJMIR010000099.1:0-3458 GCA_045806785.1 Propionibacteriaceae bacterium | reverse complement strand
CTGGTCTTGACCAGCGCCGAACGACCAATCCGTTGAGAAAACCTCACATGAACGACACACGGCAGCCTTGCAGTCACGGGTAGTCGTCAGCGCGGTATTCTGGGATGACTCAGTTCTGATTCGGGAAGGCCGCCGATGCTCCGCCCACCACCGCTGCCTGGCGGCCAGCCGCCACAAGGCCGATTGCCCGCCAGCCCGCCTCTAGCGGTCTCCTCGTGGCTTGGCCCAGGGGAGCACCAAGGCATCAACAGTGCTGCTCAGGGAGCCGGTGGCGGGCCTACCGGCGGTGCCCGGTGATCCCTCGATGGCGCACCGACCTGGCACTGCTGCTGATCATCCGCCGCGCCGAACGCGACGCGGGAATGCTCGACCGGTCGCGCCGGGAGGAGCCGGACACCGCGACGGGTATCGGCCCGGGGCGCGGTCGCGACGAACCGGAGTCCCCGCGCGCATCCTGAGCACGCCTGCCGGCTCTCAGGACGGCACCTACACTGTCCGCGAGTTCGTTGCCGGCAGCCGGTTCCGGCGTAAGGGAGCGCCGCGGAAAGGTGTTCGCCTCGATGGCCGATTCCACCCCCCGTCCGGCCGACTTCCGGGTCGATCACCTGAGCGTCGTCCGCGCGTGGCTCTGGCGGCACAGCAGCCAGCCCAACGGCGATCCCTGGGACGGTGACCCCGAGCATCTGGACTGGGCCGCCCGGCGCCTGCTGGACGAGCTCGCTCAGCGGCTCCCGGCCACCGGCTCACCCGCCAGCGCCGCTGAACAGGATCCCGGACGCACCCGGGACCGCCGCGACGTCGCATCCCCGGCTGCGGCCCTCCGGCTGAGCCACCGCCACCCGGAGCGAGCGAGGTAGCCGTCGACGGCGCCCAGCCACACCTCGACGCCCGCATCGACTGCGTAGCAGCTGTCCCCACGCACGCCGGGCTCGAGCATGAAGACGATCACCACCACCGCGCTGCTGGCCACCGGCACGCTGACCCCGCTGTGGCCTGAGGTGGTGCACCTTGAGAGCTGCGGTCCACGAGACGAGGAGGCTCCATGGGTTCTGTTGATGATGGCGAGACCCTTTGGTTTGCCGAGCTGGTCGAGGAGCGTGGATATAATCCGTTTGACTTGGCCGCCGAGGTCGCAAGGGAGATCATTTTAGCGACTAAGGCGGCGGCAGAGATCCTTCAAGAAAATATCCATCATATTCCGAGATCCGACACCTAACATTTTTACGGTCACTAGTACTTCTTGTGGCGTGGCAGAGCCTCGAAATCAGCAAAGACGTAATGGGCATCTGGCAGAACGAACACTATTAGCCTTCAGGTTCCGGTGCAGGTTGGTCACGTTGTACCCGTATAACATTTGCCTTGGCGAATCGCAAGCTGGGCGCAATCACCTGTGCTTCAAGTACCACCTGCCGCCGCTTCTCCCCTGCTTCCGTCTCGTAACTGTCGTCGGCCATCTGTCCGACCGCCACAACCTCCAGTCCCTTGCGTAGTGTCTCAGCGGCGTTCTCAGCGACCGGCCCAAACGCCACGACTCGCTGAAAGACAGGCGGCAGATCATCGTACTGGTTGGTCTCCCGGTTGAAGCGTCTCCGGTTGATCGCGACATCAAAGCGCACGACTCCCCGGCCGTTGGCCGACTTGCGAAGCACTGGATCAGCAGTCACGTTGCCGACGATGGTGATCTCGTTCATGAGGGCTCTTCCTCGGGATTGGTCCCGGGGATTAGAGGGTCTGCATGGTGGAGCGCTTCGGAAAGGTCGTCATTGGAATAGTGACCAACGACGCGGCTTTCTATGATAAATTCCTGCAACAGGGACTGTAGCCGTACTGCATTACGGCTAGATAGTTCAATTGCGTATATCGTGCCTTCGAGTGCGAAAGTGAAGGTTTCAGCTGGCTTCGAGAAGTCAATGTCATCAATGAGATGACTCTCTCCCGTGGAGGGGTCTACTAGTCTTGCCATGATGTCGATTCCCTGTGTCTTGTTGTTCGTGGATATCACAACGGGGGCACAGCCGAAGCCGTACCCCCGCTGCAGGATGCTGGTTAGCTGTGCGCCTGGTCGTAGGCGTCGATGATCTCCTTCTTCACACGACCTCGAGCACTGACGTCCATGCCCTGAGATTCAGCCCAGGCGCGGATCTGCGGAATGTCCTCTCTTCCGCTGGCGCTACTTTTCCGCCGGCCGTCTCCTCTGCCGCGTCGTGCCGGCTCAGGTTGACGTACAACTTCGCGACTCTTTGAGACGAAGGGCTCAAGGGCTTCGTGGAACCGCTGGACGTTTTCCTCGGACAGGTCAATCTCGTATTCCTGACCGTCAACTGTGTAGTGAAGCGTTTGCGTGGCCTCTGAGCCATCCAGGTCATCTGACAGGACGATCCGCTGTGCCATGTCCGGTACACCTCCCGAGTTACCTGTGGTAAAACCGGGAGTGTAAACCCGCTGATCTTCCTTGTAAAGTATCCCCGTTTACTCAGGGAAGTACGGCGGATATCTGTCAGTCGAGCAAGTTGCTTAGTGCCAACGCCACAGTCAGCCTCCGAGGTGGTGGCTGCGGTCGCGTCGGCGCGCTTGCGCCTGCATGGGTTCTACGGCGGGTGCAAGGGGACAACGCTTTTCCGTCCCCTTGTGGCCGTCGTGGGTTCTGTGCTGCCCTTCGGGGCCGGCGTGGACGGAGCCACCACCGTAGGCAACCACCTACTCAGGGTGACCGGACGAACCCGGAGCTGCGGGAGCAGAGGCCCGCCGGAGGCGTTGCTTGTTCTCTGGGTTCCCTGCGGCGTGTCGGAGTGAGGTCAGGGCTGCGGTCTGGTGCAGGGTCAACTCCCTGCAACACCCCCCAGACATGCCGCGGGGGGCCGGTGCTGACAACACCGACCCCCCACCACAGCGGCACCGTGCACCTGAGGAAAGGCGGCCCGCTGTGGCTGCGAGTACAAGCGTACGTCCAACCCGTGATGCTTTGCCAAGATCATCGGACCGTGTCGACCACCGCCGTCTTGGTAACTACGCGAACAGGGTTTCCCCCGCAGCTCAGAGGCGCGATCTGCGGGGCAAGCGACGGGCCAACCGCAGGAGGCGAGGACATCTTCGCCACAAACTCCGAGGGCTGACATCACTCCCCCGCCTCCGCGACTGTGGGGCAAAGACCGTCAACGGGCTGGGCGGTCCGATCCTCCGGGTCAGCGGCACAGCTGGTGAGCGTGTGGCTGGCTACGCCGGCCTCGTGACCTGCGGATCAACGTGGTCATGCCCATGTTGTGCAGCCAAGATCGCGGCTCGCAGGGCTGAGGAGCTCTCTCAGGTCATGCGGACCGTGCTGACCTCGGGCGGGTCGGCCTCCCTGATCACTCTGACGATGCGGCATCACTCAGGACACAAGCTCAAGGATCTCTGGCAGGCCTTGTCCTCGGCGTGGCGAGGCGCGATCTCAGGCAAGCAGTGGATCGCTGATCAGG
>JBJMIR010000098.1:0-105961 GCA_045806785.1 Propionibacteriaceae bacterium | reverse complement strand
AACACCAGCCTGTCTCACCGGCCCTAAGGTGAAAATCTTGCATTGGCGGTCAAGATCTCGGCATCTTTCCTACAGAGCCTGGCAGAAGTTGGCGACAGAAGATCACGAATCGCTGCGATCGAGCGGCCGGATGTCCGGGAGGTCGACCTGGATCATGATCGTCTAAGCGATTGGCCTTTTGGCGGTGACATGCAGCGCGGTGTCCGCAAACTTGCTATGGCCGCCTGGCCCTTAGAAGGTCGGACCCGGCGGCCCCGACCTCCGGTTGATCTTGGATGGGCGCACGCTATGCGGGTCGCCATCGCCGACAACCTGCAAGTAGAGGCGGTTGGCTGTCCGTCCGCGCGTAAGCATGGTGTACAGCTGCTGCCGGGACTCCTGTCCTGTTGCCAGGCCGTGCATCGTGTCGGCGGAGACTCCCTGGGCGCCGTGGATGGTGGTGGCGTAGCCAAGGCCAGTCGAGGCTCGAACGTAGTCGGCGGGGAGCCGTGTGGTGAAGTGGCTGCGGTTGTGTCGGACGATCAGGTCACCGCGGCGACTTACTCGAGTGATGACCCAGCGGTCTCCGTTTTTGACCCAGTCATTGGCCGCGAGGCGGAGTCGGCGGTCGTTGGCGCGGGTGATGATCACATCGCCGACACTGGCCTGGTTTCCGTCCCCGAGACGCACTTCTTGCCGGGCCGGGTCACCGTCGAGGCGATGATCACGGGCTCGGCGGTTGAGCTCGGCGACGAGGTCGCGGGTCGGGGCGAGCATGATCGCGTCCAGTCCGGCCGATCGATCTTGAACCCAAGCGGCGAAGGCATTATCGGTGATCTTGGCGACATCACCGACATGCACACGACCGTGATCGAGATAGAAGCCGAGTGCGCTGGGATCGCCTTCCCGCAGGGTGAGCGAGGCGTGTGCTTCGGCCGGGTCGGTGAAGCGGTGTAGCTCGGTCAAGTGGAGGGCGCAGTTACTGTTCTTGATGTCGCGGAGGACGCCGCCGGCGCCGATCGCGGCGAGCTGTTGATCATCACCAATCAGCCGAACAGACGCGCCGCGGTCGACGGCAAACCGAACTGCGGTGTCGAGGGAGAGCGTGTCGGCCATGCCGGCCTCGTCGATGATGATCAACGTCGCCGGTCGGACCGCTACCGCCCAGTCCGGCAGGTCGCCATGATCAAGTGACCATGTGAGCTTCGCCAAAGTGTCGGTGCGGATCCCGGTTTCCTCGCCAAGAACAGCGGCTGCGGCAGCTGACGGGGCAAGACCGATCACCTGCCCGCCGTCTTGGGTCCAGGCCAGGCTGAGGGCTCGCATCGCAGTGGTCTTGCCGGCACCGGCGGGCGCGATCGCCAATTCGACCCGGGCACCGGAGGTGCACATCTGGCGGACGAGGGTTGCCTGCCCGGCATCAAGCGCGGTGCCATTGGCCGCTATTTCCAGGAGCGCCAGCTCAACGGCGGATGGGTCGACAGCCGCCCCATCGTGTCGGCCGGCGGCGGCGAGGATGCGTTGCTCGGCGTCGAGCATCCGTTGGGATGTGTAGCGGTCCGCGCCGGCGATGGTGTAGACCGACGACCCGTCGGCCCGCCGCAGATCATCCGGTTCCTCGATCCCGTCGGGCGGCGCTTTAAGGGCGACCGATCGGTGGTCCAAGACTTCCGGGACGAGGAGGTCGACCAACCTGTTGGACTGGTCAACAGGCAGGTCGATGGTGCGGACCTGGCGTTGGGCTTCGGCGCGGACGTGCCACAGCTGCCAGGTCGAGCGGCTCTGCTCCAGCACCGTCACGATCCCGTCAGCGGTCTGGCCGACCCATCGAGCATCCGCCACGCGGGCGGCATCTGCTGCCGGCGCGAGCGCGGAGGCGACCATTGCCGTGACGGCGTCGCGGCCACCAAGCACCGCTTCGGCTTCGGCCAGCCAGGTGGCACGTTGTTCGGCGTGCGAGCGGGGTTCGTGTTTGGCGTCGCGGGTCTCCAGCGTGGCCTGCTGGGCCAGCTGGAGGGCTTCGACCGGGGTGGGTGGCCGGCCATGATCTGCCTGGAACTGGACGGCGAGTTCGCCCCGTCGGGTGTTGATCAGGGCACGTCTGATGGACCAGCGCTCGTTCAACCGCGGGTCGACACCGATAATCTCGCGGATGGGCCGCTTCGCCGGATCGGTGACGGGCCGTTCGGCGAACCGCACCCCTAGCGCATCGCGGAGGTGCCGTTCGACGGCGGTGTTGTAGGTCTCCGACGCCGCCACCTTCGCCTTAAACAGCACCCGTCCGTCGATGGACAGCCAGCGTCCATCGAGGGTCTGGACCTTGTTGGCGACCGCGACGTGGGTGTGCAGGTCCGGATCGCCGGCCCGGCTGTCGCGGTGGGTGAACGCAGCCGCCACCAACCCTTGGACGTTGACCTGCCGGATCCCGTGTGGCCCGGTCCGAGTGAACAACGCCTGCTCCTCGATGAACCGCAATGCATCGGCGACAGCCGCCTGGTGCGCCCGCTCGATCGCCGCCCCCGTCCTCGGGTCGGCGACCGCCCACAACGTCGAGACCGACTTCACCGGAGAGAACGTCAGGTCGTAGCCGGCGACCGTCTGCGACCGTGGTCGAGAGTCCTTCGCGATTTGGCCAGCCACCTCACGGGCGTCGACCGGGTCGCGGCCGTGCTCCGCGTGGAAGAACTCTGTCGCCACCTCTGTTCGGATCCGGGCCCGGGAGGAGGCCGCGACCTCGGCGTCGGCGGGTGCGCCGATCAAGGCGTTCAGGTCAGCGATCCGCTTCGCCACCTCGACCCGGAACGGCGTCGCCTCATCGACAACTCGGAACGGAGTGCCGAGCCGCATCGTCTTCTCGATGGTGTCCAGCGTCAGGTCAGGGCCCTCGAACTGCTGCGCGCGGACGTCGGCGAGTGGGTGCAGGCCGCACCCGAACAGGTTGCGCATCTGCTCCGCCGTCACCGGGTTGCCGACGTCCAGACCGTCGATCCCGGCCAGGCCGGAGCCGACCCATACGCCTGGTGATTCGCCTCGTTCGGTGTAGTACGCGGCCAGCCCGACATGCCCCTTCTCGGTCGCATCCAAGGCCGCGACCTGACGGGTCAGGTAGTCGTACCCTGACCCGGCGGTCAGTTTGTGCAGACTCATCGTCACGCTTTTCCCTAAGGCCGTGACGCGGGCCGGGTGGTCACCACCTGGGGGTACGTTCCGACGGTGCACCAGGTGTATGGCACTCGAGTTCAGCTAGCAAGCTGGGGGTACGTCAAACCGGAGCAGAGTGCTAACGGTGAACGCCTGCTGGGCTGGGCGTTGCTTAGGGCTCTGCGAAGATCATTAGGGGAGGAAGCGCGTTGAGTCAGTATCCGGTAAGCGAGTCGGTGTGACGAACCATTACCGCTGCGCGCCGCTTGCACATGTGTCGAAGCGATTTTCTGGGCAAGCTGAGATCGTGCCGGGTGTCGTCGGGCACGAAGAGATCATCGACCCGAGGCCCGCACTTCTGACCCCGGGGCTGTGTCGACATCCAGCTGGATTCCGATTCGACCCGCGTCAACGCCGCTGTGTGTGCCACGACGTGTGGGCGACCAGAAGCACCGGGGGTCCTGTGACGACGGAGGTGCTGAGAGATGTACAAATCGCCCACTGGATCGTTCTTGCCCTGCTTATATCTAGCGATGAGGGCCCGGTCATCCGTGAGCTTGAGAACCCGGACAGCAAGGAGCCGTGGGGGAAGACCGCTCCCGATAGTGTGGCTGACCACGGCGCCGACAGATCGAGCGCTGCGGTGGATGGCTCATTTCGACCGGTACGGCTACGCGTGTCCTACAACCCCACCAAGGCGGTTCAGGAGTCCTTGCAGATGCCGCGCTCAGTCCGGTAGGTGGATCGCTGCAGCACGCGAGTCGGGCTATGTGGGGCCCTCTGGGTGTATGGGGAAGGCAGGCGGGTAATGGCCAGCATCGCAAAGCGTCCTGACGGGCAGTGGCGGGCACGGTACCGCGACACGGCCGGCAAGGAGCACTCGAAGCACTTCGATCGCAAGACCGATGCGCAGCGCTGGCTCGATGAGGTGACCACCGCAATCATCACCGGTCAATATGTCGACCCGCGCTCGGGCCGCATCACGTTTCGCGAATACGCCGAGCGGTGGCGCGCAACCCAAGTGCATCGCCTGACCACGCAGGACTACATCCAGGGCAATCTGCGTCGCAACGCCTACCCGGTGCTCGGCGATAAGCCGCTGTCATCGATCAGGCCGAGTGAGGTCCAGGCGTGGGTCAAGGGCATGACCGATCGGTTGGCACCATCGACGGTCGGCGTCGTCCATGGTGTCGTGTCGGGCATCTTTCGCGCGGCCGTGCGTGACCGGTTGATTGTCGCGAACCCGTGCGACGGGACACGTCTCCCGAAAACCACGCGGTCACGGGTCGAGCCGCTGCCCGTCGAGACTTTGCGCGCGCTAGCTGACGCAGTGCCCGCCCGATATCGCGCGCTTGTGATCCTGGCTGCTGGCTCGGGCATGCGTCAGGGCGAATGCCTGGGGCTCACTGTGGACAGGCTCGACTTCCTGCGCCGCGTGGTGCATGTGGATAGACAGCTCGTAACCGTGACTGGCCGTCCGTCGTTCCTGACCGCGCCCAAGACGGCGGCGAGCGTGCGCACCATCCCGCTGCCGCAAGTCGTGCTCGATACTCTCGCCGTGCACCTGGGCACCTTCCCGCCGCTCGGCGATGGGTTGGTGTTCGTCACAGCCGCAGGCAATCCCATCCGTCGCACCGCGTTCGGGGATGTCTGGCGGGCTGCCGTCAAGGTCGCGGGCGCGCCGGCTGGGACGGGCTTTCATCAGTTGCGGCATTTCTATGCCAGCTTGTTGATCAGGCATGGCGAGAGTGTCAAGACGGTGCAAGCGCGGCTCGGTCACGCGTCGGCGAGTGAGACGCTCGATACCTACTCCCACCTCTGGCCCGACAGCGACGATCGCACCCGCACGGCGGTCGATTCTGTGCTTTCTGCGGACTCTGTGCGGACTGGGGAGGTGGTCGATGGACGCAATCCCTAGTCAGATGCCGGTTGGGGGACGAGTCGGTCGATAAGCCGGATTCTGTCCGACCATTACTGGCCGGGGCGATCATCCATCTGCGACCGCTGTTGCCAACGGCCTGGTGCGATCTACCCGGAGGCTCGGGCGAGCAGCCCTCAAGCGCCTCCGCAGACGCGTACGCGTCCTTTTGATCTTGCTCCAGGTGGGGTTTACCGAGCCATCCCAGTCACCTGGCATGCTGGTGGTCTCTTACACCGCCGTTTCACCCTTACCTCCGTCTCGATGAGATGCCCGGGCATCTCACCGCCAGTCAGAGGCGGTCTGCTTTCTGTGGCACTGTCCCGCGGGTCGCCCCGGGTGGGTGTTACCCACCACCCTGCTCTGTGGAGTCCGGACTTTCCTCGACGACGCATCCGCCGCCGCGATCGCCTGACCGACTCGTCCAGTGACCAGCCTAATGAATAACGCTAGGGGAGTGTGAGAACTTCCGCGCTACTTTCGGTCACCGCAAGGGTGTGCTCGAATTGCGCACACCGGCTGCCGTCGGCAGTGAGCACCGTCCAGCCGTCGTCCCACATGTACCAGTCGCCGGTACCGAGAGTGATCATCGGCTCGATCGTGAACGTCATGCCGGGCTTGATCACCGTGTCATAAGCGGGCTCGTCGTAGTGCGGGATCACCAGCCCGGAATGGAATGCAGTGTGTACGCCGTGTCCGGTGTAGTCGCGGACCACGCCGTAATGGAAACGCTTGGCGTAGCTTTCGATGACTCGGCCGATGACATTGACCTGACGTCCAGGCTTGACGGCGTTGATAGCGCGACGCAACGCCTCGTGGGTGCGCTCGGTGAGCAGCCGGCTCGGCTCATCGACCTCACCGCAGAAGAAGGTCGCACAGGTGTCCCCGTGGACGCCGCCGATATAGGCGGTCACGTCGATCTTGACGATGTCGCCCTCTTGGAGCGGGCGGGCATCGGGGATGCCATGGCAGATCACCTCATTCGCCGAGGTGCAGCATGACTTCGGAAAACCCCGATAGCCGAGAGTCGATGGGTACGCCCGATGGTCGATCAAGAACTCGTGAACCATTCGATCAAGATCATCAGTTGTCACACCTGGCCTTATGGCGGCTGCCGCGGCGTGCATCGCTTGGGCGGCGATGCGGCCTGCGACTCGCATCCTCTCGATGGTCTCCCGCGACTGAACATCGTCGCCGGTGTATGGATCCGGCCCACGCCGGCCGACGTAAGGCGGCCGCGGAATGCTGACCGGGACCTCACGTAGCGCTGACACGGTCGCAGGCTGGATAGTCACCCGGTGATCTTACTTTCCCGGGAGGTAGTCAAGAACGACGTCAGTCGCGGCGGAGGCTGTGCCGTTGACGACCACTTTCCGGCAGAAAGGCAGGGAGCTATCGCTGCCCAGTGCTGTTTAGCGCTCGTACGCTCCAATGTCGTATCCGCTACCCTGCGGGCGGCTGCGACCTCGGATATCGGTCGGGACGTCAGACCCGAGATTCGCACCCTGATCGACTACCTCGGTGGCACTCGCCTTCAGTTCGAAGTTTCCGCCTGAGGGCTCAACGAAGAGGGTTGAGTTGGTCGGGCTGGCTAGTACGTAGTTGTCGCTGGCCTTGGCGGTCGTTCCATCGCGCTGGTTGAGCGCGCGGTCGAGGATGTTGTTGCGATAGGACAGATTGATGGCGCCGCGGCGAACATCCGGGGTGAAGCCGTTGCCGTACAAGGTGTTGTTGTAGATCTTGCCGTCAATGGTGTCGAGTGCGCTGATGCCGGCGTCGTCGTTGCCATAGATCACGTTGTTGCGAACGGTGCCGCGGACATGCTCGTGATCTTCGTGCCCCCACTGTTGGGGATTGCCGAAGCCGCCGAAGCTGATGCCGAGGAAGTTGTCATTGATCACGTTGTTTTCGATGATCGTGTCCGCCGACCCGCTCTTGAACTGCACGGCGTTGCCGCCCTCCTGAGACCGGATGCCGTGGACGTGGTTGCCGCGTACGATCCAGGACTTGCAGCCGTTGCAGTCAATGCCCTGGTGATTGTTGCCCGGACCAGCGTGGCTGTAGTAGATGTCGCTGTCCTCGATGGTCACGCGCTGGGCGAGGCAGCAGCCCTTGACGGCGCTGTACTGCGCAGAGTCACCGGCGGCGAGGTTGTCGAAGATCGCGTCGTCACGGATCGTGAAATCAGAGGTGGGCGCATCAATCTTGATGCCGTGATAAGCGCCGCCGGTGATCTTCAACCCCGTCACGATGACGTGGCTGGCCCCCGTGAAGTACAAGGCCTCTTCGGCACCGTTGGCGTCGATCGTCACGCTGCCGAGCCCGTCGCGCGCCGCGAGCGTGGCTGGCGAGCTAGCGCTGCCGGAGACGTCTGCGGGGAACTTGAGCCGGTCGCTGAGCCTATACGTGCCCGGGGTGAGGCACAGCGTGCGGCCCGCCGTGAGCTTTGCGACCGCTCCAGCGATGTCGTTGCCAGGGCTGATTGTGCTCGTGCACCGCACGTCCGACGGAGTGGATGAGGAACTGCCAGTGGCGGTCGGCGCTGGCGTGAAGCTCTCTACTGGCTTCGTGCTCGTCGTTGGGGTCACGCTCGTCGCTGCTGATGGTTCAGCGGTGGCACTGGGCGCAGCAGTCTGGCCCGTGGTTGGTGTCCTGCCGGGGCTGGGGTCGACAGCGTCCGTTACGGTGAACTTCGCGGGCCGGCGCTCACTGTAAATGGCCTGGCGGGCGCCTTTGACCCGCTTTCCGTCGTATGTTGCCCCGTCGACATACAGGTTGCGGTCTTTGCGCGGTGTGCCGCCGTACCGATCGTTCAGGAACTTCACTGTGACGATGTGCGCCCCAGGCCCCCAGTGCCCCTTGAGCCGAACGACGTCGTGTCGTCCGGAGCGATGAGCCGCGTGGGCCGTACGGATTCCCCCGACCCGAGTCCCATCCACCTTCACGACGTATTTTGCGTTGCCGCGATAACGGTCCTCAGAGATCTTCAGGACGAGCCGATGAGACGTCGGGCTGCCCATCTGAGGCGGCTGACCCGTGGCCGGGCTGACACCTCCGCCGGCCAAGGCGATCGGCACAACGGCGGCAACTGCGCAGGACGCGACAACAGTGGATACCAGGACAAGACGCACAGAGCGCACAGACATCGACCCCCGTTCGATGAGACGCCGGCAAGCCGCTAGGAAGTGAAGAACACGGCGAAGCAGGCGGTGACAATCGCTGACACTGGCGCAGGGACCGGAGGCTGGTCAAGTGCGTTAGCCCAGCGTTTCAGGCCGTGGACTCCTGGTCAGGACCACAGACTGGTGGCGGCACCGTCAGCCTGGCCGCCGTCGACCGGGAGTAACGTCGAAGCGAAGAGCGTCGAAAGGAGGGGCGATATGGCACAGGGCGATTGGTGGTTTGACCTCAAGACCCACACGGTGGTGCCCGACAATAACGACACGAAGATCACCGACCGGCTCGGTCCCTACAAGACACGCGAAGAAGCTGAACGTGCACTCGAGCGTGTCGAGGAGCGCAATGAGGAGTACGACAACGACCCGCGCTGGAACGACGATCTCTGATCACGACTGCTGACGTAAACATCCCACGCTGATGTGGGATACCGACTGCGCCGGGAGCCTACGTGTACGTGGGTTGCGGCACCGACTCCGAAGGTAAGACCTTGAGCGTGTCGGCCAGCCTTGGTGTGGTGATTTGCACTTGAGAGGCGTTCGCCACTGGCCGGATCCACACCGGTACTCCTTGTTCCAGCGCCTTGCCGGTCGCCTCGGCGCGCGTCAAGGTCACCAGCACCGGCGGCGCGTCGTCTTCTCCGGTCAGCCGGACATCGAGGCGTACCTCGAATCCGACCCGGTTGAAGCGCTCAATCCGGCCCTGGTACGCGCGATCGAACGGATGGGTCTCGATCTCCAGATCGTGCGGACGTACCAGATGGTGATCAAGGGTGGTCACCGGGCCGAGGAAGCTCATCACGAACTCTGAATTCGGGTGGTCGTACAGCTCATCAGGAGGCCCGACCTGCTCGATCCGGCCCGAATTGATCACAACAATCCGATCGGCTACGTCCAGCGCCTCTTCCTGATCATGGGTGACGAAGACTGTGGTCACGTGTACCTCGTCGTGCAGCCGGCGCAGCCAGGCCCGCAGCTCCTTGCGGACATTCGCATCCAGCGCACCGAAGGGCTCGTCCAGCAGCAGCACGCTCGGCTCAATGGCAAGCGCGCGGGCTAGCGCCATGCGCTGGCGCTGGCCCCCGGACAGCTGGGCGGGCAGCCGATTGGCGAACTGTGACAGGTGGACCAGTTCGAGCAGTTCATTCACTCGAGCGGCGATTTCCTTGCGAGGCCGCTTGCGCACCTTCAATCCGAAGCCGACGTTGCCGGCCACAGTGAGGTGCCGAAAGGCCGCGTAGTGCTGGAAAACGAAGCCGACGTTGCGTTTCTGAGCCGGCACTCCGGTGGCATCAACCCCCTCGATCTCGACGGATCCGCTGTCGGCAACCTCCAGACCGGCGATGATCCTGAGCAGCGTCGATTTACCGCCGCCGCTCGGTCCCAGCAAGGCGGTCAGTTCACCAGTCGCGATGTCGAGGTCGATGCCATCCAGGGCTACGAAATCACCGAATCGCTTGCCCACGCCAGCGATCTTGATACTCATTGTGACGCCCCCTTGCTAGGTCGAAGGCTGGTTACGATGATCAAGGCGACTACCGCGATGAGCGCCAGGATGAAGGCTGCCGTGTACGCGGTGATCGAATTCATCAGCCCGAACTGCTGATACCGCTCCTCGACCAGCAGCGTCGCAGTCTGGGTGCGCATGGCAACGCCGCCGGAGACGATCTTGACAGCACCGAACTCACCAAGGGATCGGGCGAGGCTGAGCACTACTCCATAAAGCAGACCCCATCGGATAGCGGGCAGGGTGATGCGCGCGAAGGTCTGCAAGCTCGACGCCCCCAGACTGCGGGCGGCCTGCTCCTGTTCGGTTCCGATTTCGGTGAGCACCGGAACCACCTCGCGGATCACCAGCGGCAGGCTGACGAACGCGGTGGCCAGGATGATTCCCGGTGGCGCGTAGATGACCTGTAAGCCGGCCTGCTCCAGGCCCTGGCCCAGCCAGCCGGTACGCCCGCTGTAGACCAGTACCAACGCCAGCCCGACGACGACAGGCGACACCGACAGCGGCAGGTCCACCATGGCGTTGAGTGCGCGACGCCCCGGAAACGTGTAGCGCACCAGCAGCAACGAGATGCCGACGCCGAAGATGGTGTTGATCACGACCGCCCAGAAGGCGGCCGACAGCGTGAGCTCGAAAGCGAAGATCACTTCCGGCTGGCGGAGCGCGCTGATCAGCGGAGCCAAGCCGTTGGCAAAGGTCTTGGCCGCGACCAAGCCGACCGGCCAGATCACCAGGAAGAACAGATAGCCGATCACGATCAGTCGCAATGCCCAGGTGATCACGCGATGAGCAGCTGTGTCACGCATATCGAGCCACCCTCCGTGAGATCAGATCGAGTGTGATGATCACGATGAGCGCGATGACGAGCAAGATCGACGCCACGGCCGCCGCCTCGGTCAGATGGTCGCCCTCGACGGAGGACATGATGCGCACCGACGCCACTTCCGTGGAGTAGGGCAGGTTGCCGGAGAGCAAGACCAGCGATCCGTACTCACTGATCGCTCGGCAGAATGACAGCGCCGCTCCGGAGGTAATCGCAGGCGCCAGGCTCGGCAAGATCACCAGCCGGAAGGTCGTGAACCGGCTGGCGCCCAGCGATGCGGCCGCCTCCTCAACTTCCTGCTCGAGCTCCAGGAGTACCGGCTGGACTGTTCGTACAATGAAGGGCAGCGTCACAAAGAGAAACGCCAAGAAGACTGCAACCCGGGTGTTGGCCCAGTTGACGCCCAGCGGGCTGGACGGCCCATAGAGGCTCAGCAACACCAGCCCGGCGACGATCGTCGGCAAGGCGAAGGGGATGTCGATCACAACCTCGAGCAGCTGCTTGCCTGCGAACTGATCACGAACCAACACCCAGGCGATGACGGTGCCCATCACGATGTTGACCGCAGTAACGAGTACCGCCTGACCAACCGTGAGCCTGAGTGCTGCCAGCGTCTGCGGACTGGTCAGCGCCTCCCAGAACGCCGACCAGCCGCCCGCCGACGCCTGGACGAGCACGGCCGTGAGTGGAATGAGCACAAGCAGGCTGAACCAGGTCAACGCGATGCCCAGTCCGAGCCCGGAAATCGGCGTCAGCGAGGTCGCACTTTTGGCGCGCGGCAGGCGCTGTCGATCTCCCGGATCACCAGCTGTGGTGACCGCGCCTGCTGCCGGAGCCGGGGCGAGCTGCTGGCTCTCGACGGTCACTGGGATCTGCCAGTCGCCTTCTGAATCTCGGAAACCAGGCCACCCTCGTCGAAGAACTTCGCATTTACCGCATCCCAGCCGCCGAGCTCGCTGATCGTAAACAGCTTGGGAGGCACCGGGAAGGGCTTGGTCGGGTCATTTGCACCAGCCACCTCGCCGATCGGGCTGTCTGCGATGACCGGTCGGAAACCCTTCTTGACGAACTCCTCCTGACCCGCTGGGCTCAGTACGAAATCGAGGTACGCCTTGGCCTTAGGGTTGGCGTTCTTGAGCACCGCGCCCGGGTTTTCGATCTTGAGGGTGGCATCCGGGAGGACGTAGTCGAAGTCCTCACCGGACTGGCGGGCCAAGATCGCCTCGTTCTCGTATGAGATCAGCACATTGGCTGAACCTTCCAGGAAGGCGTTGGTCGCATCCCGTCCACTGCCCGGCAGGGCGGCCACGTGGTTGAAGAACTTGGTGAGATAGGCCTTCGCGTCAGCCTCGCTGCCGCCATTTGCGATTACCTGCTGGTAGGCCGCCAAGATGTTCCAGCGTGCCGAGCCGGATGACGCCGGGTTGGGGGTGACGATCTTGACACCCGGCTTGGTGAGGTCGGACCAGTCCCTGATGCCGAGCGGGTTGCCCTTCTGGACCACGATCACGACGGCGGAGTCGGAGACGATGCCCTTTGTTGGTCCGGAGTTCCAGTTCTCATCGACCAGGCCTGCCTTGACGAGCCGGGTTACGTCGCCTTCTAAAGAGAAGTTGACATAGTCAGCCTGGAGGCCATTGACCACAGCCCTGCTCTGATCACCTGAGGCGCCGTAGGACTCTTCCCACCGGACGTCCTTGCCCTCCGGAGTCTCGGCGAACTTCTTCTGGATTGCGTTGTTCGCCTCTTTTGGTACCGCATAGCCCACGAGGTGCAGCGTCGTCGCTCCCGCATCACCCGGGGCAGTGGCAGCGCCGCCGACGCAACCGGTGAGCAGGATTGCTGCAGCTGCTGCGATCAGTGCCGCGACGGGGCGTACTTGGACGAGTTGGCGTATGGACATGTTGTCGCCTTCGTTCGAGAGGAAAATCCCCTATCTCTACTGGACCGCTAGAGAATATAGGGATCGGAGTTTCGCTGAGACAGCGTTTCGGGACATGAGATAGGCAGCCACGTTCGCGTCCGCAGCGCAGCTGGAACGCGGGATACGATCTTTATCTCTTTAACTCCGGCGCATTTCACTCAGCAAGGAGAGATCTTGGTACTAGTTCTTGACGTGAGTTGGCGGAGGTGACGCGCCGCCTGACGGTCGGCTGCGAGTTCGTTCACGAGTCGGAGATCGACATCCCCGCAGTGTTCCAGGTTGAGCCGTTGAGCGATCAGAAAGTCGACGTGATCGACGTACGTTGGTCGCTGCAACCCGATGGACCGACCCATGCCTACACCGATCTCTACGGCAATCCCTGCCGACGCTTGACGGTGCCTGCCGGACGGTCCGTGATCAGCTATCGGGCAACCGTGATCGCGCCTGATGCCGTAGAGGACGTGGATGAGGAGGCGCCCGAGCTGACGCCAGATCAGTTGCCCGATGAGGCGCTGATCTACATCCTTCCGAGCCGCTTCTGCTTACCAGATGTGCTCGGCGCCGAGGCTTGGGAGCGCTTCGGCAATACGACGCCCGGCTACGGGAGGGTGCAAGCGATCTGTGATTACGTGCATGATCATCTGCGCTTCCAGTACGGGGCTAGCACGCCGATGACTACGGCCGCTGACGTTCACACCAGCGGCTACGGCGTCTGTCGTGACTTCACCCACCTCGCGGTCTCGTTTTGCCGTGCACTCAACATCCCGGCTCGCTACGTCTTCGGTTACCTTCCGGAGATCGACATCCCGCCGCGCGACCTGCCGATGGACTTCGCGGCATGGATGGAGGTCTATCTGGGCGATCGGTGGTGGACGTTCGATCCGCGCAACAACGAACGCCGCAAGGGTCGGGTGCTTATCGGGCGAGGTCGCGACGCCAGCGATGTTGCGATGGCTACTACCTTCGGCGCACCCCGGCTGGAGTCCATGACCGTGATCTCCGAAGAGGATGCAGAGGGCTAGCTCGCGGGATTTGCCGCTGAGCTTGTCGAAGCCCGGACGTCGCCCTTCGACAAGGCGCCCGAGCGTTGAAATGCCTCACGTCGCACGCAGCCCGCGTATGGTCCGGGCGAGTACGGCGTCAAGCTGTGCATTCCCGATTGGCACTGCGCCGAAAAAGAAGCCCCAGTCCTTGCCGTCTCGTACCACGATGAAGATCGTGTGGTCGCCGGCGACCTGAAGATCAGGACGGTCAACACTGATCTCACTATCGATCAACCATCCGCTGTGACCGTCAATGTTGAGGCTTTCGCTGCGAATATCGGTTCGCGTTGGCAGATAGGGGCTGTACATGTTTCCGCTGATGACGCAGTGCACCAAGTTCTCAGCTGTGCTTCGCGGGTCGTTGCCGCCGAAGCCATCCGTACCGCGTAACTGCCCGACCGCGAGCTGTGCAATCCAGGGCGGGTTCTGGCTTACCGGCAGGGTTTGTTGCAGCACGTCATAGGCGAAGCTGAAGCGTGGCTCGACCGCTGCCCGCTCGAACGTCGGTTGCTCTTCGAACGACAGATTGCCGCCGTACACCCAGCTGTCGATGGGATGGGAGGCGCGCAGAGTCGGATTACCTTTCGGACAGCGCACAGGTATCGGAGTGGTCGGTGGCGGGGTGGCTGAGCGGGTCTGCGAGGGCTCCGGTGTCGGCTTGGGCGATGAGTCGGTGAGATCAGTTGCCGTGGGGGTAGGCGCCGGCTCGGCAACGACCTGTCGGAGGTTGTGCACGTACGCCGTCGTTGCAACCACCGCGCTGACGACGATCGCAAGCATGCAAATGATCAACGCCAGCCTTGGTGTTCGGGCTGATCGGCTGATGGCTTCGGACGCCGAAGATCGGCTTGGTGAGCCAACCGCAGAAGAGCGGACAGGTGCAGGTTGCCGCGGGTCGCCGGTGGTCGCCTCGGACCACCGCCCGCCGTCCCAGTAGCGATAGCGTCCTGGTGCCCCTGCGGGGTCGGCGTACCAGCCCGGCGGCGCTCCTGGCATATCCCACTACCTGAATATGGCCGGCTCTGACCGCCCCGATGTCAGGCAGGGGAACGAGGTCACCTTAGCGGCCCTCACGCCAACCGTTGGTGATCGGCAGTCGCCGATCACGACCGAAGGCCTTGAAGCTGATCTTGGTGCCTGGGGGGTACTGCCGTCGCTTGTACTCCGCAAGATCAACCAGTCGGATCACCCGGTCGACCACATGTGGATCGAAACCCATCTTCACAATGTCGGAATGACTTGCGTCGCCCTCGACGTAGTCGTCAAGGATGTCGTCAAGCAATTCGTAAGGCGGCAGCGAGTCGGTATCTTTCTGCCCCGGCCTGAGCTCGGCGCTCGGCTCTTTCGTAATGGTGTTTTCTGGAATCGGTGGGGTCTCACCGCGCTGCTGCGCTTGCTGGTTTCGCCACTGTGCCAGTCTCCACACCCACGTCTTGGGCACGTCCTTGATCGGCGCGTAGCCGCCGACTGCGTCGCCATAGATGGTGCTGTAGCCGACAGCAAGCTCGCTCTTGTTTCCGCAGGCCAGCACCATCGAGGGTTGATGCTGGTTGGATTCAGCCATCCAGATCACCGCTCGAATCCTCGCCTGCAGGTTCTCGGCGGCGATGCCATCAAGATCAAGCATCTCGTGGAACGCGTCCACGGCAGGGGCGATGGGCACAGTGACAAAGTTCAGGCCGGTCCGCGCGGCCAGCTCTGCGGCGTCGCTCTTGGAGTGTTCGGAGGAGTACGCACTCGGATTGGAGATGCCGTAGACATGGTCTGCGCCGAGGGCGTCGCACGCCAGAGCTGCCACCAGCGTGGAGTCGATGCCGCCTGACAGCCCGAGATAGACCCGCTCGATTCCGTTCTTGTGACAGTAGTCCCGCAGCCCCATCACCAAGGCGAGGTATACCTCGGCCATTGCCTCGAGTGGTTCGGCGACAACCGGAGTGATCAACTCTGCAGGTGCGTCTCCCGCATCGGAAATGTGATGTCGCAGGATGATCATGCCGCTCTGACCGGCTTCGGCCGGAACCGTGCCTTCCGCGATCTCAGGTTGCAGTGCGGCCGTGCCGGGCGCCAGATCAAGATCGGCAACAATCAGGTCTTCGACGAACTGCAGTGCGCGTACGAAGATCGTGCCATCGTCAGTAGCGATCATGGTGTCGCCGTCGAAGACCAGCTCATCCTGTCCGCCGACGAGGTTCACATAGGCAAGAGGGCAGCCTGCCTCTTGGGCGCGCCGCCGAACAAGGTCACCGCGTACATCGTCCTTGTCGCGCTCATAGGGGCTGGCGTTGATCACGGCCAGTAAGCCGGCGTTAGCCTCAGCGGTCGCCGCCACTGGGCCGCCGTCTTGCCACAGGTCCTCACATATCGCAATGGCAACGTCGATTCCGCGAATCCGCAGCACATGCAGTTCATTACCGGGCTTGAAATAGCGGTACTCATCGAAAACGCCGTAGTTGGGTAGGTGGTGCTTCGCGTACGAGCAGACCATCTGACCCTGATGCAATACCGCGGCAACGTTCAGTGGATGCCCGCCTTTGGGGTGGTCAGGCTCATCGGTCCGGTCCAGATAACCGACCACTACCACAAGATCACCAAGGCCGGCGTCGTTCAGGCGGCTGGCCAGGCGATTGATCGAGGTCCGGGACGCCTCGACGAAACTACGTCGCAACGCGAGATCCTCCACGGGGTAGCCGGTGAGCATCATCTCGGGAAACAGCACCAGCTGTGCGCCGGCGTCGGCGGCTTGTTTCGACCAGTCCATGACCAGGTCGGCGTTGGCGGAGATGTCTCCGACTGTGGCGTTGATCTGGGCCATCGCAATCCGTAGGTGAGGCACGGCACGAGACTACGACGCGACGAGACGCTGGGCGCACTGGCCAGGCCCTGGATCGGACTCCTTGAACGCGTCTCGTGGAAAGTGGCCAGAAGCAATCGAGCTGAATCGATCAAGGTCTGTCGTCACTGACCACTCTCGGATCAAGTCCACAACAACTGAGGTCGTAACTCTGCCGTTACATCATGGGCGGCAGACTGGGCCGCGTGGACAAGCAGACCGAGTTCGTATTGCGGGCGATCGAAGAGCGTGATGTTCGGTTCGTTCGTATGTGGTTCACCGATGTTCTTGGCTTCCTGAAGTCGGTCGCTGTCGCGCCTGCCGAGCTCGAGGGTGCCTTTGCCGAGGGCATGGGCTTCGACGGTTCCGCCATTGAGGGCTTTGCCCGGGTGTACGAGTCCGACATGCTTGCACACCCCGACCCATCGACGTTCCAGGTGCTGCCATGGCGGGACACCAGTCCAGCCACGGCGCGGATGTTCTGCGACATTACGATGCCCGACGGTTCCCCTTCGTACGCCGACCCCCGCTATGTGCTGAAGCGGGCGCTCAAGAAGGCCGCCGATCTCGGCTTCACCTTCTACACCCATCCAGAGGTCGAGTTCTTCCTTTTCAAGGATCCGATCAAGCCAGGCAAGCCGCCGGTTCCTGTTGACCAGTCGGGTTACTTCGACCACACACCGCAGCGGCTGGGCACCGACTTCCGGCGTCGCGCGATCACCATGCTGGAGCAAATGGGAATCTCAGTGGAGTACTCCCATCATGAGGGTGCGCCAGGCCAGCAGGAGATTGATCTGCGCTATGCCGATGCGCTCTCCACTGCCGACAACTTGATGACCTTCCGGGTAGTCGTCAAGGAAGTCGCGCTGTCACAGGGCATTCATGCATCGTTCATGCCCAAGCCGTTCACCGAGCACCCGGGCTCTGCCATGCACACGCATATGTCGCTGTTCGAGGGCGACACCAATGCCTTCTACGATGCCAGCGCCGAGCATCACCTCTCCAAGATCGGTCGCTACTTCATCGCCGGCCTGCTCCGCCATGCCGCCGAGATCACCGCAGTCACCAATCAGTGGACCAACTCCTATAAGCGGCTGGCCGGCGGCGGCGAGGCGCCGAGTTACATCTGTTGGGGCCGTAACAACCGATCCGCCTTGGTGCGCGTGCCCATGTACAAGCCAAACAAGGGGTCCTCAGCTCGGGTCGAGCTGCGCTCGATTGATTCCGCCGCCAATCCGTACCTGGCCTTTGCGCTCGTGCTGGCAGCCGGATTGGCCGGCATCGAGGGCGAGTACGAGCTGCCGGAAGGCGCCGAGGACGACGTGTGGTCTCTGACCGAACGGGAACGCCAGGCGCTCGGAATCTCACCGTTGCCACGCAATCTCGACGAGGCCATCCACGTCATGGAGCAGTCAGATCTTGTCGCTGAGACACTCGGTGAGCACGTCTTCGACTTCTTCCTTCGGAACAAGCGTGCTGAGTTCGAGGAGTACCGCCGGCAGGTAACCCCACTTGAGCTCACCCGACTCCTCCCCGTCCTTTAACCCGACTTGTCAGCGTCTCAGAGTGCTATAGGTCTGAAAGTGCTATAGCACTTTCAGACGCTGACAAGTCGGCGTTAGGAGAGTATGGGCAGTACGGGGGCGAGGTCGGCCCGGAGGCCGGATGCGTGCACCGAACCGCTGGCAACCGCCTCGTTCCATTCCATGCGGCCGGTTGCCAGCCGGAGAAAAGTAACTGGATCGGTCTCCACCACGTTCGGCGGCGTGCCCCGGGTATGGGTGGGGCCAGGATCGCCGATCGCGCACTGTACCGCCGCGTACGGTGGCACCCTCACCTCAACGGAACGGCCGGGATACCGAGCGGCCAGGATGCCGGCGAGGGTACGCGTACAGCGCGCCAGCGCGCTTCGCTGCAGCTTGGCCGGCGCCACTTCAGGAAGTGATCGGTTGAGATCATCGGTGTGCACGACTACTTCGACGATACGAGTCGCCAGGTAGTCCTCGATTGTGATCGGACCGCGCGGCCCAATGATCACTTGCGGCAGCCTCACACCCGCGTCGAGCCTGACTGCAAGATCATCAATGACCGAGCCGAGCCGCGCGACTACCTCGGGGCCGGTTAGTCCCTCGGAAGCGTCGAGCGTTGCCGCCATGATCATCTCGACGTCGCGGCGATACCGCTTCACGTACTCATGGCTCGGGAGCGCCGGCTCTTTCGTCGGCTGATCTAAGGAGTGCCGAGCAAGCGTATGTACCAGGACAAGGTGACCGGCAAGTTGTCGTAGATCCCAGCCGGGAAGCACACTTGGCAGTTCGAAAGCCTCGGGCGTTACGTCGCGCAGCCACTCCAGGAGCGTTCGGGACTGCTCTAATAGCGCCTCCTGCGAACCCAGACTGAGACTCATTACTCTCGATCACTTGCCATCATTGCGACCTCCGCGGTGACGTTACCAGTCCGGCGACCAGGACCGTTCTCAGTAGCATCGGGCTCATGATCCGGATCGAGACGTTGCAGGGCACGCTGGCGCGACGGGGATTCGTCGACGCCCGGGCCGCAGAGCGCGTCATCGATCACTGGGCCGACGAGCACGAGCCGCTGCTGGATGTACTGGCGCAGTCTGCCGATCCCGACCATGCGCTGGCGAGTCTGGACCGGTTGTGCGATCGGGTGCCAGATCTGCTCGCTCGCTTGACTGCCGCGCCGATCCTGGCTCGTCAGCTGATCATGGTGCTCGGTGGTAGCAGCAAGCTGACCCAGCATCTGATCGCTCATCCAGAACACATTGACCTGCTCCAGGACGAATTGGTCAAAGTACCTGCCGCGTCGCTGCGGCGCGAGCTGCTGGACGCGACGGGTGCTGATCCGGATTCGCCAGTGCCTATAGCTGCTGACGCCACAGGCGATGCGCTGCGCATTGCCTATCGCGGTGCGCTGCTGCGTATTGCCGCTCGGGATCTCTGCGCGCCGGAGCCGATCGAGGTAGTCGTCGATATCGCCGATGAGCTGGCTGACCTGGCCGACGCAACACTTGAGGCCGCCCTCTCGATCAGCCGACTCAAACTCGGTGAAAACGCGCTGAAGACCCGGTTGGCGGTCGTTGGACTCGGCAAGTGCGGTGCCCAGGAGCTGAACTATGTCAGCGATGTCGACGTACTTTTTGTGGCCGAGCCGGTGCTGGGGGCCGATGGTACGCCGCTGGTCAGCAACGATCAGGCAGTCCAGATCACTACCCGCATGGCAGCTGAGATGACGCGTATCTGCTCGGCGCACACTTCGGCGGGCACGATCTGGGAGGTCGACGCGGCTTTGCGGCCGGAAGGCAAGGCCGGCCAGCTGGTGCGGACACTGTCCAGCCATCGCGTCTACTACGAGAAATGGGCCAAGACCTGGGAGTTCCAGGCGATGCTCAAAGCCCGCCCGGCAGCCGGTGATCTCGAGCTCGGGCAGGCCTTTGTTGATCTTGTGGCGCCCATGGTGTGGCGGGCCGCGGAGCGGGAGAACTTCGTCGCCGATACCCAGGCGATGCGCAAGCGGGTCGTGGCACATATCCCGGCCCGCGATCAGGGCCGGGAGCTCAAGCTGGGCGAGGGCGGATTGCGCGACGTCGAGTTTTCAGTGCAGCTGCTGCAACTGGTCCACGGTCGGGTAGATGAGCGGCTGCGGTCCCGGGCTACCCTGCCAGCACTGAAGTCCTTGATCGACAACGGTTACGTTGGCCGCGACGATGGCAAGGGTTTTGCTCTGGCGTACCGATTCCTCCGCACACTGGAGCATCGCATCCAGCTTTATAACCTGCGTCGTACCCACCTGCTGCCTAACAACGATCATGATCTTCGCCGGCTCGGCCGCTCGTTAGGCTACAAGGATCCAGTGAATGAGCTGCTGAGCACCTGGCGACACACTGCGCAGCGAGTACGCCGGCTGCACGAGCGTCTCTTCTATTCTCCGCTGCTCGACACGGTGGCCAAGATTCCCACCAAGGAGCTCAGGCTCACCACCGATGCCGCCGTGGACCGGCTGAAGGCGCTCGGTTATGCCGACCCAACGGCCGCACTGCGCCACATAGCAGCACTGAGTCAAGGCGTCACCAGGCAAGCCGAGATCCAGCGCCAGCTCTTGCCGGCGATGCTGGGCTGGTTCGCGGGTGCACCCAACCCTGATCATGGTCTGCTGGCATTCCGGCAGGTCTCGGAGACGCTGGGGACAACCCCGTGGTATCTACGGGCGCTCCGCGACGAGGGCCTAATGGCAGAGCGGCTGGCTCGCATCCTCGCTTCCAGCCGGTACGCGGTGGAGCTGCTCAAGCGGGCACCGCAGACCGTGCAAATGCTGGCTGATGATCAAGAGCTGAAACCTCGATCACTGGCGGAGCTGAAGGCAGAGATGCATGCGGCTGCTGGGAGACAGAGCAACAGCGTGGCAGCGGTCGAGGCGATCCGGGCGATACGGCGTCGAGAGCTCTTCCGGGTCGCAGCTGGTGATCTTCTGGGGGAGAACGACGTTTTGAGCATCGGGCAGGCCCTCACCGATCTGGCCTCGGCGACGATCGACGCCGCGCTGGCCGTTGCCCGGGAGGCCGCCGACAGCAATGTGCCTCGGATCGCGGTCATTGCGATGGGCCGTTGGGGCGGCCGAGAGATGTCGTACGCATCGGACGCGGACGCCATGTTCGTCATGGAGGATGCCGGCAACGCCGGCGATCCCACCAAAGTGGCAACCACGGTGATCAACGACATGCGAACGCTGCTGACTCGGCCGAGCGCTGATCCGCCGCTGAGCATCGATGCCGATCTGCGCCCGGAAGGCAAGGGCGGCGCCTTGATCCGCTCGCTCACCGCATATCGCAACTACTATGGCCGGTGGTCCTCGACATGGGAGCTTCAGGCGCTGGTCCGTGCTGACTCGCTCGCAGGCGACAAAGAACTCGGCAATGCTCTGATGGCCGAAATCGATGCGCGCCGCTGGCCTGACGGGGGACTGAGTGCATCGCAGCTCACCGAGATTCGCAAGCTCAAGGCTCGGGTTGAGGCTGAGCGGCTGCCGCGGGGTGCGGATCCTGCCAAACACACCAAACTCGGGCCCGGCGGCATCGCAGATGTCGAGTGGACCGTTCAGCTGCTTCAGCTGCAGCATGCCTACCGGCTTCCCGCACTCCGCTGCACCCAGACGATCGTGGCGTTGCGGGCTGCGGGTGACGCGGGCGTAATTGATGCCATGGACGCTGGGCATTTGGAGGCGGCCTGGACTCTGGCTAGCCGAATCCGCAACCAGATCATGCTGATGCGCGGCCGCGGCTCTGACTCGCTGCCTGGCGACAACCGGGAGCTGGCGAGCCTCGCGGAGCTGCTGGGTTACGGCGCAGGTGAGTCCTCCCACTTGCTCGCCGACTACCGGCGCGTGACGCGACGAGCCAGGAAGGTTGTGGAGCAGGTCTTCTGGGGCGCCAACGGATAGTCGGCTCCAGCCAGCGCGGCCGGAACGCCGATCACTGCACGCGACGAGGGGACTGCCTAGCGCCAGGCGCGCATGGGGTGATGAAGATCAATAGTGCCTTCCAGTCACACCGTCGACAACGAGGGCCTCATAGCCGCACGGTAAGACTGCAACGTGGCCGCAGCGGTGTTGTCCCAGCTAAAGGTCGCCGCATGCGCTGCTGCATTCGTACCCATTCTGATCCTTTTATCATGATCATCAAGGATCGCCGCCAGAGCATCGGCCCACTTTCGTTCGTCGTGGCCCTCGACCAGCAGACCGCTGTAGCCATCCCGAACCGCATGCCGGAGTCCGCCGACGTCGGTTGCCACGACCGGCCGACCGCAGGCTTGAGCTTCGAGCGCCACAAGGCCGAAGGATTCGTTGTAGGAGGGCACAGCAACGACATCAGAGACGCAGTACCACCGGAACAGCTCCGAGCGCTCTGAGTGCGGCCGGAAGTCCACCATGTGCTGGATACCCCGATCAATGGCAAGCGGGCCAAGTGTCTTTGACCACTCGGGGTCTGAGCCGCTCGGCCCACCAATGATGATCAACTGCAGCTGATTGCAGCGTTGCGGGTCACGCCGCACCAGCTCTGCAACCGCCTTGATCAATACGTCAGGTGCCTTCAGCGGCTGAATCCGGCCGACGAACAAGATCACCTGGATGTCTTGAGCCACGCCAAACTGGGCCCGTGACTTGGGTTGGTTGCAGGGATGAAACGTATGTAGATCGACACCCGGTGGAACGATCATGATCTGATCTGCTCGTGCGCCGTAGTGGCTGCGCAGTTCAGCGGCCTCATCGCTGGTGCTGGCAGTGAGCACGTCGGCCCCCTGAACAACGGCCGCCTCGCCGTGCTCACGGATGTCCGGCTCGACTGACTGAGCGTGCCCGAGGGCGGAATTCTTGACACGAGCCATGGTGTGCATCGTGTGCACGAGAGGAACGCCATGCCTGCGCTTGAGCTCAAGACCGACTAGGCCCGATAGCCAGTAGTGACTGTGAATCAGATCATGATCGTCAAGCCGCGCCTCCAGCTGAGCACAGAACTCCGCAGTCAATGACGACAGCGCCTCCTTGGCGACATATTCCGCCGGTCCTGCGCTCAGGTGGATCACTCTGGTGTGTTCATGCACCTCGACGACCTCGGGGAGCTCGGCGCTGTCACGCCTGGTAAAGACATCGACCTTCAGTCCACGCTCGCCGAGCCGTCGCGCCAGCTCGGCCACGTAAACATTCAGGCCTCCAGCGTCACCGACGCCCGGTGTCGCCAGCGGGGAGGTGTGCATGCTCACCATGGCTACCCGACTGGGATATTCGCATCCAATGTGCATGTTTGCCTCCCGCTGAGAGGCTACAGGTGGGTCCTAGGCCTCAGTGCGAACCGAGCCACCTATTACCCACTTACAAGCACTAGCGCCGTCACGGCGAAGGCGAGCCCGGCGATTTGCACGCCCTGCAGCCGTTCCCGGTCGATAATCAAGGCCAAGATCACCGTCGTTACCGGATAGAGAGCGGCTAACGGAGCGACGACGCTGAGGTCGCCGCCCCGGCTGGCTACCAGAAATAGTGCGTTCGCTGTCATGTCGCACGGGCCAGCCAACACGGTGAAGCCCAAGGCGGTCCGGCGGGGCCATGGCCCAGGTCGCGTCATGAGTAGCAGCAGGCCGCAGATGATCAGCGCGCTGAGTTGGGAACCGGCGATTGGCCACAGGCCTACCGCTCCGCCAGCCGTATCACCTGCAAGGGCGAGCAGAATGAAGAAGAGTGCAAACCCGCCGCCAGCGCCGAGTGCCGCGGCCACCAGTCGAGAACTGACAATCTGACGCTGACCGGATGGCTGCGGTGAGATGCTCACCAGGGCAATGGCAAGCAGCGCACAGCCAATGCCGATGAGCCTTGCAACTGACGGCCGCTCGCCGCTGAGGAGGCCCACTACGACAGGAATGGCAGCGGAGGTAACGCCAGTAATGGGTGCAACTACTGCCATAGCCCCCGCGGACAGCGCCCGATAGAACAGCACCAAGCCAACAAAGCCTGCGACACCTGCCATGGCACCCCAGGCAAGCCCGATCGGAGTCATGGGCACGTACGTTGCAATGAGATAAATCGCGAGCAAGGGCAGACTCACTAGCTTCGAGAGCCACACAACTGGAAGCACAGCTGCCCGCTGGGTCGCCTTGCCGCCGGCGAAGTCGCCGACACCCCAGACGAGTCCGGACAACAGGGCGAGTGCGACGTTCAGCACCCAGGCACCTTAATGCCGGGTCAGACTGGTTTGGTACGCCTGTGGCTTTGGGTGAGAATGCGTCCGAGGTTGGCCACCGGATGGCTACCCCTGATCAGGAGTGATCATTGTGGTTGTGGCGTGCGCCTCGATGGCCTGTGACCGTCGGCTGGGGAAGGACGTATGGGGACGTCGAGCCTTGGCTGATGGTAGAACCTCTGCCTACCGTCCGGCCCGAACGTGACGCCGAGGAAAGATTCGGTGGGCGTCGGTGAATGCACAACGCGCAGCGCTATACCGTCGGGGTCCAAGAATTCGATCCAGGTGCCGTCAGCATGTGTGCCTGAGCTCGAGGAAATACCCAGCCGGCTGGCATGCCTCCGGATGTGGTCGGCCGCTTCGGGGCTCTCAGCCTCCACAATCACTGGATGCTCACCGCTCAGGTCTGCCTCGCCCTGCGGGCCAAGTCGGATACCGGGATGGTGGCCTGGACAATACCGCGCAGAGCCGTATGACGTGTGGGGTGCATGAGCTGCCGCGCCCGTCCTTCGGTGAGGGCGAGCCTGAGATCTGGATCGTCTGCGGGGTGTTCTTCGCGATGCACATGGCGCCGCCTGATTGACGGGGCTGACCCAGGCTCTAGTGACTGAGGCAGTCGAGCGGCGACCTGGCAGCGACGTGGTCATGGCCAGGCTTTCCGACGCGCTAGTCACCCGTGCTCTGCGGTATCACCTCGAGACGACCGACGAGCCGGGCTGGCTCCAGGGACTGCGTGACCCGGCTATCTCCCGAGCGCTTTCGGCGCTGCATCGGGACTTAGGACGCTCCTGGACTGTTGCCAGCCTGGCGCGTGAGGCCGGCCTATCTCGCGCCGCGTTCGCAGCGCGGTTCACCGCACTGGTCGGTCAGAGCCCGATCGAATACGCGTGTGGCTGCCGTATGCGGCGGGCCGAGACTCTGCTGCGCAGTGATCACCTCACCGTGGCAGCGATCGCATCATTAGTCGGCTACGGATCGGAGTCGGCACTCTCGGCAGCCCTCGTCCGCTATGCCGGTACGACGCCGGGGTCGTACCACAGGTTGAGGTCGGCGCCATAACCAAGATCAGCTACCCGCATCAGGGCGGCTGATCTTTGCTTTGAGGTGCTAGGCGTCAGGATTAGACGTCGTAGTAGAGCTCGAACTCCCCAGGTGTCGTTGGCGGTGGTTGGAGGGGGCTGAAATTGCAGGTTCTGAGCGTGAAACGGAGTTGGCGGACGTTGGTCGTGAACGACCTCTAGCGAACCTGCTGCGGAATCCTGCGGAATCGCGCCCACCAACCGCCCACTGGGCTCCCCCTCGCCGCCACCGCTGGACCTCCTGGAGGGCCTACGAGTCACCGGTTGTCCCGCAGCTGATCCGCTTCCAGGTGTGACAAAGGTGCCGCGGAAAGGTGTACCGCTGGCCGGTGGCGAACCGGATGGACGTGTTCGAGATGGTGCATCGTGACCGTGGGCGCGGAGTGGTCCTGGCTCACGGCTGTTTAGGTGTCGCCAGAGCGTCGGCCGGGTCGTGGGTGGCGGCCCAGCTGGCGAGTAGTTTCAGGCCGTCATCGTCGGTGGAGCCTGTTCCGGCGCTGAAGGCGGTTAGGGCCAGGCCAGGATCGGCGAGTAATTCCATGACCTCGTAGGACAGGTGCAGGTCACCGACGACTGGGTGGTGGATGTGTTTGAGCCCCGTGCGGTGCAGCCGGACGTCGTGGGCGGCCCAGCGGACGCGGAAGTCATCGCTGCGAGTGCACAGCTCCCCGACCAGGTCAGTCAGTGCCTTGTCGTAGGGGTCGCGCCCGGCTTCGGCGCGCAGGATGGCGACGGTCTCATCGGCGGTTGCTTCCCAGTTAAGCCAGAAGTCGCGGGCGTGGGGATCAAGGAAGTTGAACCGGGCATGGTTCGCCGGTCGGCTGGCGGACACCGAAGGATCGGCGAACATCGGCGCGAACAGCGCACGGGCGAGGCGGTTGGCGGCGACGACGTCGAGACGCCCGTTGTTGACCAGCGCCGGAACTTCGGTCATCCCGTCGAGGATGCGCGCCACGGCGGGCCGGACCTGCCGGGCGGGCGGCGTGCGGCGGCGGGTGATGCGGGCGGCGCGGCCGGCGGTACGGGCGAGTTCGGCCAGGTGTGCCCGCTCGGCCTCGTCCAACTGCAATGCTCGAGCCAGGGCGTCCAGCACGCTATCGGAGACACCGGCCAGGTTGCCCCGTTCGAGTTGGGCGTAGTACTCGACGCTGACGCCGGCCAGGTCGGCGACCTCGCTGCGGCGCAGTCCCGGCACCCGCCGGTTGCGGTTGTAGCTGTGCAAACCGGCCTGCTCAGGGGTGATCTTGGCGCGACGGGAGCTGAGAAATGCCTTGACCTCGTCACGGTTGTCCACGCGTCCAGGCTAGGCCCGAATTCCAGGACGAGGGGTGGGCTGCCAATACGCCTGCCAGCAGCAACTTCTCCGCGCCCTCGGCAGCCGGTTATCTGGTATTGCCGCTGCAGACCGGAAGCTGCAAGACCCAGGTGACCGGCCACCGACGCGGGGTTTCAACTCGTGATAATCCCAACGGAGTATCTGATGAAGCATGTATCGCTGGGCGGGCTTGATGTCTCCCGCATCGGTCTGGGAGCCATGACCATGGCCGGCGTCTACACCACCGGCGGGCGGCTCGATGACGCGGAGTCGATCCGCACCATTCACCGGGCGCTGGACCTCGGGGTCACCCACATCGACACCGCCGAGATCTACGGCCCCTTCCACAGCGAGGAAATTGTCGGCAAGGCCATCAAGGGCCGGCGCGACGACGTCGTCGTGGCGACGAAGTTCGGTCTCGTCTCCCACTCGGGCGGCGGCCCCGGCGTCATCGACAGCGGCGCCGACAATGTTAAGGCCGCGGTCGAAGGCTCGCTCAAGCGGCTCGGCACCGACCACATCGACCTCTACTACCAACACCGCGTCGACCCGGACACGCCCATCGAAGAGACGGTCGGCGCGCTGGCCGAGCTGGTCGCCGAAGGCAAGGTGCGCCATATCGGACTGTCCGAGGCCGGCGCCGAGACGATCCGCCGGGCGCACGCCGTGCATCCGGTGACCGCGCTGCAGACCGAATACTCCCTCTGGAGCCGCGACGTCGAGGCCGAAATCCTGCCGCTGCTGCGGGGGCTCGGGATCGGGTTCGTTCCCTACTCTCCGCTCGGCCATGGCCTGCTGACCGGGCGGATCCGCACCGTGGACGACTTCGCCGATGACGACTGGCGCAAGAGCAACCCGCGGTTCACCGGCGAGAACTTCCAGCGCAACCTGCGCATCGTCGACGAAGTGCAGGCCATCGGCGCCGAGATCGGAGCCACGCCGGCACAGACCGCGCTGGCGTGGCTGCTGACCCGTGGCGCCGACATCGCTCCCATCCCCGGAACCCGGCGGGTTTCCCGCGTCGAAGAAAACACCGCTGCCGATGGCATCGAACTCAGCGCCGCCCAGCTCGACCGCTTGAACAACCTCACGCCGGCCTTGGGCGAGCGCCACGACGAGGCGAACATGGCCAGCATCGACGGCTGACCGCCGGCTGTTGCGCACGGCGGTCATGGAGCAGGTCGACGCGTCGCTCGCTCGTCCCGATCTAGCTAACGACTAGACGGTCGGCGACGGCGGTGGCGTCGGCAGGCAAGCTCCAGGCTGGCTTCTTACGCCGGGGTCGCGGGTGCGCACCGTAGGCTTACGGCGGGCGCATCCGGAAGGATGGTTAACCGTGATCCTCCCGAAGGTCCGGGACCCTCGCTTCGTAACGATCCGCCGTGGTGGGACCCTCACGGATTCCGATCACCAGCTCGTCACTCTCTGGGCCGCCACATGCGCGGAGCACGTCCTAGACCTCTTCGAGTCGGCTCAGCCCGGCGACCCACGACCGCGTCGGGCGATCGAGCATGCGCGCGCCTGGGTGCGGGGCGAGCTCAAGATGATGGAAGCTCGCGCAGCGGGAGGCCACGCGATGGGCGCGGCCAGAGACCTGCATGGTGCAGCGCGGCATGCCGCATACGCCGCTGGCCAAGCCGGGGCCGTCGCCCATGTTGCCGCGCACGAGCTTGGCGCGGCCGCCTATGCGATCAAGGCCGCTTGTGCTGCTGCATCCGATGGCGAGAGCGAGGCTGCAAGGCGACTCGAGTGCCAATGGCAGCGTGATCAACTGCCGGAGGCTATTCGCGAGCTCGTGCTTGATGACCAGAGGTTGCGGAACGACATCTGCTGGTCGGTGTTTGAGTGCTGAGTGCGCATCCTGGCGCGAACTTTGACCGACTGGCATCCGGCGCGTGGATTGGACAAAGTTGCCCGTAGGGCACCGGGGAATTTTCCACGCAACTCAAGGAGCATCAACCATGGGTCGCCTAGCACCTCGATGGCGTCGTTGATCGCGCATCCCGACCTGGGCGGCCGATGAGAATCTCCGGTCACCCTGGTCAGTCTCCACAGAACCGATTACAGAGCGCAGTCACCAATTGAGGAGCGCGCGGATGTCACTCGCACGGATTCACAACTTGTCGATCTCCCTCGACGGCTTCGCCACCGGCGAGCCGCAGTCCGCCGATGCACCGTTCGGCCATGCGGGCGAGCGTTTGCACGAGTGGATGTTCGGTACCCGGTTCTGGGACGCGGGCGGAACCGCCGGAGTCGACGACGCCTTCGCTGAGCGCCACAGTTACGGCATCGGCGCCGAGATCATGGGTGCCAACAAGTTCGGCCCGCCCGGCTGGCAGGACGACCCTGACTGGAAGGGCTGGTGGGGCCCGAACCCGCCGTTCCACACACCGACCTACGTGCTCACTCACCGCCCGCGACCCTCGATTGAGATGGAGGGCGGCACCACGTTCCACTTCCTCGACGCCTCCCCGGCCGAGGCGCTCGAGACCGCCCGCGAAGCAGCCCATGGCCAAGACGTCCGGATCGGCGGCGGCGCTACCGTCGTACGCGACTTCCTCGCCGCCGGGCTGGTCGACCACATGCATCTCGTCCAGGTCCCGATCGTGCTGGGCCGCGGCGTCCGCGTCTGGGACGGCCTGGAGGCTCTCGAGGATGCCTATGACGTCGAGGCGGTCTCCTCCCCCAGCGGCGTCACCCACCTCACGTTCACGCGGAAAATCATCTCGTGAATGCCGACATACCGAACGGCAGGTCGTGGCCGGGCGGCCGGATGTCAACGCGAGGGTAGAAGTTGCCCGGACAGCCGAGATCGACGATCAAGCGTCCACGGACCTGTTCTTCGAGGTACAGAACATCCGAGCGCAAACGCCGGCGGCCACCGAGAGCTCCGCACGACGTTAATGCGGGATCATTGCCACGACGTTAATGCGGGATCATTGCCTATCTCCCAGGAAGTGTCGGTGATCCTTACGCCTTGCGGCTGGTCTCACGTGTCGCGACTTTCAGGGCTTCTCGGGCTTCCGTAGCGAGGCGGACGACGAGGTCCGCTGCTGGTAGGGGTTGGGCCAGGGCATGGGCCTCGCCAGCCCAAAGGTGGAAGCTGTCAGCGTCGCCTCGGGTTCGTGCCGCTGTGCGCAGGGGAGCCGTGAGGTGGTGAATCTCGGGGTACGCGCTGGGCGCCTCGGCGTGGTCTTGGAGGAAGCGGTTGATGATTCCGCGGGCCGTCCTGCCAGTAAACGCCCGAGTCAGCGCGGTGGGTGCGTCGTCGCGGCTGATCATGTCCCGGTGAGCGGGCACCGTTCCAGCTTCTGGGCAGAGCGTGAACGCGGTGCCGAGCTGAGCGGCCGCGGCGCCACAAGCAAGCACTGCGGCGACGCCACGGCCCGTGACGATCCCGCCGGTGGCCACCACCGGTAGTTCGTCGTTAACGGCGCCTTGCACCAGCTGCAGTAGCGGGAGGAGTCCGATATCTCCGGGATGGGCGTCATCGAAGCCGCCCCGGTGGCCGCCGGCCTCCACTCCTTGCACGACAAGGGCGTCCGCGCCGGTCCGCTGTGCTGCTCGGGCCTCGCCGACCGTGGTGACGGTGACCCAGACGGCCGAGCCGGACGACCGGAGCCGGTTCACCTCGGACGGTGTAGGGCAGCCGAAGGTAAGCGATACGACAGGGATCCGCTGCTCGCAGATCATGTCCAGCTTCTCGCTGTACTGGTCGTCGTCCCACCGTGGACGGCCCAAGTCCACGCCGTGCTCCTGGGCCTCCTCTCGCAGACTGTCGGCATACGAACTCACTTCGGCCGCACCCGTCCCATGGCCGGGCGGCGCGAACAAGTTGAGGCCGTACGGCACGTCGGCAGACACTAGAGAACGGACCTCGGCCAGTTCGCGCTCGACCTGATCGACGGTCTTGTAGCCGGCGGCCAGGAAGCCCAGTCCACCGGCGCGAGAGACCGCAGCGGCCAGGGCGGGCGTTGACGGCCCGCCCGCCATCGGTGCCTGCACGATTGGATGCCTCAGGCTGTAAAGACTCAGCCGGCTCATCCTCATAGCCTGCAGCACCCCGAGGCCGTCGCACGCGCCGCGGTCATCCCAGCCTGACTAGCTGGCGCCAGCTAGACGAACCGTCCCGGTGACGATTTCGAACAGGCGGGACGCCATATGTGCCTCTGCGGGGCGGCTGGCGACGGCGACAACCTGCTCGGGTATGGAGATCGACTTCTGCGCGGACCTGGGGAATTCCAGCGTCCGCGCATGTTCCATCTTCGGCATCAGGCGGCATCTGGAGCGGATCTCCTGCGGAATCCCTGCGGGAATCCGGACCCGATCGAGCCTCCCTGAGAAGCGCGAACCCCCGGATCCACGCCTGATCCAGGGGTTCGTTGAGCGATGTGGATCAGACGTCGTAGTAGAGCTCGAACTCATGCGGGTGCGGGCGCAGCCGCACGGCATCGATGTCCTCGCGCTTCAACTCGATCCAGGTCTCGATCAGGTCTGGAGTGAAGACGTCACCGGCGAGCAGATAGTCGTGATCTGCCTCCAGGTTGGCCAGCACTCCATCCAAGCTGTCAGGAACCGTCTGCACCGAGGCATGTTCCTCCGGCGGCAGCTCGTACAGATCTTTGTCGATCGGTGCCGCTGGCTCGGTCTTGTTCAAGATGCCGTCGACGCCCGCCAGCAGGATGGCTGCAAAGGCCAGGTACGGATTGGACGACGGGTCCGGGCAGCGGAACTCGACACGCTTGGCCTTCGGGTTCGAGCCCGTGATCGGGATGCGCATTGCGGCTGAGCGGTTGCGAGAGCTGTACACCAGGTTCACCGGCGCCTCGAACCCCGGCACCAAGCGGTGGTAGGAGTTCACCGTTGGGTTGGTGAAAGCCAACAGCGACGGGGCGTGCTCGAGAATGCCGCCGATGTACCAGCGCGCGACATCGGACAGCCCACCGTAGCCGGCCTCGTCGTAGAACAGCGGCTCGCCCTCGTTCCAGATGGAGGAGTGCACGTGCATCCCCGAGCCGTTGTCGCCGAAGATCGGCTTCGGCATAAAGGTCGCCGTCTTCCCGGCTGCCCAAGTGGTGTTCTTGACGATGTACTTGTACTTTTGCAAGTTGTCGCCGGCCGTCAGCATGGTGGCGTACTGGTAGTTGATCTCGGCTTGGCCGGCGGTGCCCACCTCGTGGTGCGCACGCTCGACCTTGAGTCCTGAGGTTTCCAGATTCTTGACGATCGCGTCGCGGAGGTCGGCGAAGTGGTCGACCGGAGGCACCGGGAAGTAACCGCCCTTGTAGCGGACCTTGTAGCCGCGGTTGCCCCCATCCTCGATCCGGCCGGTATTCCAGGCGCCGGCGACCGAATCGATGGCGTAGTAGCCGGTCTGCTGCTTGGTCTCGAACCGCACGTCGTCGAACATGTAGAACTCGGCCTCAGGGGCGAAGTACGCCGTGTCGCCGACGCCGGTCGAGGCCAGATAGCTCTCTGCCTTGCGCGCGATGTTGCGGGGGTCGCGGCTGTACGGTTCCTTGGTCAACGGGTCGTGGACGAAGAAGTTGATGGCCAGGGTCTTCGCCGTCCGGAACGGGTCGACGAAGGCGGTGGTGGGGTCCGGGAAGAGGGCCATGTCGGACTCGTGGATCTTCTGGAAGCCGCGAATCGACGAACCGTCGAAGTTGACTCCATCCTCGAAGTACTCGGGGCCGAACGTGCCCACCGGGACCGTGAAGTGCTGCATGATGCCGGGCAGATCGCAGAAGCGAATGTCGATGAACTCGATGCCCTCATCCTTGACATAGGCCAACAGGTCGTCGGCTCCTTGGAACATTTGTCCTCCGGTGAGGTAAATCGTGCCTTTGGCACACGGTGTGGTTACGCGCTGCAAGGCACGCAAATGGACAACCCGCTCAGCCTTGAGCAGCTGGAGCGTACTCGACTCTGAGCAGGCAATGCTGGACGAATGCGGATCTTCTCAGTTCCGCGCTTCGGTTGTTTCGAGAGCCTAATCGAGATGCGATTTCCGTCCAGTTGCACAAATGTTTCACGCATGTAACACGCGACCCCAAGCTCACGCGCGGCCCGCGTACGTGGCGGGTAGCCTCGGCCACGTGGTGGACAACGCACCGGACACGGCCTCGGCTTATCCTGGCCAGCGTCTCGGCTTGCCGCGCGAGGGTCGTGGATCCTTGGCAAGCTGGCGGGCGCGGATTGGTGCGTTGATCATCGACTGGGCCGCATGTATGGCGGTCGCTGTCGGCTTCTTCGGCACTGGTGTCCTCACCGGGGGTGGTTGGCGCGCCTGGATGATCTTGACCGTCTTCTTCGTCGAGTCCACTGTGCTGTCTTGGCTGGCCGGCGGCAGTTTTGGGCAACTGCTGAGCCGCATTGCCGTAATGCGGCTGGATATGAAGCCGCTCGGCCTGCCGCGAGCGCTGCTCCGGGCGTTCATGGTGTCTCTCGCGCTGCCGGCCTTGGTCATTTCGACAGATCGGCGTGGCCTTCAAGATCTTGCAGCCGGCACGGTGGTCATTAACCGTCGTTGATCATCCCGACGCGCGGCGGTAAAGAAAGTGCGGGGGAGTGACACATTTCGGCACCGGAAAGTTGCCGCTCACCCACAGTTCTCCAGCTGTTGACGAGCGTGCTTCAAGATCACGACCGGCGCTGAAACATTGCTTGCTGCGGCGCGAGACCTGGGAATGCTTGATTTGGTGATTCTGGGCGACTCGGCGTTGCGTACCGGCGATTGCACCCTGGAGGAGCTTGCAGCTACCGCCGCGCAGCAACGTCGCGGCGCCCCTCGCCTCCGAGCGGCGTTGCCGCTTCTCGACGAACGCAGCGAATCCCCTTGGGAATCAGTCATGCGAGTTCTGCATCGGGCGGCCGGCATCTGAAAATGTGGCTGAGTGGCAACTTTCAGCGTGAGAATGCGTCGCTCGCCCACAGTTTGCTGCGATGAGCGGGAGCCGAATGATTAAAAAATGGCTCCCGGATTGAGGATGCCGAGCGGGTCGAGGGCGTTTTTGATCTTGTGCGTAAGAGCCATGACGTCGGGACCAAGCTGATCCGGCAGGGCGGCTTTCTTGGCCCGGCCGACTCCGTGCTCACCGGTGATGGTTCCGCCGAGCTGGATTGCCAGTTGCATGATCTCGTGGAAGGCGAGATAAGCCCGTTCTCGGGACTCGTCGTCTCCACGATCGAAGACGATGATCGGGTGAGTGTTTCCGTCCCCGGCGTGAGCGACCACCGGAATCTCGACGTCGTAGCGCTCTGCTAACGCCGCAATGCCCGAGAGGAGTTGTGGTAGTTGCGGGACTGGCGCACCGACGTCCTCCAGGAGGATGGAGCCACGAGCCTCAATCGCTGGAAAGGCAGCGCGACGAGCAGCAACAAAGAGTTCGCCCTCGTCCGGATCGCTGGTGACAAAGACTTCTTTGGCGCCGGCCGTGGTGCAGGCAGCTTCCATGAACTCGATCTCCGCCGTACATGCGGCACCCGGCGAGTCGGACTGGGCGATGAGCATCGCACCGGCTGAGCGGTCAAGTCCCATTGTGTGGTAGTCCTCGACTGCATTGATCGAGGTCTGATCCATCAGCTCCATCATGGAGGCGCGCAGTGTGTTGCCGATGGCTACGACGGTGTCAGCCGCAGACTGCACGGTGGGGAAGTACGCCACCAGAGTCGAGCGAGGTCCCTGGGCCGGAATCAGGCGGAGGATGGCGCGAGTGGTGATGCCCAGAGTGCCTCCGCTGCCGACGAAGAGTTTGATGAGGGAGAGTCCCGCGACATCCTTGATCCGCTTGCCACCCAGGGTGATCAGGGTCCCGTCGGCAAGTACGACATCCAGTCCCAGTACGTAGTCGGTCGTCACGCCGTACTTCACACAGCACAGCCCACCGGCATTGGTGGCGATGTTGCCACCGATCGAGCAGATCTCGTACGACGACGGATCCGGCGGGTACCACAGACCGTGCGTGGCTGCGGCCGACTTCACGTCGGCGTTGAAGGCTCCCGGCTCGACGATGGCGACCCTGGCGGCCGTGTCGATCTCGATCGAGCGCATCCGTTCCAAGCTGACGACGACGCCTCCCGAAACCGCCGATGATCCACCGGATAGGCCACTGCCAGCACCACGGGGAACAACAGCTACCCGGTGCTCTGCTGCCCATCGGACGACAGCCTGAACTTCGCCAGCATCAGCCGGCCGGACGACCGCGATCGGGACTCCGGCCGTTAGGTCGCGAGACCAGTCGAATCGGTAGTTCTCGCAGGTCACAGGATCGGTACGGACGGCATCACCCAAAGTGGCGAGGAGCTGCTGCAACGCTGTCTCCATGCGGCCCAACCTAGATCACTCATTCAGGAACCAGCGATATCGGCCGCCTCCAGCCAAGCCAGCTCGAGCTCGTCCTTGTTGGCAGTGATCACGTCCAGTTCGCGCTGCAGGGCAGTCAGCTGCTGATAATCGCTTGCCGCAGCCGCCATCTGCTCATGCAGGGCTGCGAGTTGCCGGTCAAGCCGGGCGATTTGTTGTTCGATGCGAGCCAGGTCCTTCTTGGCTTGCCGCGTCGCGGCACTCGGCGAAGCCGATTGGGCCCTGGCGGAAGTTGTAGCGGCCGGAATTTCAGGCGGCCGCTCGCGCCGCGACTCCAGGTACTGATCAACACCGCCTGGCAGCAGAACACATGAACCATCACCCATCAAGGCGTAGCTGACATCGCAGACCCGCTCCAGGAAGTAGCGATCATGCGTGACGACGAGCAGAGTGCCGGGCCAGCGGTCGAGATAGTCCTCGATCACTGTCAAGGTCTCAATATCGAGGTCGTTGGTGGGCTCATCCAGCAAGAGCACATTCGGCTCATCGAGTAACAAATGAAGAATGTGAAGTCGTCGCCGTTCGCCGCCGGACAGGTCGTCGAGCCGGGCAGTCAGCCGATCGCCGGTAAACCCGAAATCCTCCAGCAGTGAGCGGGCACTGGCTTCGGCACCTGTGGCCAGCCGTGCCTGTCGACGCACGTGATCGACCGAGTCAAGCACCCGGTCGGTGCCCTTGACCTCTTCTGGAATCTGACTGAGATATCCGATGCGAAGGGTTTTGCCACGTTTGATGGTTCCGGAGTCCGGCCCCATGTCACCAGCCAACAGCCGTAACAAGGTCGTCTTGCCGGAGCCGTTCACGCCGATGACACCAATCCGCATGCCCGGCCCGATGGACCAGGAGACATCACGAAGCAGCGGACGGCCGCCCAGCGTAACGCATACCCGATCAAGATCGAAAACGTCCTTGCCCAACCGGACTGTGGCGAATTGCTGTAACTGCAAGCGATCGCGAGGCTCGGGCTCGTCTGCGATCAGCGCGGCGGCCGCATCGAGTCGGAACTTGGGCTTGGACGTACGCGCCGGAGGCCCGCGTCGTAGCCAAGCCAACTCCTTGCGAAGCAAGTTCCTGCGCCGGGTAGCCATCATGGCGGCCTGGCGTTCGCGCTCGGCCCGTGCCAGCACGTACGCCGCATAGCCGCCCTCGTACGCGTCGACGCGGCCGTCGTGGATCTCCCAAATCCGGCTACAGACGGCATCGAGGAACCAGCGGTCGTGGCTGACGATCAACATCGCAACATCGGCTGCCCGAAGATCACGCACATGCTTTGCCAGCCAGTCGATTGCTTCCACATCGAGATGGTTCGTTGGCTCATCCAAGATCAACACGTCGTAATCGGCCAACAGCAGTTCGACAAGCGCGACTCTGCGACGCTCTCCACCACTCAAGCTGGCGACTCGGGTATCAAGATCGACATCGGCCAGCAGGTGCCCAACGATCGCGCGGGTTCCCGGATTGCCGGCCCAAACGTGGTCCGGCGCGCCACCGACGATGAGATCGCGTACGGACGCGTCCGTTCCGTTGTCGTCTGTCTGCTGCAAGGAGCCAATCGTCAGGTTCCTGGTATGGATCACACGCCCGTCGTCAGGCGCAAGCCTCCCGGCCAGAATCTGCAGCAGGGTTGTCTTACCTGCTCCATTGCGGCCGACGATGCCAATGACCTCGCCACGGTCCAAGCCGAGACTGACGCTGTCGAGCAGCGTCCGAGTGCCGTAGCTCATGGTGACGAGCTCCGCGTTGATCAAGTTCGCCATTTGATTGCTCCGCTCGCTGCGCTCGCTCCGCGCGGATCGCGCTTTGGAAGCCTCACTCGCTCGCAGCCAGAGGTATTGCGAGGTGATGACTGTCAGCGGAGGCTGGCTGCTCGCTCGCCCGTCCAGGCAGCGGCGAGCGCGATCCGATTTGATTAATGCAAACGCTCTCGGGGGCCGAGCTCACTCAGCGGCCGCGCATTGCCTGGCGGACGCCCTTTACCTGACGCGAGCTGGTTGGCATCGGGCCCTTAGGAATCGGCACCGGCGGACGGAGGGCGTCAAGGGCCCGCAACCGCTGCCTGATGTCGGTGATCTGGTGAGGCTGGAGCACCTTGGGCAGTTTGCGAATGTGGCCGGTGAGCTTATCGAGCGGCACTTGCCCCTCTTTGTCGCCCATGACGATTGTCGTTACGGTGACCCCGTACGCGACCCGTTCGTGCTTCTTCACCTCGCTGGCGAGAAGTTGGCGAACCCGACCAGTTTCGCCCTCTCCGATCAACACGAGTCCGCCAGGGCCAACGGTGCGATGCACCACATCACGGTTGCGATTGGCCGCAATGACCGGCGACGAAACCCACTTCTTGGGCAGCATGGACAACGCGACTTCCGCTGAGCCGGTCTTTCCCGTATAGCGCTTGTACGTGGCCCGCTTTGCCCGGCGAACCAACAGAGCCATCGCGGCCAAGAGTCCGAGCCCGATGCCGATCAAGATCAGATTGAAGGCGTGGCCCCAGAGCACCCCAATGACAACAGCTATCGCGATTGGCAATAAGAAGGCGCCAAGCAAGATGTATGGCAGCGCGCGGTCGTACTCATGGGTGACCTGATAAGCCCGAATCAGCTGGCGAAACCGGCCCATGTCCTTCGGATCGTTGCTTGCCTTCTTCCGGGCCTTCTCTGCTTTCTTAGCAGCCTTGGCCTGAACCTTCGCATCCTTGGCCGCAGCCTTCGGGTCCTTGGCGCCGGTCTTAGCGTTCTTGGCCGCCGCGTCAGCCATTCCCACTCACTTTCCGCTCTCGATTCTGTGTGCTGGCTGTCCTAGACCACCGAAGCGCGGTTCGACAGTGCCTGGCGGTTCTGCAGTGCCTGGCGGTAAAGGCGGCCAGCACGATATGAGGAGCGTACGAGGGGTCCGCTCATCACGCCAGCGAAACCGATGCCAGTTGCCTCATCCGCCAGTTCGACGAACTCCTCAGGCTTGACCCAGCGCTCGACTGGATGATGGCGAGGGGACGGTCGCAGATACTGCGTGATGGTGACAATTTCCACACCAGCGTCGTACAGATCCTGGAGCGCTTCACTGATCTCCGAGCGGGTCTCGCCCATGCCGAGAATCAGATTGGACTTGGTGACGAGACCGGCCGCGCGTGATGCGCGCAACACATCAAGTGATCGGCCGTACCGGAAACCCGGCCGAATCTGCTTGAAGATGCGGGGCACCGTCTCGACGTTGTGTGCGAAGACCTCTGGCTCAGTCTCGAAGATCTGCTTCAGATACTGCGGATTTCCTGAGAAATCCGGTGCCAGCATCTCGACGCCGGTATCGGGGTTGAGCTCATGAATTTTGCGGATGGTCTCCGCGTAGAGCCAGGCTCCCTCATCAGCAAGATCATCGCGACACACCCCGGTGACTGTTGCGTAGCGCAGACCCATCTTCTGGACCGATTCGGCGACCCGGGCCGGTTCACCTGCGTCGAAGGTGGCTGGCTTGCCTGTATCGATCTGGCAGAAATCGCAGCGCCGGGTGCAGACATCGCCGCCAATGAGGAATGTGGCCTCCCGATCCTCCCAGCATTCGAAGATGTTCGGGCATCCCGCTTCTTGGCAGACGGTGTGCAAGCCTTGGCTCTTGACCAGCTCGTGCAGCTCGCGGTACTCAGGTCCCAGTCGCGCCGTCGTCCTGATCCAGGACGGTTTCTTCTCGATGGGCGTGCTGGCATTGCGAACCTCCAGACGCAGCAGCTTGCGGCCTTCGGGAGCGATGGTCACCTCCCCAGCCTAGTGGCAGCCTCATGTCACAGCACCTCCCGGCGGCGGAAGATCAATAATGAGCTCGCCACGAGCACGAAGAGCAGAATCGCCCAATAGCCGGCCCCATGAGCGAGGCTCAGACTGTGCTGAGTGAATTCGATGCTGACGCCCTCTGGTGTGAGTTTCTGAACCGGCACATAGTACCGGTAGCCCCCGACGACGATTGCCGCCATATTTCCTTCCGGAGTCCACGGCGTAATGCGCTGGGCCCAAGCCAGCGAGTTCAAAGGCCCAATCCGGACAAACGAGACAACGACCAGCGCAACCAGGACGCCTATGGCGCCCGCTGTGTGTCGAGTGATCAGACCGAGGCAGAAGCCGAGAACAGTCAGTCCAACGACGACCAGCACGCTGCGTGCTGCCATCGCAGCAAGATGGCGAAGCAGCTCGATATCAGAGCCCTGCAGCCGGCCCAGCACAACGGTTGCCGCGAGTACCAGCGCGCCAGTCAGTGCGGCAAGTAGCGCCGCAAACCCGATTACGGTGAGGATTTTTGACCAGAAGACAGCGCCGCGGCGCGGCACAAAGGTCAGCCATGTGGACATTGAGCCGGAGCTGTACTCGGCGCCAACGAAGCTGGCGGCGATCATGAAACCGACCAGCGAGACGAGAACCGTCGATATGCCAAGTGCTGTCCGAGCGGCCTGGCCGAACGGCGCTGGCTCGACGCTGAACTCCTTCAGTGTGGGCTCTGGTATAGCGCACTCCTTCGGCGTGCCACCAGTCTTGCGGCAGGCCTGTTCGTACTTCTCGTGGTTGTCCACCCAGTCTTGGTGCGACTGCTCGTACGACCGCTGCGCGGCCGCGAGTTGTTCGTCGGTCTGTGGTGATAATGAGTCGTTGACCACTAGCTGGTACGCGCCGAGCCCAAGTAGCAACACCACCAGAGCGATGCCAGTGAACCGCCGGCTCAGCAACCTTGTGACTTCTGCCCACACAAGCCGGCTCACGGCCACCCACTCCAATCCGGCTGCCGGCGCGGTTCGGATTGCCGCTGTCGCTGTTGGTGGCCGCGTAGCCGATCTCCAGCAGTCAAGTTCAAAAACACTGATTCAAGATCTGGCTGGATTGGCACCAGCTCAGAGACGTACAGACCCTGATCAGCCAGTACCCGGCTAACGACCGCGGGGTCGAGTCTGCGGTTGCTGGAGCTGACCTTGAGCTGGCGATCCGGCAGCGATTCGACGGTAAAGCCGGATGCCGCGAGGATCTCTGTGGCGCGCAGCTGGTCCGATACGCCGACTCGTACCGATAGCTGTTCATCGGCAGCGAGGATGTCGCTGACCTTGCCTTCGGCGAGCAGCCGGCCACGGGCGATGATGGTGACCGTGTCGGCGATCTGCTGCACCTCACTGAGGATGTGGCTGGACACCAGGACGGTCTTCCCACGCCGGGCCAAGTTCCGCATCATGGTGCGAATCTCATGAATGCCGGCCGGGTCCAGGCCGTTGGTCGGCTCATCGAAGATCAACAGATCAGGGTCTTTCAGCAGCGTTGCGGCGATCGCAAGGCGCTGTTTCATCCCTAGTGAATAGCTGCGGAACTTGTCTTCCCCGCGACGGCCCAAGCCCACACCCTCCAGTACCGCATCGACGCGGCGGCGCGGCGCTCCGATGGCTTGGGCCAGCAGCTCGAGGTTCTTCTGCCCCGAGAATGTCGGGAAGAACTTGGGCTGCTCCACGATCGCGCCAACCCGGTCGATGATCTCGCTGATGGCAAGTGGCACCTCATGGTCGAAGATTCGGATGTGACCAGAGTCTGCGGCGGTCAGTCCGAGCAGCATTCTGATTGTGGTTGTCTTGCCGGAGCCATTGGTACCGAGAAAGCCGTGGACCCCGCCTACCGGCACCCGCAGATCCAGCCCGTCGACGGCCGCCTGTTTGCCGTGCCTGGTCCGATACACCTTTCTCAGGCTGTACGCCTCGATGGCAAAGTCGACTGGCGGCGCGACGACGGCCCGACGGTGAGTTAAGGCGGCCGACGTCAGCGGGTCACGCGGCACCGATTGTGACCCTGGGAAGGGTCGTGTCTGGGGCGGATCCAATATCGGGGGACTGGGCGAATTCGGAGAAAGCCAAGTAACGCTCCAAGTGCGGGACGAGCGCCTGTGCCACGTCGGTGATCAACACCGGGCGGCCCAGCTCGGCAGCCATCGATGTCACGCCTACACCGGTCAGTCCGCACGGGATGATGAGATCGAATGCGGAGAGCTCGGGATCGACGTTGAGTGCAAAGCCGTGCATTGTCGTACCAGCCGCAACCCGGACCCCAATGGCGGCAATTTTGCGCTCTGGGCGGTGATCATCCGCAGCAAGCCAAACTCCCGAGCGACCACGAATGCGACCGGTGCTGAGGCCGTACTCAGCAAGCATCGCGATCATGGCCTCTTCGAGCCGTCGTACATAGTCGACGACCAGCGCCGCCTCAGGCAGCCGTACGATCGGGTAGCCCACCAGCTGACCAGGCCCGTGCCACGTGATCTTGCCGCCGCGGTCGACATCGATGACGGGCGTTCCATCGAGAGGCCGTTCCTGAGGCTCGGTGCGCTTGCCGGCGGTGTAGACACTGGCGTGCTCTAGAAGCAGTACCGTGTCCGGTCGAGCGCCGGCCGATACTTCGGCGTGGATGGCGCGCTGCAGGTCCCAGGCTTCCTGGTAGTCGCGGTGCTCGCGACCCAGCCCAAGATCAACGAACTCCAGTGCCATGGCGCTGAGTCTAGTGTCGAGCTGCCAAGCCGAGTGCCGAGGCGACGACGTCTTCAACGGTGGGATCGCTGAAGAGGAAGCCATTGTCAGTCAGTCGTCTTGGAACTACGTACATGTCGCCGACGATCTGACCTGCCAGCTCGCCGAGGGCCGCCCGGATCACCGGAGCTGGTACCCGAAGGAACCGAGGTCTGTGCATCACCTTGGCTAGCGCGTCACTGAACTCAGCGTTGGTTGTGGGCTCTCGAAGTGTCAGGTTGTATGGCCCGGAGGCCTGATCATTAGTTGCCGCCCAGTGCATGACTGCCAGGTAGTCCCGGAGGCTGATCATCGGCATCCGTTGCGAACCGTCGCCGATCACAGCCCCAAGGCCGGACCACCAGGCCAGCTTCATGGGTACGAGCGAGCCACCGCTGGCATCCATTACGGGGCTGGTGCGGAAGATCACGACCCTTACGCCGGCGTCGCTTGCCGGCTGGGTGGCGGCCTCCCACTTCGTCGTTACCTGGGCCAGGAAACCGACCGCTGCCGGTGACTCCTCGGTATGTGGCTCGACTCCAGAGGTGGTGCCGTAACGGGCTATTCCGCTTGCCTGGATAAGTGTGCGGGAACGGCTGCTCGCCTGTGCGGCTAGGCCCCGTGCCATCGTGCGCGTCGTATTGACCCGTGAACTGAGGATGTGCTCTCGTCGCGACTCGGTCCATGGCAGTGGGGCGACCGGAACGCCGCCCAAGTTCACGACTACGTCAACGTCATCAAAGGCAGCCGCGTCTATGTCGCCCGAATCCGGATCCCAGCGGAACTCGGTAGCGGTAGCCGGCTCACGACGTACCAGCCGGACTACCTGCTCACCCTCGCTTGCCAGGCGCACCCTGATCGCCGTGCCAAGGAAGCCGGAGGCGCCTGCCAGCAACCACTTCACGAGCAGTTCACGTGGGTTTAGGTGTCTTGTCGCCGGTGGGGTGCAGCGGCGGGGTGGGACCGCCGGCGCCCTCGGCCATCGCCTGCATGACTTCACGCAGCGCATCGCTTCCGGAGAATTGTGGCTGCCAGCCCAGCTCATTACGGATACGGCTGGTGTCGAGTGTCGGCAGCGAGAGGAACAGCTTGAGTAGAGACTCGTCTGAGGGTATGACTCGCAGTCGCCACGCGCCTGCCATAGCGGCGGCAGCGGCTCGCGTCGGAACCTGCACAGCCCGTGCTTCCAGCAGTTCGCCAAGTGCCTCGCCGTCAATGATGGGATCCGCAGCAACGTTGTAAGCGCCGCGGGCATCGCTCAGCAGCACCAGCCGATACGCCTCACCAGCGTCGTCGCCATGCATGGCTTGGAACCGCAGGCCAGCCGGTAGCGGGATGACCGGCAGGCGGCCTGGACGCAGCAACGCCCTGGGGATGAGCGGTCCGGCGAATATCCGCCGCTGCTCGCTGGCCGAGGACCGCTTGAAGATGAAACTGGTACGCATCCGTACGACCCGGATTTGCGGGTGGCGCAACTCGTAAGCGTCGAGATAACGCTCGAGATAGGCCTTCTCCCGGCCGTAGGCCGCGGTCGGAATGCTATGCGTCGGCCAGCTTTCGTCTACATGCTCACCGGGTCCCGGCGAGTAGGCGGCCAGTGATGACGCATAGACGACCGTCCCGACTCCTGCGTTGGCCGCTGCCTCCAGCACATTGATGCTGCCGAGCACATTGACGTCCCAGGTCGTCAGCGGCTGGTGCGTCGGCTGAAAAGCCCAGGACAACAAGACCACGGCATCAGCGCCCTGGAGATGTTGCACGATCTCTGGCTTTCGGACGTCAGCCGCTTCAAATCGGGTCTTCGCCGGCTGCCACGACGTCGGAGTCCGCCGGGCGACCCCGACGATCTCGGTAACGGCGGGGTCTGCAGCGAGCGCTCCCACGACACTGGTCCCGACGTTTCCCGTGGCGCCGACGACGACAACTCTCATGGTGATCACATCCCAAACTCTGCGCCGAAGTCACCCTCCTCCAGGCGCGCTTTGAGGGTGCTGAGGAACTGGGCCGCCTCGGCCCCGTCGACCAGCCGATGATCGTAGGACAGCGACAGGTACATCATGTCGCGGATCGCTATTACTTCACCCAGCCGCGGATCGGAGATAACTACAGGACGTTTGACCAGCGCGCCGGTTCCAAGAATCGCGACCTGCGGCTGGTTGATGATCGGAGTATCCAGCAATGTGCCCGCGGAACCGTAATTGGTAATGGTGAAGGTGCCGCCCATCAATTCGTCGGGCGTCACCTTGTTCTGCCGAGTCCGCGCCGCCAAGTCACCGATCCGCTTCGCCAAGCCGGCAATGCTCAAATCACCGGCATCCTTGATCACCGGAACCAGCAAGCCCCTATTGGTCTGCACGGCGATGCCGAGGTGCTCGGCATCCGGATAAGTGATGGTGCGTTGCTCAGTGTCGATTGTGGCGTTGACCTTCGGGTACACCTTCAAGGCCTCGACGGCAGCCTTGGCGATGAACGGCAGGTAGGACAGTGTCGCGCCCTCGCGCTTCTTGAAGTCATCCTTGACCGTCGCGCGGATCTGTGAGATGGCTGTCATATCCACCTCGACTGTCGCGGTCAGCTGGGCGGCGACCTGAAGGGACTCCACCATGCGCTTGGCGATCGTCTGGCGCAACCGCGACATCTTCTCCGTCGTGCCGCGCAGGGTGCTGACCTCGGCCGTCGGTGCTGGCGCAGGGGCGGCTGCAGCTGGCTCTTCCGGTTCCTCCGGCGCCGGGGCGGCAACGGCTTGCTTCGCAGCCTCAGCGGCGGCCAGTACGTCTTGCTTGCGGATTCGGCCGCCGACACCGGTGCCGTTGAGCGCTGCCAGATCGACCCCATGCTCTTTGGCGAGTTTGCGCACTAGCGGTGTCACATACGTGGTGTCCGAATCGCCCGCCGCTGTGGTCGTACGTGCAGCCACTCCGGGGCCCTGTTGTTCTCGGCGACCGTTCTCGCTCCCAGTTGGTTCAGCAACCTCCTGCTCGGGTTCTGGTCGAGGTTCCGGCTCTGGTTGAGGTTCCGGCTGGCGCTCGGCTTGCGGTTGGGGTTCCGGTTCCTGTTGTGTCTCGGCTTCCTGTTGCGGCTGGGCTTCCTGCTGCGGCTCGGGCTCCTCGGGCTCGGGAGCCGCCTCAGGTGCTTGCTGGGGCGCCTCTGCCGCCGGCGCTGCGGTTTCTGCCTGTCCGATCACTGCAAGGACTGCCCCGACGGCGACTGTCTCGTCGTCTTGGACTCGAATCTCCAGCAGCGTGCCGGTTGCAGGCGAAGGGATTTCGGTGTCAACCTTGTCGGTCGAAACCTCCAACAGCGGCTCATCAGCCTGGACAGAATCACCGACCTGCTTTAACCAGCGGCTTACCGTTCCCTCCGTGACGCTCTCGCCCAATGCGGGGAGGGTGACTTGGGTTCCGCCAGCAGAGCCGTTTCCGCCTCCGCTCGGGGCTGCAACCGGCTCAGGGCCGGCATCACTGGTTTCCATAGGCTGCTCGGGCTCCTCCGGCGGGGCCGCCTCGTCGGCCGTCGGCTGAGTTTCTTGTCCGGCACTCTCTTCAGCCTGCTGAGTCTCTTGGGGCTGCTGAGTCTCTTCGGGCTGCTGAGTCTGCTCGGGCTGCTGAGCCTCCTCGGTCTGCGGCGCATCTTCGGTCTGTGATGCAGACTCTTCGGCCTGAGGTGGGGCTCCCGTGTCGGCAGTCTGCTCCGCGGGGGACTCAGCAGCCGGTGCGGAGCCGCCGTCAGCCTCGCTGGGCTCGCCGATTACGGCGAGTACCGCCCCAACCTCAACGGTCTCATCTTCCTGCGCCTTGATCTCCAGCAGCACGCCGGAAGTGGGGGAGGGGATCTCAGTGTCGACCTTGTCCGTTGACACTTCCAGGAGCGGCTCGTCGGCTTCAACAGTGTCACCCACCTGCTTGAGCCACCGGCTGACGGTTCCTTCGGTGACGCTCTCGCCCAGTGCTGGGAGGGTTACGGAGGTCGACATGGCTGCTGAGGACTCCTTTTTCGTGCTGGTGCCCGGTTGTTCCTGGTGTCGCTCGTTGTGCCCGAAGACGGTCGCTTCGGTGCCGGTCGGCCACAGCCTAGTCTCAACAGGGCACCGCAGCGGCGATGCGTTGCTCGGATCGCGCGCCGCCGTGCTGAGGAGGAACGAGCCGACACGCTTTTCGTCGGCGAGCGACGACGAAGTAGGCGGCTATCAAGCGCGATCCGCAGCGAGCGGAGCGAGCAATCGAACACAGCCGTGCTGACAGCTGCCCCAGTACCCAGTCATCCATCCCGCCGACTTGGCACCTCTGTCAGCACGGCTGAAGGTGTGAGACGTGCCCAAGCTGTTCGTGTGGGGATAGTCAGGTAACCCCACGTCGGAGACGTTCCACACATTCCTGGTTCGGAGAACCTTGGCCCATCGGATTGCTTGCTTCTGCAGACGTTCTTGGATCAGAAGAGGTTCAACGCAAATCCGGATGCTTCTTATTGCGGCTGTTGTAGTCGCGCATCCGCTGCGGATATCCGACAACCGCTGCGTCATAACCCGGGATCTGAAGTGACTCAGCGAATGCATGCGCCCATTCCGGTGACGGCACCACTCGCCGGGTCCATTCACCGTCGAAGGCGACTAGCAGCAGAGTCGTTTGAGTTACCGCCGTCTGAGGCTCCACAAAGGCCTCGACCCCGCGTCGCGTATGCGCAAACTGAGTGAGGTGTGACGTGACGGCGTCGTCGACGGTGCGACTCTGCGACGCGTAGCGGCCCTTTTTCCTAGCCCGGGTCGCCGTCCGCCGGAACCAACTCATGCGCCAATTATGTCCGCTACCTTCCAGAATCGCGGGCCTTCGCGGGTTGAGAGGATAGCGCCATGGCAGCTTTTCACGACACTGCGGCCGCGACCGACGCTCAGGATCCAGAGCCGCTCGATCTTGTCGTCCTCGGTGCAGGCAGCGGTGGCTACGCCTGCGCCTTGCGTGCAGCCCAACTGGGATTGAGAGTCGGGCTGGTGGAGAAGGACAAAGTCGGCGGTACGTGCCTGCATCGGGGCTGCATTCCCGCCAAGGCGATGTTGCACGCTGCCGAAGTTGCGGATTCGGTACGCAATGGAAGCCAGTTCGGCATTCATGCGGCAATCGACAAAGTGGATCTCGGCGGTGTTGTCTCCTACGCGGACAGCGTTGTGGACCGGATCTACAAGGGACTGTCCGGCCTCGTCAGCGCTCGCGGGATAACGATCATTCAGGGACAGGGCCGACTCACCAGACCCGACGGACGCTTGGCCGTTGCGGTTGAGGATCAGGCACACTCCGCACCAAATCTGGTGTTGGCAACGGGGTCCTACCCGCGGTCGGTTCCAGGCCTCGAAGTGGACGGCGTCAAGATCCTTACCAGCGAGCACGCGCTCCGCCTCGATCGTCTCCCTGTCTCGGCGATCGTGCTTGGGGGCGGGGTTGTCGGCGTGGAATTCGCGTCTGCCTGGCGATCGTTCGGTGTTGAGGTGACGCTGGTCGAAGCGCTTCCACGACTGGTGTATGGAGAGGATCAAAGCATTTCCGCTGGACTGGAACGGGCCTTCAGCAAGCGCAAGATAAAGGTGATTACCGACGCCGCAATGTCGGAGTGTCGCTCAACAGACAGCGACGTACGGCTGGAACTCAGCGATGGGCGGCAGCTGGATGCAGAGATCCTCCTGGTCGCGGTCGGGCGTGGTCCGCTGACCGCGGACCTTGGCTATCAAGAGGCTGGTGTTGATCTTGAGAATGGCTTCGTACGAGTCACGGAGCGACTGGAGACTTCGGTGCCAGGCACGTACGCAGTGGGTGATGTGGTTCACGGCCCCCAACTCGCGCATCGCGGCTTCGGGCAAGGGATCTTCGTCGCGGAGGAGATTGCCTACCGCAGGGGTCTCAGCGCAGAGGCGCCAGTGCCTATCGCCGACGCCGACGTTCCGCGGGTCACCTACTGTGACCCTGAAATCGCATCGGTAGGACTCACTGAAGATCAAGCGCGATCGCGCTTTGGTGATATCGAAACGCTGACCTACGACCTCGCTGGCAACGGCAAGTCGCAGATCCTCAAGACTCGGGGATTCGTAAAGCTGGTACGCCGTCCGAACGGTCCGGTAGTGGGCGTCCACATGATCGGTGCCAGGGTTAGTGAACTGGCCGGAGAAGCGCAGCTCATCACCAATTGGGATGCATTCCCCGCAGACGTCGCCGAGCTGATTCATGCACACCCAACCCAGAGCGAGGCTCTCGGTGAAGCACATCTCGCGCTGGCCAGCAAGCCGCTGCACTCTCACGGAGCTTGATTGCTCCGCTCGCTGACGCTCGCTGTGTCCTAACGGCTCGCTCCGCTCGCTGTGTCCTAATGGCTCGCTCCGCTCGCTGCCATGTTCGCCGGAGAGGATCAGCTCTGTCATCGAGACATTCCGTCGGCTTCTCCTGCAGATCGGCGGCGCGAACATCGCGGGTACGGATCGCGCTGGGTAGCCGCCTACTTCGTCATCGCTCCGTCACGAACAGCGTGTCCGGTCACTCCTCCTCAGCACGGCGGCGCGCGATCCGCGGGTTTGATTGCTCGCTCCGCTCGCTGCGGATCGCGCTTGATAGCCGCGATCCGCGGGTTTGATTGCTCGCTCCGCGCGGGTCTTTCAGGTCGCGAGCCGGCGGGCGAGGGCAATGAGCGTGCGTACGCCGACTCCTGTGCCACCAGGGGCGACATAGCCATAGGGCTTGCCATCGAAGAACGACGGGCCGGCAATGTCGAGATGTGCCCATGGCGTTGCTTCTGCCACAAACTCTCGGAGGAACGCGGCAGCAACCAAAGCGCCAGCCCAGCGATCCCCAGCGGTCGAACGCAGGTCAGCCACCTTTGAGTCCAGTTTGCTGCGGATCTCGCTCGGGATTGGTAGCTGCCAAACCTCCTCACCCGCAGCCTCAGCGGCCTCCAGCACCAGATCAGCTGTTTCGTCGTCGGAGGTCATAAGGCCGGCTGTTCGCTCCCCGAGCGCCACCACACATGCGCCCGTAAGAGTGGCGACGTCGACGACCAGATCAGGTTGGTCCTCGTTCGCTCGAGCCAGTGCGTCGGCCATCACAAGTCGACCTTCAGCGTCAGAGTTGCCGTTCTCGACAGTCTTACCGCCATAAATCGTCAGCACGTCAGACGGCCGATACGCGCTGCCAGACGGCATGTTCTCGGCGAGGGCTCCGTACGTCGTGACCTTGATCTTCAGTCCAAGCTGGGCAATCGCGTTCGTCGCAGCAAGCACAGCGGCGGCGCCGGCCATGTCGCACTTCATGCTGTACATGCCCTCGCTGGGTTTGAGATTGAGGCCGCCGGTGTCGAACGTGATGCCCTTGCCGATCAGCGCGAGATGGAAGTTCGCACCTCGAGGGCTGTAGCTCAGGCGTACCAATCTCGGAGGCCGGGTGGAACCCCCGCCCACGGCCATCAAGCCGCCATAGCCCAGGCGGTCCAGCGCGGTCTCATCCAGCACGTCGACAGCCACCTTGCTGTCGCGTACCAGGGTTCGCACCTGTTCGGCGAAGGACTCCGGATAGAGCATGTTCGCTGGGATGTTGACCCATTCCCGGACAGTCACTACTGCTTGCGCGACGATGTCGGCAGCCGATGTGATGGCCGCATCCTTCACGGCGTTTCCGTGCACCACGGTGATGGCAGCGATCTTGCCTGCGTTGTTTGCAGCAGCGCTGATCGGCTGATATCGATAGCTGCCCAGCAGCGCACCCTCCGCAACGGCAGCGAGCTGATCGGAATCGGCGGTGCCCAACGACACGGCCACCGTCAGGCTGTCGCTGTTCGCTAACGAGGTCGCATGGCGTACGCCTGCCCCGGCCGCACGCCGCAAGTTCTCCGCGTTTGGCTGGCTGGACTCCAGGCCTACCACGACAATGCGGGGTGCATCGCCAGCGGCGGGAAGGGCTCGCTCGGTATCTGGGCTGGGCTTGGCCCCTAGGGAAATCGCCATCTCGGCCACAGACATCCCAAAGCGTTTGCTGAACGCCCGATTGATCGGCTCAGGCACATCCCGTATCCCGCCGTCGGACAAGCCCACGACGAGCACATCGACATTGCGTGGCACCGCCTTGGCGGTGGTAAGTGAAGGCAGTATCCGAGTGGGCACGATGGCAACATCCTTTGGGTCCGTTGGCGTGATCAAATGAGGCTTGAACAGGTTAGCCCTACGTTGTGCGTACTCGATCCTGACTAGCAGCACTTCCAAGAAATGGAGACGGCGTGGCGGAAAACGGCGAAACCGGCCAGTTACTGAAATCGCCTCTGCATGAGCGACATGTGTCCGCCGGCGCCAAGTTCGCAACGTTCAGCGGCTGGTCTATGCCTCTGGAGTACGCCGCTGCCGGCGTGTTGGCTGAGCACGCGGCGGTTCGTAACGCCGTCGGCATCTTTGACGTCAGCCATTTAGGCAAGGCAACAGTGTCTGGTCCTGGAGCTGCTGACTTCGTCAACCGATGTCTGACTGCCGACCTCGCAAAGATCGGGCCGGGCCAGGCACAGTACACATTGATCTGTAACGAGGACGGCGGAGTGGTCGACGACATGATCGTCTACCTCAAGTCTTCTGATGAGGTGTTCCTGATCCCTAATGCTGCCAATTGCGAGCAGGTGGTTGCGCTCCTGGCCACCGCTGCGCCCGCCGGTGTTACGGTGACCAACCAGCATCGCGACTTCGCTGTGCTGGCCGTACAAGGCACCCTGTCCGACGAGGTGTTGTCAGCCACTGGATTGCCGGCCGGTCACGACTACATGACTTTCATCAGCTCTGACAACCAGGAAATGCCGGTGACGGTTTGCCGGACCGGCTATACCGGTGAGCGCGGTTATGAACTGGTGGTTCCCTCTAACCTAGCCGTAGGGGTGTGGGACGCGGTGCTGGCCGCCGGCGAGCCTTACGGGCTGCAGCCCGCCGGGCTTGGAGCACGGGACACGCTGCGCACCGAGATGGGTTATCCATTGCACGGTCAAGACATTTCCCCGACGATCACACCTGTGCAGGCTCGGCTCGGTTGGGCAGTGGGCTGGAAGAAAGAATCATTCTTTGGAGCGGACACGCTTCGTGCCGAGAAGCAGGCAGGTCCGAAGCGCCTGCTTCGAGGCTTGCGAGCGACCGGCAGAGGGATTCCGCGACCGGGAATGATCGTGCGCGCCCCAGACGGCCGGGAGGTCGGAACAGTCACCTCTGGCACATTCTCTCCCACCCTCAAGATCGGCATTGCCCTCGCCCTGATCGAGGCGGGTCTCAATGATGATGATGTTGTGACCGTCGACATCAGGAACCGTCAGGAGTCTTTCGTGATCATCAAACCGCCCTTCGTCAGCCCTGGGGTCCGGGAAACATGAGGGCGGCCGTGATCCTAGGCTGCTACTAAAGATCAAAAACGCAGTCTTCCCGATCTTCCAATGCGCAGCCGATGCGGCGCATTTGGATGTCAGTCAACTCATCGGGCAAGTCGTCGAGAGGGAACCAGGCGACTTCGGTGGATTCCTCGTCTCCCACCTGCGCCTCACCAGATAGGTAGCGGCAACGGAAACACATCGCAACGAACTGGCATCTATCGCCGTTGGGATACACGACGTCGGGGTCGGTACTAAGCAGCGCGAGCCGCTCCACTTTGGCCGTAATTTGGGTCTCCTCGAGCAGCTCTCGAAGCATCGCAGCGGCGGGCTGCTCGAATGGTTCCACGATCCCTGCTGGCAGGCTCCAGCGTCCGGTGTCGCTACGTCGTGTCAGCAGAAGATGCACTTTGCCCGGCTCAAGATCATCGCGGAGTACTACGGCGGAGACGCCGGGCAGCAACAACCTGCCCTGTCCGTACACGCGTCGGATGGCGGCAATGTAGTCAGGCGTCGGCACCAACAGACCTTAGCGGGGCGGCCGGCCTATACGTCCGGCTCCAACGACATCGGCCCGTACACGAGCCGGTCGGCTTCATAAAGGCTGACCGAGCGAACTCCGCCAGCCAGCAGACTCGGATAGAACTCACCCAGCCAGGTCTCCGCCTCACCTTGGGTTTGGAAGCTGCGGTTGATCGACGGCAGGTCGGGATTGGATCGACTGGATCCGGGCTTGTGGTCGGGTACCCAGTGCCAGCTCATTTGATCACCTCGTTGTCATCGCAGCGTCACATCTCAGTAGGCTTCTCCGCGTTTGATTCGCGGAGCAGGCGATCGAAACCTACGGATCTGGGTGCTGCGAGTCATTCCATAGAGCAGCAATCCTTTTGGTGAAGCCTTCGGCAGCCGGGCGGCTAGCACCTTCTTGAACCCGCGCCACATCAGATAGCCGTCGACAAACACCCCAAAGATGAACAAGTACATGACCAAAGTCGTGATCAAGGTCACCGGTTGCCAGTAGCTGCCGAGGATGGTCACCGCCAAGATCACCACGACGGCAGGCAGCAGGAACTCGCCCAGGTTGAACCGAGCATCAATGTAGTCACGCATCAGCACCTTCTCGGGTGCTGCTTCTCGGGCGCTGATGGCTTTCATCCGTTCCGCCCGAGAACTCCGGCTTGCCGCAAGCCGCGCTTCCTTCTTGGTGAGCGTTGTCGTTATCCGCTGGCGTCGGGCCGCCTCGGCTTCCTTGCGAGTCGGCGTTGGACGATCCTTCTTGCCGGTCGGAGCATGATCGACCGTCGTAGCCGGCTGTTCCGGTTCGGCTGCCCGACTATTGCGGCGGAAGAGTGCCACGGGTCCCTTTCATAGATTCTCTTGCTTCCCGAACAGGGTTAGGCGGGTCTGGCCCTGGATTGTCTCAGGGGATCACCCCAAAGACGAAACTACCCTCATCCCTAACTGTGTTCGGTTTCCCTGCAGAGATACGGTGGAAGCCTGTGGGCGGCCCCGCCGCGCGTAATCCAAAGCCTGGAAGGACCAGCTGACATCTTATGGCCGGCATTTTTCAGCGGATCTCGATGATCTTCCGTGCCAAGACCGACAAGGCCTTGGACAAACTCGAAGATCCACGCCAAACTCTCGACTACTCCTACCAGCGCCAGCTCGAGTTGTTGCAGAAGGTACGCCGCGGCGTCGCCGATGTGGCGACCAGTCGGAAGCGGATCGAGCTTCAGGCCAACCAGCTGAACACCCAGGCCGACAAGCTGACCAATCAGGCTCAGAAAGCCCTCGAGATCGGGCGAGAGGATCTGGCTCGCGAAGCTTTGACGCGGCGATCCGGTCTGCAGCAACAGCTGAGTGACCTCCAGGTCCAGCACGCGCAACTGCAGGCAGAGGAGGAGAAGCTCACTCGCGCCAGTCAGCGCTTGCAGGCAAAGGTGGACGCCTTCCGGACCAAGAAGGAGACGATCAAGGCCACCTATTCCGCCGCGGAAGCACAGACCCGTATCAACGAAGCGTTCTCAGGCATCGGTGAGGAGATGGGTGACGTCGGCCTGGCGATCCAGCGGGCCGAGGACAAAACAGCCCAAATGCAGGCGCGTGCCGGTGCCATCGATGAGCTATTGGCCAGTGGCGCTCTGGATGATCCCACCGGAATGGCCAAGGACGACATCACCCTCGAACTCGAACAGTTGGCCTCGACCTCAGATGTGGAGAACGAGTTAGCGCGGATGAAGGCAGCGCTGGGTGCTGGTCCTTCCGCGGCGCCGCAAGCGATTGAGGGCCAGCAAGGTGCGCCGCAGGCTCAGCAGCAGCCGCCCGCCCAGGCCGCACCGCCACCCAGCCTTGACGCGCAGCCACCGCAGGAGTACCAGGCGCCGCCAAGCCAGGGTCAGGAAGCGCCACCGGCTCAGCCGCAGGGTGATTTGCGATGATCATTCGGATCCTCAATGAGGGTCAGTGGCGCCTGTCAGAGGAGGCCGTACGGGGGCTCAATACCTTCGACGATGCCGTCGAACAAGCCGTTGCGGCGCGTGATCAAGATCAGCTGACCAGGGCGCTGCACATGTTGCTGGATCGCATCCGCACAACAGGGACCCCAGTTCCGGACCAGGAGCTAGAGGACTCCGACTTGATCTTGCCGGCCGCCGACTCCACGCTCGATGAGGTAGAGCAGCTGCTGAGTGAGTCCGAGGAAGGCCTCATTCCCGGCGTAAGCGCACCTTAGGCTGGCCAGCCCGCGTGCGGTACTGAGACTTCAGCTCTCAGGATTCGACCCGTACGCGAACCAGGCGTCATGGCATCTGGCCAAGCAGCGGCCGTTGCAAAGAGAGTGGTTCCATCGGGGCCACCAAGCATGCAAGCGAAGCAGCCGAGTTCTGAAGTGATCGTTTGCACGACTTCTCCGCCTTCGCGTACCCGAACACAACGGTGACCAGGCACCTCTGCAAACCAGACCGCGCCCTCGGCGTCGATACAGATGCCGTCCGGAGCGGCCCCTTGGAGATCGGCCCACACTCGCCGATTGGAAAGATCGCCGTCGGGAGCGATGTCATACGCCGTCAGCACGCCGCCATAGGACTCCGCGACGATCAAGGTCGCGTTGTCGGGAGTCACGGCCATGCCGTTCGGAAACGCCAGACCATCCGAAACGGGCTGAATCGTCCCGCCGGATTTGATCAAGGCGATGAGGCCTGGCGCGAATTCGCCCTCGGGGAAGTCGAATCCGATGTTGTTCAGGTACGTGTTGCCCCGACCATCGGTCACGATGTCGTTCCAGGGCTTGGTGGAGAGCGATCCTAGGTCGGCGTACGCGCTCAGGCTGCCGTCGGATTCACGGACCAGTAGCTGGTAACCGGCGACAATGAGCAACCGTCCGTCGGGCAGCCGATCAAGGCAGAACGGCATTGCATCGATGGGAGTAATCAGCTCGCGGGTGCCATCAAGACCTACCGCGAGCACCTCACCGGCACCCCAGTCGGAGAAGACTAGTCGGTTGTCGTGCCAACGTGGAGACTCGACCAGAGCAAGATCTTTCAGCAACGTTGTGAACTCGGACATGATCAATCAGACCATCTTCGAGCTGGGAAATCATCGGTTTCAGCCGTCGGGTCGCAAGCAGGTCACACCGCGGGTGGGAGTGATCTAGTCGCGGGCGGTCTCACCCGGCAGGTCAAGCATCCGCTGTAGTGCGATCTTGGCGTAGTGCTCGGTCTCAGGATCGACCGAGATCTGGTTGACCACATGGCCCTGCGCCAGGTTCTCCAGAGCCCAGACCAGGTGTGGCAAGTCGATCCGGTTCATCGTCGCGCAGTAACAGACGTGTTGTTCGAGGAAGACGATCTCCTTGTCAGGATGATCATGTCCGAGGCGCTTGACTAGGTTGAGCTCAGTGCCGATGGCCCACTTTGACCCGGGCTCGGCGTGCTGGATGGTCTTGATGATGAACTCGGTGGAGCCGATCAAGTCCGCCTTCAGCACCACCTCGTGCTGGCACTCCGGATGCACCAACACTTTGACGCCAGGGATGCGGGCTCGTACCTCGTCGACAGCTTGCTGGGTAAACCGTCCGTGCACCGAGCAGTGACCCTTCCACAAGATCATCGTCGCAGCCTGCAGTTCCTCGGTGGTAAGGCCGCCGTTGTACTGCCGCGGGTCATAGACCACGCAGTCGTCCAGGCTCATGCCCATCTGCAGTACCGCGGTGTTACGGCCGAGATGCTGGTCCGGCAGGAAGAGCACCTTCTCGCCGCGCTTGAGTGCCCACTGAAGGACTGACTTCGCATTGGACGATGTGCACACCACGCCGTCATGCTTGCCGCAGAAGGCTTTGATATCGGCTGAGGAATTCATGTATGTCGCCGGCACGGTGACATCCGCGACTCCCGCATCAGCGAGAACGTCCCAGGCATCCTCGACCTGGGCCAAGCGCGCCATATCGGCCATCGAGCATCCGGCCGCCAGGTCAGGCAAGATCACCTTCTGCTCCGGCGACGTCAGGATGTCGGCCGACTCAGCCATGAAGTGCACGCCGCAGAACACGATGAACTCGGCGTCCGGGCGGGCCGCGGCGTCCCGGGCAAGCTTGAACGAGTCGCCAGTCACGTCAGCGAACTGAATCACCTCATCGCGCTGATAGTGATGACCCAGGATGAAAAGTCGATCACCGAGAGCGGCTTTGGCTCGCCTGGCCCGCTCTACAAGAGCCGGATCGGACGCCGGCGGCAGGTCACCGGGACATTCAACGCCCCGCTCAGAGCGAGGGTCGGAGTCCCGCCCCAGCACGAAGAGTGATAGCGGTGTCCCGGATTTGAGCGCAGTCAATGGAGGGGTGCTGGCCACCCACCAAATGTACTCAGTGCCAGATGTACTCAGTGCCAGATGTACTCAGTGCCAAATGTACTCAGTGCCAAATGTACTCAGTGCGACGACGAGCCAAGCGTCTGGAAGGTGCGCTCCGGACACGCTGAGCCTCGCAGCTAGCTGCCCAGAATTTCACCTCTACGATGGCACCCGCCGACGACAGAGGAGAGCTAGGGCGTGCGAATCATGGTCGCAACCGATTCGATCGGCGCGCTGTCTTCGCAACAGGCCGGTGAGGTCATCGCCTCCGGCTGGCTACCGGCTGCCGACGTCTCGGTCTTGCCAATCGGCGATGCGGGGGCTGGCTTTGTGTCGGCGTACGCCGACCTGGCCGGTATGACAACGTCATCCCGAGTGAGCGGTGGTGTCATCGTCACAACAGGCGTGGCCTCAGGGACAGGACTCGTGCACGCCTTTGGATCTGGTCGAGGAGTCGGTATTCCGTACCAGGAGTCATCTCGGCCGATCGGCGAGGCCATCGCAGCAATGGTCGAGGAGCGGGAAGCACCACATCGGATTCTCATCGACCTCGCCGGACTTTGGGTCCACGATGCGGGTGCGGGTCTGCTGGCCGGGCTCGGCGCGGTCGGAGATCGGCCGCTGGATGGAGGTGTGGAAGCGCTCGACGGCATCACCCAGCTTGATCTTGCACCCGCTCGCGCACTGCTGCGTCGGATCGAGCTGGTCGGCGTGGTGCCCGCTGCCGAGCTTGATCAATCGCTGCTCGGTTTGCGCGGCATGACCGCACGTGCGGGTCGCGAAACGAGCGTGGAACCGGAGTTGCTGCTTCACACCGATACGACGGTGGAATCATTCGCCAGGCTTGCGTCCGGCATACACGCCGCTGCGCCAGGAGCGGGAGCCTGCGGCGGCCTGGGCTTCGCTGTGCTGGCACTCGGCGGACGACTGACCACCGGACCGGCGATCGCACTTGCTTCATCCGATGCCATGTCGGCGCTGCCTGGAGTGGATCTGGTGATAACCGGCTGCTCGATTTTCGACTTCGCCAGCAGAGGCGGAGGTGTCGTCGCAGCCATGGCGGAGGCTGCATCGACAGTCCTGAGCCCGTGCATTCTGATCGCCGGTGAGGTGGTCACCGGGTCACGCGAAATGCGCACCATGGGCATAGAAGCCGCGTACGCCGTACGCGAGTCGGCACTGGATGATCCCCGCCGCGCTGTCGAGGAGGAGGAGCTGGCGGCGACTGCGCGCCGGGTCGCTCGGTCGTGGACTTGGTGACGCGGCACACGCCGCATCGGCTTGGACGGCTTAGCTAACCCCCTTAGAATGACTGGCATGACGGCAACCGAACAGACCCTCGACAGCCCTTCCGTAGCTGACGGCATCATGTTGACCGACGAGGCGTCAGCCAAGGTCAAGGCGCTTCTGGACAGTGAGGGCCGCGCCGATCTCGCGCTGCGCGTGGCCGTACAGCCGGGCGGCTGCTCCGGACTGCGGTATCAGCTGTTCTTCGACGATCGCAGCTTCGAAGGGGACGTCGTCAAGGTTTACGGCGGCGTGGATGTGGTCACGGATCGGATGAGCGCGCCGTACTTGATGGGCGCGACCATTGACTTCGTCGACACCATCGAGAAGCAGGGCTTCACCATCGACAACCCCAACGCCACCGGTTCCTGCGCCTGCGGCGACAGCTTCCACTGACCCAATTCCACTGACCCAATCTCACGCAGTCAGAGTGCAATAGAAATGAGAACTCCCTGCCGCCCGGCAGGGAGTTCTTACTGTTCACGACTCGCGGCGTACCAGGAAGCGCGGTGGGTCTGAGGCGATGAGCATCTGTCCCCGCATCCGGCACCAGGCGGCAAGATCTGGACCGGTTGCAGGGTCGTCGGCCAGCAGTTGCAGAACCGCACCGACCTGCACCTCACGAATATGACGTGCCACTTCGATGATCGGCTGCGGACACTTCATTCCGCGACAATCCAGGGACAGCCCGTTGAAGGGTGACGCCGCCTCAGTCATGAGGCGCCTACGGTTGCCCGGATATCCGCCACGATCGGCGGCAGTACGTCAAGAAATCGATCGACCTCCGCCTGTGTGGTCGACCAGGTCAGCCCGATCCGTACATTGCCGTGCGTCAAAGCTCCCATGGCAGCCAGTACGTGCGACGGGTGCTCGCTGCTGGCACTACAGGCCGAGCCGCTGGCGACTGCGAAGCCGGCCCTGTCCAGTTCCACGGTCAGGGTCTCGCCGTCCACGTACAACACTGAGAATGTCAACAGGTGCGGGACTCGGCGTACTGGATCGCCGGCCACATCAACGTCTGGCACCCTTTGCGCGATGCCGGCACGCAGCCGGTCAATGAGATCGTGCTGCCCGTCCCCGACGGCAGGGCCGGATTGTCGCCAACAGTCCAACGCAACGGCAGCTGCATAGATGGCGGGTACATCCGGCATCCCGGGCCACCGGCCGCCTTGGTAGTCATCGGTCGGATACGGTGGCCGCCAGCGGCCACCTTTCTTGATCACCAGGATTCCCACTGAGGCTGGGCCGCCGAACGCGCCTGCCCAACCGGTGAGCACCGACCATCCATCGATATCGGCAAAGTCGATTCGGCCGAGCGCAGCTGTCGCATCCACGATCAGTGGTACCTCGGCCTGGTGGCAAATCTGCGAAGCCGCGGCGTACGGCTGCAGTGTCCCCACCTCATGGTTGGCAACTTGGATGCACGCGGCGGCTGTGCCAGTGCTTCGTATTGCGGCGGCCCACCGGTCCAAGTCGACATGCCCTTCATGATCGACTTCGACGGCCGTATGGGAGCCCCCGGCCGCAGCGGCTGACAGCACCGAGGAGTGGTCGATTGTCGTTGTGACGATCCCTGAGCCAATGCGGCGCCGGCCCAATGCCAGCCCGGCAACGGCAGCATGGTTTGCATGTGCTGCCGACCCGCTGAAAACGACCTCATCCGGCCGCGCACCGACCGCCGCTGCGACCACCTCTCGGGCCTGATCCAAGGCTTGCGCGGCTAGCCGACCCGGGCGATGCAACCGTGCCGGATCACCCCACCCAGCCTGTTGTGCATCGAGCCAGGCTTGACGGGCTGCCGGCAGCACGGGCTCGCCTGAGGAGCTGTCCAAGAAGACTTCGGAAGTCCAATTTGCCACCGTTCGAAACTAGCGCTCGCAGCCAGCTGTGATGCGCCGCAAGAACCGCCAAAAACGCAACCCCCGCACCGGTGAAGGCCGGGTCTTCCTACGTTAGGGTGAACACAAAAGAAGGGTCGCTGCCCGGACTAGACCCGGGCAGGGTTCGACGATGTGTACCGATCTGACGAAAGGCGCAACGTGGGTGGCAGGACTGAACGGCCCGCTCCGGAGAATGTGACACTTAACAATGTGACACTGTCCCCGGTCCGCGGCGGGTCAGGGAGTCGTCTCCGCGGGGCTCTGCTTGGTCTGTCGGTACTCAGCGTGCTGTTTCTTACCGGCTGCACACAAAACTCACAAGAGTTGATTGCTCAGATCAAGCGGTTGGGCTTCCCGCGGCCAGCCGGCGATCGAGGCGCGTACATCCTCAATCTCTGGATCGGTTCGTGGATCGCTGCCTTCATCGTGGGCTTCATCGTGTTAGGGCTCATCCTGTGGTCCGCGAATCGCTACAAGACCAAGCACTCCAGGATGCCGCGGCAGAACCGCTACAACTTGCCGATGGAGATCTTCTACACGATCGCGCCGTTCATCATCATTGCCGTGCTCTTCTACTACACGGTGCTGGCTCAAAATGCAGTCACCAAGAAGGTCGCGGATCCCGAGGTCACCATTGACGTCGTAGGCCAGAAGTGGTCGTGGACCTTCAACTACAAGGCCGCAAACAATCCAGCCGTCGGCCAAGATGTGTGGGAGGCCGGCACGATCAACAAAACCCCAGATCTCTACCTTCCCGTCGGCAAGTTGATTCAGTTCAACCTCTCATCGCCGGATGTGATCCACTCGTTCTGGATTCCCTCGTTTTACACGAAGCTGGACGTCATCCCCGGGCGCCACAACATGCTTCAGATGACGCCAACAACTGAAGGGCTGTTCCCCGGGAAGTGCGCAGAGTTGTGCGGTACGTATCACTCGGCAATGCTCTTTAACGTGCACATCGTGAGTGAGGCCGACTACACCAACTACCTGAAGTCTTTGGTGGCTAAGGGTCAGGTTGGCGAAGCTAAGGGGCCGATTGAGGCCAACGCTCCCGCAAAAGGTTCTGAGGAGGGCACGCGATGACGACGCTGCAGCGTACGGCCACCGCCGCCGAGATAGCGACACCGAAGCGTCAGCTGGGCGCGATTGCCTGGAAGTGGATGATCACCACCGATCACAAGGTGATCGGCAATCTGTACTTCGTCACCTCAATGGCTTTCTTCGTATTCGGCGGCATCCTCGCTTTGGCAATTCGAGCTGAGCTTGCGTATCCAGGCCTGCAGTACCTGTCGTACGAGACGTACAACGCCTTCTTCACGATGCATGGCACGATCATGCTGTTGTTGTTCGCGACGCCGTTGTTTGCTGGTTTCGCTAACGCGATCATGCCGCTACAGATTGGCGCGCCGGATGTCGCGTTTCCGCGACTGAACATGCTCGCGTACTGGTTCTACCTGTTCGGTGGCTTGATCGCCTCCGCCGGCTTTCTCGCTCCTTCGGGTGCTGCCAGCTTCGGGTGGTTCGCCTACGCGCCGCTGAACAGTGAGGTCAACTCGCCTGGCGTCGGCGGTGACCTGTGGATTATGGGCCTGTACATGGCGGGCCTCGGCACCATCCTCGGCGCCGTGAACTTCACTACCACGATCCTGACAATGCGGGCACCGGGCATGACGATGTTCAGGATGCCGATCTTCACCTGGAATGTGTTGGTGACCTCTTTCCTCGTGTTAGTGGTATTTCCGATTCTCGCTGCCGCCCTTTTGGTACTCGAGGCGGATCGCGTCCTTGGAGCACACATCTTCGATGCGGCCAACGGCGGACCGATCCTGTGGCAACACCTGTTCTGGTTCTTCGGGCATCCAGAGGTTTACATCATCGCCTTGCCGTTCTTCGGGATCATCACCGAAGTTCTGCCGGTATTCAGCCGGAAGCCAATCTTCGGTTATGTCGGCCTGGTCGGAGCCACCCTGTTGATCGGCGCCTTGTCGGTCGCCGTGTGGGCGCACCATATGTTCGTCACGGGCGCGGTCAATCTACCGTTCTTCTCCTTCATGACCTTCTTGATTGCTATTCCGACAGGCGTCAAGTTCTTCAACTGGATCGGCACAATGTGGGGCGGCAGCATCGCCATGCGAACGCCGATGCTCTGGGCTGTCGGCTTCCTCGTCACCTTCTTGTTTGGTGGTTTGACCGGCATCATCCTTGCCAGCCCTCCGCTGGACTTCCAAGTCTCCGATAGCTACTTCGTGGTAGCTCACTTCCATTACGTTGTGTTTGGCACCGTGGTCTTTGCGATGTTCGCCGGCTACTACTTCTGGTGGCCGAAGTTAACCGGCAGAATGCTTGACGAGACGCTGGGCAAGATTCACTTTTGGCTGTTGTTCATCGGGTTCCATATGACGTTCCTGATCCAACACTGGCTGGGCGTTGAGGGCATGCCACGTCGGTACGCCGACTACCTGCCCACTGACGGTTTCACGATTGAAAACCAGATCTCTTCGGTTGGCGCATTCCTCCTTGGCGGCTCCACACTGGTCTTCTTCTACAACGTCTGGAAGAGCCGGAACAACCCGAAGGTCAACACCGACGATCCCTGGGGTTGGGGTCGCTCCCTGGAGTGGGCGACGACCTGCCCGCCGCCGCGTCATAACTTCACCCAGCTGCCTAAGATCCGCTCCGAATCGCCCGCTTTCGACTTGCACCATCCCGAGGTTGCGATTTTGGAGTACGGCGTCGATGAGGAGGAGTTCGACGAGACCACGGTGGACGCGGGTGAAGACACTGGCCGTCTGGCAGAGCTCAGGCATCGGGTACGAGGCGACACAAGCGATCTAGCTGCTCAGTATGAATCCGGGCACCACAGCCACTCACCGGAGGCTGAGGAGGATCAGAGGTGAAGGTCGAAGCCTGGATCTTCGGTGCCCTGACAATCTTCTTCCTCATCGTCACGCCGGTTTACTGGCTGATGACGGCCGATGCCAACGGCGTTCCGGAGATCACGGGTACCGTCGCGTTGATCTTGACATTCTTCTTGGTGTTCATGATCTGGGCCTATCTGCTGCTGGTGGCACGACGGATGGAGCCCCGCCCGGAGGACAAGAAAGAGGGCGAGATTGCTGAGGGCGCGGGGGAGTTGGGGTTCTTTCCGCCATCCAGCAAGTGGCCGCTGTTCCTCTCACTGACCTTTGTCCCAGTTGTGATAGCCCCGATCTACGGGTGGTGGCTGATGATCATCGGCTTCGGCTTTGGGTTCATCACCTTGACCGGACTGCTCTATGAGTTCTATCGAGGGGATCACGCGCACTGAGACGTGCAGTAGCGTCAGGCACAATGGGGCGCATGTGTCGAAACATTCGCCCACTGAATAACTTTGAGCCGCCGGCTACTTCAGATGAGGTGCACGACGCGGCTTTGCAGTATGTGCGGAAGGTCGCGGGCGTATCCAAGCCATCGAAAGCCAACGAGGCGGTGTTCTATCGGGCGGTCGAAGAGATCGCACATGCCACACATCATTTGATTGACGATCTCGTCTCTACGGCACCGCCGAAGAATCGTGAGGCGGAGGCAACCAAGGCGCGGGCAAGATCAGCGAATCGCTTTGCCACCGCAGCACGGTAACCACCGAAGTCCGATGACGGCCTCCGCAAGCAAGTGACCGCCTGGCAGAGTCGGAGGAATATCGCAGGCTGTTACCAGCTCATGTGCTGCGGCTGACCCTCGGCGTAGCCAGAGCTGGACTGCACTCCGACGACAGCGAGCTCGTGGAACTCCTCCAGATTGGACGCGCCTGCGTACGTGCAGCTGCTGCGCAGGCCCGCCACGATGGAATCAATCAGGTCCTCGACGCTCGGCCGCTCCGGATCCAGGTACATGCGCCCTGTCGAGATGCCCTCCTCGAATAGACCTGCACGTGCTCGATCGAAGCCTGACGAGTCCTTGGTACGCATCTTGACAGCCCGGGCCGACGCCATACCGTAGGACTCCTTGTACATCCGGCCCTCAGCATCCACCATCAAGTTGCCGGTGCTCTCATACGTTCCGGCAAACCAGGAACCGATCATCACACTTCCCGCTCCAGCAGCCAGCGCCAGCGCGACATCGCGGGGATGGCGTACGCCACCGTCGGCCCAGATCGATCGACCCACAGCGCGAGCCGCCTCGGCGCATTCCAGGACGGCGCTGAATTGCGGTCGGCCGACACCGGTCATCATTCGCGTAGTGCACATTGCGCCGGGCCCGACTCCCACCTTGACCACGTCCGCCCCGGCACCCACCAGATCGTTGACTCCGTCAGCCGAGACCACGTTGCCTGCGACGAGTGCAACCCGGCGTCCTTGGGTGTCCGCCAGCCGGTCCCGTACCTCACGTACTGCCTTCAGCGACTCCAGCATTCGATCTTGGTGACCGTGTGCCGTGTCGACAACCAGGACGTCGATTCCGGCGTCGAGCAACGCGTCGGCGCGAGTGGCGACATCGCCGTTGATTCCCACTGCGGCGCCTATCATCAGCCGGCCTCCGGCATCGAGAGCAGGGCGATACAGAGTCGAGCGCAAGGCATGCTTCCGCGTCATGACTCCAAGCAACTTGCCGTTCTCCATCAGTAGTGCTACTTCGAGGTGGCGGTGAGTCAGCTCGTCGAAGATCTCGGTAGGCGTCGATTCTGAACTGGTCGTCAGCAGATCGCCGGACATCACCGTGTGCACTTGGGCGAACCGGTCTACGCCTGATGTTTCCGCCTCGCTGACGGTGCCAAGCGGCTGGCCGTTCTCGATGACGACCGCAAGTCCGTGGGCTCGCTTGGGAATCAGCGACAGCGCCTCACCTACCGTGGTGTGTGGTGTCACCGAGACCGGGGTGTCGTAGACAGGATGTGACCGCTTCACCTTGCCGACCACTTCGGCGACCACATCGGCTGGGATGTCCTGCGGAAGGATCGCCATCCCACCGCGACGTGCGAGTGTCTCGGCCATGCGCCGCCCCGAAATGGCGGTCATGTTGGCTACGACGATAGGCAAGGTCGTGCCGATCCCATCGGTGCTGGTGAGATCAACGTCCAGCCGTGAACCGACGGCAGAGCGCCGGGGCACCATGAAGACATCGGCATAGGTCAAGTCGTACGGTGGCAGCTCTTTGAGAAATCGCACCTGGACATTCTCACTGTCTGCACCAAGGTTTGCCTATCGACCGCCCGGCAGTCGGTCTCATTGCCTCGCGGGTCGTCCGGTGGACTGCCTGCGAGGCCTATCGGCTGGCGCTCGCAGTCGCCCTCGGAGTGGGCGCGGCCTTGGTCGCTTGAGTAGCTTCTGGCGTCGGTGGTGCGGTCGTTGGTTCTGGCTCCGAAGTCTGAGCCTGCGCTCTTGGTTCTGCGGTGGGCTCTTTAGTGGTAGCGGTAGTTGCCTTCTTCGTCGGCTTCTCCGACGGGGCCTTCTTCTTGGTATCCGAGCCCTTCTGAGACCTGCCCTCGCTTACTTGCTGGAACGTAGTTCCCTCGCCGCCGGAGACCGCGTGGCCCGTAACCAGCTCAACGGTGGTGAGTGCGACTGCTGCAATACCGAATGCAGCCAAGGCTGCTACGAGGATCGGTTTCCAGTTCAGCTTCGAACGACGCTGTTTTGGTGATGGGGCCGGTTCCGGCGCCACGAGATGACTCCGCTGCCCGGTGATATGGCCTGCTCTGTCCGATGTGATCTCCATCACGGTCGGCTCGTCAACCTCGTTTGGCTGGGTGGTGTAGAACACGGTCTTGACCTTGTCGCGCGTACGCCGCAGTGAAGCGGTGTACAGCGACCCGCCGACAGCAGTAATGATGCTCGCCAAGGCGGCGCCGATGACCGTGCCAGCCACACTGAGTTGGGCGCCTAGCAGGGCTGCCGTCACGGCGGCCAGTGCGCCGCCGAGGACCTGGGTGATGGAAAGATCGAATCCGCTCTTCTTGTCCTTCTTCTCGCCTGCATGCTTGGCGGTGTCGGGCTCTCGGTTGGTCAGCTTCTGATTGATGCTCATATCCCCATTGCGTCTATTCGGGCGTCATGACCGCTCGGCGGTCTCGTCCAGACGCGTCAACGCCTGCTAGCTCCGGATCATTGTCAGGTTTTGCGAAGAGTGAGCAATGCCACATCCCTCGCGTTGGACGTCTGGCCTGTTGCCAGCCGCCGTAGGGCCTGCACTGCTTCCCTTACACATTGCATAAGCCGCAAGCTGTGCAGGCCGCAGGGACCAACGTATACGTGGGTTTCTGGCTGAGGAGGACCGGGTCGCGGGTTGGACCATGACCTAACACAACGCCCCACGAGCTCTCAAGAAACCGTGGGGCGTCGTTTGGTCGGAACTCCTTACCTGGCCAGGTGGTGCTCTTCCTCCGGCTGAGGTTCGATCGCGTGATGTTCACCATCACCCTCGATCGCCATTGGATGCATGTGATGCTCAGCAGCCTCCTCAAGCTCTGCACGAGTAGGCCGGCGCAGCGTGTCGATGAAGTAGAAGCGGGTTGCCTTACGCCGTCGCTGCTCGGACTTGATTTCCTTCACCGACATGCCGTCGACATCGGTCAGAGGTAGCAGCGCGGGCTGGTCGGCATGCTGGCTGAGCTTGAACGCCTCGCCCTGGCTGATTCCACGGTGCCGCTCGGAGTACTTGCCCGAGGGAGCGCGATCGATGATGCCCGACTCAGCGCCGTGGAGCATGCGATCACGGTCGGCGCGCTGCAGGCCGATACAGATCCGCTTGGTCACCAGGAAGGCGATCACTGGTGCCACGAACACGGCAACGCGAAGGAAGTAGGTGACCGCGTTCAGCGAGACGTGGAACTGGGTGGCGACTATGTCGTTTCCTCCGCCAATCCACAGCATCCCGAAACCTGTCATCGCCGCAACACCAAAAGCGGTACGCGTCGGGTTGTTGCGTGGACGATCCAGCACATGGTGCTCGGACTTGTCACCGGTCACCCACGCTTCGACGAAGGGGTATATAGCCATGAGGCCGAAGAACAACCCCATCAGGCCGAGACCAGGGATGGCCACGTTCCATGACCACGTCGTCGACCCAATGTGCCATTCCCAGTTCGGCATGATGCGAATGCCGCCTTCGACAAAGCCCATGTACCAGTCGGGCTGCGAGCCGGCAGTGATTTCGGCCGGGTTATAGGGTCCGAACACCCACACCGGGTTGATCTGCATTGTCGCGCCCATCAAGGTAAGGACGCCGAAGACGATGAGGAAGAATCCACCGGCCTTCGCCGCGTACACCGGAAAAACCGGGTAACCGACGACGTTGCCCGTAGTCCGGCCCTGGCCGGGATACTGGGTGTGCTTGTGGTATACGACCAAGGCAAGGTGAGCCGCGACCAGCCCAAAAAGCAGCGCAGGGATCAGCAAGATGTGGACCATGTATAGCCGAGGGATGATCAGGGTGCCGGGGAACTCACCAGCGAAAACGAAGAACTCAGCCCAAGTACCGATCAGCGGAATCGCGCGGATAAGTCCATCGACGAACCGCAGGCCAGTGCCTGACAGCAGGTCATCGGGTAGTGAGTAGCCTGTGAAGCCGTTGATGATGCCGAGGGCGAGCATGGCTACACCGATCAGCCAGTTGATCTCACGCGGCTTCCGGAACGCGCCGGTGAAGAAGACGCGGAGGCTGTGGGTCAGCATGGCGGCGACGAAGACGGCAGCGGCCCAGTGGTGCATCTGCCGCAGCAATAGGCCGCCGCGGATGTCGAAGGAGAGGTTCAGTGTCGAGGCGTACGCGTCTGACATGGGCAGGCCGCGCAGCAACTCATAACTGCCCTGATATTCGACCTCGGACATCGACGGCTTGAACCAGATGGTGAGGAAGATGCCGCTCAGAATCAGAACGATGAAGGAGTAGAGCGCGATCTCGCCGAGGAGGAACGACCAGTGGTCGGGGAAGACTTTGCGCAGGAACGGACGACCGAGTCCGGCAACGCCGATCCGGTCGTCCAGCCACTTGGTGGGCCCGGCAGCGGCCTTGAAGACCGGCCCAAGCTCTTTCTTCGGTGTCTCGGGCTGGACCGAGCTGTCGTCGGGAACGGTGGCAGCTGGCTGAGCCATGAGTTATCGCCTTCTTAAGTCGTCACGGAGAATCATGCCGCGAGTCTCGTTCAAAATAGCTCGGTCCAGGCGGGACGAGAAAGTCACGCTGGGCCACGATGTAGCCCTCGGCATCAAGGGCGATCGGCAATTGCGGCAAAGGACGCGCCGCTGGCCCGAAGACCACCTTTCCGGCATCGCCGAGGTCGAACGTGGACTGGTGACAGGGGCACAGCAGGTGGTGGGTCTGCTGCTCCCACAGGCTGATCGGGCAGCCAACGTGAGTGCAGATCTTGGAGTAGCAAAGGATCCCGCCGATGTTCCAGCCCTGGCGCGCTGGCGGAATCGTAATGGTATTGGGATCCATCCGGACGACGATCGCGGCGGCCTTCGCCTTCTCTATTTGAAATTCGGCACCCTCGAGATCTTGCAGGTTCGCCGGCTCGGCGTTGATCAGCTGGCCGATCTCGACGTCTTCTGGCTTGATCGGCTCGAAGGTGATGTCGTTGACGACGCGCACCCCCGGCGCCCAGATTGTCCGCTCGATGGTCTCCGCACGCTTTTTCTTCGTCGGCCACGGACCAAGATCGGCCAGTCCGACGATCATGGGCAATAAGATCGTCGCGAGCGCGGCGACCAGGGTGCGACCGATCACCTTGCGCCGAGTGAGCTTCGACTCATCGACAACCTTGTCCAGCTCGGTGAGCATGTAGTTCTTGTCGTCATCGCTGGAGGCGGCGCCGTGACGGTAGTCGATCATCTCCTTGTCGTCCATCAGCTTCCTGGCCCAGTGCACCGCACCGATGCCGAGGAAGAGCAAGGCCAGGCCGAAAGTCAATCCGAGAAGGAGATTTCTGCTATTGGCTCGCAGTGGGCCGAAGTCCACCCAGGCGTCACCGGGAACCGCAAAGTAGACGACAACGAATCCGATGGACAGAACAGGCACCAAGCCAAAGAATGTGGCTACTTGGCGTGTGGCGCGTCTGGCGGCCCTCTCGTCGACATCAGTCAGACGGGGCAGGTGCGGCTCCATCCCGGGGTCAGGAACCGGGTAGCGGTCCTCGGCCATTGTTGCAAGCTCGGAACCGGGCTGGCCGTGGGCCGTATCTTCACTCACTTGGCTTTCGCCCCCTTGGCCGCGATCCACATCGCGAAAAAGATCAAGCTGCCTAGACCGATGATCCAGGCCCACAAGCCCTCGCTCACCGGGCCGAGGCCGCCGAGCGGCAAGCCACCGTTCGTCGGCTGCTGGTGCAGATGATCGAGGTAACCGATGATCAATCGCTTGTCCTCGGGTGTCAGCACCTCGTCAGAGAACACGGGCATCTGCTGGGGACCGGTCAGCATCGCCAGATAGATCCGCTTGTTGTCCAGGCCGATTAGCGATGGCGCGTACTTTCCGTTGGGAAGCGCGCCTCCGGCGCCCTCGAAGTTGTGGCACGCCGAGCAGTTGGTGCGGAAGAGCTCGCCGCCGCGCGCCAGATCCTCTGCAGTCAGATTCGCCGTGTCGTACGCCGCTGGTTCGGGGATTGCTGGGCCGGGACCGAGCGACTCGACGAAGGCCGCGAGCGCCGCAATCTCCTCCTCTGAGTAGGTATTCGGCTTGACCGGAGCCTGTTCTTCCGGGCGGGACATCGGCATCCGACCCGTGCTCACCTGGAAGTCCACCGCAGCAGCACCAACACCGGCAAGCGGAGGTCCCTGAATGTTTCCGCTGACCTGGCCCTCGCCATTAAGTCCATGACAAGACGCGCATCCGACGGCGAACAGCGCCTTGCCTTCGGCGATCTGCTGGCTGTTTCCGGTGTCGGCAGACACCTGGGCCGGCGGAGCTATCACGCTGTAGAGGGCGCCCATCAAAAAGAGCCCGGACACCAGGAGCAACGCCTTCGCTGCTGGGTGCCGGCGCCGGGAAGACAGGAGTCGCACGCGGGGTCCCTCTCATGTCTCGTTGCACTGTTGTGGGCCAAACATATATTCAGTTGTTTCTGTATTCAGTTGTCGGGCCCGAAGCGGATGCACCCGGGCCCGGTGTTCTCCTGCTAATGCAGGATGTAAATGACGCCGAACAAGGCAATCCACACCACATCGACGAAGTGCCAGTAGTAAGACACGACAACGGCACTGACGGCCTGTTCGTGAGTGAAGGTGCGAGCCAGGAACGTACGGCCCATGAGCAGCAGGAAGGCGATCAGGCCGCCGGTCACATGGAGTCCGTGGAAGCCCGTCGCCAGGTAGAAGCAGGACCCGTACACATTCGACGAGATGGTCAGGCCTTCACTGATCAGCTCGGAGTACTCATACACCTGGCCGCCGATGAAGAAGGCTCCCATGAGGAAGGTCAAGCTGTACCACTCGCGCAATCCCCAGCGACGCAGGTTGAACAGTGACCCGGCTCGGCTGACTTGGGCCCGCTCTGCGGCGAACACTCCCATCTGGCAGGTAAACGAGCTCGCGACCAGCACGGTGGTGTTGACAATGGCGAACGGAAGATTGATGAGCTGGAACGTGGTTTCAAACAGCGGCGGCGTTCCGGCAGCGGCCGCCTGCGAATTGGTGACGTTTCGGATGGTGAAGTAGGCCGCAAACAGAGCGGCAAAGAACATGAGCTCCGAAGCCAGCCAGATGATCGTGCCAACAGCGACCGGTTCGGGCCGGTTTTCGCGACCACGCAGGCGCGATTGCGGGATCGGATGCAGTGCACCCTCCGGCATCGTCATCGAACCGGAAACTGCATGTGTGTGCATGGCCACGAGGTCATTATTGCCGGAACCCGTGCAGAGGTCACCCCAGGGCACTCTTTTGTTATTCCGCGTCGCGATCAGCCACTGAACAGACCTGTCAATGCGTTTCCACAAGACAAGTTTCCCCAAGACAAGAGCATGCCTTGCTGCATCTGTGTCCGCAGCCCAGTGGCATCGGCGCACCACACTAGGCTGGGCCTGTGTTCACCAGGTTCGCCATGGTGCTCGTACCGTTGCATGCCACGCCCACCGATCAGCCGCCTCCGCTGACTCCCACCAGACTGCTCACCGAATGGAGCTGGGAATGGTCTATGGCGTTGGGTATTGCGGTAGCCGCCGGTCTCTACATTGCCGGCTTGCTGGTGCTGCACCGCCGCGGTGATCACTGGCCGGTGGGGCGCAGTGTGTCCTTCCTCCTTGGCGGACTTGGGTCGATCGGGGTTGCCACCTTGTCGGCGCTGGGCACCTACGACACGGTGCTGCTGAGTGTCCACATGGTGCAGCACATGATCTTGATGATGTCGGCCCCGATGTTCCTTGCGCTCGGAGCGCCCATCACTCTGGCGTTGCGTACGCTGCCGCCGCGACCGCGGGCAATGCTGCTCGCCGTGCTGCACTCCCGGCTGGCGCGCGTACTGACATTCGCACCCCTGACACTGGCGCTATTTATCGCAACACCATTCGCGCTGTACTACTCGTCGTTCTATGAGCTCTCGTTGCGCTCGGGATTCTGGCATGCGTTCCTGCATCTGCACTTCCTCATTATCGGCGCGCTCCTGATGTGGCCGTTAATGGGAATCGATCCGGTTCCGGGCAGGATCAGCTATCCGCTGCGGCTGCTCATGTTGTTCCTGATGCTGCCATTCCATGCATTCCTCGGCATTTCGATCATGAGCTCAACCGACCTGATCGCCGAGAACTGGTATCTGGCGTTCAACCGCACTTGGCCACCGAGTCCTATCGAGGACCAATACCTGGCAGGCGGAATTCTGTGGGGTTCGGGAGATGTCATCGCTTTGGTGATGCTGATGGCTTTGTTCGTTCAGTGGTACGCACACAGCCAGCGGGAGGCGCGGCGGGAAGATCGCCGACTCGACCGTCTGGAGCGACTGCAGCGAGCCACTGCCACATCGATCGGGCCCCGCGACCAGGGGCAGCGACCACGCTACGATCAGGCTCCGGCAGGGGAAACCGACGCAGGGATGCCAGCCGCTCGCACTGGAGGACAACCTGGAGATGATCAATGACTGGCGCTGAGGAGCGTGCGGACGAGCAGGTTCTGACCATCCTGTTGTATGCGTCTGACCGCAAGACGCGAACCGACGTCCGGTTGGCGCTGGGCCGCAAGGTGGCAGCTGACCTGCCGCCGGTGCGCGTACTAGAGGTGGCGACCCCGGCCGCACTTATCACCGCCATGGATGCTGGTGGTGTCGATCTGGCGATCCTGGACGGTGAAGCGGTGCCCGCCGGGGGCATGGGCATGTCCCGCCAGCTCAAGGATGAGATCTTGCGGTGTCCACCGATCTTGCTGCTCGTCGGGCGCGCCGATGATGCCTGGCTAGCAGCATGGTCGCGCGCGGACGGCGCCGTGCCGCATCCGGTCGATCCGATGCGACTGCCTGCCGCTGTGGCGAAGTTGCTGCGTCCCGCGATGTCTGCCGAGACGGGGGTCGTGCCGACGACCTCTGTGTCATGAGCGAGGTGTCGTCACGATGAGCTGGCCGGAAGTTCTGAGCAGTTTGGTGCGCGGTGAGGATCAGCCAGCTGCGACCACTGCCTGGGTTATGCGACAGATCTTGAGTGGTGAAGCTACGCCGGCCCAGATGGCGGCTTTTGTCATCGGGCTCCGCAGCAAGGGCGAGACCGTCGAAGAGCTCAGCGGCCTCGCCGACACGATGATCGAATTCGCGACTCCGATCGAGATCGGTGGGCCGGCGGTAGATGTGGTCGGGAGCGGCGGTGATCGATCGAACACCGTCAATATCTCCACTATGGCTGCAATCGTTGCAGCGGCCGCCGGGGCCAGAGTGGTCAAGCACGGCAACCGGGCCGCCTCTTCAGCCTGCGGGGCAGCCGACGTTCTCGAGGCGCTTGGTGTGGTGCTGGACCTGGCACCTGAAGCTCAGCAGCAGGTTGTGGACCAGGTCGGCATCGGCTTTCTGTTCGCTGCGCATTACCACCCAGCGCTCAGGCACGCAGGGCCGATGCGACGCGAGCTTGGCATCCCCACAACCTTCAATTTCCTCGGGCCGTTGGCCAACCCGGCGCAACCGATTTCTCAAGCGGTCGGCGTGGCGGATCCTCGCATGGCTGAGCTGATGGCCGGAGTTTTCGCCTCCCGCGGCAACTACGGACTTGTGCTTCATGGTGGCGATGGGCTGGACGAGCTGACCACAACCACATCCTCAACGGTGTGGGTCTACGCCGACGGTGACGTCGAGCGAATGGAGCTGGATCCGCTACAGCTCGGTGTACCGAGGGCCAGTCTGGCAGATCTCGTGGGCGGTGACGCCGGCGCAAACGCCCAAGTCGTGCGGGACCTGGTTGCCGGTAAGCCCGGTCCAATTCGCGATGTTGTCGCACTCAACGCCGCCGCCGCACTGGTTGCCGAAGGCAAGCCGGCGGCCAGGCGGCTTGAGGAAGACTTCGCTCAAGAGCTGGGCCGGGCGCAGCAGGCAATCGAATCTGGGGCGGCGCAAATCAAGCTTCAAGACTGGGTTGAGGCTACCCGATCAATTTGCTGAGTCTGGCTAATTAGTTTGGACTCAGCAGATCCCTCGCGGGCCTGGATCCGCGACTACAGTGGGCGCTTCCGCAACGTTGCTTTTGAGTGCTGGCGGCATCATCCAGCGGGCGCGACAGGGGGTCTATGAGGGGTCGACGCTGGGCGGTGTTAGTCAGCGCCGTACTTATGCCGCTCATCCTTGCGGCCTGTACGACGGGACGGTCACCAGTCGCCAGGACAGTTCCAGTCGAGCGAGCGACGATCACCAACGAGGTTACGGCGAGCGGCTCGGTATCGGCTGCGACAAGCCGCAACCTTGGATTCGCCAAGGGCGGTCGCCTGACCTCGTTGCGAGTCAAGGTGGGTGAGCAGGTCAGGGCCGGCCAAGTGCTGGCCACCATCGACAGGTATGCGCTTCGGCAGGTGCTCAAGCAACAGGAGGCGAATCTCGCCTCGCAGCAGGCGGCACTTGACCGGATCATTGCCAACCCTGCGGTGTCTGGTGCCAGGGCAACCCTGAGCCAATCGAAGGTCATTCTGACGGCGACGCAGCGCCAAGTTCGTGCCGTCGGTGTCGCCGACGACTCTGCAATCACCCGAGCACGTGCACAGCTGCGTGCTGCGCGCAGGACGAAGCAGAAGGCAGATGATGCGGTCGAGGCGGCGCGCGATGCCTGCAGGGTGTCAGACCCACCTGCCACAACCCGTGCGGCGTCCGCAGCTGCCACAACCCGTGCGGCGTCAACAGCTTCTACGCGCCGTGCGGCTGCTATGCCGTCCGCGACCTCCGCACGGCCTACGAGTTCTGCGCCACCTACGAGTTCTGCGCCACCTACGAGCTCTGCGCCACCTACGAGCTCTGCGCCACCTACCAGCTCTGCGCCACCTACCAGCTCTGCGCCACCTACGAGTTCTGCGCCTCCTACGAGCCCTGCGCCTCCCGCGACCTCCGCGCCGCCCGTGCCTCCCCCGACCTCCGCGCCCTCCGCTGGGGCGGCGGCCTGTACATCGCAGGTTGCCATGGCACGTTCGGCGCAGGCCTCAGCGGACCAGGGGGTTGAGGCAGCCAAAACCACCCTGGCAGCAGCTGAGCAGAAGAAAAAGGTGGATGCCGCCGCCGGGGAGGTATCTGTGGAGACCTCGCGGCAGAGCGTGGTGGCTGCACAAAACGCGCTCAATTCCGCGTCCGCCGATCGGCCGCACGCCATCGACCAGCAACGGGCGCTGGTCAGGGGCGCAGAAGCGCTGGTCCGATCAGCCCAGCGGGATGTCGACGATGGCACCCTGACCGCCCCGGCTGACGGAGTTGTCTCGGCAATCAACGGCGTGCCCGGCGAGTACCTTTCTCCAAGCGCCGGTACCACCGCTCTGGCGCCCGGCAGTCGAGCGGCGATCCCCGGATCTGCCGCCGCTGGCGGTGCGGCAGCGGCCGCGGCTACTGGCACGACTGCAACCAGACCCGGCGGCTCGGCGTTCCTCGTGTTGTCGAGTGCCAGCACTTTCCAGCTGGTCATCCCATTTGAGGAGTCGGACGCGGCCAAGATTGCGCCCAGTCAGCGGGTCTCGGTGCGCTTCGACGCCATTCCCGACCTAACCGACACCGGTACGGTGGCGGCGATCGCGCCATCGGCAACCGCGATCTCTGGGGTGATCAGCTACTACGTGACGATAGATCTTTATGCACCGGACCCGCGGCTGCGGGACGGCCAAACCGCTCACGCGGCGGTGATCATTGATGAGCGTGAGAACGTGCTAAGCGTTCCAAATGCTGCGGTACGCGGACAGGGCGACATGGCTATCGTTGTTGTCGTGGATCCGAACGGCAGCCAGCACGTCGTAACGATCCAGACCGGAATCGTCGGTCCCGACCGCACGGAGGTGCTATCCGGCCTAACCGAGGGCCAGCGTGTGGTCGTGAGCCCAGGCTGATGACAGACGCTGGTCGGCAATCCGTTTCTCGAAGACCGCGCTGTCGGCTGGGGGCGCAGCCAGTGGCTGGGAGGAAGCCGTGACAGAGAACACGGTGGCAGACCCGTCGACCGAACCCGAAGCAGCGCCTCCTGCTCAGGCGCCGACCGAGCCGGCACGTAGGCGGCCCTTGAAGCGGGCGACGAAGATCAGATTGCTGATCATTCTGGTACTCGCGGTACTCGCCGCCGCCGCCTTCGTTGTTTACTACATCTTCAACACCAGCAATTACGTCACCACCGACAACGCGCAGATCGACGGCAACCAGATTTCGATCAACGCGCCGGCGACTGGCACCCTGATTGATTGGCGCGGCCAGCAGGGCACGGCGCTGCACCAGTACGCCCCAGTCGGGAGGATCGAGATCCAGAGTGGCTTCGCGCAGCCTCAAATGGTCATCCGATCGCCCGCCGACGGAGTCGTCGCAGTTGACAACGGCGTCGAAGGGTCCTTCGTCACCGCCGGCACTCAGCTGGCCATCGCTTACGACAGTACCGGCGTCTTCGTCACCGCTCGCGTGAAGGAGACAGACATCGACAAAGTGCAGATCGGCCGTGCCGTCGATATATCGGTCGACGCTTTCCCAGATGAGCATTTCACTGGTCGGCTGGCCGAGGTGAAGACCGGCGCGGCTGGAGTCTTTTCGCTGTTTCCTCAATCCAACACCTCAGGCAACTTCCAGAAAGTCACCCAGGTGATTCCTGTGAAGATCGTCATCGACGATCTGAAGGGGCTGCCTTTGGTGCCTGGCATGAACGTCACCGTCAAGATCCATCGTGCTTGATTGCTCCGCTCGCTTGCGCTCGCTCCGCGCGGATCGCGCTTTGAAAGCCGCTGTCTTCCTCACTCGCTCGCGGCCAACATGACTTCCAGGTCTGGCTATTGAGGAATGCTGGCCGCTTGCTCGTTCGTCCAGACAGCGGCGAGCGCGATCCGGCTTAATTGCTCCGCTCGCTTGTGCTCGCTGTGCTCAATGGCTCGATCAGGGGCCGCGGCCTATGCTGGCGCTGTTAGGCCCTCTTCTGTCGCGAGGTAGGTAGGCAGGCGCCGATGAGCACCGACACCGCTGCTGCCAGCACGGCTGTTCGCGACGACACTGCACTACGTGGCGCTGAGCGTCCGCGCCGGGTCGCTGAGCCGGCGCCGGGCCAGACCTCCCCGGGTGCCACGCCCTCGTCATCGGGATGGCGCGTTCCGCTCGCTGTGTTAATCGGCGGAATGTTCATGTCCATCCTCGACGTCAGCATCGTGAATGTCGCCATCGCGACCATCCAGTCCGATTTCGGTGGCAGTACTGCAGACGTTGCGTGGATCACGACGGCGTACAGCCTGGTGCTCGGTGTCGTAGTGCCGGCCAGCGCTTGGCTGGGTGATCGTTTCGGCCTCGATCGCGTCTACATGATCTCGCTCGCCGCCTTCGCGCTCGGCTCAGCGCTGTGTGGAATGGCCTGGAGTCTCAATAGCTTGATCGCTTTTCGGGTAATCCAGGCCATTCCGGGTGGGTTGCTTCCCGTGGTGACGCTGACGATGGTCTACCGGATCGTCCCTCGGCAGAAGATCGGCACTGCGATGGGAATGTATGGCTTGGGCATTGTGTTTGCTCCGGCAATCGGCCCCACGCTTGGCGGTTATCTCGTCGAGTATGTGAGTTGGCGTCTGGTGTTCTACATCAACGTCCCGGTCGGCGTTCTGGCACTCTTCGCTGCCGCAGTCGCGTTGCCGAGGTTCACTCGATCACCAACCCGGCCGCTTGACGTCTGGGGCTTTATCACTGTGGCGACTGGCCTGGTGGCATTGCTATTGGCTTTCTCCGAGGGCCAATCATGGGGCTGGTTCAGCTACCGTGTCCTGATCTTGATCGTCGGCGGCCTATTGTCGCTCGCCCTCTTCGTCACCATCGAGCTCGAAGTTGATCATCCACTGCTGAATCTACAGGTGTTCCGCAGTGCGGCGTACACGACATCGCTGATCATCATGGGCGTGATGATGACCGGAATGTTCGCGACTTTGTTCTACATACCTCTCTTCCTGCAGGCAGGGCAGGGATATCAAGCACTCGACACCGGGCTGCTTTTGCTGCCACAGGCGCTAGTAATGGCGGTGCTCATGCCGCTCAGCGGTCGCTTGTACGACAAGGTCGGCCCACGATGGCTGGTTGTATCCGGGCTGTTGGTGGCCGCCTTCGGGAGCTATGGACTCGCCCAAATCAATCCCGACATGACCGGTGGAGAAGTCGTCATGTGGATGTGCATCCGTGCTGGTGGGGTCGGCATGGCAATGATGTCGGTCATGACCGGCGGCCTCGCCTCGCTCAGCCACGATCTCACCAACAGCGGTAGCGCCATCAACACCGTTACGCAGCGGGTAAGCGCGGCACTTGGGCTGGCGGCCTTGACCGCTATGGCGACCGCCCAGCAGGCCCAGCTCACCCAAGGCCGGGCAGACCTATTGGACCCTTCCAGTAGCCAGGCGGCGCAGCTATCGCTTCTGCAGATGTTCGGGCTGTTCCGGCGGATTCAAGTCTCGGTGCTGGCCGACTCATACGCCAACGTCTTCTTGTTGACTGCGGCGGTGACCGCCGTCGCTGCGGTGGGTGCACTGTTCCTTCGCTCCGGTCCCGCGGTGCACAGCGACTCAGGGGCCGCAGTGTCAATCGAGTAACCCTAGCGAATGCTGAGCGTCTTGAGCGCGTCGGCGGCTTGCTGGGCAACATCGACATCGGTGTCATTCGGCACCGAGCTGGCAGCCATGATCAATGACCCGTCATCTAGCCGCACCAGAACCGCCGTGACCGTGTCATACCGGCTCGGCAACCGGTCCACCGAGTAGTGGACTTGAGCGGAAAACAGCATTCCGGGCCGCCCGTCAACCGCGCGCTCTTCGCGCCTCAGCCGCTTGAGTTCTGTGGGATGCCGATCGAAGATCATCGTGCTCAGCCGGTGAACGGCAAGCGTGCCTTCGGTCTCGAGGTCGCCCTGACTGCTGGATTCGGCCACCCGGCCGAGCAGTACGCCGGAGGACCAGTCGTTTTTGCCGTCATAGCGGGTATGTACCGGTGCGCTGGCCCAGAAAAGCAGATCGAGCACTCCGCGAATAGCCATGGGATCAGGGGAGAGAACGTACGGGTCGCCGGGCATGGTCAGAGAGGCTGGCCCGATGGTCGCAGTTCTGGTCCGCTCGTCAAGGTAGCCAACGGGAGCCGTGCCGAGGCCTCCAGCGCTCGGCAGCCCGGCACCGGCTGCTCGCTGCGTGGGCGGACTCGGCTGGCTCGGCCAGATCACCAGTCCCAGACCGATCGAGGCGCTAACGAACAGCGCAAAACCGAGGCCGAGGGCAGCGGCGACGCGTAGCGATGAGGTATGCCGCCGCGTCTCAAAGCCTTCAGCTGCGGCCTTGGTCGGAATGGGAATTGGTGGCGGCGCCTGAGGCGAGTCACTGGTTACCTCGGCCCACTGCGTGCCATCCCACCAGCGGTAAAGCCCCGTGGCACCGGCCGGATCCGGATACCACCCAGGTCTCGGCGCCGCGGTCACTCCTCGAGCCTATGCGTGCTGTCAGGAGGTGAGGCCGACAGCTAAGAGCTGGGTGATCAACATGATTACCGCTGCTCTTGCCTGGCGCGTCATACTGCACCCGTGATCTCCCGCGATCTCGCTGTGCGACTTGCGCCCCATGTGTCGTGGACGCCGGTCAATGGCGACATGTTTTTCATACCGCGGCCAGAGATCCGCGATTCCGTCTTCATCATCAGTGACATGGTCGTGGAACTGGTCACCTCCGGCGGGGAATCGCGTTTCCATTTCAACGGCACCGTTGAATGGGCGCTGGATTCGGTGGAATCCGACGGAGTCGTGTGGCTGCCCCGCGAAGACCAACTTCGCGAGATGCTCGGCGACTATTTCCTATCCCTTGATTCCTCAGCCGGTGGTTTCGTCGTGACAGTCAGCGGCCCGGGTAGGGCGTACCACACAGAGCCCGAGCTCGAAGCTGCTGACGCCTACGCGCATGCGGCGTTGTACGTGCTCGGAGTGGAAAAACCGAGTGCGCTGAGCCCGTCTTAACGAGTACGGCGCTCTGATTACGCGATGATCGTGACCAGGCATGCCGCATAGGCACCGATCAACATCGACGGCGCGTAGGGGAATGCCTCGCGCCGCCCCTGCACGAGTCGTAGCAGTCCGATGAACCCGCCCACCACAGTGCCGAGCAGCAAGGCCAACCACAGCAGCGTCCAGGAATCGGCGGCTGCCGCGGCTCCAAGCAAGGGCGCGAACCTTACGTCACCGAAACCAAAACCACCGCGCGAGAGCAGCCACACGAGCAGGTAGAGCGCTCCGGCAATTGCCGCGCCGACTACCGCTCGGCCGGCGATCCAGATGCCACCGTCGAGCAGAGCTGACAGCAGCGCGGCGACCGCCATGGCCAGCCACGCAATCCGAGTCAGTCGCAGCGGCAGCCAGCTGGTCCGCGCATCGATCGCAGCCAGTAGCACTCCCAGGGTCGCAAGCACCAACCACATCGGTTGCGCCGAGCGAGGAAGGCTGAGCCAGCTGATTGTCATGCCCAGTCCCGCAAGAGCGCCGCAGCCGAGTATGAAGTCGATGGTGCCAAGCTCGCGGTAGAGCGGCTTGCCGTACCCGTCGGCTGGCTCAGGGAGTCGTTGCAGAGCTGGGCGTACCAGCAGGGCAGAGATGGCGCCGATCACGAGGCCCATGGCGAGAGCCGCCGCAACCTCCTGAATCACCCGGTGATCGTAGTGCCGCAAGAGTTGGCGCCATTCGGCAAAGTGGAACTCTTCGAGCATGGTGGCGCAAGTCTCACGCCGCACGCTCGGTGGCCAGCGAGGAGAGGCGCCGGCCGCAGCGCGAGCTGTCCTCCGCCCGCGCAACCGCCGTCAGCCGAATCGTGAGCAGGAGGGAACAAGTGTCGGACCCGGCCGCCAACTCGATCACTTCGGGAGCGGCAACACCTAGCCGCTGAGCGATCGCCAGATTTCCCCAACCTGCGCGGTGCAGGCGATGCAGTTGCAGTCTTGCCGGAGCAGCAGGGACCATGATTCGCGGTAGCGCCTGTACCTGCTGATCAGAGACTTGGATCAGCCGGCGTGCCGTGTCGAGGCTGATCCGGCGCAATGGCCGACCGTTTCGCCCATGCAAGAGACGATCGGCGAGGCGGGCGGAGATCCCCGCAACGGCCGCCACTTCGTCGACACTCAACGAGCCGCTTGCCATGAGATACCGCAGCTGCGCTCGGAACGGCCCAGCATCGACCCACTGATCGCATGCTTCCTGGCGCTCGGCGAGCGCTGCCATACCGATGTCCCTTCGTCGAAGCCTCTACTTGTAGAAGGCTTCGCGAAGGGGCCCGATGTTAACGCCGATCGGAAACTTGCGCGATTTTATTGATCAGATGCGTGTCGGCGGTAAACCTTAGCGCTGGGCGCGGACAAAGCCGGCTTGCTGGGCGGCCTCCTCGCTGTTGAACCAGACCTCAGCAACGGTCCGGGTATAACCGGCGGATTCCGGAACGTGGTACTTCATCGACCGCTCATTGCCCTTGATCGTGAAGCCCTCAGGAGGCTGGCTGCCGACGTAGACGCCCTCGCCCTGGTACCGGGATGCTCGCTCCGCAGCTCCTGCCGGCTCGGTCAGCAAGGCGCCGTCCTGATCGCTCCCCGGGGTCGGCTGCCCTGACCCCTCGTCGCTGGGACCCGTTTCGGCTGCCCCGGAGGCGAGAGTGGTATCAGTCGGAGTCTCTTCACCGAGGACCGGCATCTCCGATGGGTTTCCGTCGCCAAGGTTGGCAGTGTCATCCGGGGTCGTTTCGCCGACGCTGGTCGGTTCGGCGGGAGGTTCGACGCCGATATTGGCGGCTGCCTCGGCAAAGGCTTCGTCAACCCGAGTGGTCATGTCGGCCGGAGCTTCGTCGACCCGAGTGGTCATGTCGGCCGGAGCTTCGTCCATATCACCGCCCTCAGCGGGCTGATCGGGAAACGCAGCACCGTCGGCCTCGAAGTTCAGCATGTGCGCCGACGCGCCGCCCTGAGGATCGTCACCTGCATCCCCGAACTCTGCAGCCGGGCCCGCTCCCGCTGCTGCGCCGGTCCCAGCTGTCCCTGGGCTCTCGGCGGGCTTGGGCGGCGCGTACGGTGTGGTCGGCCGAGCGGCCTGCCAATCGGCATCCTTTCCGCCCAGGAACTTGCGGACCACGAATACCGCTACTCCTACAAGCCCAGCCGCGATAAGCAGCCACTTGAGCCAGCCACCCTTCTTTTCCTTGGGCTGCTCCAACTCACCCTTGGCTGCGGCTACCACGGCCTTTCCTCGCTTGGTCGCCTCGGCGACAACTGGCGCTCCCGCGGCAGCGCTCAATGCCTCGCTGATCTTGGGCACTATTTCGCCCGACACCTTGCTGCGGGTGGCTTCCACTGCGGGGCTCACTTTCTCGAATGCCTGGTCCAGGACTGGGGCGATTTTGTCGACAGCATCGTGAGCTGCACGAGCACCACGTTGCTTCGCTGAGGTCGCTATCGGTGCGATGCGCTCGGCGGCTTGCTGTGCGTACGGGGAAACCCGGCCAACCGCCTGCTGAGTGTACGGTGTTACGCGCTCCACGGCCTGGTTGGCCAAGGGAGCGATGCGATCCGCGGCTGAATGAGCCAGCGGAGCCAGCCGGTCGGCTGCCCCATGAGTGATCGGGCCGACCCGCTCGGCTGCGGATTCGGCAAGCGGTCCCAGCCGATCCGCTGCCGAATGAGCAAGCGGTGACACTTTGTCAGCGGCTGCACCGATCCGATCCGCGGCGACTCCAGCAAGCGGCCCGACTCGGGTTGCGGCGGACTGCGCGAGCGGCCCTACTAGGTCGGCTGCGGAGTGGACCATCGGTCCGACACGATCAGCGGCCGAGTGCACAAAATCATCGGCGGCTGGCGCAGCTTCCATTCGGGCGGCTTCCGCGCGGCGGGAACTCCTAGACACGTTTCCTCCGTTGTGAGAAACCTCATGCTCCCCGGTGGAGCATTTCCCACCGTATCGCCATCTTGTGCGGTCTGACAGGATGGCTGCCTGACCAAGTCAAGACTGTGTTTGTCACAGATGATCACGACAGAAAGGTGCCTACACAGTGGCACAGCAGACGGCTACCCTGCACACCAACCACGGCGACATCAACGTGGTGCTCTTTGCTGATCAAGCTCCTCAAACAGTGGACAACTTCGTGGGCCTGGCCTCGGGCACCAAGGAGTATGCCGATCCCAGGACAGGCGCGAGGACAACCGGCAAGTTCTACGACGGGCTCACCTTCCATCGGGTGATCGACGGATTCATGATTCAAGGCGGCTGCCCGCTTGGGACGGGCACCGGTGGGCCGGGCTACCAGTTTGGCGATGAGTTCCATCCCGATCTTGTCTTCAACAAGCCGTACCTGCTGGCGATGGCCAACGCGGGTCCAGGCACCAATGGTTCGCAGTTCTTCATCACCGTCGGTCCGCAGCCGCATCTGAACCGCCGGCACACGATCTTCGGTGAGGTCGCTGACCAGCCCAGCCGTGACGTCGTGGACGAGATCACCCAGGTGCGGACTGGGCGAGCTGACCGTCCCGTCGATCCGGTGGTCATCGAGTCGGTGTCGATCGATTCGGGGACCGTCGACTCGGGTGACCACTCGGCGTGAGTCAAACCCCGAATGCGGGCCCGGACTTTTCGCCTCCGGGTTTTGCTCCGTGTTATCGGCATCCGGAGCGGATGACCGGCATTTCGTGTCAGCGCTGCCAGCGAGCAATCTGCGGCGAGTGCATGAACCCGGCGTCGGTCGGTTTCCAGTGCCCGTCGTGTGTGGCCTCCGGGCGAGCTAACGCACGGGCGCCCAGGACAGGCTTTGGCGCGATCTTGAAGCCGGGCGGCGGAACCGCGACGAAGGTACTGATGGGTGCCCTGGCCGTCGAGTGGGCGCTGAACCTGGTCAGCGGGGGCCTGTTGAATCAGTTGCTGGTGATGAGCAACGAGGCGATCTACGCGGGTCAATTCTGGCGGCTCCTTACCGCGTCGCTGACCTCAGGTTCCATCTTGGGCGTTCTGATGAACGTGCTGGTGTTGTGGATCGCGGGCCGAGCCATTGAGTCCGAATTGGGGGCCTGGCGGTTCGTCGTGCTCTACCTCGCGGCCGGATTGGGTGGTGCCACGCTGCTCTTCGTTTTCGGTCCGTATGGAAGCGGGGGTTATGGCGCTGCCGCGGCGGTGATCGGGCTGCTTGCCGCGAATGCGATCTTCAAGCACAAGATGCAGGAGGATGTCCGCGCCGACATCGGGCTGTTCATCCTGCTCATCCTGTACAGCATCTTGGTTGGCTTCCGCAGCTTCGGCTGGCTGATGCTCATCGGTGGCATCATCGTCGGCGCACTTGTCGGGGTTGTCTTGGCGTACGCGCCCCGGCGTAACCGGGGCACGGTTCAGGTGGTCGGCCTGCTCGCCGTGATCACCATCTGCCTGGTTGCGGTGGTCTTGAAGCTCATGATCGTTTGAGAGGCGTGTGCGCTGCGACGCTAAATCTGGGAGACCGACGGCACCTGCAGCGGTTGATCCGCCGGCTGGCGGGTGATCAGCCATGCCGCGATCGCCACGCCGATGACCACCAGCAATAACAGGATCGTCGCAATCATGAGCACGGTCGTGGAAACCCTTGCGACCGGGCTGCGTGGCGTAGCGGGCTGATCGCTAGCCGCCAAGGGAGAACGCCGCCTCAAGATCATGAGCAGAATAGGCCCGGAAGGCGATATGCGTTTCGGTGCTGAGGACCCCAGGTATCTTGTTGAGCCTATCTGCGACGACCTCCGCTATTTGATCATGGTTGGCCACTCTGATCATGACGATCAGGTCGATGGTGCCGGTCACTGAGTAGACCTCACTCACTCCACTAAGGGCAGCAATCTCCTCGGCCACCTCGGGGATACGTGCTACCTCGGCTTTGACGAAGACAATCGCTATGAGCATGGCGGCCATCCTAATGTTCCAACCAGGCCAGCCCTTCTACACCGCGCTGCCAAGCGAGGCCTCACCACCCAGCGCGTAACGCACCAACGCTTCATGGTTGACCACCAGGTGCAGCGGCCACATCCAGTCACCGGTGATATCGATCAGACGGATGCCAGACTGCTCAAGCCAGTCCGCTATCCGCTCGGTTTCCTCAATTCCGGCTGCTGGCAGTGGATGCGGCGGCTGCGGCACGGTCTCAGCCGTGGCTCGTATCGCACGTGCGACCGCTTGCGGGACATCACGAGGCGTAGCCAGCCCAGCCCCGGCCAACCTCCCGTAACGAACGACGTGTATCTCCCAGTTGAGGTCGACTCTCCGGGCAGCGATGATCTCCGGACAGCCGGCCAGGCTGCGGATCCGGTGGAAGCGCACCGCGGTCCGTGTCAGGGTCTCCAGCCGCCGGCGGATGGTGGCGGCTTCCTCGAACCTTTGCTGATTGATCAGCCTTCGCAGTCTTGCTTGAACACCGAGCACTGCCGGCCGTACGTCGACCACCAATGCTGCACGTACGGCCTCAATGATCTCGCTGTAACTATCTCGTGAGATCGTGCCGTCACACGGCGCCGCGCAGCGGCCCATCCCCGCAAGGGCGCAGGCCGAGATGAACGCGGTGGTACTCAACTTGGGTGTGCACTGCCGGATCGGAAAGCCGTCATAAATGGCGAGCGTCACGTCCTCGGCGGACTGCCGCCGGGAGAACGGACCGAAATAGCTTGCCCCGTCATCGCGAACCGTCCGGACGACAGACAAACGCGGGAACGGTTCGTCGGTGATCTTGATCCACTGGGTACGTTCTGGGAACTTCGAGCGACGGTTGTAGCGCGGCGCATGAGCACCGATCAACCGCAGTTCGGTGACGTCTGCTTGTAATGGGGTGAGACAGGGGATTGCCTCCACTCCGGTAGCCAGGCGGACCATCTCGTCGATCCGGGGCCGCTTCTCGGCGGCTGTGAAGTAGGTCCGAACTCGGGCTCGGATGTTTCGCGATTTTCCGACGTAGAGAATGTGGCGCTGTTGGTCGTACTCAGCGACGAATAGATAAACCCCGGGTGCATCGGGTAGGTCGGCGGCCCAGGTGCGCTTGGCGCGCCGCTGTGGCGAGACTTGGCGGCTGAACTCGCGAAGGTCCTCAATGGTGTGCACCCCTAGATTGCCAACGCGCTCCAGCAGGCCGTGCAGCACCTCGACGGTGGCCTGCGCGTCGGTGAGCGCACGGTGGCTCGGAGTGATGGTGGTGTGGAAATGCCGCGCCAGCGTGGCCAGCCTGCAGTTCGGCACCTCATCGCGTAGCAAGATCTGTCTGGCCAGAGCCGCCGTATCGACTACCGGCCAGCGTGGAAACGGGTAATCACACGCCTCGCACGCGCGGCGTAGAAAGCTGACGTCAAACCCGGCGTTGTGGGCGACGATCACGGTTCCTTGTGCGAAGGCCAGGAATGAAGGCAGCACCTGGCGCAGACTTGGCGCGTTAGCAACCATCTGGTTGGTGATGCCGGTCAGCACTGCGATCAGGGGTGGAATGTGAGCCTTCGGATTCACTAAGGTCTGGAACTCACCCAGCACCTCACCACCGCGTACCTTGACGGCTCCGACCTCGGTAATCATGTCGGTCTCCGCGCCGCCGGTAGTTTCTAGATCAACAACGCAGAACGTGACCTGGGACAGATGTGTCCCAAGATCATCGAATGAGGCCTGCAGCGCCACGAAGCCGACAGTAGGGATTGACTCCGACAGTCGCGCGCGGACTCGCTGAGGCCCGGGACGGGATCGCTGCGAATCTCTGTCAGTTTGGAGTCAGCAGCTGGGTGCGTCGAAGTTGCGAACTGCCCTTTTGAACGCGTTGATGTTCTTCGGCGCGGCGCGATACTGGCTCAGCCAAACAGCCTGGGCCTCTGACGGAGTGCCCTCTTTGTGCAAGGCATTGCGCTGCATGAACGTTTGGTGATTCTTCCAGTCCTTCATGCCCGCAGCCGTGGCCTTCAGCACGGGCTGCTGCGCCTTGCTTCGCTTTTCACACTTGGCAAGCGACGCTGCTACTTCGGCCTCCGCGCCTTTGAGCTTCGCGCAGGACCCCTCAAGGTCCTCATACGTCGAGAGAGCGTCGTTGTAGCGCTTAAGATCAGCGGGACCTTTGAGCCTGGTTTTCTTGAACCGGCCCTTCATTTGGGTGACTGTGGCGTCGCCAGCGAAGTAATCCTTCTGCGCGTCCACATGTTCGGCCCAGTGCAAAACGCCGATCTTGCCCTGTTTCAGTACCTCATCAGCCGCCGTCACCTTCTTCCGACATGCTGTCAGAGCCTTTGCGGCGGCAGCCTCGGCGGGGTTATCGGACGGTGAAGCGCTTGCAGATGGCGAAGGACTCGACTCTACGGTTGTCGGTGCCTGCGACTCGACTGTCGTCGCACTTGCTTCTGGCTGAGGTCCAGCCGTCGTGGCATTTGGCCAAAACTTCACTGCTGCAAATGAACCGCCCACTAGGAGGGCTGCAGCAATCACCAGCGGAATGATGACGCGTGCTGGCCGGACTTTCGCCCGTCGTGCTTGTACCACATTTCCCCCAAGAGGCTCCCCTAGGGGTCCTAACGTACTTGAATATCTGCGAAGGGGCGAACCGCCGACTGTAAGCCGAGACGGCTAACCGCGGCACAAGATCTCTCCGTGGAGAATGGAAAACCAGGCGTCAGGAAACCGTCCCCAGGTCCGCCAGCCTTCGGCCAGTTCGGATAGTTCCGCTGTGTCTGTGTGGCCATGTTCGACGGCCCGTCGACCGAGATCGGATTTGCTCAAGCGCTCGGCCCACGTCTCAGACCACCAAGCGACATCTGCCGGGGCCGCAAAGCACCAGGCGCTTGCCGATGCGTCGACGCGGCTGAAACCCGCCGAATGTGCCCAACTCAACAGTCGCCGTCCAGCCTCAGGTTCACCTCCGTTAGATCGGTTCACCAGGTGGAACAACTCGAGCCAGCGGGTTAGGCCGTGGCTCGGTGGATACCAGATCGTCGCTGCGTAATCGGCATCTCGTACGGCAACGACACCGCCTGGCAGGCATACCCGGCGCATTTCGCGAAGCGCGGCAACGGGGTCGCTGAGATGCTGCAAAAGCTGGTGAGCGTGAACGACGTCGAAGGATGCGTCGGGAAAGTCGAGGTTGTAAACGTCGCCGACCGAGACGCTGATATTGCTGAGATTCCCTTCGGCGGCCAACTTCTGGGTTGCCGAAACTGCGGCCGGTGCGAAATCGATGCCGACGACCGCACCGCTGGTCAGCCGCTTGGCGAAGTCGACGGTGATAGACCCCGGGCCGACGCCTACATCCAGCAGTCGGTCTGTCGTCTTCAGCCAGGGCAGCAGGTACGCCGCGGAATTCTCAGCGGTACGCCAGCCATGCGACCGAAGGACCGAGTTGTGGTGTCCATGCGAATAGACCTCGCGCGATGGGTTCGCCATGAAAAAAGTGTCAGTGCTCTGCGAGACCGTACGACAGCGGGGTCTTCATGCGCGGTCTTTAGGCGGTCTTAGGCGGTCTTAGGTGGCCTTAGGTGGCCTTAGGTGGAAGGAATCAGGATGGACATACTGCACGTAGATTGCCAGACCTGCGTTGCCAGGGGTCTGGCGTGTAGCGACTGCGTCGTGAGCGTCCTCCTTGGTGCCTCCGGCGGCGTCATCGACTTCAACTTGGACGAGCAAACAGCCCTGAAGACATTGGCAGATTCCGGTCTGGTGCCTCCGCTTCGACTGATCCAGGGCGCACGTCCCGTCCGAGGCGTTCAGGCACCGCTGGAGTGGCAGGACTACGCGTAACACCAGAACGATGCGTCACGATTCAGTGACCAAATATCGGCGATCCTCATTGCCAGTGATCTAATCGTGACCTAATGTGTCAACGGTTGTCCGGTTAACAACATGGCAACTCCGTTACCTATCGGACAGCAGGCACGTTCATCACAGCTCTCCGCTGTGCTCAGGTCTGGGGAGGCTTGAGACAGCATCAGCGAGAGCTACGCGCAGGAGTTCGGGGAACGCAGGAGTCGGGGAACTGTGAATTTCACTGCGCGCGTGGCCTCACGCGCATTCAAGGGTAGCTACGTCACATCGAGTAGCTACGGCACATCGAGTAGTTACGTCACATCGATCCGTCGCGGGATACGCGGAGCCACGCTGGGGCTTGCCTCAGTCGGCTTGACCGCGTTATTCGTTGTCCCGACCAGCCTGCCGGCTGCGGCTGCGCCTCCAGTCACGATGGACGAGGCGAAGGAACAGATCGCGCAACTACAAACCGACGCCGCGGCGATCGACCAGCAATATTCGGGAGTCAAGGAGCAAATCAAGCAGGGCAAGGAGAAACTGAAGCTCAAGCAGGCTGACCTCACAGCGCAGACTGACAAGGTCGCTCAGATGAAGCTCCAGGTCGGCCAGGTGGCGCTTGCCCAATTCCAGAACCGGAGCCTCGATACCGCTGCTCAGCTCTTCGTCACCCCAGATACCCAGGGATTCCTTAGCCAGATCTCGACTGTGCAGAAGGTCAGCGAGAATCAGAACTCTCTGCTGCAGGATTACCAGCAAGCCCAAGCCAACCTGACCTCACTTCAGCATTCGGAAGAAACTGATCTAGCCACGCTGGCTGAGAAGGAGAAGCAGCTCAAGTCCCTCAGCGATTCCTCCGACAAGAAGCTGGCTGAGGCAAGAAGAGTGCTGGCCAAGTTGACCGCGGAGCAGCGAAGCAAGATCTCTGCTGCGGAGAAGCGCGCAACTGCGCGTAACAATGCCGACGGCCAGGCTGCATCTCGGGACGCCGTACGGGCCCCCGTCAGTGCCAGCGGAAAGGGAGCCAAAGCGCTCGCATATGCCAAGGCTCAGCTCGGAGAGCCGTACGTGCGCAATGCCGCTGGACCCAGCAGCTGGGACTGCTCTGGGCTAACGATGAGGGCCTGGGGATCGGTTGGGGTCAGCCTGCCTCATTCAGCCAGTCAGCAAGCAGGGCGCGGCCGGTCCGTGGCCAAATCTGATCTTCAGCCCGGCGATCTGGTGTTCTTCTACAGCCCGATCAGTCACGTAGGGCTCTACGCCGGTAACGGCCGAGTCATACATGCCCCTCGGCCGGGCAAGTCGGTGGAGTACATCAAGATGTCGTATATGCCCTATTCCGGTGCCCGTCGGCCAGGTTGAGTCTCGCTTACGCTCCCCGCGATAACGCTGCACAACTTCAGACGAAGTTTCCGACTTTCTCGCCCCAAGTCCAGGCCCCGCATACGCTGCCTCTGTGTCAGCGACCATTCACCGTTCGCCGGTTGGGCAACGACTGGTGCTGGCTGCGCTAACCCTCATTGTGGTGGCTTGTGCTGCCTGCTCTGGACCAAGCGCGACCGCTCCTACAGCGGTCGAGTCACGATCAACGGCGCCGGCGACGTCGCGCCTCAACCTGGTCAGAGCGACCGTCGATGCCCTGGCTGAAGCAGCTCGCACCGGTGACCGACCAGGCTTCTATCGGCTGCTCACTGATCGCGACGCCAGCTTCCACGACCGCGCCCGGCTGCTCTATGACAATCTCAGCACGCTGCCACTGACCACACTTCGAATGCGTGTCGAACCGACACAATTCGGGCTATCGGAGACTCGTCGCAAACTCCTCGGTCCAGATGCCTGGGTGCAGCGTGTACTCGTGACCTGGCGCCTTGCCGGTGATGGTGAGGAAGTGCAGCACTGGATCTGGTTGACGTTCCTCGAGGCAGCCGGAGAAGTCAAGATCGCCGGCACCATCGATGAACCAGCCGGCCGTCCCACCGAGCAGAAGCCGAGTTGGTGGTTAGGCCCGCTCACCGCTACCCAGCGCGGAGGGGTCACCGTATTGGCCGGGTCGGGACAGTCACTCGATCGTTGGTCCACGCTGGCTGCAGCTGCCGTCCGCAACGTACGGGAGTTCCTGCCGAACGGCTTAGGAGCGTCCTGGAACCGCCAAGTCGTTATCGAAGTTCCCGCGACTCAACGCGATTTCGAGTCCGTACTAGGCAAATCTGACGGCGAATACGCCTCGATTGCCGCTGTCACGCAGCGCGCCGGTGTTGGAGGTGATGCGATCCGCATGGTCGTTAATCCCAGGGCGGCACGGCTTGGGTCGGGCGCTCTGCAGGCAGTCCTGGAGCACGAGATGGTTCACGTTGCTACCCGGTCACCAAACTCAGTTGCTCCGATGTGGGTGGAGGAAGGCCTGGCTGAGTGGGTCTCGATGCGCGCCCATCCCGGTCAGCGAAGCTCCGGCACCGACGAGCTGCTCATTGGTGTACGCAGCGACGGTGCACCACGCGCATTTCCGGCAGACCGCCGGTTCGAGGCGGGCGCCGGCAATCTCCAACTGGCGTACGCAGAAGCCTGGCTCGCCTGCCGCTTCATTGCCGACCGATATTCCGAAACCAAGCTGGGCCAGTTCTACGCCGCGCTGGTTAGTGGAAAATCCTTGGACGAGGCGAGCCGGTCAACGCTGGAACTCAGCGAGAGCGACCTGACGGCGGAGTGGCGGGCCTACCTTGATCGCTTGGCGCGGTACTAGTCAGTGCCCTCGACATTGATCATCACCAATGACTTCCCGCCACGCATTGGCGGCATCGAGTCATTCCTGAACGACGTCTGCACGCTGCTCAACCACGATGTGGTGGTGTACGCGTCAGGATCGGCCGATGCCGCGGCCTCCGATCGCGACCGGCCCTTTCCGGTTATCCGCGACGGCCCACTGCTGCTACCGACGCCGCGCGTCGCTACTCGGGCAGCGGCGTTGCTGAAGGAATCCGGCGCCACGCGGGTGATCTTCGGTGCTGCAGCTCCACTCGGTCTGCTCGCCCAGGGTTTGCGGCGTGCGGGCGCTCGCCACATCCTCGGTTTGACTCACGGCCACGAGATCTGGTGGGCGCAACTGCCGGGAGCGCGTCGGCTGCTGCGGCGGATCGGCGACAGCTGTGATCACCTCACAACGATCTCCGGCTATAGCGAACGCCGCATTGCCAGTGCTCTCAGCGGGAGCGCTCAGCGGCGGCTGGTGCGTCTGGCGCCGCCTGTCGACATGCAGGGTTTCCGACCGCAAATGAGAGCCGTATGTAAGACCAGGCGCTGTATTGCGGTCGCGCGGTTGATCCCTCAGAAGGGTGTGGAGACACTCCTTCGGGCGTGGAGGATCGTACTCGACCAGAACAGCCGGAACGGCGCCAGGCTGGAGCTGATCATTGTCGGCGATGGTCCGTTACGCCGTCGGCTGGAGCGCCGGATCCGAGAGCTGGAATTGTCGGACTACACCCGGCTGCTCGGGGCGTTGCCACGGGCAGCGGTGATCAGTCAGCTTCAACAGGCTGACGTCTTTGCCCTCCCCATGCGAACCCGATTGGCAGGCCTTAATCCGGAGGGGCTGGGCTTAGCCGCACTTGAGGCGGCCGCCTCTGGGCTACCGGTCATCGTCGGCGACTCCGGCGGTGCGCCGGAAACCGTACGCGACGGCGAGACCGGCTTCGTCGTACCGTCAGATGATCACGCGCTGTTGGCCGAGCGACTCATGCTGCTGCTGAACAATCCCTCCCTGGCCCAAGAGATGGGAGCTCGCGGCCGGCAACATGTGGCGACACATTTCAGCACCGAGGTCGCTAGGGCGCGACTCCGCGAAGTCCTAGACCTTTGACACCGCAAGCGGAGCGAGCCAATTGGACAGAGCGAGCTTGGCGAGCGAGGCAATCAACCCGGATCGCGCGCTGCCGTGCTGAGGAGAAGCGAGGGGACACGCTTTTCGTCCCCGAGTGACGACGAAGTAGGCAGCTTCCCAGCGCGATCCGCCGCGAGCGGAGCGCGGCAATCAACACTGCGTACGCTATGGCTTGTGGCGGATCAGACGAGCGCCAGCATCAACATCGCGGCCAAGCCTGATGAGGTCATGGCGGTTATCGCCGATTTCGACCACTATCCCGACTGGGTTGACTCCATGAAAAGCGCCGAAGTGCTTACCTCTGGTGGCGGCAAGGCCAAGACCGTTCGCATGGTTCTTGATCACACGCTCGTCAAGGATGACTACGTGTTGGCCTACGACTGGAAGCCACGCGCCGTGAGCTGGAAGCTGATCGAGGGAAAGCTGCTCAGGGCCATTGATGGTTCATATGTGCTGAAGCCCAATGGCACCGGCACGACGGTGACCTATACCTTGACCGTGGACATCAACATGCCGATGATCGGCATGTTCAAGCGCAAAGCAGAGAAAACGATCATCGACAGCGCTCTCAAGGGTCTGAAGAAAAGGGTGGAAGGCTGAGCACTTTCGGGACCGCAACTCGTCGCAGCATGGCCCGCATCTCGGCGGTGCCGTTGCTCAGCATCGGTGTCGACATCGGCGGCACGAAGGTGGCGGCTGGAGTAGTCGATGAGCAAGGCGAGATCCTCGATCGTTGGCATGAGCCGACGCCCTCACACAGCCCCCAGGCCGTTGAGGATGCGATCGTGCGCGCCGTTAAACATCTCCGAAAGCGGCACCCCGCCGAGGCGGTTGGTATCGGCGCAGCAGGCTGGGTGGACAACGATCAGGCTGTCGTGCGGTTCTCACCACACCTGGCGTGGCGATCCGAACCTCTCAAGGCCCGGATCAGCGGGCGGATCGATCTGCCGCTGATTGTCGACAACGATGCCAACGCTGCCGCTTGGGCGGAATACCGCTATGGCGCAGGTCGCGGCTCCTCCGTCATGGTCTGCCTCACCCTTGGCACCGGTATCGGGGGCGGTCTGGTGATCGCTGGCAAGCTCTTCCGCGGCTCGTACGGAATGGCCGGTGAATGGGGCCACATGATCTCGGTACCAAACGGTCACTGGTGTGAGTGCGGAAACCGTGGCTGCTGGGAGCAGTACGCCTCCGGCAATGCACTTGTTCGCGACGCACGCGCGTTGGCGCGTACCAACTCACCGACTGCCTATCGGCTCCTGGAGATGGTCGGCGGCGATCCGGGCAACATCAGCGGCCCCGATGTCACCGCCGCCGCGATTCAGGGTGAGCCCACGTCGGTGGAATTGCTTGCCGATGTCGGGACCTGGCTGGGCCAGGGGATAGCAAACCTGGCAGCTGCCTTGGATCCTGAGGTCGTTGTCATCGGCGGGGGAGTGAGCGCCGCAGGGGATCTGCTCCTGCAGCCCGCACAACGAGCTTTCAGTCGTACCCTGACCGGTCGCGGGTTCCGGGAGGAGGCCAGGCTGGTGCTCGCACGGTTTCGCAACGATGCCGGATTGATCGGCGCTGCGGACCTGGCTCGGCATGCCATGATCGAGCCGCCGGAATCGGCGCAATTTGGCTTCTGGCCTCGCCGCCGCAAGCGCCGGACACGCAAGGTGCGGCCACGCCGGGATTCCTTGAGAGTCCGGCCGCAGTCGGAGACCAGTTGAGGACGAGCGCTACAGCACCGCTCCATCGCCGGCGCCCGGCGGTCGCTCCTTGGGCAGCCTGGTCATGAGAATGCCGAATCCGCCCACGAAGCATCCGACGGCGATCCAGCCCGCCCAGGCCGGGAAGCGTACGCCCAAGGTCGCCGCCAGGACGATGACAATGGCGTACCCGATGCCGATCCAGCCGAGCAAGGCCGGGATGGCGGGTCGTTGCAGCGGCGGCAGTGGCTCTGGAATGTACCGTTCCTCAGTAGGCTGCTCGGCCGGGGTTGGTGTCTCACTTGGCGCCTGAACAAAGGCGAACAGCGGGTGATCGGCGGCCCAGTTGGCCGCACCCTCGCCGACATCCGGATCGTGAGAGGAAACGGTCGGCTCGTCGGCCTCGGTGCTGAGTGAATCGGTACTGAGTGAATCGGTGCTGAGTGAATCGGTACTGAGGGGGTCGGTGTTGCGTGAGTCGGTGTTGCGTGACTGTGAGCCGAGTGAGTCTGGGCTGTGTGGATCCGGTCTGTGTGGATCCGGTCTCTGTGGATCGGGTCTGTGTGGATCGGGTCTGTGTGGATCGGGTTTGGCCGCGGTCAGGTGATAGCCCGCGACCAGCTCCTCAAAAGCGCGATCAATCGCGTCCTGGTCATCCTCACTCGGCAGTGCCATCGGCCTCCTTCGTGAGTCGGCGGAAGAATGCAACGCTTCCTTCGAAGATATTCTCCGCTTCATAGTCGAGGGTTGCTACATGGTAACTGCGTTGCAGTTCGATGTAGGACTGATCGCTGGATCGTACGCCGGCCTTGATCAACCGGACTGATGATGCGTCGGCCACATGATCATGAATCGATCGATAGATCAAAAGCGGCTGGTCAACCCGGTGGAGATTGCGGCGTACCTCGGCCCATAAAAAGGTCTGGGAGTACAGCGCGCGAAGCGGCAGTCGCTGGTAACCGGACTCATCCGCTCCAGGCTTGGCGATGTCGTTGGCAATGCCGCCGAGCGAAGGCAACGCCAGCCTCAAGATCGGCAGGGCGTGCATTCGCGGATCCGTGATATTGATTACCGGGTTGACCAGCACCAAACCAGATACCAGCGGACCATGCTGCTCGGCCAGCCGCAAGCACAGCGCAGCACCCATCGACAGGCCGGCGAGGAATATCTGATCACAGTGTGTTTGCAGTGCCATAAACGCATCGTCGACACAGTCGTACCAGTCGATCCATGTCGTCTCGTTGAGCTCCTGCCAGCTGGTTCCATGGCCTGGCAGTCGTGGCAAGAGGACATGGAACCCGGCGGCTTCCAGATGCTGGGCCCATCCCATCATCGATCGTGCAGAGCCGGTGAACCCATGACTGAGCAGCACGCCAACACCTCCACTGCCGCCCTCATACGGTTCCGCATCGGGATGCACTGACGTCGTGTCCGGGAACGGATGAGTGCGGCGCCGAAAACGCCCGGTGATCGAGCTACGGGTCGGTGGCGCTCCCGGAGTCACGAGCGAATCGTGACATGTCTCGCCGCTTCCAGAAAGATCACACATCGGTGGGCGCACTCGAGGGCACCATCCACTAGGGTTGTTCGCCCTACGATGGGGTCGAAGCGGAGGTCGTCTTGCTCTACTGGCTATTCAAGTACGTGGCGTTTGCGCCTTTGTGCCGGCTGCTCTTCAGACCTTCCATCAGTGGAGCCGAGAACATCCCGGAGACCAGTGGAGCGATCCTGGTCAGCAACCACATCTCCGCTGGCGACACCTTCTTGTTGCCTTCCATGATCAAGCGGCGGCTCACGTTTCCGGCCAAGATCGAATTGTTCCATGGTCGTGGCCTACGTGGCCGAATTCTGACCTGGTTCCTGAAGGGCGTTGGTCAACTTTCCATCGACCGATCCGGGGGACGGTCCAGCGCAAGCAGCATGGAAGGCGTTCTGGGCGTACTGCGCGGAGGGAATTTGCTCGGCATCTATCCGGAAGGCACCCGGTCGCCGGACGGGCGCCTCTATAGGGGAAAGACGGGTGTCGCTCGCATCGTGCTGCAGGCCGGCGTGCCAGTAGTCCCCGTCGGGATGATCAACACCGAACTGGTGCCGTCACGATTCTTCAGAATCCCCACCATGAGACGACCGAAGATTCGCATTGGGAAGCCAATGGACTTCAGCGCCTATGCGGCGGCAGGCAATGATCGCGACGTACTGCGATGGATTACTGACGAGATCATGAATGCGGTCATGGAACTGTCCGGGCAGGAATATGTCGATGTCTATGGCACCGTAGCCAAGGCCGCTCTGGAGCAGGGCAAGGAGCTCCCGGCCAGCGCTGGTCATCGTCCCGGCGCAGGTCGTCCAGTGCCTCCACTTCCTGTTCCCGCAGCGCGCCTCGACGTTCCACCGATTTCGGACGTGAACGCGTGAGCAGCGATAAGACTCGCCACCCGCTGGCAGCGAAGTGACTTCAGACAGCGACCGCGATGCGTCGCCGGCGAAGCCGGAGGTGGGCGTGGATCTCACGCAGCATCGGCGAGGCGCTGTCAGCGATGATCTGGTTTCCGTCGACCCCCAGGGCAACGTCAGGATCGAGTCCGGTTCCCGACCTGGTCGGGCGGCGTACTGGGTGTTGAAGCACGTGCTCCTTGGGCCAGTGATTATCAAGATCTTCCGGCCGATCCAAGAGGGCGCACAGCATGTCCCGGATACCGGCGCAGTGATCATTGCGAGCAATCACCTGTCGTTTGCGGACTGGTTGTTCATGCCACTTGCGTTGGATCGGCGGATCACCTTCGTCGCGAAGTCCGACTACTTCACCAGAGCCGGCCTCAAGGGCTGGTTCCAGAAGCGGTTCTTTGCCGGCACCGGGCAGGTCCCCATCGATCGGTCAGGCGGCAGGGCGAGTGAAAGCGCCCTGCGGGCCGGACTGAAAGTCTTGCAGCGCGGCGAGTTGTTCGGCATCTATCCCGAAGGCACCCGCAGTCATGATGGGCGTCTCTACAAGGGACGCACCGGCGTCGCTCGGCTGGCGTTGTTGTCTGGGGCCCCGGTGATTCCGTCGGCGATCATCGGCACCGATATCATCGCGCCGCCGGGCAAGATCATCACCAAGATCGTGAGCCCGGCAGTGAAGTTCGGAGAGCCTCTGGATTTCTCTCGTTACGAGGGCATGAGCGAGGACCGCTTCATCTTGCGTTCGATCACCGACGAGATCATGTACGCCATCATGGAGCTGTCAGGCCAGGAGTACGTGGACATGTATGCGCCTGCGGCGAAGGAGGCGGCGGCCCGCGAAGCCAAGGCGCATGAGGCCGATGAAGTTTCCCCACAGGCCTAGCACCGTGTCCGTTGCCTCGACATATCCAGGCTCGCTTCGCCGCTGGAACATGGCCTCGTGGATCCTCTTCGTCCTTTATCTGCTGAACTTGGTGATCTTTGCCGTCTCTGTCTTCGATGAGGGCATCGTTCAGGCCCTCGGTCTTGGCGGATATACCGACGAAAAGGCTTGGTGGCCGATCCTCGTCCAAGTCGCCCTCGGTATTGCGGCGTTCCTGACGTATTACTGGCCGCGACGGCGAGAGCCGCAGAACTTTTCATTGCTGGTCACCGGTGTGCTCGCCGCAACCACGATCACGCTGGGCTTAGTCGCCTACTGGGCCTGCCCGAGCACCACGGGGGAAAGTACCTTTTGGACGCCGCTCACCTACGCGCTCAATTTGCTCGTCGGGAACATTCGAGAGTGTTACGTCGGTGGCGATCTTCGGCCGGCGCCGCTGGCCTTGCAACTACCTCGGCTCTTCGGCCCGCTGCTGTTGGTCATCGCCGCGTTCGGCATTGTTGCCTCCATCTCCCGGTCGCAAAGTGATCGACTTCTCGTTCGGTTCAGCCGCTCGCTCGTCGTTCTCGTTGGTTTGACGCAGGACTCCATGCCCTTGGTCCGCAGACTGAGCACTCAACGCGAAGCCGACACGACGTTCGCTGTCCTGGTCAGCGATCCGGGCAACGTGTTGATCAAGAGCACCCGTAATCTCGGTGCCCGAGTGGTGGTCTGTGATGTGAAGAACCTTGCGGCGCTTCGCTCACTGCTTACCTCGCGAGGCCGATTCAACGTGCGGTCCTTCTATGCTGTCGCGGCCGATGTGGCAGAGAACCTCCGCTGGGCCTCTCAATTCCGTACGGTGGCGGATTCCACCAAGCCGCCGCGGACGAACATGGCACCACGAATGATTGTCCGGATCGATGATCCATGGCAGGCCGAGTACTGGCGCCGGACGAACGCCTACCGAACGCCGGTCTCGGCGTCCTCCGTGCGCTGGATCAGTGATGCGCTCAGCGTCTATGAGATCACCGCTGAATTGATCTTGGACCGCATCCTCGACCGCAATCTCGAGCGGGGCTTCGATCGGCTGGTGATCGTCGGCAATTCTCCGCTCGCTCTGGCGGTCTGCGCCGAACTGGCGCAGCGGGAACGGGAGGGTGATGCACTTTTGGCTCCGCCTCACCCAGGGCTAGCAGATTTAATCTTGTACGGCCCGCAGGCCGAGGCGCTTCGCGAGCAGCACCGGCTGCGCCAAGAGCGTTTCGGCAACAGTGGTGATGAAGGCTTGATCTTGATCGTGCAGTCCGAGCCCACCTCGGAGAATTTGCGAGCCACCCTGCAACATGACCAACATCCGGCGCTGATCTTGGCTAACGATCCAGCTGTCGCCGGCCCGCACGCGGCGACGTATCTAGCGGCACTCAACCCGACCTGGACGATCTTCGATTGGAGCCCGACGACACGCGGACTGGCCGATGAGCCGATCATGGAACGGCTCTATCCGTTCGGCCTGACCCTGGATGCGTCAACGGCGCTTCCGGTGGACAGCTGGGAGCGGGCTGCGCGCGTTGTGCACGAGCAATACCGGCTGATCACCAATCAGCAGCAGCACCTGGAGCCCAGCAAGCCGTCCCATCAGGCGTGGGAGCAGCTGGACCCGTTCCTCAAGGAGACCAACATTCGGCAAGTCACCACCGCATTGGCAGCGGCCGAATCACTGGGACGCTCGTGGGGCCCGGTGGCCAGCGAAGCGACCTCTGATGGTTTGGTGACCTCGGAGGAGGTTTCTGCCATCGAGCTGGAAGCCATGGCCAAGATGGAGCACGAGTCGTGGATGAGCCACTTGCAGGACAATGGATGGCGCTACGGCGCACAGCGTGATGATCATCGGCGCATCCATCCATCGCTGCGTCCCTGGGACGAGCTGACGCCGGCCGATCGGGAAAAGACCAGGGAGGGTGTGGCCAACGCTCTGAAGATCTTGAATGGGCTCGGCTATCGCTCGACGATACTGCGACAGCAAGCCGAGGGCTCAGTGGATGCCCGCCGATGGGTCGAGGTAACCCGGCGTGGTGAGGTGACGGCCGTCCGTTCCAGCGTCGCCTGGAGCTGGGTCAACGAATCCGGTGAAACCATGCGGGCCGAGGCCGGTGATTGGCGCATCACCGACGATGCTGGCCGATCATGGTCGGTGGCCTCTGACATCTTCGTGAGCACCTACGAACATGTCGGGGGTGATCGCTGGCGGCGTGCGGGTCAAGCCTCGGCGCGCCCCGCGCTGGCCGGCGAAGTGATCAATTCACTGGAGGGCCGGCAAACGGCGTCCGAGGGTGATTGGGTCATTCAGGGACCGAAAGGTGAGGAGTGGCTGGCGAGCTCTCATCATTTCGCCGCCAGCTACCAGATCAGCGAATCCGGTGATCATTCGCCGAACAGCACCGTCTCACCACGGGCCGGCGCTTCGAGCAGTTGGCCTGCCACGTCGCGCTTGACTGCCGACAGGAAGTCCGACAGGGGAGAGCGAAAGACGCGATAGTCGTCGTAATGGACCGGAATTGCCAGACGGGGCTTGATCCGTTGCAGGAAATCGATGCCTTGTTTGGCGTCCATCGTGACGGTCCAGAACAGTATGCGTGTCCCGCCGAGGTGGATGACCGCTGTGTCGATGTCGGGATGCCGCTCTCGGATCTCGTCCAGATGTCCGCCTGTCAGCGTGTCACCGCTCAGATAGACGCGTCGGCGTACGGCGCCCGCAACTTCATGTAGAAGTAGTGAACCCATCACGGGCGGGAGTGCTTTACCGAGCACTCCGTAGGCGTGCACCGCCGGCAGGGACTCGACTGTCAATGATTCGTCGCCCATGACGAGCTGGTGTGTGCTCCATGGTTGCAGCCCGTGAGAGGTGAACCCGTATCGCCGCAGACGGGTCGCCGCATGCTCGGTCGTCACCACGGGGACCGTACGATTCAGCTCCCGCCGTGCTATCCGGTCAAAGTGATCACCGTGCAAATGAGACAGCACGACGGCGTCGAGCGGCGGCAGGTCTGCCGGCTGCATTGCCGGTTCGGTGAGCCGCTGCGACCAGAGTCCTTTGCCGAGGTACGCCCGCTGGCCGCGATGAAGAAAGTTGGGATCGGTAAGCAAGGTAAATGAACCGAGACGGACGATTGTCGTGGCGGTGCCGATAAAGGTGATGCCGTCCATCGCGTCCTCAATCTGGTAGCGGGCTGCTGAGCAACCCATTCCCCGGCAGGGCATCTGGAAACGGCGGATGCCTACAGATCGCGAATGAGCCGGTCGACGAGCGCCCCTGGCTGACTGAAGGCGAGCAGGTGCCCGCCCGGGAGACCTTCCACCTCCAGCCCAAGACGGTCTCTTGCCAACCGGCGCTGAAAGTCGTACGGAAAGAATCGATCTTCCCGGCCCGCTAGGACTGTGGTGGGAACGTCAGGCCAGTGATCGAGCGGGAACGGCATCTCGAACAGCGAGTCGGCAGGTTCCTCATCGCCCGATGACATCAGGACGTCCAATACGTCGGCAGGCAGGTCATGAAGGAAATGGGTTTGGGCATCGAAACCAGCGCCTGGGTCGCGACCCTCTCGCTGGTCGTTGGCACGCATCGCTGCGGCCTGGCCAGTGTTGGCCCACCACTCGCCGGCAGTCTCTCCGGGCGCCGGGATCATGGCGTTCAGCAGCACAAGCTCCGCGACCGGTACGCGATCGCAGGTCAAAGGTGCGCTGAAAGCACCCATCGACTGCGCGACCAGAGTGACGGACTCCGCTGTCCCAGCTGCGGTGACAATGGCGCCAGCTTGATCATCGAAAGTGGCGCCGGGCCAGTTCGGCAAGGAAACCGCAACACTGTGGAAGCCGGCTTCGGAGATAAGCGGCTCAACCCGCTGCCAATATCCGGCATTGCCGCCTGCCCCGGGAACCAGCACGAAGGTTCGCTGCCGCATGGATGCCATTGTCCGGGTGGCGTCCAGCCGCCGATAACTCGGCTGCCCGCACCAGGGTGAGCGTCTACAGTGTCTGCGTGTCTCTGACGAGCCAGGTCCCCTCGCTGAAAGCGCTGCATGCCTTGGACCCGCTTCAGCAGCCGGCCTACTCTTCGCCTCACGAGATTGCCGAAGTCGTCGGCAAGCTCCGCACTCTGCCACCGCTCGTTTTCGCCGCTGAATGCGACAAACTACGCAACAAGATGGCCAGTGTGGCGGCTGGTGAGGCCTTCATACTGCAAGGTGGCGATTGCGCCGAGACCTTCGCCGAAGTGACGGCGGCGAATATTCAAGGCAAGCTACGGACGTTGCTCTCCATGGCCGTCGTACTCACCTATGCAGCGCAAGTGCCGATCGTGAAGGTCGGGCGCATGGCAGGCCAGTTCGCCAAGCCGCGCAGCTCAGCTACCGAGACCCGCGAAGGCGTTACGTTGCCCGCTTATCGAGGCGATGCGGTGAATGGCTTCGAATTCACACCGGAGGCCCGCCAGCCTGATCCACAGCGGTTGCTGGAGGTCTACCACGCCTCGGCGGCGACGTTGAATCTCACCCGGGCGTTCGTTACCGGCGGGTTCGCCCATCTTCGCAGTGTGCACAGCTGGAACGCCGACTTCGTCAAGAACTCCGCGGCTGGCGTGCAGTACCAGAACCTTGCCAACGAGATCGATCGCGCACTCGCCTTCATGGTTGCCTGCGGTATTGACGACGACGTGTTCCGGACCGTCGACTTCTACTCCAGCCACGAGGCGCTGATCTTGGAGTACGAGCACGCACTTACTCGGATCGACTCCCGCACCGGTCAGCCCTACGGCACCTCCGGACACTTCTTGTGGATCGGCGAGCGCACCCGGCAACTGCACGGTGCACATATGGAACTCCTCCGCCACGTCCGTAACCCGCTTGGTGTCAAGCTCGGCTCGACGACCACCGCAGACAACACGCTGGAATTGGCCGATCGCCTTGATCCTGACCATGAAGCCGGACGGATCACCTTCATTACTCGAATGGGCGCTGGAAAGGTCCGGGAGGTGCTTCCCGACATCGTGGCTAAAGTGACCGCCAGTGGTCGGCAGGTGGCTTGGGTCTGTGACCCGATGCATGGCAATACGTTTGAGGCCCGCAACGGCTACAAGACTCGGGCGTTCTCAGACGTGATGGCCGAGCTCAATGGCTTCTTCGATGTTCATGAGGAGCTCGGCACCTGGCCGGGCGGTGTACATGTGGAACTCACCGGCGATGACGTAACCGAATGCGTCGGCGGCGGCGACGACTTGGTGGAAGCGGATCTGGTGAGCCGCTACGAGACCTTCTGCGATCCGCGGCTGAATCGCAATCAGTCCCTGGAGTTGGCTTTCCTCGTTGCCGAGCGGCTGACGAGGGCCGGTATCAAGAGAACGAACCCGGTCCAGGCGTACGTGCCCCTTACTTTTTGATCTTTTCGGGCGGCACGTCAGACTCTTGCTCGTGATCGATCTGCGCTCTGACACCGTGACCCGGCCAACCGAGGAGATGCGGCAGGCTATATTGGCCGCCCCGGTTGGTGATGATGTCTACGCCGAGGATCCGACGGTCAATCAGCTCGAGCATCGTGTGGCGAGGCTGCTCGGCCACGAGGCGGGCCTGTATTGCGTCAGCGGATCCATGTGCAACCTGCTTGGGATAGGGCTGCTGGTGAAGCCCGGCCAGGAAGTTGTCTGTGACGTACAGGCTCACATCGCGCGGGCCGAGATGGGTGGCCATGCAGCGGTCCACGGCGTAACTATGCGGACCTTTCCGTCGACTCGCGGAAAGGTGGACATCGCGCAAGTCGCGAAGATCATTTCGCCGTCCGCCGGGCCGTACCTGGTCTCTACGGCGGCGGTCGCCGTGGAAAACACCCACAACTTCGGTGGCGGGACGATCCAGCCGTTCGAGGAGCTGGCGGCGATAGCTCAGTTGTGCCGCGATCACGGCATCGGCTATCACCTCGACGGCGCCCGGTTATGGAATGCGCACATGGCGACCGGGGTCGGACTCGAGAGGTATGGCGGCCTTTTCGATACCGTCAGCGTGTGCTTCTCCAAGGGACTGGGTGCTCCCGTCGGCTCGGTGCTGGTCAGCACGGCGGAGAACATCGCGCGCGCCCGGGTTGTCCGGAAGCGGCTCGGCGGGGGCTGGCGTCAGGCCGGAGTGCTCGCGGCTGCCTGCCTATACGCACTTGATCACCATCTGCAGCGCCTTGCCGATGATCACGCAGCAGCACGGATCTTCGCTGAGGCGGTGGCGAGCCATCTGCCGACCGCCGTCGATCCCGATACCGTAGAGACGAATGTCATTGTGATCGACACTGGCGTGCTTCCCGCCGCGCCCATCGCCGCAGCAGCGGCGGAGCGTGGCGTTCAGCTCTCCGCTCTCGGGCCGTTCATGCTGAGAGCCGTCACGCACCTCGACGTAACGACGGACGACTGCGAGTCGGCCGGCCAGCTCGTCGGCAAGCTGCTCGCCGGATAGCGACATCACCCCTCAGCACGCAGCTCAGCCGCGCCCCCTACGGTGGTGCAATGCGGATCACCCACTTGGGCCACGCGGCGGTACTGGCTGAGACCGACGACGCGCGCATTCTCATCGATCCTGGGAACGTCTCAGACAGCTGGCATTTCCTGACAGATCTCGACGCGGTGCTAGTCACGCACCAGCATCCAGATCATATGGATCCCGAGAAGCTGCCCACGTTGTTGCGCGCCAACCCATCCGCTGCGGTCTTCGTCGAGCCGTCGATTCTCGACTTGATCAACGCCGGTGACCTGCCCTCTCTGGGTGAAAACGCCAGCGCGCTGCCGCCCGACGACCAGATCGCCATCGGTGACGTGCTGATCACTGCCGTAGGCGGGCAGCACGCGATCATCCACCGCGACATCCCGCGGATCGGCAATGTGGGTTATGTGCTGCGGTCCGAGGGTCAACCGACACTGTTCCATCCGGGAGACGCGCTCGATACGGTTCCTGGCGACATCGACATCCTGGCCGTTCCGGCGTACGGACCCTGGGCGGCAATGAAGGAAACCATCGACTTCGTACGAGCCGTCGGTGCGCTCGAAGGCTTCCCGATCCACGATGAGCTGCTCAGCGACAGGGGCCGGACGCTGGTAGTGACCCGTCTCAACGAGATGACCAACACTCGCGTGGTCAACCTACGTGGAGCAACCACGCACGAATTCTGACCGCGCCGGTTAGTCAGCTGAGTCGCCCACTGGTGCTCCCCGATCAAGTCGCGGTCCAATGGATTCATGGAACAGCGCAGCGTCACAGTCGGGATCGGTCCTGTCACCTTCGATCAGCTAGAAACAGTGGCGCGGCACAACGCGAAGATCGACATCGCGAATGAGGCCTGGGCCGAGGTCGGCAAATCGCGGGAGATCATCGAGGCGCTAGCCGATGATCAAGAGGCGCATTACGGTGTCTCGACTGGCTTCGGGGCGCTGGCAACACGTCATATTCCGGTCGATCTCCGGGGCCAGCTGCAACGCAGCTTGGTTCGCTCTCATGCCGCCGGTTCCGGACCTGAGGTAGAGCGCGAGGTGGTGCGAGCCTTGATGTTGCTGCGAATCTCCACTCTCGCCACCGGCCGTACCGGCATTCGAGAAGAGACCCTGCGATGCTACGCATCGATGCTCAACGCCGGCCTCACGCCCGTCGTGTACGAGTACGGCAGTCTGGGCTGCTCCGGCGACCTGGCTCCACTTGCCCACTGTGCGCTGGCCTTGATGGGTGAGGGTATGGTCCGAGATTCCACCGGCACCCTGATGCCGACGCGGGATGCCTTCGCTGCGGCTGGGATCACTCCGATCACGCTGGCCGAGAAAGAGGGCCTTGCCTTGATCAACGGTACTGACGGCATGCTCGGCATGCTGGTGCTCGCGATCAGCGATCTGCGGCAGCTGCTGAAGGTCGCTGATATCACTGCAGCGATGAGCGTTGAAGGACTTCTCGGCACCGACGATGTCTTCGCCGATGATTTGAATGCCCTACGGCCGCATCCAGGTCAGGCCGCTTCGGCACGTAATCTGCGCATGATCATGGCCGGGAGCGAGATTCGGGAGAGCCACCGTACCGAGGCCTGTACGCGGGTCCAGGACGCGTATTCACTGCGCTGTGCGCCCCAAGTAGCAGGAGCCGTTCGGGACACCATTGATCATGCGGAGCGGGTCGCGCTGATCGAGCTGGCATCGGCCATCGACAATCCGGTGATCACCCTCGACGGCCGCGTTGAGTCGAACGGCAACTTTCACGGCGCACCACTTGGCTATGTACTGGACTTCCTTGCCATAGCGGTAGCAGACCTGGCCAGCATCTCCGAGCGGCGTACCGACCGATTTCTGGACCGGGCCCGCAATAGCGGCCTGAACGCCTTCCTGGCGGCTGATCCTGGAGTCGACTCCGGTCACATGATCGCGCACTATACACAGGCCGCCATCGTCTCTGACCTCAAGCGCCTTGCAGTGCCGGCTTCGGTCGATTCGATTCCCAGCTCCGCGATGCAAGAAGATCACGTTTCCATGGGCTGGTCAGCGGCGCGCAAGCTGCGCCGCGGTATCGATGGCCTTACTCGAGTGCTGGCCATCGAGCTGCTGACAGCGGCTCGCGGCATCGAGTTGCGCCTGCCGTTGCAACCAGCACCCACCACCGCCGCGGTCATCGCGGCGCTGCGCACTGCCGGTGCACCGGCACCAGGTTCAGACCGCTGGCTGGCACCCGAGATCGAGCTAGCTGTTGAGTTGATCAGGACCGGTGCCGTAGTGGCAGCCGCCGAGTCGGTGGCCGGCCCTCTCAATTGATCAACAACCACCGAGCTGCCAGCGTCGGCATTGCGCGAGCAGCTCCAACAAAGGAGGCCAAAAGAATGGAAGGCGCCCGACCGGTACGCGCAGCTCGCGGCACCACACTCACCGCCCGCTCCTGGGCAGCCGAGGCTCCGCTGCGAATGTTGATGAACAATCTCGATCCCGAGAACGCGGAACGTCCCGATGATCTTGTCGTGTACGGCGGAACCGGCCGCGCGGCCCGGGACTGGCGCGCCTTCGATGCCATGGTGCAGACGCTGAGGACCTTGGCAGCCGATGAGACCATGCTGGTCCAGTCCGGCCGTCCGGTTGGTGTTATGCGAACCCATGAGTGGGCACCCCGGGTGATCTTGGCCAACTCCAACCTGGTTCCGGACTGGGCTACCTGGCCGGAATTCCGGCGACTGGAGAAGCTCGGGTTGACCATGTACGGCCAGATGACCGCTGGGTCGTGGATCTACATCGGCACCCAGGGCATTGTGCAGGGCACATATGAGACGTTTGCGGCGGTTGCGGAGAAACGCTTCGGCGGCACCCTTGCTGGCACCTTGACCCTTACCGGTGGGTGTGGCGGCATGGGCGGTGCCCAGCCCTTGGCCGTGACGTTGAACGATGGTATCTGCCTCATCATCGACGTCGACCGATCGCGGCTGCAGCGCCGAGTTGATCATCGCTACCTCGACGAGATCGCCGATGATCTTGATGAGGCGGTATCCCGCGCACTGGCTGCCAAGGATGAGCGGCGGCCAACGTCCATTGGTGTTGTCGGCAACTGCGCTGAGATCTTTCCTGAGCTGCTGCGTCGCGGCGTACCGATCGACGTGGTGACCGACCAGACCAGTGCCCATGACCCGCTGTCGTACCTTCCGGAGGGGATCAGCGTTGAGGGCTGGGCCAGCTATGCCGAGCAAAAGCCGGAGGAGTTCACCGACCGGGCGCGAGCCAGTATGGCGCGCCACGTTCAAGCCATGGTTGAGTTCCAGGACGCGGGCGCCGAGGTCTTCGACTACGGCAACTCCATCCGCGACGAGGCGCGAAAGGCCGGGTATGGGCGCGCCTTCGCCTTCCCCGGCTTCGTGCCGGCATATATCCGTCCGCTCTTCTGCGAGGGCAAGGGACCGTTCCGCTGGGTTGCGCTCTCGGGCGATCCGGCGGATATCGCGGCCACGGACCGGGCGGTTCTCGAGGAGCTTCCCGGTGACTCGGCGCTCGAGCGCTGGATA
>JBJMIR010000097.1:0-73996 GCA_045806785.1 Propionibacteriaceae bacterium | reverse complement strand
ATGAGCGAGATGTCCCAGACCGCCGACCATCTCCTGGTGATCGGCCGCGGTCGCATCATCGCCGCCGGCCCGGTCCAGCAGGTCATCGACGCCGTCGCCGGCGGCGCTGTGCGGGTGCGCTCCCCGCGCGCCGGTGAGCTGGCCGCCGCTCTGGCCACCGACGGTGCGACCGTCACCTCGCCCGAGGCCGGGATGCTCGAGGTCAGCGGGACCACCGCGGAGCACGTCGGCGAGGTCGCCTTCAGAAACGGGCCGCTGCTGCACGAGCTGTCCCCGCGCCGCGCCGGCCTCGAGGAGGCGTACATGAGCCTGACACAGGACGCGGTCGAGTACCGCGCCGACACCACCCCCACCACTTCCAGGACCGCGAAGGCCGAGAACCGATGAGCCGACACCATCAACCTCCATCAAGCGGCTGCCGGTTGTCGCGTCCGTTTGGGCTATCTGAGCGGTCAGCTGCTTGAGCCGCCGGTCTGCGTCACGGATCTCTGCCACGAGGTCACGGGCGAGTTGCTTGCGGGCCACCTCGACCGGCCCCACGGGCCGGTGGGGCCGCTATCCGGCCCCACCGGCCGGGTAGCGGCCAGCAGCGCAGAGGCGATCGCGGCGGTGAGGCGTTGAGGAGCCCCACCAGGCAACACATCTCTAAACACCGCGTGCAACTGGTTGATCAGCCGTGTCCGCTGCGTGGTGAGATTGGCGCGCCGCTCATCGAGCACGCCGAGCACGGTGGTGATGTCTTCGGCTAGCACCGGGGTGGCCTCGCCGTGTAGCGCAGCGACGCTGGCCGCTGCTACGAGACGCTAGGCCAAGCCCAGCGAGATCCCGCAGGATTCATACAAGTCGGCGCGCTCCAAGGCGGGATCCGCGTACGCGATGTTCGCGCCGCCGATCTGCAGGCGAAGCCGACGAAACGGCGTCGCGGACAGAGCTGATTCTCCGGCACAGTGCGTTTCGTCGGGTTCGATGAAGACGGCGGCTCCCCGGCGAACATCGCAGCGAGCGGAGCGAGCAATTGGACACAGCGAGCGCAAGCGAGCGGAGCAATCAAAAGGGGCCGCCCTCTCGAGTCTGCGCCGCTGCTCGGGGGTACAGCAGCGCCAGACGAGAGGGCGGCCGTGGTTTGTCTGCGATAGGCCGCTGGCTAGGCGCTCTTCTTGGGTCGCGCGCTTCGGGACAACGCCGTCGAGCCCAACTCGCCAGCACGCAACTGGTTCAGCCGCTCGGCCAGCAGCTCCTCGAGCTCGGCGATGGAGCGCCGCTCGCGAAGCATGTCCCAATGGGTACGCGTCGGCTTTTCTTCCTTCAGCTCAGGCCGCTCACCGTCGGACCGCAGTGATTCGGCCCCGCATCGCGGGCACTCCCACACCGACGGGATATCTGCCTCAGCGGCAAATACCAGGGTGAAGTGGTGCTCGCGCGGGCAGTCGTAGCCGACTTCTTGCCTAGCAGCGAATTCGACACCGGCCTCGTCCTCGAAGCTTTTGGCCCCGAGACCAGTGCCTTTCAATGAACGATCAGCCATGCGCGCAACCTCCGTGTAATTCCTGACGTTCGTCCAACCCGAAAGGTTCAACTCCCGGCCGAGCCGATATGTTCCGTAATTTCCATACCTGCTGGTCTACTACGCACGCTATTCGGAGACCTCGACCTGCTGGTTTGGTGGTGACTTCACGCCAGCTAGCGCCAGCGTGCCTGCCAGCAGTACCAGAACGATGCCCACGATACCGACGCGGTCTGAGAACAATCCTGAGAAGAGAGCGAAAAGTCCGGGGGCCAGGAAGGAGGCTGCCCGGCCCGTCGTGGCGTACAGGCCAAACATCTCGCCCTCTCGTCCGAGCGGTGCTACCCGTGCCAGGAACGCGCGGGAGCTCGATTGCGCGGGTCCTACCCAAAGCGTCAAGATCAGGCCAAAGATCCAGAACATCGTGGCGCCGTGGCCAAAGAGCAGGATCGTCGCAGTCGTGATCAGCCCGATCAGCGAAATCATGATCACTTTCTTCGGCCCGATCCGGTCTTCGATGACCCCCATACCGAGTGCTCCGAGCGCGGCAACCACATTGGCGGCGATGCCGAAGATCAGTATCGATGACTGGGCTAGCCCGTAGACACTGATGGCCAAAATGGCACCGAACGAAAAGATGGCCGCCAATCCATCTCGATACAACGCTGAGGCGATAAGGAAATACACCGCGTTCCGGTCTCGCCGAAACAAGGACTTGATATCACTGATGAGTAGCCGGTAGGAGGCGAAGAAATTCACCCGACGGCGCTTGGAACCGGGCGGTTTTTCCGGGACGGCCAGCAGTACGGGAATCGCGAAAACGGCGAACCAGACTGCCGAGAAGACTGCTACCGCGCGAATGTTCAGACCACCAGCCGAGCTCACTCCGAACCAGCCAATCTCCGGAGCGATGAATCCGACGTAACAGGCCAACAGTAAGAAGATGCCGCCGAAATAACCCATGGCCCAGCCGAAGCCCGACACGCGCCCGATGGTTTCCGGCGTCGAGACCTGCGACAGCATGGCGTTATAGGAGACGACGGCGAATTCTTGAAAGACTGCGCCAGCCGCCAGCAGCACCAGCCCAATCCAGAGATAACTGGGATCGTTCTTGACGCTGAACATGCCCAGCATCACTGCAATGACCAGCCCGCTCCAGATCGCGAGGCTGCGCTTGCGATGACCGCTCGCATCGGCTCGCTGGCCAGTGACGGGAGCGATGGCCGCGACCAAGAAACCGGCCGCCGCATTGGCGATGCCCAGCCACGTATTGGCAGTCAGACCGGCTGGCTGGGCGTCTCCGACAACGCCGCGAACGATGTAGGGGCCGAAGACAAACGATGTAATGACAGCGCTGTACGCCGAAGATCCCCAGTCCCATAACGCCCAGGCCAACACCATGCGGCGTTTGATCCGAGTGCCGACGCTGAGCGTTGGATGAGGGTCTTGAGCTCGAAGCTCCTCGGCGCCTTTCACTCGGTCGCTGTCCGCCATAGTGTCCCGTCTATCCCTCAAACCAGAGACCACGCTTGACAAGGACCTCTTTCAAAGTATCTATGCGATCGGTGAAGATCCCGTCGACACCGGTGTCGAGAAGTCTTTCCATGGTTTCGGAGTCGTCGACGGTCCAGATCTGCACCTTCTTGCCGGCTCGATGAACTGCCTCGATAAGTGCCGGTGTCAAGACGGTGAGCCGACGGCCTTGTATCGGAAGTGACATCGGTATCTGCAGCACGGGAGCCGAGGTGTTCAGCGCCCAGGTCAGCCACGGCGCGAACCGATTGGCAGCGACTCCCAATGCGCTTGCCGCGGACGGTACCCGCCAGCCGAGACGACGACGCAGCTCGTAGAGGCGTCGTACTCCAAACGAGCTGACACAGACTCGGTCGTACGCCCCGTACTCTTCGATGGTCGAAACCAGGCACGCCACTGCGGTCGGCGATTTCGCGTCGACGTTGAATCGAGCTCCCGGGAATTCAGTCAACAGATCCGCGAACCTCGGAATCGGATCGATCCCGTGGATTCTTGCCTCGGAAGTCTCCGCGTAACTCAAGTCGGCTATCGCGCCGCTGCGATCGGTCACCCGGTCGAGCAGCCCATCATGGAAGGCGAGCAGGACGCCATCGCGGGTGGCATGCACGTCGGTCTCCAGGTAGCGGTAGCCGAGTGCGACCGCCTCCTTGAACGCATGCAGGCTGTTCTCTCGATGGAGATTGGGTTCGTACCTCGCACCGCCGCGATGCGCGAAAGCCGTGAAGGGCACGTCGAAGAACGCATAGTCAGCGGCCCTCATGGGCTTCATTGTGCCTGTGGTCGGAGCGCGCTGCCTGTGCCTGAGCTGCTCAGAGCCCTGGCAGGCGCTGCAGCAGCATGTCGACAGATCCCGGCAGCCAGCGAGGGATGCCCAGCGCAAGCAGGTAGACGTATCCGAAGAGCCCGCAGCATGCGAAGAAGACCACCCAGAAGGCGCCTTTGGTGGCTGCCGGCCAGGTACGGTAGCGCTGCAATTCCCGCTTGAACCACTGCATCACCTGCTGGGCCCATTCGAACTCAGTGGACCAAACGGCGAGCCCGAGTAACACCAGTGGAATGCCGCCGGGCCCTGGAAGTGGGCCACTGACGAGTCCGAGAGCGATCAGAAAAAGGCCTACGATGCCGACGGCCATGCGGTAGACGATCAGCCGACCGGGGTTCTGCCTGATCTTGCGCCGCCAGCGCCAACGATCCTCTTCAGGCTCGATGAGAATGTGGTGATGATGATGCTCATGGTCATCGTCCCGATGGCGCCCGGCTCGATGAGGAATGTCGCCTGCTCGCGGCAAAGTTACGGTAGGTAGGTCAGCGTCGGGAGCGTTGTCGTCGTCGACGCCGGGGGACATGGCAACCACTCTAAAATGGACCGCCAAAAAGCGCTGCTCAAGCCCCTATACCCGTCTATCCGGGTCCAGAATGACGCTGGTGACTACCATCTTGTCGATTCAGTCATCGGTGGCGTACGGGCATGTCGGCAATAGTGCCGTCACCTTTCCGATGATGCGGATGGGCGTGGAGGTCTGGCCGGTGATCACGGTCCACTTCTCCAACCACACCGGTTACGAATCCTGGCGGGGACCGCTGTTGAACGCCTCAGATCTCAGCGATGTGGTGCGCGGGCTTGACGAGCGCGGGGTACTTGGTCAAGTCGATGCGGTGCTGTCGGGCTACCAGGGCGGCGAAGACATCGGCGCGATGATCTTGGACACAGTGGCACTGGTGAAACAGCGCAACGCGGCGGCGATCTATTGCTGTGATCCTGTGCTCGGCGATCAAGACCGAGGCAGCTACGTCCGGCCTGGAATTGCAGACTTCATGCGGCAACACGTGGTACCTGCCGCACAGATCATCACTCCCAACCAGTTCGAGCTGACCGCGCTGACCGGACTTTCAGTCTCGACGATGGCGGACGTGTTGAAGGCCGCTGACGCCGCGCGCAGCCTTGGACCCGAGGTTGTGCTGATCACCAGCGTCGTACGCCGAGACGGCCCGCCCGGTGAAATCGAGATGGTCGCGGTGGACGCCGAGGGCGCATGGCTGGTGTCCACCCCGCGGCTGTCGCGCACCTTCACCGGCAGCGGTGACGTCACAGCCGCGATCTTCCTGGCCAGGATGCTGCAGACACCCGAGCTCTCAGCGGCTCTCAGCCAGACCGCTGCTGTCGTCTATGGGCTGCTGGAAATCACTGCGCGTCTGGATCGTGCCGAGCTGGCCTTGATCGCAGCTCAAGACGAGCTCATCCATCCCCGTCATACCTTCGAACCCGTACGAGTGCGATAGTCACCTTTCTTGCGAAGTTGGTCAGAGGTCACACACGTGAATCGACGCAGCCGTGTCGCCTGCGACCACTTTCGCCATAAGGAGAACCGGCGGCTCAGTCGCGGAAGACCTCGATGTTCGCACCGAGCGCATTCAACCTGTTGGCCAGATCTTCATAACCGCGGTTGATGACGTAGACATCGCGCAACTGCGACTCACCGCGAGCGGCCAGCATGCCGAGCAGGATGCAAACCGCGGGCCGCAGCGCCGGAGGACACACCACCTGCTGACCACGCCACCGGGTCGGACCTTCCACGATGACCCGATGGGGATCCAGCAGCTGTACCCGGGCACCGAGCCGGTTCAGTTCGGTGAGATAGATCGCCCGGTTCTCATAGACCCAGTCATGGATGATCGTCTTGCCCTGAGCGGTGGCTGCGATCACCGCAAAGAACGGCAGGTTGTCGATGTTCAGCCCCGGGAACGGCATGGGATGGATCTTGTCGATGGGGGAGCGCAGCGCTGAGGGCCGGACGCTGAGATCCACGAGCCGGGTATGGCCATTGACAGCCAGGTACTCCGGGCTGAGGGCATAGTCCAAGCCCATCTCTTCCAAGATCGCTAACTCGATCTCGAGGAACTCGATAGGCGCCCGCTCGATCGTCAGATGCGATTGTGTCACTATCGCGGCAGTCATCAGGCTCATCGCCTCGATGGGATCCTCCGACGGCGCAAACTCCACATCGGTGTTAATGCTCTCAACCCCATGGATGCGCAGTGTGGTCGTCCCGATGCCATCGATCTCCACGCCGAGGTGGGTCAGGAAGATGCAGAGGTCTTGAACCATGTAGTTCGGGCTGGCGTTGCGCAGCACCGTGACCCCGGGCGCCAGCGCGGCGGCAAGCAACGCATTCTCAGTAACAGTGTCGCCGCGTTCGGTCAGAGTGATGGGCCGGGACGGCTCTACCGATTCGTCAACAGTGCAGTGGTAGAAGCCATCAGTCGGGTACACATGTAATCCAAATCGCCGGAGCACCTGCAGATGCGGCTCGATGGTGCGCCTGCCGATATCGCACCCTCCGGCGTACGGGAGCTTGAAGTTGGTATAGGAGTGCAGCAGCGGGCCGAGGAACATGATCACCGAGCGAGTCCGGCGTGCCGACCCCAGATCCATCTCGTCCAGGGAAAGTTCGGCCGGCCGTATCAGCTCAAGATCATTTCCGTCGACAGACCAGGTCGCCCGAACTCCGATGCTGGTGAGAACCTCGACGATCCGATTGACTTCTTCGATCTTGGCAATGCCGCGAAGGACCGTACGGCCCCGATTGAGCAGGCTTGCGCACAACAATGCAACCGACGCGTTCTTGGAGGAGCGCACCGCGATCTCACCGTTCAGATTCGCCCCACCCTGGACGCGCAGGTGTTGCGGCCCACTACCGACGGAGATCAGCGGAGAATCGAGAGCCTCGGCGATGCGGTTCACCATCTCCAGGCTCAGGTTCTGATTCCCGGCTTCGATGCGGTGCACCGCACTTTGACTGGTGCCCAACACGTCGGCAAGCTGGGTTTGCGTGAGGCCGCGGTGCTTCCGGGCATCACGAATCAAGCCGCCGATCCGGTCGAGATACGTCTCAGTCATTGGCAGTCACCCGCGCACGATAACTCATATATGAGATACTTTTTGGTCAACTCACCGAGTTGATGGGCAATTGAGATACATCGGCCGCCGAAAATAATCGTTCGGTGACGGGCCACGACCATAGCAGGCCCACTGGCCGCCTCCCAAGGGGCAATCCTAAAGTTGGGCCATGATTACTTTGCGCCAGCGTGCCGAGCACCGTTGTGAAGTCTGCGCGATCTCATGACCGCGCACTTTGAGGTTGTCGTGCTTGGCGCCGGACCAGGCGGTTATGTTGCGGCCGTCCGTGCCGGACAGCTTGGCCTGAAGACTGCGATCATCGAGCTGAAGTACTGGGGTGGTGTCTGCAACAACGTCGGCTGCATTCCGACGAAGTCGCTGCTGCGGAACGCCGAGATTGCCCATATCTTCAACCACGAGGCTGAGGTCTTCGGAATCAGCGGCGACGTCACTTTTGATTTCGGCGCGGCCTGGAAGCGCAGCCGCACTGCGGCCGATCGGATGGCCAAGGGCGTGCACTACTTGATGAAGAAGAACAAGGTCACCGAGATCGACGGCTGGGGCACTTTCACCGACGATCACACACTGAGCGTCGAGGGGCCGAATGGCACCGAGACCGTCACCTTCGACAATGTGATCATCGCGGCGGGAGCGACAACGCGCTTGCTTCCCGGGACCTCGCTGAGTGACCGTGTGGTCACCTACGAAGAGCAGATCATGACCGACAGCCTTCCAGAGTCGATCATTATTGCCGGGGCTGGCGCGATCGGCGTCGAGTTCGCTTACGTCATGGCGAACTATGGCGTACAGGTCACGCTGGTGGAATTCCTTGATCGCATCGTGCCGCTGGAGGAGCCGGAGGTCTCCGCCGAGCTCGCCAAGGCCTACAAGAAGCTCGGTGTCACTGTGCTGGCCGGCACCAAGGTTGACCAGATCGACGATTCGGGCGAGAAGGTCAGGGTCAGGGTCTCTCCGACAAAAGGCGGTGAGAGCCGGACTCTGGAGGCCGACAAGGTGCTGCAGGCGATCGGGTTCGCGCCGCGTAGCGAGGGCTACGGATTGGAAAACACTGGCGTTGCCGTCACAGATCGTGGCGCGATCGAGATCGACGACTACATGCGCACCAACGTGCCGCACATCTACGCCATCGGTGACTGCACCGGCAAATTGCTGCTGGCGCATACGGCCGAGGCGCAGGGAGTCGTCGCGGCGGAGACCATCGCGGGTGCGGAGACCATGCCGCTGAACTACGACATGATTCCGCGGGCGACCTACTGCCAGCCGCAGATCGGTTCCTTCGGATATTCCGAGCAGCAGGCCAAGGACAAGGGCTACGACGTCAAGACCGCCAAATTCCCCTTCAGCGCCAACGGCAAGGCACACGGGCTGGGCGAGACAGCGGGCTTCGTCAAGCTCGTTGCCGATGCCAAGTACGGCGAGATCCTTGGTCTTCACATGATCGGACCGGATGTCACCGAGCTGTTGCCCGAGCTGACTTTGGCGCAGCTGTGGGATCTCACCGCCGAAGAGGTGGCGCGCAACGTGCATGCCCACCCGACACTGTCCGAGGCTCTCAAAGAAGTCGCCCATGGCATCAGCGGCCACATGATCAACATGTGATGTCTCGAGGAGCCGCGTTTGCGGCCGTACGGCGCGTCGCACCATCGGCTGGCACCGATGCCCAACCCCGAGGTGATCGGGTCCTAGCTGTGAGTGACGTAGCCCTCCAGCTGATTACGCTCGAACTCGATCTGAGAGATGTGTGACTTGACCACGTCGCCGATGCTGACCAGGCCTGACAGTCGGCCGAAGTCGTCAACAACTGGCAGGTGACGGATGCGTTGCTCCGTCATGGTGTTCATCAGTGACTGAACAGACTCATTCGGTCGACAGGTGAGCACCTCACTTGTCATCACCTCTGAGACCGGTGAATCGAGAAAATCTGGACCATCACAGAGCCGGCGTACCACGTCGCGCTCGGTCATGATCCCTGAGATTTCCTTTCCGTCGGTGGATACCACGACGGCCCCGAGGTTGTACTCCTTGAGCAGCGCGAGGGCTTCAGACACTGTCGTCGTCGGCCGGACGGTGATGACATCGAAGCCTTTGCTGCGGAGCAGTTCGTAGATTCGCATCGCCAACCTCCTGACGCAGAAGGGTAGCCTGGCGGCCCTTGCTTTGGATAGGTTCGAACTCCAGTCACGACTCAGTACGCCCAGCCCTTGCCCCTCATCGATATGCCGGGAGAGGAGTGACAACCGTGACCACCGTCCGGCTCGCCACGGCACCCTTACTGGTCATACTGATCTGCGCGGCATGTGGATTGGGGCAGAATCCGATGGGGCCACCAGCGGTGGAATCGGCCAGCCCAGCGGCGGCATCAAGTCCAGCGAAGACTCCCAGTACTGGGCAATCGCGCACCGCAAAGCCCAACGCCGGTCCGTCGCGGCAGGCCCTACTGCCGCGCGGCGGTCGTGAGATCTTTCCGCACTATCGGCTGGTCGGTTACGCCGGCGTGACTGGGGCATCGACTCTCGGCAGGCTCGGCACCGGCCCGCTGGACCAGCGGGTTGCCGAGATCGAACGCAGAGCCAAACCGTACGCCGACGGCCGAGAGATCCTGCCCGTCGTCGAGGTGATCGCGACCATCGTCCAGGGCAGCCCGGGTCGGGATGGTAAATACCGCGTACGCCTCAGCGACGCCCAAATCGCCAAGTACCACAAGGCGGCCCGCAAACATCGGGCCGTCATGTTACTTAATCTCCAACCTGGCCGGTCGGAATTCCTCCCCGAAGCCAAGGCTTTCCAGAAATGGCTCAAGGAACCCGACGTCGGCGTTGCCCTAGACCCTGAGTGGGCGATGGATCGGGGTCAACGACCTGGTGGGGTTTACGGACACACCACCGGTGCCGAGCTGGATCAGGTGGCCCGATATTTGTCCGGTCTGGTGAAGCAATATCACCTTCCCGAAAAAGTGATGGTTTACCACCAGGTCGCCGGCAGCGTGGTCCGTAAAGAGTCTGGACTGAAAGATCACGCCGGGGTAGTCGCGATCAAGTCGGTGGACGGGCTCGGACATCCCGGACCCAAGAAGAACACCTATCGAGTGGTCAATAAGAGCACACCAAAATTCGTGCACGCAGGTTTCAAGCTCTTCTTCACCGAGGATCGGCGCCACGGCGGTCGGCTCATGACGCCGAAGGAGGTGCTAGGCCTGAAGCCGCGTCCCGAGTACGTGATGTTCGAGTAGTCGAGACTGCCAGCACCCCGCCGACGGTCGCTCCGGCAGAATGACTGACATGGGCAACGCTCCGCTTCGGCTCACCGGTGATCCCGAAGCCGATCAACTTCTGACCGATGATGACAACGCACTGCTGATTGGCATGGTGCTCGACCAACAGGTGCCGATGGAGAAGGCCTTCAGCGGTCCGCTGGTGATCGCGCAACGAATGGGCGGCGGCCGGCTCGACGTTGCCAAGATCGCCGCCATGAGCGAAGACGAGTTCGTCGGGTTGTGCTCCGAGCGACCGGCGATCCACCGGTTTCCTGCCGCGATGGCGAAGCGGATCCGACAAGTGTGCCAGGCACTGACTGAGGAATACGACAGCGAGGCTGCGAACATCTGGAAGGACGTCCGGTCCGGCGATGAGCTCAAAGCCAAGTTGGCCCGGCTGCCAGGCTTCGGCGCCGATAAGGCAGCAATTTTCACCGCCGTACTCGGCAAGCAGCGCGGTATCACCCCACACGGCTGGCAGACCGCGGCTGGCTACTACGGTGAGCCGGGCACCTTCCGCTCGGTCGCCGACATCGTTGACGACGCCTCGCTGCAGAAGGTGCGTGAGACCAAGAAGTCAGTCAAGGCGGCCAAGAAGGCGTCCGCCTAGCTGCGGTGGTCCCATGGCGCATTGGAGCGTCATCATGCTTCCGCTGGGTATGTCATTGATGTGGCTGGAACCCGGACCGAGATCGCAGAGGTCAGACGCAGCCGCTCCTATCACGCCCTGATCGGAGTCGGGCTCATTAGCTACGGCGTGCTGCATCTGCTATTGGCCTGGATCGCCATGCAGCTTGTGTTCTTCAAAAGAGGTGATGCCTCTAGCGAAGGCGCATTGAGCCAGCTCGGAAGGCAGCCGCTGGGTGGCGTGCTGCTCTGGATCATGGCTATCGGACTCTTCACGCTGACTCTCTGGCAGGTGGTCGAGGCCACCATCGGTCGCGACCAGTCAAGCCGGGACAGCAGATTGCGCCGTCGGCTCATGTCGGCCGGGCGAGCGGTCGTCTACCTCGCTCTCGGCATTCTGGCGATAGGCGTCGCCATCGGGTCGGCATCGGGGGGTAACGGTAAAGGTCAGGAGACGCTCAGCGCCAAGCTGATGTCTGTTCCTTTCGGGCAGGTGCTTGTTGCCGGCATCGGTGCGGCGGTGATGGGGGTCGGGATTGGCCAGATTGTCAAGGGCCTGAAACAAAACTTCAAAGAAGACCTCGATCGGGGCGCGCCTGCTTCAGTTCGGCGGCTCGGTACCATCGGCTACTGCGCCAAGGGCATAGCGCTCAACATTATCGGCGCGTTGTTCGTGTGGGCAGCGATTAGCTACGACCCGCATAAGGCGCGCGGGATGGACGCAGCGCTCTCCACGATTCGTGGCCAGCCCTTCGGGGCTGTGCTGTTAACGATCATGGCAATCGGCCTTGCCTGCTTCGGCGTCTACTGCTTCTTCTGGGCCCGAATGGCCCGTTACTGACCCCAATATCGTGATTCATTCCAAGATCAACTAAGAGAAATACCTTCGATGGCCAAGATCAACTTGCGGGGGAGAGGGGCTAGTTCAATTGATGTGCTGTCGAGGATGGCAGCCAATCTTGCACTGGACTGGTCAGCGGCGAGCTGATCGACCGAATGCAACGATCAGACGATGACCGATGTCAGCGGCGGTGCTAACGGAAGGCTACGCGTTGCGACGCTGAACCTGTTCGGCATGCGGGCCGACTGGGCTGCCCGGCGAAACGTAGCCCGGTTGGGGTTTGCCGAGCTGAAGCCCGACCTCGTGTCGTTGCAGGAAGTGATCAAGATGTCCGACTACGATCAGGCCGCCGACGTTCTCGGCGAGGGATATCACTTTCTTCATCACACTGTCCGGCTGGCCGATGGGCAAGGGGATTCCATCGCCAGCAGGTGGCCGATCGTTGCCGATCATGAGATCAAGGTGCCCATGGCTGATCGGACGGCTGGATTTCTCAGCTCGAGCCTCGTTGCCAAGATCGACATACCGCAGCCAATCGGGCCCGTCCTCCTCGTCAATCACGCAACGGCATTCGAGCTGACACGGGAGGCAGATCGGGAGCGCCAGGCTACCGTCATCGCTGACTATCTCGAACAACACGTCGCCGCGCAGCCGTCACACGTGATCGTCGCGGGCGATCTGAATGCTCACCCGAACGCCTCCAGCATTCGTTACTGGACGGGCACACAATCCCTCAACGGTGGCAGTGTCTGCTACCGCGACGCCTGGGCTACGCGACACGCATGCGAAACCGGACACACCTTCACGACCGAGAACACGCTGACCGCGACCGCGGAGGGTGGCGAGTGGGAACTCGAGCCGGGGCGGCGTATCGACTACATCTTTGTACGCTGTAACGACCACGGGCCAACGCTGGACATCAGGTCCTGCCAGATGATCTTTGATCGGCCCGTTAACGATATCTGGGCAAGTGATCATTTCGGCGTCATGGCCGATCTGTCAGCCTTCACACCTACGGGCAGGCTGGCGCCCTAGATCAGTAGCGCATCTCAGGCCGCGCGTGGCAGGATTCCCAGGTGGCCAGCACAGCCGCCGACGAGCAGCACTTGCGCGACCTTGCGCGGTTGCGCCGCGTTCGCGACCGGATCGACCGGGAGTATGCGCAGCCGCTGGACGTGGAGGCGCTCGCCCGAGGCGTGAACATGTCCGCGGGGCACCTCAGCCGCCAGTTCCGGCTCGCCTACCGCGAGTCGCCGTACGGCTATCTCATGACCCGGCGGATCGAGCGCGCGATGGCGCTGCTTCGCCGTGGCGACCTCAGCGTCACCGAAATCTGTTTCACAGTGGGTTGCTCCTCATTGGGCACCTTCAGCACTCGCTTTACAGAGCTGGTCGGTGTGCCGCCCAGCGTTTATCGGCGCCAGCAGGCGCGTGCGACGGCGGGAATGGCGCCGTGCGTCGCGAAACAGGTGACCAGACCGATCAGGAATCGAGAAGCGCCGGTCTCCCAGCCCCAGCTAGCGTGACGGTCATGAACATCACCATTCACGCGAGCTTCCTGCCGCACACCGATCCGGACGCCTCCCTGGCGTTCTACCGCGACACCCTCGGCTTCGAGGTTCGTAACGACGTCGGGTACCAGGGAATGCGCTGGATCACGGTCGGACCCGTGGACCAGCCGGATACGTCGATCGTGCTGCACCCGCCGGCCATCCCCGGCATTACCGACGACGAGCGCCGCACCATCCTCGAGCTGATGGCCAAGGGCAGCTACTTCGGGGTCAACCTCGCCACGCCCGACCTCGACGACGTCTTCGAGCGGCTGGAGGCTAGCGGCACCGAGGTCGTCCAGGAACCGACCGAGCAGCCGTACGGCGTACGAGACGCTGCGTTCCGTGATCCGGCGGGCAACATGATCCGCGTCCAGGAGGTTCAGCAGTTGGGACTCAGCCGGCGTGAGGAGGCGCTACACAATGGCTGAGAGGCGATCGACAAAGAAGAGCACCAAGAAGTCCGGCCAGAGCACCGCTGCTGCCGACAAGACGTTCACGGGCTTGACCGACGAGGAACGAGCCGCGATGAAGGAGCGCACGCAGGAGCTGAAGGCCGAGACGCGGTCGGACAAGAAGAAGGCGGACGGGGAGGCCGACGTCCTCGCGAAGATCGATGAGATGGAAGAATCTGATCGCGCCATGGCCACGCGGCTCCACGAGATCATCAAGGCCAGCGCGCCAGCCCTGTCGCCGAAGACCTGGTACGGGATGCCCGCGTACGCCAAGAACGGCAAGGTCGTGTGTTACTTCCAGCCCGCGCAGAAGTTCAAATCCAGGTACGCGACGTTCGGCTTCAACGACGACGCCAACCTCGATGAAGGCACCATGTGGCCGACCTCTTTCGCGCTCACGAAGTTGACGGCCGCCGACGAGGCGAAGATCGCCGCGTTTGTGAAGAAGGCGGTGAGCTAAAGACGTGAGCTTGCCACTGGGGCGGCACGCGCTGGGCCGAACGGTGGTCAGGAGGCCATGATCATGACCACCAGGACGGACCCGCAGTCGCCTGCGCAGCACATTGCCGACAGCCATGATCTGATCCGCGTGCAAGGCGCACGCGTGAACAACCTCAAGGACCTCAGCGTCGAGATTCCGAAGCGCCGGCTGACGGTGTTCACCGGCATCTCAGGCTCTGGCAAGAGCTCGCTGGTATTCGACACGATTGCCGCGGAATCGCAGCGACTGATCAACGAGACCTACAGCGCCTTCGTGCAGGGGTTCATGCCGACGTTGGCTCGGCCAGAAGTCGATCTGCTGGACGGGCTGACAACGGCGATCATCGTCGACCAGGAGCGGATGGGTGCCAACCCACGTTCGACGGTCGGCACCGCCACTGACGCCAACGCGTTGCTGCGGATCCTGTTCAGCAGGCTCGGGCAGCCCAACATCGGTCCTCCCACCGCCTTCTCGTTCAATGTCCCGAGGCGAACCGCCAGCGGGTCGATGACCTCCGACACCGGCGAACGGCTCGTTGTGCGCAACGCCGTATACCACGGTGGCATGTGCCCGCGCTGCGAGGGCATGGGCTCGGTCACCGACTTCGACTTAACCGCGCTGTACGACGACAGCCTGTCGCTCAACCAGGGCGCACTCACCATCCCGGGCTACAGCATGGACGGTTGGTACGGCCGTATCTTCCGTGGTTGCGGCTTCTTCAACCCCGACAAGCCGATCGGCAAGTACACGAAGAAGGAGCTGCACGACCTGCTCTACAAGAAGCCGACCAAGATCAAGGTCGACGGGATCAATCTGACGTACGAGGGCCTGATCCCAAGGATGCAGAAGTCGTTCCTATCCAAGGACGTCGATGCGCTGCAGCCGCATATCCGCGCCTTCGTCGAGCGAGCGGTGACGTTCACGACCTGTCCGGAGTGCGACGGCACCCGACTGAGTAAGGAGGCCCGGTCGTCGAAGATCAAAGGGAAGAACATCGCCGACGTCTGCGCAATGCAGATCAGCGACTTGGCCGACTGGGTCCGGGGCCTCGACGAGCCCTCGGTGGCCCCGCTGCTGACCGGCCTGCAACATCTTCTCGATTCGTTCGCTGAGATTGGCTTGGGCTACCTCTCACTCGACCGGCCATCGGGCACGCTGTCGGGTGGCGAGGCGCAACGCACCAGAATGATTCGCCACCTTGGCTCCTCGCTGACCGACGTCACCTACGTCTTCGACGAGCCTTCGATCGGCCTGCACCCCCATGACATCCAGCGGATGAACGACCTGCTGCAGCAGCTGCGGGACAAGGGCAACACCGTGCTCGTCGTGGAGCACAAGCCCGAGATGATCGCGATTGGGGACCATGTTGTCGATATCGGCCCAGGTGCCGGCACGGAGGGCGGCACCGTCTGCTTCGAAGGCACCGTGGACGGGTTGCGGGAAAGTGACACCATCACCGGTCGCCATCTCGACGACCGCGCCGTCTTGAAGGAGTCGGTGCGTACGTCATCCGGCACGCTTGAGGTTCGCGGCGCCTCAACGCACAACCTCCAAGACGTGGATGTTGACATCCCGCTCGGTGTTCTCTGCGTGCTCACCGGCGTCGCCGGATCCGGCAAGAGCTCGCTGATCGACGGATCGGTCGCCGGCCGCGACGGCGTGGTGGTGATCGACCAGGGCGCGATTCGAGGTTCGCGGCGGAGCAACCCGGCGACGTACACCGGCCTGCTCGAGCCGATCCGTAAGGCGTTCGCAAAAGCTAACGGCGTGAAGCCGGCGCTGTTCAGTGCCAATTCGGAGGGCGCCTGCCCGACCTGCAACGGTGCCGGCGTCGTCTATACCGAGCTGGGCGTCATGGCCACCGTCGAATCGATCTGTGAGGAGTGCGAGGGAAAGCGGTTCCAAGCGGCGGTACTGGAGTACACACTGGGCGGGCGGAACATCGCTGAAGTGCTTGCGATGTCAGTGACCGAAGCCGAAGAGTTCTTCGATGCTGGTGAGGCGCGAACGCCGGCCGCGCACAAGATTCTCGACCGGCTGGCTGACGTCGGACTGGGCTATATCAGCCTCGGCCAGCCGCTCACCACGCTGTCCGGCGGTGAGCGGCAACGCCTCAAGCTCGCCGCCCAGATGGCTGAGAAGGGCGACATCTATGTCCTCGACGAGCCGACCAGCGGGCTCCACCTTGCCGATGTTGAGCAATTGCTCGGCCTGGTCGACCGGCTCGTCGACTCTGGCAAGTCGGTCATCATCATCGAGCATCACCAGGCCGTCATGGCACACGCCGACTGGATCATCGATCTCGGCCCCGGCGCCGGCCACGATGGTGGCCGGATTGTCTTCGAGGGCACACCAGCAGCGTTGGTTGCCGAACGATCCACCCTCACCGGCGAGCACCTTGCGGCGTACGTGGGACCGACCCTCTAACAACAGGTCGCCGGCCTGGACAGCACAACTGTCGACAGGTTGCGTCTCCGCCGGTGTTTCGTTGCACTCTGTCGACAATTCCTGATGCCAGTTGTCCGATAAGTGACATTATGACAAATTCATGATGCGGCCACGGCGCGGCGCTCCTCCTTGCTCTTCGCATCAGAATTGACTGTGAACCATCCGGTGCGCCCCTACGATGAAGCTGCCTTCCCGCACAGCACGCCGCAGCGGCGGGACGGAGACTTCATATGGCGCAGATCAGCCGGCGCGCGGTTATGTTGGGCGTCGTCGGTCTCGGGCTTGCCGCCTGTTCAAAACGGTCCCCTCAGCTGAGTGTCCCCTCCACAACGCCAGCGACTCCGACTTCGCTGCCCACTGCGACGCCTAGCCCGTCTCCATCCATCGACACGCGTCCACGCTGGCCGCTCACCGGCAGGCTGCTGAAGAAGGAGGGCAAGGCGCGTCGCGCCGCGGTTGCGGTCAAGGTGCCCGACAATCGCCGTGAGCATCCGCAGCGCGGCATCGACAAAGCCGACATTGTCTTCGTCGAACTCGAGGGCTACAAAGATGCGTCAGGCTACAGCGGCACCCGCCTGGTTCCTGTCTTCCACTCCCGGATGGCCGACGACGTAGCGCCAGTGCGCTCCATTCGCCCGGTGGACATCCCGCTGCTCAGCCCGATTCACGCACTGATCGGCAATACCGGCGCCGCGCCCTGGGTAGTCAACTACGTCAAGCGCTATCACGCCTACGTCGAAGGCCTGCTGTCGTATATGAACACCCTGCGCAGCGGCTCGTACGGCATCGATCAGTCGCGGGTGTACACCCTCAACGGCGCCACCTACTACGACAAGGCCGTCATCTGTCATCCGGCTGTGCTCGCCCAGCAGACGAAACGTTTTCGTGCGGGGCCACCACAGCCTTACTTCCCCTTTGCCACAACTCGCGAGGAGGTCAGCACCCGTCAGGGCAAACGCGGCCGCTCAATCAAGATTCCCTACAAGGGCGACAGCTATTTCATGGGCTACGCGTATGACAAGGAGAAGAAGTATCTCCGCAGCATGCCGTGGGGTCCGCACGTGCTGGCCGACGGCACTCGTGTGTCGACTGACAATGTGCTCGTGATCAAGGCCAAGCAGCAATACGGCAAGATCTTTCGCGGTGGCGGTCATGACGAGCCGCTGCAGGACATCATCAAAACGCATGGCAAGTTCTACTACTTCAACCGCGGCCGCTATGTCACCGGCACCTGGCGCAAGGGAAAAGTACAAGTGCCGTTCGAATTCACTCTCAAGGACGGCAGTCCGCTCAAGATGGCGCCCGGGCAGACTTTTGTCGAACTGCCTGACGTCGGTGCCAAGCTGCGCGTCAAGGGGCGGTCCAGATCGACCTGACGCCCACTCGACCTCAGTCAAGTAACCCGCCAGATCGTTTTTGCCCTAACGGTTTCGCAACGTAAGCGTCGCGCCGCCTTTCCGCGCACAACTTCTTAGCCGTACGTTGATTTGAATCGAAACAACCTTTCGTTCACAAGGGAGTGAATGCATGACTGGACAGCGCATCGATCGCCGTCGGTTCTTGCGTGGCCTGGGGCTGGGAGCCGCTGCTGTCGGCGCCAGCCGACTGTTGGCCGCCTGCGGTGGCGGCAGCACAGGGCTCTCTGGCGACCAGGGCGGCGGCCAAGCTTCTGGCGGAGCCAGCGGACCCAAGCCGGCGCTGAATGTCTGGTACCACCAGTACGGGGAGGCCGGCACTCAGCAGGCGGTGATGCGCTACGCCAAGGAGTACCCGGACGCCACAGTGAAGGTGCAATGGACGCCGGGTGACTACACCTCCAAGCTCAACGCTGGTCTGGTGTCGACCTCCGGACCTGACGTATTCGAGAGTCAGCTCAACATCGACCAGGTGAAGAGTGGTCAGGTAGTGGCTCTGGACGACATCATTGGCGACGTCAAGAGCGACTACACCGAGGCTGATCTTAAATCCTCGACCGTGGACGGCAAGATCTACCAGGTCAAGATGGTGGACGACATGGGCGTGCTCTACTACCGCAAGAGCATCCTCGACAAGGCCGGCGTCATGCCACCGGCCAGCATCGACGATCTGATCTCGGCCTCCAAGGCGCTCAATACCAAAGATCAAAAGGGCTTGTTCATCGGCAACGACGCGGGCGTGACTCCGTCGTTCGGCGGTGGTTCTCTCTTGGGACCGATCCTTTGGACAGTAGGCGGCGACTATCTGACCGCGGATAATAAGCCAGGCTTCACCACGCCTGAGGTCAAGGAGTCATTCGCGAAGATGCGCGAGCTGTTCTTGTCCAAGTCGATCTTGCTCGGTGCCCCCACGGACTGGTGGGATCCCTCCTCGTTCACCCAGGGCTTGGCGGCTATGCAATGGTGCGGCCTATGGGCAATGCCCGGTATCCAGAAGACAATCGGTGATGATTTCGGCGTCGTGGCCTGGCCGGCCTTCAGCGCCTCGGTAGGCAAGCCGTCGACATTCCTGGGCGGCTGGGGCGCCATGGTCAGCGCCAAGTCGGCGAACGTCGACGCCGCGAAGGCGTACATCAAGTGGCTCTGGATCGATAACACCAAAGACCAAGAGGACTTCAATCTCAGCTACGGCTTCCACATTCCGCCGCGAAAGTCGCTAGCTGCCCAGGCATCAAAGTTGCAATCAGGCCCTGCGGCCGACGCCTTGAAAATCTTCAACGATGACGCCGTTGCCAATAACCCGGCCTGGACACCGAAGATGAACAATGCCTACGCCGACGCGGCCACCGCCATCGTGCGAAAGGGCGGTGACATCGACTCCAACCTTGCCAACGCAGAGAAAGCGGTCAATGCGGAACTGAACCGGCTGTTCGGCTGACATGTCCGCACCGACCCTCGCGGCGCCGGCTGCGGACATGGCCCCGCCGGCACAGCGCGGTAGGGGCCGGATCTCCGGCGTCACGAGTGCCTTTTGGCTCTTCGTCGGGCCGTTCGTTGTCGGCCTGGTGATCTTCGTCTATGTGCCGATCGCCTGGTCGGTGATCCTCAGCTTCTCGCGGGCCCAGAACACTGTGACACCTGGCGACTGGGTCGGGCTGCAGAACTACATCGACCTGCTGCGACCCGGCCCGTTTCTGGACAGCCTCATCACGTTCACGATCTTCGCCGCATTCATCGTGCCGTTGACGTTCGTGCTGTCCTTGGGACTGGCGCTGCTGCTCAACCAGGTCAGGATTATGCGGGCCTTTTTCCGGTCGGTGTACTTCCTGCCGACCGCCTGCTCTTACGTGGTGGCATCGCTGGTGTGGAAGCTGTCGATCTTCAACGGCGTACGGTTCGGACTGGCCAATACGGTTTTGAGCTGGTTCGGCGTGGACAACATCGCCTGGCTGGCTACCACCAGTCCACCCTGGTATTGGCTGGTGATCGTGACGGTCCGGCTGTGGCTGCAGATCGGCTTCTACATGATCTTGTTCCTGGCTGGGCTGCAGCGGATCTCTCCGGAGCTGTACGAGGCGGCGGCGGTAGACGGCGCCCGGAATGCCTGGCAGACCTTTCGCTACATCACCTTCCCGCAGCTGCGTGCGACCTCCGTGGCGGTCCTGCTGCTGCTCTTGATCAATGCCTACCAGGCGTTCGATGAGTTCTTCAACCTGGTCGGCAACTCCTCGTTCGCCCGACCGCCGTTGGTGTACTTGTACTACACCGCACAGTTCAACCAGGACTTCGGCCACGGCACCGCCGGGGCGGTCATTTTGGCACTGTTGATCATGATCGTTACCCTCGCGCAGGGCCGGATCTTCGGTTTCGGGAGAGCCGAATGAGCGCCCCAACGTCAGCCGTGACCGCGACGGTGCCGCGGGAGCAGCAAGGGGCGGTACGGCGCCGTCGGCGGCGCGTCACTTTGGGCAGCGTCGTGGCTAGCGTGCTGCGCTACCTCGCGTTGATCATCTCGGCGGTGCTGTTCCTGCTGCCGTTCTATTTGATCCTGCGCAATGCGCTCTCCAAGGACACCGACATCACCGCGCCCGGCTGGAGGCTCTTCCCCGAGCAGCTGCACTGGGAGAACTTCGCCGAGCTGTTCACCGACCCGAGCGTGAACATCCTGCAGTCCCTGGCGAACTCCGCGATCATCGCCGTACTGCAGACCGCCGGAATTCTCTTGATCTGCTCGATGGCCGGATACGGCCTGGCGCGAATCCCCTATCGTTGGGCGACGCCGATCTTCTACGCCACCCTGGTGACCTTGATGATCCCGCCGGCGGTGACGTTCATTCCGTCGTTCATCATCGTCTCTCAGCTGCGCTGGGTGGACACCTACCAAGGGATCATCGTGCCGGTGCTCTTTAGCGGCTTCACCACCTTCCTGTTCCGGCAGTACTTCCTCAACTTCCCGCGCAGCCTCGAGGAGGCGGCACGGGTCGACGGATTGGGGTACTTCGGGGCATTCTGGCGAGTCGTGGTGCCGAACTCGGGCGCGTTCTTCGCGGCGATCGCGGTGATCACCTTCATCGCCAGCTGGAACGCGTTCCTGTGGCCGCTGATCATCGGTCAGGACGCGTCGATGTGGACCGTCCAGGTCGCGTTGAGCACCTTCCTCACCGCCCAAACGATCAACCTGCACGAGCTGTTTCTCGCTGCCGCGGTTTCCATCGCGCCACTGGTGTTGGTGTTCGTGTTCCTGCAGCGCTACCTCGTACAGGGCGTCGCTGAAACTGGCATCAAGGGCTGACCCAATTGACTCCGCTCGCCCCATGGGCAGGACGGGTCCTTGTTCTGATCGCCATTGCAGCCCTTGCGCTCAATCTCCGCCCGCCCGCGCTGGCGATCGCTCCAGTGCTTCCGGAGATCCGCGCTGATCTTGGTTTCGGTGGCTTGTTGGCCGGCGTGCTCACCACACTGCCACCACTGTGCTTCGCGGTGATCGGTGTCCTCGCGCCAGCCATCGTGGCTCGGCTAGGGCTGCATCGCGCGGCCCTTGTGTCCCTGCTGGCCATCGCAATTGGTCAGGCTGTCCGGGTGCTCGTCCCGCTACCTGTGGTGTTCTTCGTGGCAACGGTTGTCGCCCTGATGGGCATGGCGACAGGCAATGTATTGCTCCCTTCGCTGGTGAGGCGTCACTTTCCCGATCGGATCGGCCGCGTGACGGGCATCTATTCCCTCGCGCTCGGTACTGGAGTGGCGCTGTCCAGCCTGATCGCCGTCCCTCTCGCCATCCTCACCGGCAGCTGGCGGTGGTCGCTCGGAATCTGGATCATCACCGCACTGATCGCAGCGGTCCCATGGGTACGCCTCGCCACCCAGCCGCGCCCCACTGGATCCAGCACCAAACCAGTGATCCGCATAAGTCATGTAGCTCGTACCCGCGTCGGCTGGATCATCGCGTTGTTCTTCGGCATCCAGTCGATCCAGGCCTACGCGATCTTCGGATGGCTGCCGACGATCTACATCGACGCCGGCCTCGCCCCTGCTCGCGCTGGGCTGATGCTGACAATCACCACCGGGCTTGGTCTCCCATTGGCCTTCTGGGTGCCGCATCACATCGCCACCACTCAGCGACCCCAGTGGCTCATCGCCCTAATCCCTAGCTGCGGACTGATGGGCTACCTCGGGCTCATCATCGCCCCCACGACGTTGGCTGGTCTGTGGGCCATCCTGCTTGCAGTCAGCCTCAGCGCCTTCCCAGCCTTCCTCGCCCTGACCGGAATGCGGGGACAGACCCCTGCCGGAACAGCAGCCCTGGCCGGGTTCTCGCAAAGCGTCGGTTACCTCCTCGCTGCAATCGGACCGTTCGCTATGGGCGTTCTATCCGAAGTGACCGGTGGCTGGACGGTGCCCCTGATCTTCCTCCTCGCGCTCTGCGTGCCGCTCGAGATATTCGGTCAACTGGCCGTCCAACCTAACTCGCTCGAGTCAGAGCTCCACGCGCGGCACCTGATAACCAGTCCGCCCGCCAGCGAACAGCAGGACTGACACAGGCGGCTCTACGCCGACGGCGCAGCAATCCGACGGCCGGTCACCCGCATGATCACTGGCTCACTTGCTAACGCCCTGCGACACCGATCCCTGTAGTTGCCGCTGGAAGATCAAATAAATGATCAGCACCGGCACCACGGTGATCACGACGGCCGCAAACAGCGCCCCGAAGTCGACCGAGTAACCAGCCTGGGACGCGAAAGACGCCATGGCCTGGGTAAGGACGTAGTTATCGGGGTTGGTGTTCAGTGCGATCGGTAGCAGGAACTGGTTCCACAAGCCCACAAAGTTCAAGATCGCGACGGTAGCGAGACCAGGCTTTGCCATCGGCAGCATGATCTGGAAGAAGGTGCGCCACTCCCCCGCTCCATCCACTGCGGCAGCCTCCGCGATCGACTTTGACAGTGACCGGAAGAACGCATGGAGGAAGAACACGGTGAACGGGAACGCGAATGCGGTATAGGTCAAGATCAACCCCGGCAACGTGTTGAGCAGACCTATCCCTCGCAGCACGAAGAACAGTGGCACGATCGCCAGGAAGATCGGGAAGGTGAGCCCGGCGAGCATGAGGTAGTACAGCACCCGGTTGCCGGGGAAGGTGAACCGAGCAAGTACGTATGCCGACATCGAACCGAACAACATGGTGAGGATCAGCGCGCAGACCACGACGATCACCGAATTAAAGAAGAAGCTTCCAATGCCCGCCGTGGTCCAGGCATTGACGTAGTTGATGAAGCTCCAGTGCGACGGAAGTGAGAACGGCGAGGCGAAGATCTCGGAGCTGGTCTTGAACGACGACATGAGGACCCAGATCAACGGCAGGATGACCAGTACTGACCAGATGATCAAGACCCCATGGGAGAAGCCAGTCACCGCTTTGTCGCCAGCTGTCCCTCCGCCGGCGCCGGCCTCGGCGGGCTCAAATGGCGTTCGTTCCCCTGACGGTACGGGCGCGGCGCCCACTTGGGATATCTGAGTCATTCGCCGACCTCGCTCTTTCCACCGAAGATTCTGTTCACGGCAAATATCAGGCCGGCGTACGCCAGCGTGATCAGCGCAAGCACCACACCCATCGCGCAGGCGTAGCCGAACTGGCCTTTCGTGAATGCGGTGGTGAAGAGCTCCTGCGCCATGACAAGTGTTGTGTTGTTGGGCCCGCCACCCGGTTCCAGAGCGGCCATGTAGACGAATGCATCAAGCGCCAGGATCCCTATGTAGATGAACGCTGTCTGCACATTTTCCCGAATCAGCGGGATGGTGATCGACACGGCCGTCCGAAAACGTCCGGCGCCATCGATCCGGGCTGCCTCGAAAACCTCGGCGGGGACGCCCTTGATTGCCGCGATGAACAACACCATGTAGAAGCCGACCAGACCCCAGATGATCACGAACATCACACACCACCGTGCGGTACGCGGGTCACCCAACCAGGCAAATGAGGCGAACTGGTCCAGGCCGAGGCGGGTCAGGATGCCGTTGAGCAGTCCGGCGCTGGGGTCATAGATCTGGGACCAGATCAGCCCGATCACGATGGCGGGGATGACGTAGGGGAAGAACGAGATTACGCGGTAGAAGCTTGAGTTGCGCAAGCCTCGGATGTTGCCGCGGGCCGAGCCCCCGACCGTGACGAGGGTGGCGAAGAACATCGCCAAGCCAAGCGTCACGATCGGGACCACTACCGCCATGAGAATGTTGTTGCCCATGGCTTGCAAGAAGGTGCTATCGGTGAACAGCTTCACGTAGTTGGAGAATCCGATGAAGTTCATCGTGGGTGTGAAGCCCGTCCAGTCGGTCAACGAGAAGTAGGCCGCCTGGACAAACGGGGATACCACGAAGCCGAGGTAGAACGCGACGGGAATGACCAAGAAGACAAGAAAGAAGCTGATCTTGTCAAACGTAAGGTTACGCCGGCGCCAGCGGGCGGAGCCGATCCGCCGCAGACCGCTGGATGGCGCGCTGACCGGGGTCGTCAGCCCCCCGCTGGCGGTAACGGTCACGACACTTGCACCTTCTTGATCGAGGGATCCTTAGCGACCTTGTCGGTGATGTCCTGCAGACCCTTGGTGAGCTTGGCCACGTCGGAGTCGCCCGAGAGGAAGCTGTTCCAGACCACGAGCTGATCGGTGTTCATGCCATAAAGGTCGGCTGGATTCAGGACGGTCCACGAGAAGATGTTCGACCCTGCCGCGTCGAGCATCTTGATCTGGGATTGCAGTGCCGTCGACCCGAAGCCGTCTGCGGGCACCGTGCCCTTGACGATCGTGGAGGATAGCTTGGTCTTGGCGAAGTTCACCGCGGCATCCTTCGAGAGCATCGCGCGCAGGAATTCCTTGCCGCCGGCAACATTCTTGCCCTGCGACGGGACGATGTAACCTTCGCCAGCAGCCGAGTGCAGCGCCTCCCACGGCAGCTTGGAGTTACTCGTCACGGTGGGCTCAGGCGCGCCGGTCATCTTGAAGCCCGACTTGGTCTGGTCCTTCATCTCGTTCTCGATCCAGCTGCCCGACGGATAGAGGATGAAGTCCTCGGCGTCGCTCCACTGGGCCTGGGCGGCAGTGAAGACAGTCCCCGACCCGCCCGGCTTCATATAGCCGGCATCGATGATCTTCTTCAATCCGTTGAACACGTCTTGGATTGGCGGAAGCGACCAGCATCCAGGCTTGAGATTGTCCAGCGCCACTCGTACTTCGTCGCCGCCCTCCTTGATGGCCGAACCGATTGCCATCGTCTGGTAATAAGTCGCCGCCTCCTTGCCCCAGCCGAGCAAATACTTGCCTTTGGCCTTGGCCTTCTCGCCGAGGGCCAGCATTTCGTCGTACGTCTTGGGAACGGTCCAGCCGTTCTGCTCGAAGAGCGAGGCCGAATACCAGATGGCATAGACGGTGAGGGCGTAGTTCAGCACAATGAACTTGCCGTCGAACGTGCCTGGCTCGGTGACGCCCTGGTAGAGCGTGTCCTTGATCACCGTGCCCTCATAGTTCTTGGCCTCGATGACGTCGGTCAGTTCGGCCAGCTGGTCCCGGATCGTCGTGATTCCGATCAGGCCGGCACCGCTGTTGTCGACCACGTCCGGCGGGTTGCCCGCCACGAAGCGCGGCTGCAAGGTCTGGGCGACCTTGGTGGTGGGTGTCACCTTCACCGTTACGCCGGACTGCTTTGCCTCAACCTGCTTGGCGGCGAACTCCGCGTAGTCGATGCCGTATCCACCCTTGAAGATCACTGCGTCAACTGTCGAGGGCGACTTGACTCCGAAGGGATTGGTGTCGCTGACCTGGCCTGCTGGCGCCGAGCTCTGCGAGGTGGTGCCCGTGCCCGACGTGGCGCAAGCCGCGAGCGACCCAGTGGCGGCTAAGGCCGCTGCCGCGAGTGAGCCGCGGAGGAAGTCGCGTCGTCCGAGCGGCCTGGAGGTGATGTCCATCTGATGTTCCTTCCGATTGATCCCTGATTAGTTCGGTGAATGTGTTGTTACGAATATTCCGATGTGTTCTTGTCCAGTACGAGCGTGGCGTACGTCTACGGTCCGCCGTCAGGTGCCGCGCCGGATCCGGCCCTCGTACTTCTTCTCCAGCGCATGGTTGTGCTCATCTCCGCCAGGAATGTTTGCCGACAGGTAGAGCGGCGGCTCGTGACTGTCGGCCCTCATTCGCTCCGCGACACCGATGGTCAGCAACTGAGCGATGAATGCGCTCGTGATGGATGAGACAGAGCCAACGGCGACGCCTTCTGGCAGAGCAAGAGTCGCATCCCCGTACGGTGCCAAGTTATCGATCACCACATCGGCAACCTCCGAGAGTCGCAGGCCGCTGGAATGTTTCGGGCGTACCTCGGCGGTGTGCTGCAGTGATGTCACGGCGATGACGTCATGGCCCTTCTCTTTCGCGAGTAGCGCCAGGCCAACTATCGAGCCGTTGACGCCTGAATTGGAGGCGATGATGAAGACGTCACCCGGCTGGATGGGCGAGATGTCCCACAGGTCGGCAACGATGTCGGGATTGCGTTCCAGGCTGGACCCGCTGAGTGACTCCACGGGCAGGCTGCCCCGCAGTACGAGGTCACGAAGGGCAATCTTGTTCGTCGGTATGAGCCCGCCGGCCCGGCCCGCGATCTCCATTGCGAAGGCTTCCGAGTGACCCGTTCCGAACGCCTGTATCACCGCGCCGGCTTCGATCGCTCTGGTCATGATGCCGATCGCGGCGTCCAGTCCACCGTTGGCGGCCAAACCGGCCAGGCGATCGAGCCTCTGACTCACCTCGTTCGCGAAGTTGCTGACCACCGGGGCAACGGCGCTCTTCGTCACAGGTCGGCCTCCTCACGTACCGCGGCGCGGCTCCCGGCGCCCAATGCAACTGCCGTGGCGGCCGCCACTCGCGGCGGTGTACGCCGCGGCCGGCGATGGGAGGACACGGCATCAGCGGAAGCGGCCAGCTTGGCGCTGGACCGGTCGAAATCCTCCTGGGCAACGAGCAGGTAGAGCAGGTCGAGCACCAGGAGCTGACCATGCTTGGCCGAAAGGTCATCGGGTTGCCGGAACTGCTCATAGATCGACGTCACAAGGCTTCGATCGGCAAGTTCGGCAAGCGGCGACACCGGGTCGTTTGTGATCGCCACCGTGAAGGCGCCGGCACGGCCCGCCTCGGACAACATCTCGATCGTCTCGTCGGTCCGCCCGGTCGTCGAGATTCCGATCGCTACCGTGTCGGCGTCCTGGATGGCGGCACTCGTGAGGCCACTGTGGACCTCCGACCAGGCGTACGCCGGAATCCCGACGCGATATAGCCGCCCTTGCAACTCATCGGCCAGCATCGCGCTGCCAACCACGCCGTAGATGTCGACGTGCGAGCTCACCGCGATCCGCCGGGCGACCTCGGTTATGACGGCGAGGTCGATGGCTGAGGTCGCCTCTCGCAATGCCTTCGTGTGGCTGCCGATGAGCATGCGCAGCAGATCCTCCGGAGAGTCGTCCGGTCCGAACTCCCCTCCGATCTCGGAGGTCCAGGAGTCGATCGAGGCACTGCGGCCGACGTCTGTGGCGATGCCGACGCGCAGCTCGACATATCCGGGATATCCAATGGTGCGGCAGAAGCGCGTAACGGTCGCCGGCGAAGCTCCGGCTTGCTCTGCAAGCTCACCGATAGACAGGGTGAGGGGCGCCTGGGGATGCTCGAGTAGATACCCGGCAACACGGGCTACGGCTGACGGCATTTCAGGCAGCAGGGACCGAATGCGGTCGCGTACTGCAGGGTTCTGCTCCCTGGTGCGGGCAGCCCGGCCCGGCGTGAGAATCATTTGGTGAGAATCACTATCAGCCTGATCCAAACTTTCTGAAATTCGCTATTACGCTAGCGTCTAGCTCTCTTCCCTGCAACCGATGAGACCGAACTGAAACCCTTCCTTCTCGCCTTGGACGCCGGCGGTACCAGCACGCGCGCCGTCGTGCTGGATGCATCGGGGCAGACGTACGGCTACGGCCGCGGCGGCGGCGGGAATCCGACCGCGGCGGGCGTTAGCGCGGCGGTGGATGCCATTGGCTTTGCTGCCGAGCATGCCTTGGCTGAGATACCTGACTCGGCGCGACCGACGTTGGCGCTGATTGTGATGGCTGGCGAAAAGACCACCGTATTCAGAGAGCAGGTTGCCGGCCGGCTCGCTGCGCTGGGTGTCAGCGAAGTCGTCCTGGATCACGACCTATTGGGGATTTTCCATTCCGGTACTGCAGCTGTGCAGGGCTACGCCTTGATCGCGGGTACCGGGACTGTGGCCGCCAGAATCAGCGGCGGCCGGTTGGACCGGGTGGCGGGCGGTAAGGGTTGGCTCCTGGGCGACGCCGGCGGCGGCTTCTGGATCGGACATGCCGTGGCCCGTGCAGTCGTCGCCTCGCTGGATGGACGGGCGGAAGACACTGCGCTGGCTCGACTCGTTTTGGAAGCGACGGGGATTCAAACCGACACAGGAACGGCCCACGGACGGGCGGAGGCGCTGCGACAATTGGTCTCCGCCTTGTACGCCCGGCCGCCAATCTCATTGGCGGAATTCGCGCCATTGGCCTTCGCGGCCCACGACGATCGTGTGGCTCAGCAGATTCTGATCGACGCATCGGCGGCGCTCGCTGACCTGCTTTCTGCGGTACGGGTGCCCGACTTGGCCGGACCTGTCGTGGTAGGCGGCAGCGTCATGGTCCGCGGCATGCTGGCTGCGCCGCCAAGTCTGCAAGCTGTACTCGTTCCTCCGGCAGCCGGAGACGCGGTCATTCCGGTATCGGATGGGCTAGTGGGTGCTGCTGTGCTAGTTCTCCGGCATGTCGGCCGTGACGTTGACGAGGATCTCTTCCGTACGATTCAGGTCCAGGTCGACCGGGTTGGGCGCTAGGGCCAATTAGACGTCCATCGAGTCCCACTGCAAGCTCCTCCTCAGCCGTGCCACGATGACTTTCGGCCGGGTCGCGAGTCTGTTCTGGTAGCTGTTGTAGGAGTATGACGATGCCCGGCACGAGACATCATTGAGGACACCATGACAACCACGCCGAACGACCAGACCACCGCGCTGCCCGCCCGCCCGCCCGTCGTTGACCTGGCCACCTGGCAGGCCGCCCGTAACGAGCTCCTGGTCCGCGAGAAGGCCCACACCCGTGAGGGCGACACCATCGCCGCGGCCCGCCGCCGGCTGCCGATGGTGGAGCTCGACGGGACTGTCGAGGTCGTCGGACCTGATGGCCCGGTCCCGTTCCTGGATCTGTTTCAGGGCCGCGACGAGCTCATGGTCTACCACTCCATGTGGTACGACGGCGCGCCGCACCAGGGGCAGTGCGAGGGCTGCACCTTCAACCTCTGGCACCTGAAGGACGCTGTCTACCTCAACGCCCGCGGCGTCTCGTTCGCGGTCCTGACCTCGGGCCGGTGGGAGGAGGTGGCTTCCTATGTGGAGTTCATGGGTTACACCCAGCCCTGGTACTCGGTGCGGGGAGTTGAGGCGCCACTCATGGCAGAAGAGGGGCACATTATCTGTTTCCTGCGCGACGGTGACCGCGTGTTCCTCAGCTACTCCACAACGGGCCGGGGCAACGAGCCGGCCGACACGACCCTCGGACTGCTCGACATGACGCCCTACGGCCGCCGCGAGGCGTGGGAGGACAACCCCGAGGGCTGGCCCGAGGGGAACCACTCATGCTGGTATTGGCGCACGGACGCCGATGGCGTCGCCACCTGGGGCCCGACCAGTCGGCCCACGCCGCAGTGGGTCCGCCCCGGGGCAAGCCCCGTGGAGACCCTCGGCCGGCACGGCCAACACCACTGACCGCTAGAGCTGCGGAGGTTCCGGCGCGAGCCAGTTCAGCAGCGCGCGGCCCATCAGCAGCGATGCACCGAATGTGGCCACGTCGGCGTATCGGCGATCATCTGACGGCCAGCCCATCTCGACGACGAGCACGTCAGCACTCTGAGAACGCAGTCGGTCGACAGCCTGTCTGGCAAAGGAATGCCGATGGATATCGCGGCCGATGACAAGGATCGGTTGGTCAGATTGAACGGACGGCAGCGCCGTATGTTCGGGAGAGATCAACCACGCTGATTGCGCTAAGGGAGTAGCAGCTTCTGAAGCCGCGGCGAATGGTCCCCACGGCGTCGCGCCAATGGCGATATTCGGATACGCCTCGAGGCGGACAACGGTGTAGCGGCTCGCTGCCCGCAGCCGCCAGGCGGAGGCTCGAGGTTGGACATCGAATGTGTCAACTAGCTCCGCCTCGGCCCGCGACCAGCGCGGCCTGAGGGCCGGAGGCTGTCCCGCTGCCGCGCGGGCGGCTTCAAGATCCTCTGCGAGCCCTCGCACTCTGCCTTCGGCTTCAGACACCCTGGAGGACGCAAGCGTTCCGTCGGCGACGGCGCCGCTCACTGCCTGCTCAATCTCGGCGAGCTGACCATCAGTGTTCTCGGTCCCCAGACAAAGCAGGTCACAGCCGGCTCGCAAAGCGGCAACCGCCGCGCCCGCCATCCCTAGCGAACCCGATGCACCCGCCATATCCAGAGCGTCGCTGACCACTACCCCGGAGAAGTCCAGCTCTGCACGAAGCAGATCCTGCAGGACAACTCGGCTCATGGTTGCCGGGTGACGTGGGTCCACGTGTGGCAGCAGGATGTGGGAGGTCATGATCAGCCGGCATCCCGCATCGATAGCCGCAATGAACGGCAGCAGCTCACGGCGGCGCAGCTCATCGAGGGAACGGTTGACCACCGGGAGCGAGACGTGTGAATCCTGCGTGGTATCGCCGTGGCCTGGGAAATGCTTGGCACTGGCAGCGACGCCGGTCGATTGCAGCCCAGCCACCCAAGCACTCCCCTGCCGCGCCACCTGCTCGGCATCGCTGCCAAAGCTGCGGACGCCGATCACGGGATTGTCCGATCGGGAGTTGACGTCGACGCAGGGAGCGAAGTTGACCGTGCAGCCCGCTTGACGCAGTGACCAGCCGATCGCAGCCGCGGTGCTACGCGTAGCGTCCAGGTCATCGAGCCGTCCCAGCACAGCGTTGCCAGGGAACGGCGCACCCGTCGCTGCGAACAGCCGCGTGACGTCACCGCCTTCTTCATCCACGGCGATGATCGCGTACGGGTTCTCCGACATGACCGCATCAGTGAGGCTTCGCAGCTGTTCCGGTGAGGTGATGTTTTGGGCGTACAGGCAGACACCTCCCAGACCTGCCCGCAGTCGCTCCCGCAACCAGATAGGTAATACGGTCCCCGCGAACCCAGGCAGCAGGGTCGCCAGCATGCTAAAACCCCTGCCAGCTCGGTTTGCCCTGATAGGTCTCGATGTAGTACGAGGCGAGCTGAAGACGTGAAGCCGCTGCAGTGTCCAGCAACACGGTGACGTGCGGATGTAACTGCAGCGCCGTGCCGGGCCACATCGCTGATACCGGTCCTTCCACGAGCTGGTGCACGGCCTCCGCCTTGCGGCGACCCGATGCCACGAGCACGATGTGGCGCGCTTCCAGGATGGTGCCGATGCCTTGGGTCAAGCAATGCTGCGGAACAGCCTCCAGGTTCCCGTCGAAAAAGCGGGCGTTATCTCTGCGGGTCTGACTGGTCAGCGTCTTGATCCGGGTCCGGGAGGCAAGTGAGGAGCCGGGTTCGTTGAAGGCGATATGCCCGTCGGTGCCGATTCCAAGAATCTGTAGGTCGACGCCGCCGGCGTCCGCTATGGCACGTTCATAGGCCTCACATGCGCTCAGCAAGTCCGTCGCTAGCCCATCCGGTCCCATCACGTGCTCAGGATCAATATCGACCTTGTCAATGAACTCTTCGCGGATGACGTTCCGATAGCGCTCCGGGTGGTCTGCCGGCAGCCCGACGTACTCATCGAGCATGAACGCCCGTGCCTTCGCCAGCGATAACGAACCTTGTGTGACTCGGCGCCCGAGCTCCTCATAAATGATCAAGGGACTTGATCCGGTTGCCACGCCTAGGACGGCCTCCGGCCGGCGCTGCAAGAGATTCTCGATGGCGTCGGCGGCTAACTTCCCGGCCTCTTCGGCCGTGGTGCTAATGACAACTTCCATCGCTATTGCTCACACTCCACTACCGGCCGGCCATCAATCCAGACACCGCGCACCTGCCAGTCGTCGTCGAAGAGGACAGCGTCGGCGATGTATCCCGGCTCCAGGCGACCGAACCGGTCTGCTACTCCCAAAATCTGAGCCGGGACGACCGTGGCCGCTTCAATTGCTGCGAGAGGGGTCAGGCCGACCTTTTGTACGGCTCGGCCGACAGCATGATCCAAGGTGAGGGTCGAGCCGGCGATGGAGTGCCCTTTTGTCAGCCGCGCGACGCCCTTGGTGACCTCGACGTCCAAGTTGCCGATCCGGTATCTCCCGTCGCCAGCGCCGGCGGCGGCCATTGCATCGCTGACAAGGGCGACGCGTCCGGGAGCCAGGCGGCAGAGCATCCCGATCAGCTCTCGTCGCACATGGACCCCGTCATTGACCACTTCCAGCCAACACCGGGAATCCTCGACAAACGCAAGTACTGGACCGGGCGCACGATGATGTAGGCCGGGCATCGCATTGAAAGTATGTGTCAGCAGGGTTGCCCCCGCTTCGATGGCCTCCCGGGCCTGTTCAAACGTGGCCGCGGAATGACCGGCCGCGACCACGACACCTGCCGCCTGCAAGATCTCTGCCGACTCCGCGAAGTGAGTCCTCTCCGGCGCCATCGTGACCTGACGCAGCTTGCCCTCGGCCACTGCCAACAATCGCTCAACCAGGTCAGGATCGGGGTCGCGCAGCAGCTCCGGATCGTGCGCCCCGCAATACTCGCGGGCCAGGAATGGGCCTTCCAGATGAATCCCAAGGATGGTGGGGTCTCGCCGGGTCTCCGCTACTGCTACGCCAATTTGTGAGATCAGAACCTCAGGCGAAGCCGTCACCAAAGAGAGCAGCTGACGAGTGGTGCCATGCTGGCGGTGCAGTCTTGTCGCGGTCTGGATGGCCTCCGCGCCGTCGCCGTACGAGGCGCCGGCACCGCCGTGGTTATGAATATCGATCAGCCCCGGCGCCAGCACGTATCCACTGCCGTCGAGAATCTCGGTGTCGTTTCCGGCTAGCTCACGCCAGCCGCTGCCAGTCCCCGTGGCGAGTACGCCGCCTTCTCTGAAGGCCACGAAGGTGTCGGCGCGGTCGAGACCCGAGCTGATCAACCGGACGGAATGTATGACGGTAGTGGCGGCACTGCTCACTGGCCTCAGCCTCGGTGCGTCGTGTTGGCCATGGCCCTGGACAATACGCTGATAACAGAATCGGAGAACCAGCAGAAGGAAGAGGCGAGGTGTCAGGAACAGAGTCGAGGGATTCGCCTCCCCCGTCCGCGCACGTGTCAGGTGAGATCGCTGATCAGCCATCAGCGTGGGAGCGGGCCGCGAAGCTCGGTCTGTCCGAAGAGGTTCAGCGTGTCCTGCCCGAACCTGGTCAACGGGTGGCCGTCGTGGGATGCGGCACCTCATTCTTCATGGCTCAGAGCTTTGCGTACCTTCGCGAATGGTCAGGGCAAGGCGATACCGATGCGTTTCCGGCGTCGGAGTTTCCGATCAACCGCTCGTATCACACCGTCGTCGCTCTGACCCGCAGCGGCACCACAACCGAAGTGCTGCGGCTCTTGGGGAGGCTGCGGCACAAGCCGCGTACGGTGGCGATCACCGCCGACCGCGGCACACCAGTCGTCGAAGCTGCGGATGATCATGTGGTCTTGGATTTTGCCGACGAGAGGTCAATCGTTCAGACCCGCTTCGCCACCACGTCGCTGGCGTTGTGGCGGGCTTGGCTGGGTGAAGACCTCAGCGCCGTTGTGAGGCAGGGCCGATCCGCCCTGACCGACGCGTTGTCGCGGCGCGCTCTCGAATCCGCGCAGTTCACTTTCCTGGGTAGCGGTATGTCGGTCGGCATCGCCAACGAGGCTGCGCTGAAGTTGCGCGAGGCCTCACAATCCTGGACCGAGTCCTATCCGGCGATGGAATTCCGCCATGGTCCTATCAGCGTCATCGGCCGAACATCGACGGTCTGGGTGTTCGGTCCCCCTCCGCCAGGGCTGCTTGATGATCTCCAGGCGACCGAGGCGCATGTAGAGAGCAGTGGTCTCGACCCGATGGCGGATTTGATCAGGGCGCAGCGGCTTGCAGTCGCACTTGCGGAGACCAAAGGACTCAATCCGGACGAGCCACGTCACCTGACACGCTCGGTCTTGCTTCCCTGACATGACCGCCCCGCATAGCGGCAATGGCGCGGAGGCCGGTCTAGATGATCTTGTCATCGGAGTTGATGTCGGCGGCACCACAATCAAGGCCGCGCTCTTCGATTCCGCTGGTCGTGACTACTGCCCCAGCGAGCGGCCAACGCCTAGACAGCTTGGTCCGGACGCAGTTGTCGCGGCAACGATTTCGGCGATCACCGAGCTCCGGGCGCAGACACCGGCGGCCGGGCAGCTGCGAGCTGTCGGCCTTGTCGTGCCCGGCGTGGTGGATGCGCGAGAAGGGATCGCCGGCTACGCCGCCAACCTGGGCTGGAACCAGCTGCCACTACGCCAGATCGTGACCGATGCGACTGGACTGCCGGTGGTCCTTGATCATGACGTACGTGCCGCCGGGCTGGCCGAGCTGGAGTGGGGTGCTGCTCGAGGCTTGCAGGAGGTCCTCTTCGTCGCCCTTGGCACGGGCATCGCGGCGGCCGTCATTACAGAGGGACAGGTGTTGGCCGGCGCCACAGGTAGGGCCGGGGAACTTGGTCATATGCCGGTATTTCCGGATGGAGAATGGTGCGCTTGCGGGCAACGCGGATGCACCGAGACCTACGCGAGCCCAGCGGCCATTTCTCGGCGACATTCCGCCGCCAGCGGCACCAGCGATGTTCCCGCGAAAGAGGTCATCAGCCGGGCTGCAGCCGGGGACCCCGTGGCCGCCGGAATCTTTCACGATGCCATCACTGCCCTGAGCCGGGCACTGGTGAACTACGTGTTGATCATGGACCCGGAACTGATCGTCCTGGGAGGTGGCATGGCGGCCTCCGGCCCGGCGCTGCTCGGGCCGCTCAGGCGGGCGGTAGCAGCGGGTCTTGCCTGGCGGCCGGCTCCGAGGATCTCGAGCGCAGAATTCGCCGCTGACGCGGGCCGTCGAGGAGCCGGCTTGCTGGCCTGGCGCGCACTGGAGAAGTCCGGTCAAAGCGCTCTCGGTTTCTGACGGGCAGGGACACTTCCAACATTAGGAGCGGGGCCGCTAGGCTCCGGCGTACGTCGCCATCTCACTCGGGGGTCAAGACATCATGAGGCGCGTCACCCTAGTTCTTGCTGTCCTGCTCGGACTGATGTTGGTCGGTGCTCCAGCTGCGCAAGCGCAAACAATCTCCCGCTCGAGCCGCTTGCCGGCACGTGGCGGACCTGGAACCTCCACAAGGGCTCGCAGTTTCGTCCCGGTCCACCGCCCGAATATGGGAGCAAGCAGTTTTTGGCCGAGATGAATCAGGTCTACCAGGTCTCGCAGAACTTGACCGAAGGCAGAAGCCGATTGCGGACTACTGGGCCGACGGTGCCGCTACGGTGACGCCGCCCGGCCACTGGAATCAGATTGCCATCGACCTGGTAAGTGAGACCGGCTGGTCGACCCTTCGTACCGCATGGCTATTTGCGACGCTGAATACAGCGCAGCAGGTCGCCATTGCCGCTTATCACGTGGACCGCTGAGTACTGGACGAAACCGGTCACTCGCAACGCGCAACTGACCCATTTTGAGGTGGTAGATGACCGGTTTCGGCAGCAGTGTCCACGGTGGCCAGAGCCTGCTCGGCGGTGAACCACCGGTCGCCAGGACCCTGACACACAGCAGCCTGGCGACTAATCGGCGGGCGCCCGGCGGGCCGTACGGTAAAGCTCGACCAGCTGCTGCGTCGTTGTTGCGTCCTGCGGTTCCTTGTCGTCACGCCAGCGTCCAGTGAACCGGGGGAACCGCATGGACAGCCCGGCGTCCTCCTTGAGTTGGCCCCAGCCAGCGGTGTGGTTGGGCGACACCGTGAGTTCGGCGCTCAGCACCTCGACCACCTGACTGGGCTCGAACCACACATCGGCAGCAACGCGAGAGTCGACCCGGGCGGGCCGCTCCGTCCGGATATGGCCTGCCAGCCTCCCGGGCAGCGCAGCCAGCTCGGCATCGGAGAACCCGGTGCCACACTTACCAACCGTTTGATAGAGCTCCGTCTCTGGGTCGTACGCCGCCAGCAGCACCGCGCCGTACGTGCCGCGCCGTCGGCCGCGGCCGGCGTACGCGCCGACAACAACAAGATCGACCGTGTCCGCGAGCTCGGTGCGGTAATCGCGCTTGAGCTTGATCCACAGCCAGCCGCGGGCGCCGGCTTGATAGATCGCATTCGGAGCGATCGATTTGCAAACGAGGCCCTCGGACCCGTCCGCTACCGCTTGCTCGAACGCAGCCTCCAGCGCAGTTTCCGTCGCAACCTCGAGCGCCGTGGTCAAGCGAAGCCGATCCGACAATGTGACAGCTTCGGCAAGCCGCGCCCGACGGTCGAGGTAGGGCAGCTCGGTGAAGTCCTCCCCGTCGGCATACAGCAATTCAAAGCAGAACAATCCGACCGGCACGTCGCGGGCCGCCTCAGCGATGCCGTGCTTACGGCGACGGAACATGACCTCTTGGAAGGGCCGCAGTTCACCGGCGGCAGCGTCGTACGCCACCACCTCGCCTTCCAAGATCGCCTCACGCGGACCCAGACCGGTCTGCAGCAGCTCAACGACGTCGGGAAACTGGCTGCTCACACGCTCCTGCCGGCGAGTGAACAGCTCAATCTGGCCATCAGGGGTGCGATGCGCCTGCAGCCGCATGCCGTCGTACTTGTACTCGGCCATGCACTGCCCGCCCAGCCTGGCCAGAATCTCGCCCGCCTCGGACAACCGCTGGGCCAGCATCGCCCGTACCGGGTTGCCGGGCCGTACCCGCAGGTCCTCCACAGCAGCCAGCCCGCCGGCGGCGAGCGTCTCCGCGACCAGACCGAGGTCGCAGCAGATGTTGTACGCCCGCTCCAGCACCGGACGGTTCTTGCGGCTACCTGCGTACACCTGCGCTAAGGCGTCCAGGATCGTCGGCGTACCGATGCCCAGCCGCAGATTGCCGGTCACCAGGCGCAGCAGGTAACGAGCCTCCAGTGGAGTTGCCAGCGCCAGCAAGCCGGCCAGTAGATCGAGTTTGCGACCCTGCGAGCCGGGCCCTTCGGCGCTGGCGATCTCATGCAGTGTGTCAACGACCGCATCGACCTGCAGACGCGGCTTGCGATCTTCGGCGGTCGTCGCCAGCAGCTGTTCGGCGGCTTGGCCCAGATCACCGGCCTCTCGCAGCGTCGCGACGACCTCCTCCGGCTCGACGCCAGTCGCTGTCCCCACCGCCCGCAGCGCCAGCTTTTCGGCAAGCCCGAGATCGACCCCGGCAAACTCGGGCGCCACCAATCCCTGACAGAGGTAACAGACGGTGGGCAGCAACTCTTGCGGAGTTTCGGCCAGTAGCGCTGCCAGCCGGTCGATCAACATCAATCGCCCGGAAGCCTGCTCCAGATCCCGATACGCCTCGGCGACAACGACATAGTCCACTCCGCCATCCTCGTGCATCCCTCAGACTGGAGACTCATGTCCACCGCTTCGCTTGTTCTTGATGCCGCGTACGCCATCGGTCCTGTCCCACGACGCCTTTTCGGCACATTCGTTGAACACATGGGTCGCTGCGTGTACACCGGCCTGTACGAGCCGGGACATCCTCGTGCTGACGACACCGGCCTCCGGGAAGACGTGCTGGCCCTCACGCGCGACCTGGCGCCAACGGTGGTGCGCTATCCCGGCGGCAATTTCGTATCCAACTACCGCTGGGAGGACGGCATCGGGCCGAAGGCCGATCGGCCAACAAGGCTGGATCTGGCCTGGCATTCCATCGAGACCAACAACTTTGGTTTACACGAGTTCGTCGAGTGGGCGCTCCGAGCGGGCACCGAGATCATGCTGGCCGTCAATCTGGGCACCCGCGGATTGCAGGAAGCGTGCGACCTGCTCGAGTACGCCAACCATCCGAGCGGCAGCTACTGGTCCGACCGTCGCGTCGCGAACGGCGCCCATGATCCGTTCAAGATCACAATGTGGTGCCTGGGCAACGAGATGGACGGTCCTTGGCAGGTCGGACACAAGACCCCGCACGAGTACGGTCGGCTGGCCAACGAGACCGGCAAAGCGATGCGTCTTATCGACAGCGAGATCGAACTCGTCGCCTGCGGCTCGTCCAACTCCAGGATGCCCACCTTCGGCTCCTGGGAGTCCACCGTCCTCGAGCAGTGTTACGAGACGGTCGACTACGTCTCGCTGCACGCCTACTACGAGGAGCTGGAGGGTGATCCGCTGAGCTTCCTGGCATCCGCTGTCGACATGGACCGTTTCATCGAGGCCGTGATGGCGACCAGCGATGCCGTCGGCGCCAGATTGAAGAGCAGCAAGCGGCTCAACCTGAGCTTTGACGAATGGAATGTCTGGTACATCAGCCGGTTCAGCGGCGACGGTCCACAGCCCCGCGACACGCACTGGCTGCAGCATCCACGTCTCATCGAAGATGACTACACCATCACCGATGCCGTCGTCGTCGGGACTTTCCTCAACTCGCTGCTCCGCCATGGCGACCGGGTCACGGTCGCCTGCCAGGCCCAGCTGATCAATGTCATCGGGCTGCTGCGCTCAGAGCCGGGCGGCGAGACCTGGAAGCAGACGATCGCCTATCCCTTCGAACAGATGCGGCACCTGGCCCGCGGACAGATCATCAAGCTGATCACTGATTCCGACCGGTACGACAGCCCCGTCTTCACCGACGTGCCACTGGTCGACGCGAGTGCAACTTACGACGCAGAAACCGGCAGAGCCGCACTCTTCGTCGCCAACCGCAGTCTTAGCGAGCCGGCGCTGCTCTCAGTTGATCTTCGCGGGATCGATGCAACGGGCGTGCTGATGTCCAGCACCTTGAGCGCCCAGCCCGGCCAGGACCGCCACACCAGCAACGGCGTTTCGCACGGCGCCGTGATTCCGCGGCCCTTCGATGCCTACGCTTTCGACAACAGTCGATTGACCGCCACTTTGCCGCCGCTGTCCTGGACCGTTTTCGATCTCGGAGCGACCCGGAAATGATGATCAGCCGAAGTGGCGCGCCATCCGGATGAATGGCTCGAGTGAAGCCGGATTGGCCAGCGCGTCCCGGCTGACGGCGCGGTCTGGGTCAACTCCAGCGAGGATCCGCTTCACCGGCACCTCGCACTTCTTTCCGTTGAGAGTGTGCGGAATGGCATCGACTGCAATGAACCGGTCCGGGACGTGTCGCGGCGATAGCTCGGTCCGGAGCGTCTGCCGCAGCCGCGGCTCGATATCAGCCAGCGCGACGCCAGGGCCAAGGACCACAAAGCACAGCAGCTCGCTTTCTTCTTCCGCACCGAGTTCTGTGGTGTCGACCACCAGGGAGTCGACGATCTCATCGAAGCCTTCGACCACCGCGTAGAAGTCGGCCGTCCCCATCCGCACTCCCCCGCGGTTGAGGGTGGAGTCGCTGCGTCCATAGATCACGAAAGATCCTCGTGATGTCTTACGGACCCAGTCACCGTGGCGCCAGACGCCGGGAAAGTCCTCGAAGTAGGCGGAGTGCAGCCGCGAAGAGTCCGGATCGTTCCAGAACGACACCGGCATTGACGGCATCGGCGCAGTCAATACCAGCTCGCCGACCTGATCGACAACCTCGGCACCGCGCGCGTCGTACGCGGCGACCGACGCCCCCAGTGCGGCGCACGACAGCTCGCCGAGCCATACCGGTACAGTCGGCGCTGACTCCAGGAATGCGGTGCAGACATCGGTGCCGCCAGACATTGAGCAGATCTGTATGTGCCTTCCGACCGCCTCGGAAACCCAGCGGAAGCCCTCGATGGACAACGGCGCTCCAGTCGAGCCGATTGCCTGCATGGCAGACATATCAAGCTCATCCCCCGGATGCAGCCCCGCCTTCAGGCAGGCATGAAGGTAGGGCGCTGAGACGCCGAAGTAGCTGACACCATGCCTGGCAGCCAGCCGCCACAGGGTGCCAAGATCCGGATATCCAGGGCTGCCGTCGTACATCACAACTGTCGACCCGACCATTAGGCCTGAGACCAACAGGTTCCACATCATCCAGCCGGTTGTGGTGAACCAGAAAAAGCGCTTGCCCGGTCCAAGATCATGATGCAGCCCGAGGGTCTTGAGGTGCTCGACGACGATGCCGCCGTGACCGTGCACAATGCCCTTCGGGAGTCCTGTGGTGCCCGAGGAGTACAGCACCCACAGCGGATGGTCGAACGGCACGGCATCACATTCCGGCGGGCCAACCTCGGCAGTCAGTTCCGACCAAGTGACAGTGCCGGCGAGCTCAGCGCCCTGGTCGAGGTACGGCAGCAGAACGGTGCTGTTCAGCGTCGGCATCTGCTCGCGCAAGGCTCGTACCCGGTCCCGGATATCGAGCGCCTTCCCGCCGTACCGATATCCGTCGACTGCAAGGAGTACCGAGGGCTCCAGCTGGCCAAATCGGTCATGGACCGCCCGGGTTCCAAAGTCGGGCGAGCATGACGACCAGATCGCCCCGAGGCTTGCGACCGCAAGGAAGGCCGCCATGGTTTCCACGCAATTAGGCATCAGGGCCACCACTCGATCCCCGCGGCGTACCCCAAGCCTCAGCAAGCCAGCACGTGCTCGTCCAACGAGATCACGCAGCTCGCCATGGCTGACCAGCCGTTCCAGCCCGTCCTCTCGGACGAAGACGACGGCAAGATCGTCGACTGCACGTCCTGGACCGTCACGAAGTGCATGCTCGGCATAGTTGAGCGTCGCCCCCGGGAACCACTCGGTGCCAGGCATATCCGGAGAGCCGAGCGCCGCTCGCGGGGCTGCGTGAAACCGTACGCCGAGAAAGTCAGCGGCCGCCGACCAGAAGCCGTCAAGATCATTTACCGACCAGGCATGTAACGACGAGTAGTCAAGCTCGTCAACCTCGGCAAGCCGCTTGTCACCTACGAAACGAGCGAACTGCGCCATCGCACTGCCCCGGACGGCCGCAGGATCCGGTGTCCAGAGCACCTCGGGCACGTCGGTTTCCATCCCGACCATCTTTGCGCATCGAAGTCAGGCGCTTTGCCAGGCTCAGCGTGCGGTGCTGGCGTCAGCACCAACCGCGGCGGGCGTTCGAGGCGTGCTCCGCCACGTCCCCAGCACCGAACCCAGAATGACCAGCGGAAATCCGATCGCCAGACCGACCGTCAACGGCTCCCCCAGCACCATTGCGCCAAGAAGTATGGCTATCGCCGGGTTCACGTAGGTGATCAAGGTCATCCTGGCCGGTCCTGCTTCTGCGATCAGAGCGAACATCACGAGAAAGGCCGTCGCCGTACAGATCACGGCAAGCACCACCACGGAGCTGACAGCCGGCGCGGTCCAGTGGTCCGGCCATACCAGTGGAGTAAACGGTGCATACGCGGCGGCTGCGACAAGCAGCGATACGGTAACCACCCCGAGCGAGGGCAGGTCCGCCAGTCTTCGACTGATGATGATCGGCCCGATCGCGTACCCAAGCACCACCAGCAGCAGCTGGCCGATCGCTACGAAGTCATCAAGCTGCACGTCGAGACCGACAAGGAGCGCGACACCAGCCAGCCCGATCACGAGGCCGGCAATGCGACGGGCATCCAGGCGATCGAGGCCCATCACGGTGAGAATGATTGCCGCAACGATAGGAACCACCGCAATGATCAATCCAGTAGTCGAGCTGTTCAGCCGAGTCTCAGCGTGCCCGAGCAGCACCCAGGGCCCGATGATCTCTACTGCGGTGTAGACCAACAGGATCTTCCAGTGCGACAGCAAGGGCTGCAGCGCCCGTGCCCGGATGGCCAGCGGAAGCAGCAGTACACCACCGATCGCAGTCCGGCCGAACGCGACAATGAGCGGATCAAGATCAGCAACGGCGACCCGGATGAAGAGATACGGAATTCCCCAGCACACGCTGAGTGCGAGGAAGAGCACCCACCCGCGACGCGTCACAGCCCACAACCCTACGCGCGCGTCGGGTTGCCGAGCGCAGGTCTGAGACCGAGCAGACGTTCCCGCGGGAATGTCGGTTTGCCTCCTTGGGACACTGGAGATCTAGGACTACACGTTGGAGGCGGTGAAGCTGTGCGAGCATCCATCTCGCTAGGCCGCATAGCTGGCATCCAGGTCGGAATCAACGCCAGCGTCTTTCTCATCATTGCCATCTTGGTAGCTGGGCTTGCGACAGGGCAGTTGCCGGCCGCCTTTCCCGGCCGCAGCATCGTGGCCTATGTGATCGCGGCAATCATTGCCGCGGTGCTGTTTCTCGCCTCACTGCTCGCTCACGAGCTGGCACACTCATTGGTCGCCCGGCGCAACGGCATCGAGGTCGAGAGCATTGTGCTGTGGCTCCTGGGTGGCGTGGCACAGCTCCGCGGCGAGGCCAAGACTCCCGGAGCGGACTTTCGCATCGCAATAGTTGGCCCGCTGACCAGCTTCGCCCTGGCCGTCATCTTTGGGCTCGGCGCAGCAGGGGCCGCAGCGCTGGGGACCGGTGGACTGCCCTTCGGTGTGCTGGCCTATCTAGCGGCAACCAACGCCATGCTTGCGATCTTCAACCTCATTCCCGCCGCGCCCCTGGACGGCGGTCGAGTGTTACGCGCGGCCCTATGGCGGTGGCGAGGTAACCGGGTGACAGCCGCAGTAAGCGCTGCCCGTGCGGGCCGGATTGTGGGCTTCATCATGATCGCTCTTGGCATCCTGCAGGTCGTGCTGGGTCGGGGGCTGGGCGGCATTTGGCTCGCACTGATCGGCTGGTTCGTGGTGAGTGCCGCCACCGCAGAAGAACAGCAGGCCCGGCTGAGCGGTCGGCTGGCGGGTGCTGTCGTCGGCCAAGTTATGGCTCCGCGACCCACCGTTGTCGACGGAAATCTCACGGTCGCGGATTTCATAGCCCAGATCGCCCTGACTCACCAGTTCTCCACCTACCCATTGGTTGATGCCTACGGGCGGCTCACCGGGCTGGTTACCCTCAACCGGGTACGCGGGGTGCCACCAGAGCTGCGCGCCACGACCCGCCTGCAAGACATCGCGTGCCCCCCGAGCGAGGTTCCCACGGCGCGTCCAGAAGATCCCCTCGTTGACCTCTTGGAGCGGATGCACGGTTGCGCCGATGGTCGGGCTGTTGTCGTCGATGATGCCGGGCGCGTAGTCGGCGTTGTGTCGGCAAGCGACGTCGCGCGTGCTCTGCAACTTGCCGACCTACGTTCCTTCGATCCGTACCCCGCTCCGTCTGGAGCTGATATGACTTCACTGTCGTCCCAATGGGGTCCACGGCGTCGATGACACGAGGAGCATCTTGAACCGAACACCCGCCGACAGCTGGATTCGGGTCGGCCTCTTTGCGCTGCCGGCGTACGGTCTGCTGATCGCCTACTCGACATGGAAACCTCAGCCTGATCAAGTAGCCGATCCCGCAGCCTGGGCTCGCTTCGTCAGCGACCCCTCCTACCTCGTTGGCCACGTCCTCGGCAATGTGCTGGGCACTGCTCTGGTGATCTTCGGCACTTTTGCCGTAGGCGCTTTCCTCGCCGCCAGTCGGGCACCGCGCCTCGGATTGTGGGGCATGGTGCTGTCGATCACTGGCTACGTACTGTTCACAGTTCCAGGCGTCATCTCGACCTTCGCCACTCCCGCGATTGGCACGGCCTACCTGGCTGGCAACCGTGAGGTGATGGCGCTGGAGTTCTCGCCGATTCTGACGGTGATCACCTTGTTGGCCCTCCTGCTGGCCGTGATCGGCAACGGTCTAGTCAGCCTCGCCATTTGGCGTAGCGGCAGTCTCCCGCGCTGGGCGGGAGTGATCTGGGCCGCGGCGACGTTGATTTTCTACGTTCTCGGTTTCGCCCTCGGGCTGGCCACTACTGGGGCCAGCCTGCCGACTCAGCCAATTGGTGCCGCGCTCATGGCCATTGCCGGAGCATGGATTGCGTGGGCCGTGAGCCGGCAGCGCGTAACGCAATCGATCAGCTTGACGCCACAGCCCTCAGTCGGCAACGACTGACGAATTGGCCCTGCAGAATTGACACTGCATCAGCGGTCGCCATTGCTCCATTTAGTGATTTACGCTCACCTGAATTAACAGGAGAGCGTCATGAACTCAACTGGATCTTCCGCAGAAGGGGTTAAGAGCGGACCCACCTACGCCGATCCAACGCCGAATCCGTTCATCATGGTATCGGACCGCTCTTCCCGGCTGATGTTGATCGTTTTGGTGAGCTGCGCGCTGACCGTTGCAGTCACGCGACTGTTCCTGGTGCTCACCGGCTATCCGCAAATCGGCGGTTCGACGTTCCACCTGGCCCATGCTTTGTGGGGCGGGCTGGCGTTGTTCCTTGCCAGCACGATGGCACTCGTCGTCCAGAATCGGGGGGCAGCCGTCATCATCGCACTGCTCACCGGAGTTGGATTCGGCCTTTTCGTGGATGAGGTCGGCAAGTTCATCACCCAGAAGAATGACTACTTCTTTCCGCTCGCTGCACCGATCGTTTACGCCTCACTGCTGTTGATCTTGGTGCTTACCGATCTGGCGCGGCGCCACCAGCTGCGCAACCCGCGGGCCCATCTGCTGGCTGCTATCTCGCTAAGCCAGACCGTCGCCGACGGCACCGCCACAGCAACCGAGATGACCGCGATGCGGAATCACATCGGCAAGGCCCGTACCGGCTCATTGGATGACGCCTCAGCAGCATTGCTCAGCGGTATTGAGACGTCGATGGCATTGGCGGATCGAGTCCAGGAGCCCTTTGCCTTTGCCGGCCGCGCCGCTCGGCGAATCCGGAGGAGATTCGTCTCCTGGCTGCCCGTGAATCGCGCGCGCCGATTTGCCCGCTGGGCGCTAGCTCTGTTCTGCGTTCTTGGATTGTTCCAACTGCTGCTGCTCATCGGTGTCGTGTTCACACCCGAAGGGATACGCCGGGCGCTTACCCTCAGCGTGCGCGACCAGCCCGTGGGTGAGTTCGGAAAGATCATTTTCCTCATCACCTGGGGACTGAACGCCATCGTTGCAGCGCTAGCCGGGATTGCTTGGTGGGCGCTTCGGCCGAAGCGGCTGCGCCGCCAGATCGCCCTCAGCTGTGGCTACGGAGCGATGTTGCTGATGCTCCTTCTGGGCAACCTGCTCTCAAGCTACGTCTATCAGTTTGCGATCTTGGTCGAAGTCGGACTGCAGGTGATCACCCTCGGGCTGCTGTTGCGCTGGGACCAGGCGACGCGGCCCGCGCCCGTCAGCTAGCGCTGCTGCGGCCCTTTCCCGCCCAGATCATCGCGGCACGTCTCCCCCGCCATTGATACGTTGGCCGAAAAGCTCCAGGTAGGAGGGTCTTGGATGATCACACGGCAATTGGGGTCGACCGGTCCTCAGGTGTCGGCGATCGGGCTGGGCTGCATGGGTATGTCGGGTGTCTACGGGCCGGCCGACGAGGCCGAGAGCATCGCCACGATCGGCGCGGCGCTGCAGGCCGGGATCAATGTGCTCGACACCGGCGACTACTACGGCATGGGCCACAATGAGCTGCTCATCCGGCAGGCGCTGCGCGGCCAGAACCGTGACCGCGTAGTGATCAGTGTGAAGTTTGGTGCACTGCGCGCTCCGGACAATTCCTTCATCGGCATCGACGGCCGGCCGGTGGCAGTACGTAACTTCCTCGGCTATTCCCTGCAACGCCTCGGTACCGACTACATCGACATCTACCGCCTCGGGCGGGTCGACCCGCAGGTGCCGATCGAGGAGACGGTCGGAGCAATCGCGGACATGATCAGCGCAGGCTACGTACGACACGTCGGCCTGTCGGAGGCCGGAGCCGATACCGTGCGCCGGGCCCACGCCACCCACCCTGTGGCTGACTTGCAGATCGAGTACTCGGTGCTCTCTCGCGGAATCGAGGCGGAGATCCTGCCCACCTGCCGGGAACTGGGCGTTGGCATCACTGCCTACGGCGTGCTGTCGCGCGGCTTGCTCGGTGGAGGCTGGTCGATGGAGCAAACCGCTGCAGCCGGCGACATGCGCGCCCGCATGCCTCGCTTTCGCCGGGAAAACCTGGAACGCAACCTCGGTCTCGTCGATGCGCTGCGCGCCATTGCTGAAGCCAAGAGCGTGACGGTGGCTCAGATCGCAATAGCGTGGGTGCTGACCCGCGGCGAGGACATTGTTCCGCTGATTGGTACCACAAAACGCGATCGACTAGCGGAAGCTATCGATGCCGTGGAACTTGAACTTAACGAGGGGGATCTCGCTGCTATCGAGCGTGCCGTGCCGCCCGGCGCCGCGGCTGGCGAGCGCTACGACGAGCGCCAGATGGCCATGTTGGATAGCGAACGCGCGCGGTCACATTGATCAAGCCCCATCACTCCGCCGGAGTCGATGCTCCCCGACGAGCGTGCTTCAGCTGCCAAGAGGAAGGCATTTGCAGCAGGAGGTCGACCAGTAGGGCGGTGAATGCCAGCCCGGCCAGAACAGAACTTATGGCATGGAAGCGGTCCCAGGAATCGCGGACTTCCTGCCAGTTGGCAGGCAACGTCTGGGGTGTCCAGGTCGCAATCTGCTGGTTGAGTGGGTTGTTCCCGAAGACAAACAAAGCAAGCATGCCGAGAAAACTCAGTGCGGCAATCAAGGTCAAGATGAAGGCAGTCCGCTGCCCGCGCAGCAGCACGAGCAAGACTCCGGTCGAGATAAGTCCCAGCACCTCTGCTATTCCCCCCACGACGGCGAACCCGCCATAGAAGGTTTGTTGCACATTGAGCCATTCGTCCCCGTCGAGCATGTGTTTGCCGGGGATCTCCAAGTCATGGGTGAGGGTCAGCCCTAGGGCCAAAGCTGCGCACAACAGGCTCACGAAACGCAGTATTTTCACCAGCACGTTTCCTGCCTTTTCTCAGCCTGGTGTCAGATCGCGAACCATTACTCAGATAGTGGACGCTACTACCGGCGATTGAGAACAAGCCAGCGTTCGGCGCGCCCTGACCCACAACCATGACGACGGCTTAGCCTCCCTAGGCTGAGGCGTATGGATGACTCCGACATCCTCGCGCGCATTCGCGAGATGGTCGATGCTGAACACGAGCTCCGCCGCAAGATGCAGGACGACCCGGGAGAGATCCCTGACGCAGCTCAGCAGCTTCGTAATCTTGAAGAGTCCCTCGATCAGTGCTGGGACCTGCTGCGCCAGCGCCGTGCCCATCGAGAGTTCGCGCAGAACCCCGATGACTCCCAGCCGAGGCCACCGGAGCAGGTTGAGCGCTACCTGCAGTGAGCCGCAAACGAGCTAGTGGGCGGTCCTTAGGCAACCGCCTGATCCGGCAAGGGTCGAAACACTGCGACGGTCCAGGCCAAGTGGCCGGACCTGACGAGATCGGATTCCACAAGCTGCAGCCGCGCAGCTAGCGCTCGGATAAGCCGCCGGGAGGACCAGGTCCGCGCATAGATCGAGACAATGAGCACGCCGCTCGGCGCCAGCCGGTTCGCGTGGTGCTGGACGGCGCCTACCGGGTCGGGCAAGTAGTAGATCACCTCGTTCATCACCACCGCATCCGGCAACTGGTCGGCGACGAAGCTGGATCCGTCGGCACACACGAACTGCGTGCGTACATCACACTTCGATTTGGCGAGCTCGATGGACTGTTCGCAGTTGTCGACACCGAGATACCGGCGGTACTGCAAACCTTCCTGGAGAATTCCTTGCGAGCATCCGACATCAAGCACAAAGCCATCTCGCGCATACCGCTCTGTCACGCTCCGCACTGCCTGGTAGCGCGCCGCCTCGGAAGCTCCACGAAGCCGCTGCCAGCTGTCCTTGCGATTCTCCCTCGCGTTGTCGCGCACCAGGACCGATCGCACCACGAACAGAGGAATCGGAGCCACCGAGAGCACAAGGACCGCCGCCCGGCTCCGCAGCAGGCGCGCAACGAAGGTCTCCGTGGCCTCGCCGTTCGGCTCTCGACTTCTCTCCCCCACTAGGCGTCCTTATTCGAAGCGTGAGGGATCTCCGGCCCCGCGCCGAATGATCACCGCGTCACCATCGGAAAGGTCGACGACTGTGGTGGGCACTTCACCGCATTCACCGGAATCCACCACAGCGTCCAGAACATGATCAAGACGCTCCATGATCTCCCAGCCCTGAGTCAACGGGCGCTGCTCCCCCGGCAAGATCAATGTACTGGACACCACGGGCTCACCGAGCCCCGCTAAGATCGCCTGCGCGACTACGTGATCAGGAATCCGAACGCCGACAGTCCGCCTCTTGGGGTGCAGCATGCGCTTCGGTACCTCTCGAGTGGCCGGCACGATGAAGGTGAATTGCCCAGGCGTTGATGCCTTAAGTGCACGAAAGATCACGTTATCGAGGTGCACAAAACGGCCGAGTTGATTGAAGTCGGCGCAAACCAGGGTGAAGTGGTGTTGATTGTCGAGTTGACGGATGTCTCGAATCCGCTCCAGACCGGACCGGTTGTCCAGCTGGCAACCCAGTGCAAAGCAGGAATCTGTCGGGTACGCGACCAGCCCGTCGCCACGCAGCAGGTCGATCACACGGCCGATAGTGCGCGGCTGAGGGTTGTCCGGGTGGACGTCGAAGTATCGGGCCACGAAATCGAGCCTAGTGCGGCTGGCACCCAAAAATCTGTTGTCCGAGAATCACCCGGATGGTGATTTGGCGTGCGGTCAAGCTCCTAGCTCGGTGTATTGACCCGTTTCTCCGAACCAGGCCGCGTCTGAAGCATGACCTGCCCCGAAAGCGCCACTATTCGTGGCTGTGTGCGGAGACGCAACGCATCCCGGGACCGACTGACAGGTCCAAGTACTGTTCATACCGACTTAAAGCTAGCGTGAGCTTTAGCCTCCTACTAGGCTATGGGCGTGTTGCACCGTACGGATCTGCTGACAATCGGTGAGCTGGCGGCCCGCTCAGGCTTCGCACCTTCTGCCTTGCGTTACTACGAAGGCCTTGGCCTGATCACCTCGACGCGGACCTCTGGCAACCAGCGCCGCTACGAGCGGGCGATGCTGCGCCGCTTGGCCTTCATCCGCTCCGCACAGCGCGTCGGGCTGTCGCTCGAGGAAATCACCGAGGCGTTGCGGACCTTGCCCGGAAACCGTACGCCGACCAAAGCCGACTGGACTCGGCTCTCTCATCAATGGCGCGGTCGGCTGAACGAGCAGATTGAAAGGCTCGAGCGTTTACGGGATCGGCTGGACAGCTGCATCGGCTGCGGCTGCCTGAGTTTGCAGAAGTGCACGTTGCAGAATCCCGACGATTACGTGAGCTCTCGCGGGCCTGGCGCGGTCTACCTCGACCCCTCCAAAGACTGACCGGCTGACAGACGCCGGACGGGCCCTGTCGGCGGCTCGGATAGGTTACAAAGCATGGTGAACAAGGTGGCAATGCTTACCGCTGGCGGCTTCGCGCCGTGCCTCTCCTCAGCAATCGGAGGCCTCATCGAGCGTTACTCCGACATCGCTCCCGACGTAGAGATCATCGCCTACCGGCACGGCTATGAAGGCCTCTTGAAGGGCGACTCCCTCACGGTGACACCGGCCGTGCGGCAGAACGCGTCGGTTCTCCATTCATTCGGCGGATCGCCGATCGGGAGTTCCAGGGTCAAGCTGACCAATGCTGCAGATCTCGTGGAGCGCGGATTGGTCGCGCCAGGCATGGATCCGCTGCAGGCTGCTGCCGACAGGCTGACGGCTGACGGCGTGGACGTGCTACACACCATCGGTGGCGATGACACCAACACCACAGCGGCCGATCTTGCCGCTTTCCTGGCACGTGAGGGACACCCCCTGACTGTGGTTGGGCTGCCTAAGACGATTGACAACGACATCATCCCGATACGCCAGTCCCTTGGCGCCTGGACCGCAACAGAGCAGGCGGCCCGTTTCGCACAGAACGTCATTGGCGAGCACAATTCCGGATCGCGGATGCTTCTGGTCCACGAGGTCATGGGCCGGCATTGCGGATGGCTGACCGCCGCTGCGGCACGGGCGTACCGGGAGTGGCTTGATACCCGGTCCTGGGTACCTGAGATCGGCCTTAGTCGAGAGGCGTGGGACATTCACGGCGTCTACGTCCCTGAGGCGGTTTTCGATCTCGAAACCGAGGCGCAACGTCTGAAGGAGACGATGGATCGGATTGGCTCGGTCAATCTCTTCATCTCCGAGGGTGCCGGTCTGGATACGATCTTGGCTGAGCTGGAGCGGTCCGGCGAGGATGTCCCGAGGGATCCGTTCGGCCACGTCAAGATGGACAAGATCAACCCTGGCAACTGGTTCGCCAGCAAGTTCGCCGAGCGGCTGGACGCGCAGAAGGTGATGGTACAGAAGTCTGGTTACTTCTCACGGTCAGCAGCGCCTAACGAGGGTGATCGAAAATTGATCAGGTCGATGACCGACTTGGCGGTCGAGTCAGCACTACGTGGTGAGCCTGGCGTAGTCGGACACGACGAGGAACGCGGCGACGAGCTCCGCGCCATTGAGTTCGAGCGCATCCGGGGCGGCAAGCCATTCGACATCAGCGCGCCATGGTTCTCCGATCTGCTGGACGGCATCGGCCAGCCTGGTGCTCAGCTAGCCACTGCCCACTGACGGATCGGCTCGTCAGGACTTCTTGCGGCCGCGTACGGCGGCTGAGAACAGATAGGCAAGCGCTGCCCCCAGTCCGACGCCGGTGGCGGCTCCGGTGACGTAACCAGCGCCCAGGCCAGCTCGGACCGAACGCGCGGTCACGGCCTCCGGAACGACGTTCGGCGCCTCATCAGGTTCTTCCTGAGCCTCCATGCCGTCAGTGGTGCTCTGTGGTTGCAGCTGCTGCTCCTCAGGCGCGACCGGCATGGCCTCGTGCTGCGCAGTAGCGATCCATGCTGCGACGAACAAGACGAGCTGAGCGAAAATATTGAAGAACAGCATGAGCACGATCACTGGCCCGAAGATCACGGCAGCCGGGTTGCCCCGAAAGGCGCTGATCACGTAACTGGCCACCAATTGCACCGCAACAAGGGCAACCGAACCCAGCAGCGCTCCTCGGCGTACCACGGGCCATGGCTCACGAGTCTCGGGTAGCACCGTGTACAGGTACATGAAGATCAGCCAGCCGGTGCCGATCGAGATCACGATCGAGGTAACGCGAAGCAGCGGTGCTACCCAAGGTTGATCACTGAGTCCGAGCCAGTCCACCACCGTGTTCGCGAGGGAAGTGGACAACGACGATAGACCGAACATCACTGCCATGCCGACCAGCAGGCCGAGTAGCAGGCCAAGGTTGGCTAGCGTCTTGATCACAATGTTGATCTTCTCCGGCCGAAGATCAAATCCGGGTCGCCACTGGGTCCGCACCGCATTCTTCAGATGGCCCATCCATTTGGCGCCGGTATAGAGGGCGGCAACGAGGCCGACGATGCCGATAGTCCAGTAACTACTGAGCGCGTCGTTGACGACATCCAAGATCTTTTCGCGGGTGGCGGAATCGGCGTGCCCAAGTGCGTTTGCGACTGCGTCGGCGACCTCGTCCAGCAGATTAGGCTGCACGATAGTGAGCACGAAACCAGTGATCGAAAAAGCCATCATCAGAACCGGTATCAGTGCGAGCACCGAAAAATAGCTGGTTGCTGCGGCAAATTGGGAGCCGAGCCGACTGAGATAGCGCTCAACGGCCCGCATCATGTGCGCGATCCAGCGCCGTTGCTGGAGCCGCTTGATACGCTCCGGCACCGCAACCATGTGATGTCTTCTCCTGCCCTTCTGCCCACAGCCTTGACACCCGCCGTCGCCGGGCCCTTGGCTGAGCCTATGAGCCAACTATTGACCGATTCCGAGGTGTCCGAGCAGCTGCAGCGACTCTCCAACTGGCGCCGCGCTGAAGGGGATGAGCCGGCGATCACCGCGACGTATGAGCTAACCGACTTTGTCGCCGCCTTGGACTTCGTCAATCAGGTCGGCCATGAAGCCGAGCTCATGAACCACCATCCTGACATCGACATCCGCTGGAACAAGGTCACCCTGGTTCTCTCAACACATTCCGAAGGTGGTCTCACCCATAGCGACATCGAGCTGGCGCACCGAATCAATGAGGTGGCCGGCGAGGAGTCCTGAAGCTACTCGAACGCCTCTGGCGGGGGGCATGTGCAGACCAGATTACGGTCGCCGTACCCGCCGTCAATACGCCCGACGGGTGGCCAGTACTTGTCGAAGCCCTGGGCATACAGCGGACCAGTATGAAGCCCGCCGGGAAAGGCTGCAGCGCGCCTCGAGTACGGGTGATTCCAGATGTCCGAAGTGACCGCAACCTGAGTGTGTGGGGCATTGATCAACGGGTTGTCATCCCGGGTCCACTCCGCTGTTTCGATCTTGGCAATCTCGGCACGGATGTTGATCATGGCGTCGCAAAAGCGATCGATCTCTTCCAGCGGTTCGGACTCGGTCGGCTCAACCATCAAGGTGCCCGCCACCGGGAAGCTCATGGTCGGTGCATGGAAGCCGTAGTCGATCAGCCGCTTGGCCACATCTTCCACGGTGACTCCGCTGGCCTTCGTCAGCGGGCGCAGATCCAGGATGCACTCATGTGCCACCCTCGCATTGCGGCCCGCATAGAGCACCGGGTAGTGATCACGAAGTCGTTCGGCGACGTAATTTGCCGTCAGCAGGGCGTGCTCTGTGGCTGACGTCAGTCCGTCTGCCCCCATCATCGCGATGTAGGCATAGCTGATCGGCAGGATCCCGGCCGACCCGTACGGTGCAGCCGAGATCGGTCCGATGCCAGTTCCCGGACCCGCCGTTTCCAGTAGCGGGTGGTTGGGCAAGAACGCCGCCAAATGCGCAGCAACCCCGACCGGCCCAACACCTGGTCCACCACCGCCATGCGGGATGCAGAAGGTCTTGTGCAGATTGAGATGGCTTACATCAGCGCCGAAGCTACCTGGTCGCGCCAGGCCCAGCAGTGCATTCAGGTTGGCTCCATCGACATAAACCTGGCCGCCGGCCTCATGAACGATCTCGCACAGTTCGACGATGTCCTCTTCGAACACCCCGTGGGTGGACGGATAGGTCACCATGATCGCCGCGAGCTGATCACGATGTTGGGTGATCTTGGTCCTCAGGTCCTCCAAATCGACCGCCCCATCGGCAGCTGCCTTGACGACCACAACCTTGAGGCCGGCCATGGTGGCTGACGCCGCATTCGTACCGTGCGCCGATGATGGGATCAGGCAGATCCGACGCTGATCATCGGCCCGCGACTCGTGGTAGGCCCTGATGGCAAGCAGACCGGTCAGTTCACCCTGACTGCCGGCGTTCGGCTGAATTGAGACCTTGGCATAACCGGTCAACTCGGCGAGCCAGGACTCGAGCTCGGAGATCAGCTCGTGATATCCCAACGCGTCCTCGACCGGCGCGAACGGATGCAGGTTGGCAAAGCCCGGATAGGAGATCGGCTCCATCTCGGTTGTCGCGTTGAGCTTCATCGTGCAAGAGCCGAGCGGGATCATCCCGCGATCCAGCGCCAGGTCCCGATCAGACAAGGCACGCAGGTAGCGGAGCATCGCCGTTTCGCTGTGATGGGTGTTGAAGACCGGATGGGTGAGGTAGTCCGTCGTACGCTGCTGCGCGGCTAGGTTGTCCGCGAACCGTCGATCATGACTTGCCGACACTCCGAAGGCTTTGCGCAGCTCATTCATGTCGGCGTCAGTGGCGTCTTCACCAACCGACACTCCGACATGATCATCATCGACCAGCCGAAGGTGGAGTCCAGCCCTTCGTGCGTCGGAGACCACCGCAGCGGCCCGCCCCGGCACATTGGCTAGCACCGTGTCGAAGAACGTGTCATGGACGATGGGAATCCCACCAGCTACAAGATCACCGGCCAGGCTGGTGGCGCGATCATGGATCGTCTGCGCGATCTCCCGCAGTCCGCCGGGCCCGTGGTAGACGGCGTACATGCTGGCGACGACAGCCAACAGCACTTGCGCGGTACAGATATTCGAGGTCGCCTTCTCACGGCGGATGTGCTGCTCTCGAGTCTGCCATGCCAGGCGGAAGCCGGCAGTGCCATCACCATCTTTGGAAACTCCGACAAGCCGGCCAGGCAGAGTCCGCTCCAGGCCTGCGCGGACAGCGATGAAACCCGCGTGCGGCCCACCATAGAACAGCGGTACGCCGAACCGTTGGCTGGAACCCACCGCCACATCGGCACCCCAATCCCCTGGCGCGGCGGTCAAGGTCAATGTCATCAAGTCGCAGGCGGCGATCACCATGGCGCCACGGGCATGGGCTCGCTCCGTGATCGTCCGCAACTCATCGATACTGGGCAGTCGGCCACTGGCGCCCGGTGTTTGCACGACCACCGCGAAGCAATCGACGTCCTCGATCGCCTCTGTCAAAGCCTTGTCAGCCACGACCACAGGAATCCCGAGGCCGGCCGCCCTCGTGCTCACAACACCAATCGTCTGTGGCAGGGTGTCGGCGTCGAGCAGAATCGCGTTTCCCACCTTCGTACTGCGGCGGGCCAATGACATTGCCTCAGCAGCAGCGGTCGCTTCGTCAAGGAGGCTGGCTCCCGCCGTAGGCAGTGCCGTGAGATCTGAGATGACGGTCTGAAAGTTGAGCAGTGCCTCCAGTCGGCCCTGACTGATCTCAGGTTGATACGGCGTGTACGCGGTATACCAGGCGGGTGATTCGAGCACATTGCGGCGGATCACCGAAGGAGTGACGGTGCCGTGATATCCAAGCCCGATCATGGCTGTCAGCGGTCGGTTTCGGTTGGCCAGCTCGCGCAGTTTCGCCAGGGTTTGCGACTCCGACAATGCGGCGGGAATGTCGAGCGGCTCCGTACTGCGGATCGACCGTGGCAGAGACTGATCGACCAGCTGCTCAAGGCTGGTCAATCCGAGGGCGGCTAGCATCGTGTCCCGATCATCTGCCTGCGGACCGATATGCCGAGTGCTGAAGCGCTGCGACGGAAGTGAACTCTGCTGGGTGTCTGGAAGAGTGGCGGTCATCGATCTTCTTTCGCGCGTGTGCGGGTGTTGCTCTCCCGCTTGTGCGAGGAGCACTCCCCCTCTGTCGCTCACGGCTCCAGAGTTGCCACAGCGTACGCGGTCTTTCTGCCTGAGAGGTTCCGGGGATGTTGCCCCTTCGGCGTCACCGACATGTTGAAGGCGGTGAACTCTCCCGCGCGGCCTTGCCAGCAGGCCTAGGTTACTCGAACGTGCCCGCGGCCGTGGGTTCTAGCACGACAAGAATGTGCTCAACCGCTGGAGCGCGCCTGACGACGTTGGGAGAGCTCGTCGTGTGATTGCCGCGGCTCCTCAACCTCCGCACGCTCGGCAGGCAGCTCAGCAAGCGTTCCTTCGATATCGCGCCACACGCCACCAAGGGCGATTCCAAAGACGCCCTGGCCACCGCGCAGCAGGTCGATCACCTCGTCGTCAGAGGTGCACTCGAAGACCGACACACCGTCGCTCATCAGCGTGACCTGGGTGAGATCCTGCACACCGCGTTTGCGGAGATGCTCGATTGCAGTCCGGATCTGCTGCAACGAGATACCAGCGTCGATCAGCCGCTTGATCACCTTCAAGATCAAGATGTCACGGAAGCTGTACAGCCGCTGGGATCCGGATCCAGATGCGCTCCGTATTTCTGGGACGACCAAGCCGGTACGCGCCCAGTAGTCAAGCTGCCGGTATGTGATCCCGGCGGCGCTGCATGCGACCGGTCCCCGAAAACCCATGTCGGTCGGCAACGGCGAAAAGTCACCATCGAAGAGCAGCCCCTGCGCTTCAGTCGGCTCAACCCCGCCCGACTCGGCCGGGCTCGCTGATGCGTCGGTGCTACTCACGTGTTGCCTCCGGATTCTGCCGAGTGATTCTGGCGAATCAAGTTGCTGCGATGGGAAGAGGGGAACTCTGAGTTCCCTCCGCGTAATTCCACGGTCGGCATTACATTTAAAACCTACGACGAGGGGACTGGGCGGGTCAAACACCGCGAGGCCGAGTCCAGCCGGCCGAGATCAAGTTTTAATTCATTCCTGTCAGCATTCCTGTCAGTCGTCGGTACGCGGCAACCGACGGCCACAAGCCTCAGGTTCAGCTTGAGTGTTGCTTCCGACTAGGACTTTGGCTCCTCGCCGGTCACGAAGTCATCCGGGTTAACCTGATCAAGAAATTCCCGGAACTTCTCAACCTCGTCATCTTCGGCCTCCGGAATCTCGATGCCGGCTTCATCGAGCACGTCCTCGGCGCAGTAGATGTCGGAGCCCACTCGTAGTGCGAGTGCGATGGCGTCCGACGGACGCGAACTGATTTCGATTCCGTCGACCAAGAGCACAGCGTAGAAAGTGCCACCTTCGAGTTCGGTGATGTGCACCTCCGTCAGCCGGTGGCCCAGAGTCGTCAGGGTATCGACCATCAGATCGTGGGTAAGCGGGCGCGGTGGAACGATGCCCTCTTGCGCGTTCGCGATCGCAGCGGCCTCGGCGGCGCCAATCCATATCGGCAGGTAGCGTGTCCCGCCCACCTCGCGCAACAACACCATCGGAGCGTTCGACGGCATCTCGACTCGGACACCAACCACATCGAGCTCGCGCATGCGACAACACTACTTCGCAAGCCGCCAGCTACAAGATCACCCCCGCTGGTCGACAGACGCGTCGTGCATCACAGGATCGATCACCCGGAGATCGCGCGCTCCATCGCCATCCGCACCAACGCAGCATGGAAGCTGATCACCAACTGCGTGACGTCGCCTGGGACATCGCGACCAGCTCCACCGCGCCGCACGTAGGGTGCAATAGCCTGCTCGACGAGGCCGACCTCACGCTCAGCCGCTAGCTTGAAAGCACGCAGGTGCCGTCCGTCGATGCCGTACTCAGCCAGTCGGCGGGCCGCGATAGCCAGGGTCAGCGCATCCCTGCCATAGTGTGCAGTTCCGCGGCGGGTAGCCACGATCTGAGTTCGTTCCAGCTCGCTCAGGGCATTGTCGGTTAAGCCGCTTGCGTCCAACAGCTCCTGACGGGTGAGCCTGACCGGCTGCTTGGCAGTCGCTGGGGATGGGCTCGGACCGTGGCCGCTGCCGGCCAACCCGTTGCCAGCGGCACCGGTATGGCCACTGAGATTCAGTGGCGCTTTGCCGCGGTCGATCTGTTCCAGATGTTCCCGAATGACCTTTAGTGGTAGGTATTGCTCACGCTGTACTGCCAGGACATAGCGCAGCCGCTCTACATCAGTTTCGGTGTATCGACGATATCCAGAAGGCGCCCGCTGCGGAGTGACCAGTCCCTCGGCCTCCAAGAATCTGATCTTGGAAATCGAGATGTCGGGGAAGTCCGTACGCAGGATGGCCAGCACCTGACCGATGCTTCGGGTTCCTGCCTTGAGGCGGGATTCCGGCGCACTGGCCGGAGACTCGGCTGGATGGGGCATGATCGACGGGCCTAGTCGGGTGCCCGATTACTCCCGAAATAGACCAGGCGAAATTTGCCGATCTGCACCTCGTCACCATTCCGTAGTAAGCACTCATCGACAAGATCACGGTTGACGTAAGTGCCGTTGAGGCTGCCAACGTCTCGAACCACAGTCCCTTCCGGCGTACGAGTGAAGGTGGCATGCCGGCGAGAGACCGAGATGTCGTCGAGAAAGATGTCGGAGTTTTGATGCCGGCCAGCGGTGACAACATCGGTGTCCAGTAGAAATCGGCTGCCCGCATTGGCGCCACGCTGGACGATGAGCAACGCCGAGCCATGCGGCAGCGCATTGACGGCAGCCTCATCTTCAGCCGTCAGCGAGTCTGTGTCACGCTCCTCAACCATCGCGGGCATCGCCTTGGTCGTGTCGCCGGTCGGCACCTTCTCCGGAGTCGCGGCTCGGGCAGCACCAGGAACCAGCGCTGAGCCACATTGGCCGCAGAAGTTACTCCCCTCTGGGTTCTCATGTCCACAGTTGGTACAGAACGGCATTGCTTCGGCTTTCGTTGTGCAGCCCCGAAAGGCTCGAGGCGTGATGCAGAGTTTAGGACCAAGCGCAAGCCCATATGTGGGAATCGATACGACTCAGGCACCCAGCTGCTCAGCGTAGGAATCAGCGTCCAGCAAATCGTCCAGATCTACCGACTCGTCCATCTCCAGTTCAAAGAGCCAGCCATCCCCGTACGGATCGGTGTTTATGGTTTCGGGGTGCAGATCCAGCATGGCGTTGACGGCGGTGATGATGCCGGGGACCGGACAGAAGATGTCGGAGACACTCTTGGTGGACTCCAGTTCGCCACATGCATCTCCGGCACCAACGGTCTCACCGATCTCGGGCAACGTGACGAACACGATGTCCCCCAACTGGTCAGCCGCGTACTCGGTGATGCCTACGCGCACGCTCTGGCCGTTACCACTGCGCACCCACTCGTGCTCGGTTGAATACTTCAAATCTTCGGGATAGTCCGACATCAGGCTCCTCAAAAATCACGTGTCAACGAGGGGTGGGCGGGGCAGAGGCGGGGCGAGCGTACTGACTCTCACTTGTCGCATGCAAGGACTCGATCACTACCCGGCTCTCTTGCTCGATCTGCACCTGCCCGCCGATCCTCGGGCCGGTGATCTCGGAGACAATCCCGCCGCGGAACCGCGCGGCCTCCTCCAGGCTGTGCGGGTTGCCGATGACTTCGAAAGTGATCGGGCGGTTGACCGGCTTACCGTCGATAACAAGCCCATGAGCGTCTGAGCCAAACCACGTCGACCCGACCACGCGGATCGTGTTGTTCACCTCGATCACTTCAGCACCAGCGTCGCGCATCTCCTCCACCGCATCGAGGAGCACACCGGCATCGACGGCTGACTTTGGATCGGCGATCCGCATGCGAATTCCCGGCCCTTCAGCAGGCACGGTACCGGCAAGGATGGACAGCTCGGATAGGTGCTTCTCAGCCTCCTGCCGGGCCACCCTTTGAGTGTCAGCACCTGACTGCAGATTGCTGCGGGTCTGCTCGAGCTGTGTGATCTCGCCCTCGAGTCGTCGCGACTCCGCGCTCAGTCCGTCGAGGAGCTGAATCAGGTCTTCGCGCCGTGCCGAAGCATAGGTGTCGTCCGTCGCGTTACTGCGGATCTGCATAGCGCCTGCTGCCCCGACCAGGCACAACATGATGGCTGCCAGAATCTGGCCGCGGCCCGGGTGCAGCAGTGAGGCGCCGAGCCGGGCACGGGTGCCGCGGGTCGTTGCCACAATGTCCTCGGCGGCATCCGCCCGCGGTGGCGCACTCTTGACCTGATCGGCGGCTGTGGCGGAAATGTGCTCCTCGCCAGTCAGCCGTCGTTGGCTGCGACGAAGGGAGGTGATGCGCCGAGAAACGGCATTGCGGTGAGAGCTGCGACGACGCCGGTGTCGCGGTGACTCTTGCACATGATGATCGAGGTGTTGCTTGTCAAGCATGGAACAGCGCCCGCCTGATCGCCGCAGCATTGGTGAAGATGCGGATTCCGAGGACGACCACGACTCCCGTGGCCAGCTGGGAGCCGACGCCAATCTGATCGCCTACGTAGACGATTGCGGAGGCGATCAAGACATTTGAGATGAACGAGACGATGAAGACCCGGTCGGTAAATATTCCTTCCAAATACGCCCGGAAGGCGCCGAACAGAGCGTCCATCGCGGCAACGATTGCGATGGGAAGGTAGGGCTGGAGGATCTGGGGAATCGATGGCTCCAGGACGATGCCTATGACGATCCCGGCGAGCAGACCAACTAGTGGGATCATGAGGCCGCCCTCCCCGCATGACGGAGCACAATGCCAGGATCGGCTGCCAGATCGAGTTGCTTCACGTCACTGATCTCGTATCTCATTTGCCGGTTCTGGGCCAGGTCATTCCACCACGCCCCCGCCGAAGACTCAACAAAGCGAGCCTGCAGTGTACGCACATCGCCGATGGCTTCCACCCGGTATGGACGGGTCAATGACCGATAGTCGACCGTTATCGCATCACCTGCGCTTCGGATCGCCGTGAGATTCGATAGCCGATGACCGTTGATCGAAATCGCTTCGGCGCCGGCCTCCCACAGTCCGTTGGTCAACACCTGGAGATCGATGTCGAGGACTCGATCGCGGGCATCCTCCGACGCCGACGGTGAGTCATCCACCACCATCAGCACGCCAGGGCCTGAGACGGCCGCATTGCCCACAACCGGATCAAGGGTGCTGATCTCCGATTCCACCGATCGTGCCACATCATCGTCGCCCAACGCGGCCGCTCGCAGTGTCGCAATTTCCTCAGTTAACGAGGTGACCCTGCCACGTAGCTGATCTTGCTCTCGTTCGGCCGCCTGGATGCGGCTGATCAGCTCTGATCGCTCCGACTGCTGTGCAGGAGCGGCCCGGGTGGTTTGCAGCGCGGCCACCGCGAACAAGGCGCCGATGATCATGGCCAGTACCCCGAGCTTCCAGCGTCCTCGCGGTTCTTGGCTTCCGACGGCTGCGGTTAGCGCGTAATCGGGGTCGATCGGCTGCCGGATGATTTGGTTCAGCAGGTCCATGCTGGCGTCTGGCGCCTGACCGGCCGCTGCCTGCGCCGCCGCTGCCTTCGGCGACCGCTTAGTCGAGATTTCGGCCTCACTGCCGCGCGCCTCGTGGCCGTGGGTCGTCTGCCGTTGTGGACGGCGTCGTGCAGCTGGAGCTGTCATTCGGCTGAAAGCGATGATCCCCGGCCGCTTAGCCGGTCACACCACGGCGGTTACGGTGTTGGACGGGCGGCATGGCGTACAGCAGCTTGACGGTTTGCGCGACATAGAGTCCTCCGGCGTACCAGTAGAGCGCCGTGCCCCAGATTGCGAACGCCCATCCCAACACCCACGCGAGCTGCAGCCAGCCCTCCTCGCCGGAGCCGAGGAGTACCAGTGGGAAGGCGTACAGCAGGCTGAAGGTTGCAGCCTTACCGAGGAAGTGCACCGGAAGCGAGGAGAAACCCCGTGTCTTGAGGATGGGTACCAAGCACGCGATCATGACATCTCGTCCCACCACGAGCGCAACCAGCCACCAAGGGATGATCCCTCGCAAGGCCAGCCCCAGCAGCACCGCGAGGATGTACAAGCGATCCGCGATCGGATCCAGCATCTGCCCGATCCGAGATGTCTGGTGCCAGGCGCGCGCCAGGTAACCGTCCAGCCAATCGGTGAAGCCACCCAGCGCGAGAACCAGAACGGCCAGCCCATCATCCTGCGGCCCGACAATGAGCCACAGCACGACAGGTGCGCCGGCCAGTCGGAGGAAGCTCAGCAGATTGGGCAGAGTCCAGACGCGATCGGTGTCGTACAGCGGAACCCCGGGTGACATCAAGGACGAATCCGCCGACCCTTCCCCGGGGATCGGCGCCATTTCAGGATTCTGCGGTACGCCGGCGACCGAAGTCTGCCGCTCGCTACCTGTCACAAGGCCAGCCTAGTTCTCGGCTGCTCGCACTATGACCGGTTGGCTTAGCCCGTCTGCCATTTCAAAAGGACGCGGTTCTGCGGCATGACCCGCCAACTGCAGGAGTCGTACGCTGTATCGCCGCCGTAGCGACAGGGCCGTGGCTACTGCATCATTGTGAAGTCGGCGACAGATGTTGGCACGGGCCCGCTCGGACTCAAGTCTGCTGGACTCGCTGGGCAGCATCGGTCCGATGGCATCGAGGAGATGACTCAGGTCGCTCTCAGTGCGCTCGCGATCTTGACGGGATAGCTGTGGGTCGAGCGCTGCGTTCGCGGCATCTGCGACCAGCAGAGCGGTGGCCGGGTCGATGCCTGGCATCAGCACCAGCTCGAGTGCCCGCTCGGCCCGCCGCACCAAGGCTGCATCGAGAGCGGCCCAGGTGCGTTCGGCGCGTACGTGTGCCCGGTCGACTCGGGTTGCCAGCCAGGTGAGGCGCCACCCGACGATCAACACGACGATGATCATCAGGGACACCATCTCCACGGTGCTCATCCGATGCGCCTTTCCGCCCATCTAGCGGGGGCGGCTGAAAGCGCTGCTCGGTAAACCGCAAGGACCGTGGCGCCGACCACTGACCAGTCGTAGCGCCGGGCGGCCTGTTGGGCTCTCGCCACGCGTAGCGGGTCGGGCCGGTCCAGAACCTGGAGCACCGCAGCTGCCAGAGCACCGGCGTTGCCAGCGGCAAAGACTTCCCCGAGCCGTTGCTCGTCTCGTGGTGAACCGAGCACGTCAAGAAACGACGGCAGCTCCGAGGCGACGATCGGCGCGCCACTCGCCATTGCCTCGAGAAGCACGATGCCAAAGCTCTCCCGCGCGAGGTGCGGAGCGACGAAGATGTCTGCCGAACGCAGTAGCGCGATCTTCGTTTCGTCACTGATCATGCCAAGGCTGCAGCACCATTCTGGAAGCGAGCGGCTGCCCTGTCCAGCAACGATCAATTCCAAGTGCGGACGAGCTTTCATGATCAGCGGAACGGCGGCCAGCAATACATCGAGGCCTTTGCGCGGCTCGTCCAGTCGACCCAGAAAGATCAGTCTTGTTCGCCCGGAGTCTGCCGGACGGCCAATGTCCACGAGCTCGGCACACAGATCTTGGCGACGGGCGAAATCGTTGAATTGAATGCCATTGGGAATGACCACCGCGTCCCGTCCCAGATGTTGCACGACAACATTGCGGGCCGACTCCGAAACTGCGATGCCGGCATCGATCTTCTCGATCGCTCCGCGCAGCACGCCGCCCGCCAACTGCATCGATCGCGATCGCGGAGTAGCGGCATGGAAAGTAGCTACCACTGGCTGTTCGGCTGCCCATAGAGCGAGCAACGAGATGCTCGGCGTGATGGGTTCGTGGATGTGGAGTAGGTCGAACTTGCCTTTGCGTAGCCAGCGGGTTACCCGCGCAGCGCTGAGCGGGCCGAAGTTCACGCGGGCCACTGAGCCGTTGTAGCGGACCGGCATGGCGGCGCCGACGCTGGCAAACCCTTCGACGTCGAGCTCATCGGTTGCAGGTCCGAGCTGGCCGGGAGCCAGCACATAGGGCCGGTGTCCGGCCTGCCGCAGGTAGCGCGCCAGGCCCAGCACATGATTTTGCACGCCACCCGGTACATCGAATGAATAAGGACAAACGATTCCGACGCGCAGCGAGCCGCGGACCCCGGTCACCGAACCTCCTGAACTGGCGCCTGCGGTTTGACGAAGAAGGGCTGCATCATGTGCCAGTCCTCTGGTTGCTTGGCGATGGTGTCGGCAAAGAAGTCGGCCACCTCCTGCATCATGGCCACCAATCCATCCCGCCCTGGCAGTGGCGCGATTTCGTCTCCGATGATGATCGCCATACCGCGCTCGGTGAACTGGCATACAGCTGGCAACAAAGCTGCTCCAGAACGCCGCGCTACCAGCGCCGGGCCAGCCGGAATGGTGATGTGCTTTCCTCGCCACAGCACCGGGACACCAGTTCCAAGAAGATCGCGATCCGCCAACAGGCAAACGACTCGGCGGCGGCGAATTGCGTCTATCAGCGCTGAAAGCACCTCAGGGTCGCGATGGGAGAGCACCTGCATACCCAGGCCTTCCCGAAAAGCCAGAAAGGCTCCGAACTCCTCAGGCGGCAGCTGCTCGACCACCGTCGTTACCGGCATTCCTGTGACGCAGGCCCAGGCGCCTGCCAGATCCCAGTTTCCGCTGTGTGGCAGGGCGACCACGGCACCGGATCGCGCGTACGCCTTGCGTACCGCCCGCTCATTGACAACAAGGACGCGCTGGCGAATCTCGGTTTCGGACCACGTCGGCAGCGCCAGAACCTCATAGAAGCCGCGCAGATAGGACCTCACGGCAGCACGCACCAGATCATCGCCGACCGGTGCACCGGTCGCGTGCGCCAGATTGCGACGCAGGGTATGAACATGGATGCCATCGCGCCGCACCGCGACCCAGCTGAGGGCCGAAATGATCAGTGGAACCAGTCGTGCTGGAAGTCGCGGGGCGACTCGCCAGCCGGAACGGTACACCTTGCGCACGAGCCAGTTCCGCAGCCTGTCGTGCCGCGTCTGTCGCTCGGATGCACGCCGTGTCTCAGGCCGAACGCGCATCCGCGGCCTTCGCCTGCTTGCGGACCTGGCCGATGCGTTGCAGCACTGTGATCATGCTTGTCACTGCCAGTGCGGCGACGGCGATGTTCAGTACGTACGGGACTCCCAATCCGGCGATGAACGCGCCGGCCAAGATGATCACCAGCCGGTCTGCCCGCGCTGCCAGACCACCCTTACAGACAAATCCCAGACTCTCGGCTCTGGCCTTGACATAAGACGTCCACTGCCCGAACACCAGGCCGGCCAGCGCTATACCTGCCCACAACGTTGAGTCCTGCCGATAGACGAAGTAGAGCAGAATGCCTCCGAACACAGCGGCGTCGCCAAGCCGGTCGGAGGTGGAGTCCAGGAAGGCACCCCAGTTGCTGGCCTTGCCGGTGATCTTGGCCATCAGGCCGTCGATCATGTCCGAGATCACGAAGACGATCACGATCAGTACGCCCTGCCAGAGCCAGCCTTGAGGGAAGCAGATCAAAGCGGCGAGTACCACGCCGAGAGTGCCGGTGATCGTGACAACATCGGGTGAAACACCCAGCTTGATCAATAGCCGGGCAACCGGACCAAGCATGGTGGCGGACAAGCCCCTGAAACGCTCAAGCATCTACAACCGCTCCAGCATCAGCGCTGCCCGGAAGCGGCGAAGGAGTCCCAGCTGCTGCGTACGATCTCCCACGTTTGATCCAGTAGCTGCGGCAGCGCCTTGGTTTGCCCCACGACCGGGAGAAAATTGGCATCACCAGCCCAACGCGGCACCACGTGCTGGTGCAGGTGGGACGCGATTCCAGCTCCTGCGACCGCGCCCTGGTTGATCCCAAGGTTGAAGCCATGGGGAGCACTTGCGGACCGCAGCACACGGATGGCCTCTTGGGTCAACATGCCTAGGGCAAGGAGCTCATCACGGTCCAATTCGGTGAGGTCTGCGACGTGTCGGTATGGGCAGATCAGCAAGTGGCCGGGTGAATACGGATAGAGGTTGAGCACCGCGTACGCCAGGTCGCCGCGATGCACGATAAGTCCCTCCCGGTCATCACGAGACTGCACAGCGCAGAACGGGCAGTCTTGTTGATCAGCGCTGCCCGGCTTGTTCTCGCCCTGGATGTAAACCATCCGGTGCGGGGTCCACAGCCGCTCGAATCCGTCTGGTGTGCCGGGGTGAGCGCCTGAATCCTCAGTCATCAGACTTGCCGGCGCGCCGCGATATCACCGGTGATCTCGCTGATAGCGGCATCGATCGGAACGCCGTTCTGCTGCCGTCGGTCGCGGTAACGGAACGAGACCGCGTTGGCTGTGGCATCCTCACCGCCGGCGATCAGGATGTATGGCACTTTCACCCGTTCGGCATTGCGGATCTTCTTCTGCATCCGGTCATCGGAGGTGTCGACCTCGACGCGTACGCCTGCTTCCCGCAACCGATCAGCGACGCTCAGCAGGTAAGCGTCGTGCTCCCCTGCCACGGGAATGCAGATCACCTGCACCGGCGCCAGCCAGGGCGGAAACGCCCCGGCATAGTGCTCCACGAGCACACCGATGAAGCGCTCCACCGAGCCGAAGAGGGCTCGGTGGATCATCACGGGTCGTTGCCGGGTGCCGTCCGGAGCGGTGATCTCCAAGTCGAACCGGTCCGGCAACATCAGATCAACCTGGATGGTGGACATCTGCCAGGTACGACCGATGGCGTCGCGAGCCTGAACCGAGATCTTCGGCGCATAGAAGGCCGCACCGCCCGGGTCCAAGACCAGGTCCAAACCCGAGACCTCGGCGGCCTGCCGCAGTGCTTTGGTTGCCCGTTCCCAGTCCTCATCCGAGCCGATGGACTTTTCCAGATCCCGGGTCGAGAGCTCGAGGTAGAAGTCCGTCAGCCCGTAGTCGCCCAGCAGGTCCAGCACGAATCGCAGCAGCGAGATCAGCTCGCCTTGCATCTGGTCCAGCGTGCAGTAGATATGAGCGTCGTCTTGAGTCATGCCACGGACGCGGGTCAGACCGTGTACCACTCCAGATAACTCATACCGGTAGACACTCCCGAACTCGAACAATCGCAGCGGCAGCTCCCGATAGGACCGTCCCCTGGACCGGAAGATCAGGCAATGCATCGGGCAGTTCATCGGCTTCAGGTAGTAGTCCTGTCCCTGACGCTTCAGAGTGCCGTCGGCATGCCGCTCCTCATCGACATGCATCGGCGGATACATCAGGTCGCCGTAGAAGCCCAGGTGCCCAGAGATCTTGAACAGCTCGGCCTTGCTGATGTGCGGAGTGTTCACAAACTCATAGCCCGCCTCGATGTGGCGCTGCCGGGAGTAGTCCTCCATGATCTTGCGCAGTAGGCCGCCCTTGGGATGGAAGACCGCCAGCCCGGAGCCGATCTCGTCAGGGAAGGAGTACAGATCGAGCTCGGCGCCAAGCTTGCGGTGATCGCGCTTGGCGGCTTCCTCGAGCCGGGTCTGGTAGGCCTTCAGCGCGTCCCGGCTTGGCCAGGCCGTTCCGTAGAGGCGCTGTAGCTGGTTGTTGTTCTGGTCGCCGCGCCAGTACGCCGCCGAGTTCCGTGTTAGCGCGAAGGCCGGAATGTAACCAGTGTGCGGCAGGTGCGGACCGCGGCAGAGATCCTTCCACGCAGTCGAGCCATCGCGCCGTAGGTTGTCGTAGATCGTCAGTTCACCAGCGCCGACCTCCGCGCTCGCTTCCTCATCGGCGGCGGCCGATGACTTGTCAGCGATCAACTCCAGCTTGTACGGCTCAGTTGCCAGCTCGGCGCGCGCTTCCTCATCACTCACCGCTCTCCGCTGGAAGCGCTGCCGCTCCTTGATGATCTTGGTCATGCCTTTTTCGATCTGGCGAAGATCATCGGGAGTGAACGGCGCCGCAACGTCGAAGTCGTAGTAGAACCCGTCCTTGATCGGCGGCCCAATGCCGAGCTTGGCTTCGGAGTGCAGCGACTGGACAGCCTGCGCGGCAACGTGTGCCGTGGAATGCCGCAAGATGTCCAGACCATCCGCACTGTCGATCTTGACCGGCTCAACGAGTGCATCTTTCGGCAGCGTGCGGTTGAGATCGCGGAGTTCACCGTTCACGCGTACGGCCACAACAGTCGGGTCGTCGCTGAACAGATCGAGTCCGGTAGTGGCGGTGTCCGTCACTCGCTGCTGGCTGACGCCGCCTGCTGCGATCGTGATGGACATCGTGGACACAATCGATTCCTTCCTGTGTACTGGTCTGCCGGGTGCGAGGTCCCGGGTAAGCCTAGACCTCTCAACGAACCTGAGTGCTTGAGATATGGTGGGCGTCGCTCAAGCGGGCGATTGGCGCAGTGGTAGCGCGCTTCGTTCACACCGAAGAGGTCACTGGTTCGAATCCAGTATCGCCCACCAAGATCATGTGTTTGCTGGTGCTGCGGCCGGGTAGATCATCGAGTTGACTAAAGTAGCCAGCTGGCCGCCCTGGGAGCGTCCCTTCCAGCATTCGTGGCGCCACTCGGGCCGGCCGAAATCGTCCGGGCCATGAGAGCCCGCAATTGAGGAGGTTGCCCCAATGAGTGTGTTGCGATTCGACCCGTTCGGTGACCCGTTTCGCCAGATGGATCGGCTGACGAACCAACTGCTGTCGGGGACCCGTACGCCGATGGCGATGCCCATGGACGTCTGGCAGACCGAGGACGGATTCCATGTCTGCCTCGACCTGCCCGGGGTGGATCCAGACAGTGTGGACATCACCACCGAGCGAAACGTCTTGACGATCAGGGCAGAGCGGCGGCCGGAGTACCAGCAGGGCCAGAACGTGGTGATCGCAGAGCGGCCGCAAGGAAGCTTCACCAGGCAGCTGCAGCTGGGTGACACGGTCGACTCTGAGAACATCCAGGCCTCGTACGGTGACGGTGTCTTGCATCTGACGATTCCGATGACCCAGGCCGCCCAGCCGCGCCGAGTTGAGGTCCGAACCGACAGCAGTGGGCAACGTCAGGTCACCGTTGAGGGTGAGACGGAGGAAGCGTCGCCTGGCTCCGTAGCGGCCACCGATAGCGATACCCAAGGCGCCGGCACCTAGGCTAAGGACCTAAGCCCGGACGGTGAGCGCGATCTGCTGTCGGAGTTGCAGCATGGTCAGCAGGTCAGGGCTCCCAAGCCACCGCAGCAAACAAGCGGCTCATGGCCTGGTCGCCAGGAAGGAGCACGGGTGAGCACTTCCGGTCCCGGTGGCGACTCCGTTAGGAGGGAGCAGGAGGCGCGCAGCTTGGACTTTGTCCAGCGCGTGATCATCTCGGGTCTGGTTGGCATCGTCTTCGGTACCTTCTCGGCCGTTCTGGCGGCATACCTCGCAATTCGCGGTGATCAAGATCTGCCATCGTTTAGCGTTACCGGACTGTGGATCATGACCGGCGTGCTGGGCTTGGTCACTGCGGCGGCAATTTTGTTGATCAATCGGCGGCGGCCGTACAGTCCGTGGGTGTTGCTGGGGCTGTTGCCAATGGTGATCTCGGCCCCTTGGATTTTGCGCTAGTCGTCGCTGGTCTTTTTGCGGCCACCTCCAATTTCGGTTGCGATATCACGTGCCAGCCGCTGCGCGTCCTTGCCGACTTGGTACAGCAGACCAGAGAGTGGAAGGCCGATCCCGAGGAAGTGAAGGCGGGGCTTGGGGCTTGGGATGCCGTGCGGTCGGATCGGTGTGACATTGCCGACGAGCGGCTCAAGATCGGGACGGTAGCCGGTGGCCGCCAGAACAGCGTCGGGATACAGCCGTGTTCCGTCAGCCAGCACAACGGCCCGGCCGTCAAGCGCCGTGACGCCCGACACGACCTCAATGCTTCCGTCGCGTACGGCCTCGACGAAGCCGACATCGAAAATTGGCACCGTGGCAGTGCTTCGGAACTGTGAGAATGGCGCGCTTGGGCGCGGCAGGCCCTTGGCGCTGAGGTCGGGAATACTCGCTCGTCGTAGCACGTCGAACATCGGATCCAGCAGACGAGGCGGCATCCGCCGGACCGCTATCCCGATCAATTGGATGGGGAAGCCCCACATATCACGCGGCAAGATGTTCGGGGGCGTACGTACAGCGATCCGAACTCGTCCGGCATCTCCCTCCGCGAGATCGACCGCGATGTCAGTGCCGCTGTTGCCGGCGCCAACAACCAGAACATCTTTACCGCGATAAGCCCGCGAGTTGCGGTAGTCAACCGAGTGCAGCACCGGGCCATCGAACGTCCCGGGCCATTCCGGCAGATACGGGACCCGCGCGTAGCCACTGGCAACCACGACAACCCGCGTGGGAATAGTGCCATTGGACGTTCTGACAAGCCAGCGGCCGTCATCGCGGTCAATACGCGTGGCCTCGACACCGAACCGCGGTTGGAGGTGGTGGTGTGCCGCGTACTGCTCCAGGTATTCCACGAAGTTGTCGCGCGCGACCCAGCGGCCAAAGTCAGTAGGAATCCCGTAACCCGGAAGGTCCGACAGCCAGCGGATGGTGTGCAAGTGCAGACGGTCGTAGCGGGCCCGCCACGGCTCTGCCAGCGAGTGTTCACGCTCTAACAGAACGGCGTCGATCTGATGTGCGCGCAACATTGCCGCAGCAGCCAGGCCGGCTGGACCGGCGCCGACAATGACCACGTCGTCCACGTGGCAAGGCTATGGCGGTTGAGTGGTATCGGAGCCGGCGTTAAGGATCAATATTCGCCGCAAACCAATCTGCGAAGCCCGTGGCGATTGATTGCGTTACCGGGTGCGTCGGACTGAAAACTCGATCGTCCCAGCGTGCTATGCCCTGGATGTCGCGCATCGAAGACGTCAGGAATGCCTCGTCTGCCTCCTTGGCCTCATCGAGAGTGACGTCACGTTCCTCGACCGCAGCGTGTTCCATGATCAACTCCCGGGTGACTCCTGCCAGCGGACCCGAGCTCAGTGGCGGCGTGATGATCGTGTCCTCGAGCACCAGGAAAATGTTGGTTCCCGTTCCTTCGCAGACCTGACCAACGGTATTGAGGAAGATCGCCTCACTGCAGCCCCGTTCAGCGGCATACCCAAGAGTTCGGACATTCTCTGCGTACGAGGTGGATTTCACCCCGGCTAGCGCCCCATGCTCGTTGCGTGTCCACGGCGCGGTCACGATCGACGTCACGGGTGGCGCAGCCTCTACGGGAGCCAACGCGACGATCAAGGTAGGAGGCCCGTACGCCGCCTCAGATCCAAGTGGTCCGCGGCCGCCGGTGTAGGTGATTCGCAGCTTGCCGCGGCGCAGATCACAACCGTCCAGGATGGCATCGATCGCTTCGCGAATGTGGGTGTGATCAGGCGCGGGAAGCCCCAAGGCGGCCGCCGAGCGAGTCATGCGATTCATGTGCCGGCGTACCGCGAAGGCACCGTGCTCGGTGACTTTCAGTGTCTCGAAAACGCCGTCTCCGACCAGCAGCCCGTGATCAGTGCCGCTAACGAAGGCCTGCCGGGGATCGTCGTAAACGCGGCCGTCCAACCAGATCCTGAGCTGACTGACCAGCCCTTCTGGGGCGGATGCGGTGAGTTGCACCACGTCAGGTTACCGGCCCACTCTTGATCATGCTGGCCTCTCAGCAAGCCTCAGGCTGACCTTGGCGTGAACAGGTTTGGACTCCTGCCTTAGCCTCGGCTATGGTTTCTGATCGCACCCGAGCCGCTTGGTTGCAGGGCTGCGCGGACGTGGCTCAGCTGGTAGAGCATCACCTTGCCAAGGTGAGGGTCGCGGGTTCGAATCCCGTCGTCCGCTCGGAGCGAGTCTTGCCCAGTCCCTGTGGGGAGCAAGTTCCCCGGTGGAGTGGCCGAGAGGCGAGGCAACGGACTGCAAATCCGTGTACACGGGTTCAAATCCCGTCTCCACCTCGGGCGATTGGCCTGGTCAGAGGCACTTTCCAAGAGCGTCGCTGATCGGCCGCCGCCCGCCGACCTCTACGGTGATCGGATGCAGCCCGATATCGAGGCATGGGATCCCTGGCATCCTCGCGACTTCGCTGCACGGATGGACAGCACTTTCCCGGATTTGACTTCTGGATTCCGCAGGGTGAGGGCAAGCTGGCCCGGATGAGCACCGGAACTCTGGCCAGGAACTCTGGCCGGGGACTCGCACCAGACCTGGGCGTACGAGCGGGCTGCTCAGGTGTGGCGGTTCGACGTGTTCCGCGAGCCGCACGACGGCGACACTTGGACCTGCCGGCGGTACGCGTCGATCCGTCTTCGGTACCGGGAGGTTTACGCCGTGTCGAGCTGCAGCGGATGTCGGCCATGCAGCGGGCCTGGTTGCACACGGCGCTCGAACGGGTGCATCCCGGTCATGACTGGATTTCCGCTACCGAATGAGCCGCGGCTGATCATGCACCAGCCCCGACCGCCAGGTCTCAGGCGTGAACATCATCGAGTGTGACCAGTTAGGATGTGCCGGGCGAGATTGCAAAATCGGTATGCACGGGTTGGATCTCGTCTGCACCTGGGGCGATTGGCGCAGTGGGAGCGCGCTTCCCTGACACGGAAGAGGTCACTGGTTCAAATCCAGTATCGCCCACGGTTCTGCAGCTCCGTTACGTACGGCGCCCAGCGCGACAGCCGTCGCGTGTGCGGTCACATACAACGTGTGCATCGCCTGGCCGTGAACATCGGCGGTCGCCGGCTCCGAAGAGCGCCGTGGCGCTCGATCAACTGGCGCGCCCGCGATAGGTTTCGGCGATCTCGGTCACGTGATCGTCAGCTGAATTGAGTAGCTCCGCTGAGTTGTCTCCAACCAGTGTGCGCCCATCCAGCCGGGCGCGGCGAGGTAACAGGCCGGACGCCTGGTCCGCAGCAGGATCGATCCCCAACGCGAGTAGCTGATGCGATGACCGGGGACCGGCCACGTCGTCTTGGTTCCATACCAGCTCGGCTGCGCGTCGAAGTAAGCGCGACACCGGCCACCGTTTCAAGGACTTCCATGTCCAACTGCTCCAGTGCCCACCCAATTTCTTGACGTCATCGACCGCTATCGTCACCAGCAACCGCTGTCGGCATGAGAGTCGCATGTCCGTCGAAGCGGGAAGCTCACTCCAGGAGGCGACATGACGCAGACCTCGACCCCGCCGGGGCAGCTGATGCCGGCGGCGTTCTTCGGCCACGGCAACCCGATGAATGCCCTCGAGGTCAACCGCTACACCGCAGCGTGGCGCGCGTTCGGGCAGTCAGTGCCCCGGCCTCGCGCCATTCTGGTGATTAGCGCACACTGGTACATCAACGCCACCGCGGTGACCGCGATGCCCCGGCCGCGGACCATCCACGACTTCTTCGGCTTCCCTGAGGCGCTGTTTGACATCCAGTACCCGGCCCCGGGGCTGCCTGAGCTGGCCGACGAGGTCAGCGACGTGGTCCATCCCACCTGGGTCGGCGCCGACGTCGACAGCTGGGGCATCGATCATGGCACCTGGTCGGTGCTCGTGCACGCCTTCCCCGACGCCTCGATCCCGGTCGTGCAGCTATCGATCAACGCCAGCAAGAGCTTCGAGCACCACCTCGAACTCGGCCGGAAATTGGCGCCTCTGCGGGAGCGCGGGGTGCTGATCTTGGCGAGCGGCAACGTGGTACACAACCTGCGCGGAATGGATTGGAGCCGGACCGATCACGGCTACGACTGGGCGCAACGGTTCGACCAGGATGCCAAGGAGCGCATGCTCACCGAGCCCACCGAATTCACCACGCTCGACGCGCACCCGGATTACCGCACCGCCGTCCCCACCCCGGACCACTTCATCCCGGCCCTGTACCTGGCCGGTCTCGCCGGCACCGCCGAGGGCAACTCCACCGAGGTGCTCGTCGACGGCTACGCCTACGGGTCGCTGTCGATGACCGCCTACACTCTCGGCCTGTCATGCCCCGCTACCACCGCCGACGCCGGAGCCCCGTTGGCTCCGGCAGATACCCCGCCGGACGGATCCAACATCTAAGCCCGCCTCTCGGCCGATGACGGCCGGCCGGCACCTCAAGCCGAAACGGATGATCGACTTGACCGCGGCACGAGATTCGCGTCGTCGGTAACCTGACTGACTGGTCGAGTCATACGGGCCCAACCAGGCGGTCCAATCGGCGGCCGCTGCTCATTGTGGGTGGTGGCCGCTTCCATCTTGTGCTGTTTGGCAGCAAGATGATCATGCTCCAGTATCTAGCCAACTGCTTCCACGGAACGATCCGATGTCGCTGCCGAGGTGGCCGGCATCTCTCCTGATCAAGAAATTGACCGACGAGGCGTTTCAGGTGCGAGTTCGACGTCGACGGCGTGCTGGTCGATCCAGCCGATGAACTGGCGTGGCGGGAACCCTTCACTGAGCTGATGAACGGCGCTTGGCACCCAGATCCGTGATCAGACGAACGAGACCGGATGAGCGGTTCACCACGCAGGTATATCAGCAGGTCATGGCCAGCAAGCCGCGGCTGACGCTCCTGCCGCGTGTCACGGTGGGAGTCCAGGTCGCACAGGTCATAGCTCCGTGACAGAAGACCCATTGCGACGGGGACTGCTGACTGCTTGACTATCAAGATCACCTTGGTTTCCGCACGCTCTGGTGAAGGAGGCCGCCATGACTCCACCCGTGGTCACATTGTTCGAAAAGTACGGTGCCGGAGCCCGTTCCATCGGTCCTCGGGTTGCAGATGCTTTAGGCGTGGCTTGGGTGGATCAGGCTTTCTCTTCGGCAGACATCGAGAGTGCCAAGTATCCGGGCGCCCCGCGAGAAGCGAGCGAATCGGGGAGTTTCTTGGCTCGATTCCTGGGCAGTTATGCGTCCAGCGCCACTGTTCTGGAC
>JBJMIR010000096.1:0-3016 GCA_045806785.1 Propionibacteriaceae bacterium | reverse complement strand
ACATGCGGAGGCGCGGGCGCCGCTGATCAGTTGGACGCCCTCGCTCAGATGGTCCGCGCACGGGAAATCGCGCCCGAGGAACCCGCTCAAGACGAGGAGCAGGCTGGCGAACCGGCTGAGGACGAGGAGCAGGCTGGCGAGGAGGAACCGGCGGAGGACGAGGAGCAGGCTGGCGACGAGGAACCAGCTGAAGACGAGGAACCCGCTGAAGACGAGGAACCCGCTGAAGACGAGGAACCAGCTGAAGACGAGGAACCCGCTCAACCGAGGAGCAGGCGGGCACGCAAAGGCGGTCGCGCGTGATGCGTGCTCGTTACTCCATGTCAGCCGCGTAGACCTGCCTGCACCGACGCGGGAGCCCCGGGGATTTCTCTCCGGGGCTCTGTCTGTCATTCCCTACGAGCAGGCAACTACAGGCTACGCCGACCCACTGACAAGGCACATTGCCGTTTCGCTCAGACGCCGCACAACAGCCGCCGCCAGCCACTACCCTGCTGTGGCGGCGGCGATCGTCAGAATCATCGCCGTCTGGCCGGCGCAGATCGCCCACAGTGGACGTGCCTGGCGGCGCGACCTCGTGCAGCATTCCGTCGACCACGACCTGCTGGCTCTTGCCCCATCGAAGCTGCATTGCCTGAAATTCGGCCAGGGCGGCCTGCTCCCACTCAGCGGTGGCCTCATCGGCCTGGGGCTGTGACTGACGTCAGCACTCAATCCTGTCTATGGCGACGCGACGCTTTGCCGCAGCTCCTCATCACACTCGAACGAGCGCCAGACCGAGTCAACGACCTTGCCCAAACTTCATCCGCTCGACTTCCTGCCGATGCAGCTCCTACTAATGAACGGAACCTTCCGCTCGCTGCCCACCGGTCACCGACCGCTCCGGTGCCCTGGCAGGCTCAGACAAGGTTCGTTCGAGGTAGGTCAAGACGAGCATGAGCACCGTAATGCCGAAGAACAATCCCAGCGTGACCAGTAGGAACTCATCGATGTCGTTCATGTTTCGCCGCTCCTAACGGGCTGGCTCGCAGCCGTTGCTGCCTATCGACGTGGTATCGAGACATTCCAAGGACCACCGCCAGCTGCTTTGGTACTACCCGCCAAGTCGCCGACGATTCACTGTTGATGCCGGCCAACCAAACCGGCGCCGGCAGGACTTGCCGGCCGGTTGGCTGGAGAACATCGAGGGCTTCCGCTAGATCTTGATCGAATCCAGGCGCTGGATGCGAATTCAGCAGATGTGTTGGTGGAGCACCAAGATCAACATTGAGACGTGCATCGACGCGATGGGGGAAGCTCTTCGTATAATCTAGCTAAGGAGCTCCAATGCGCTGCTCCGTCATGTGTTCATCAGCGACTGAACTGACTCATCCGGTCGACAGGTGAGGACCTTACTGATCATCACGTCTGAGACCGGTGAATCCAAGAAATCAGGTCCGTCATAGAACCGACGCACTACGTTGCGCTCGGTAAGGATGCCTGTGATTTCTTTTCCGTCGGTGGATACCACGACGGCCCGAGGTTGTGCTCCTTGAGCAGCGCAAGGGCTTCAGCCACTGATGTCGTCGGCCGGACTGTGATGACATCGACGCTTTTGCTGCGGAGCAGTTCGTAGATTGGCATGGCCAACCTCCTGGTGCAGAAACTTAGCTTGGCCTAGGACGCTTTGGTAGGTTCAATTCCAGCCTGACACGGCTCAGTGCCGCCGCTTAGCCGTCAGCGACACGTCACGGGGGTAGCCGCTATCACCATCGTCCGACAGACCGCGGTGCCACTACTCCTGGTGCTTGCATGCGCCGCCTGCGGAGCGGCCAAGGATCCGCTGGCGGACAGTAGCGTGGCATCGGCCAGCTCCGCCCCTGCAACCAGCAATCCGCCGAGTCCGGAACGAACGCCTACCTCCACACCGACGCCGATTCCCAAGACCAGCACCTCCAAGCGCTCGCAGACCACATTGCCGCGCGGCGGCCGGGAGGTGTTTCCCCGCTATCGGCTGGTGGGCTATGCCGGTGTCACTGGATCATCGACCCTTGGCAGGCTGGGGACCGGCCCGCTGGACCAGCGGGTCGCCGAGATCGAACGCAGAGCCAAGCCGTACGCCGCAGGACGAGAGATCTTGCCCGTCGTTGAGGTGATCGCCACCATCGTCCAGGGCAGCCCAGGCCGTGACGGCAAGTACCGGGTACGCCTTTCCGATGCCCAAATTGCCAAGTATCACAAGGCGGCCCGCGAACATCGGGCCGTGATGTTGCTTAACCTGCAGCCGGGCCGGTCAGAGTTCATTACCGAGGCCAAGGCTTTCCACAAGTGGCTCAAAGAACCCGATGTCGGGGTCGCCTTAGATCCGGAGTGGGCCATGGACCACGGTCAGCGTCCCGGCGGCGTTTACGGGCATACCACCGGCGCGGAGCTGGATGAGGTGGCACGCTATCTGTCCGGCCTGGTCAAGCAATACAACCTTCCGGAGAAGGTGATGGTCTATCACCAGGTCGCCCGCAGCGTGGTGCGTAAGGAGTCCGGGCTCAAAGATCACGACGGGGTGGTCGTGATCAAGTCGGTCGACGGACTCGGACATCCAGGCCCGAAGATCAACACCTATCGAGTCGTCAATAAGAGCACACCGACGTTGGTGCACGCCGGTTTCAAGTTGTTCTTTACCGAGGACCGGCGCCACGGCGGCCGGCTGATGAACCCAAAGGAGGTGCTCGGCCTGAAACCGCGTCCTGAGTATGTGATGTTCGAGTAACCCACACTGCACCCACTCGGCCTCGTGCCGCTCGGGCAGCATGTCCGGACTGAGCAACGCCCCGCTTCGGCTCACCGGCGATTCTGAAGCCGATCATCTGCTGACAATGACGACAACGCCCTGCTGATCGGGATGGTGCTCGATGAGCAAATACCGATGGAAAAGGCGTTCAGCGTGACGCTGGTGATTGCGCAGCGGATGCGCGGCCAGCTGGATGTTCCAACATCGCCGCAATGAGCAAAGACGAGTTCGACACCGTGTGCTCGGAGC
>JBJMIR010000095.1:0-12119 GCA_045806785.1 Propionibacteriaceae bacterium | reverse complement strand
GCGAATGGCGGAGCGCTTCGGTCCGACCGCGCAGGACGTGTTGACCTGCGGCTGCCACGTCCATGTCAGCGTCGAGTCAGACCAGGAGGGCATCGCCGCCATCGACCGGATCCGGGTCTGGCTGCCGGTCATCCTCGCGATGAGCGCGAACTCGCCGTTCTACGACGGTCGAGACACCGGCTATGCCAGCTACCGGTCGCAGCTGTGGACGCGCTGGCCCTCGGCCGGCCCAACAGACACGTTCGGGACCGCCGACGCGTACCACGAACTGGTGCGCTCGATGGTCGAGTCCGGTGTGCTCCTCGACGATGGGATGATCTACTTCGACGCACGGCTGTCGCAGCGCTATCCCACCGTCGAGATCCGGGTCGCCGACGTATGCGTCGATCTGGAAGACACACTCGTCATTGCGGCGCTGTGCCGAGCGCTCGTCGACACAGCGGCAGCCCAGGCGGCGCGAGGGGATCCCGTGCCGCAGATGCCGACGTCGCTGCTGCGTCTTGCGGTCTGGCGGGCGGGCCATGACGGTGTCGGCGGAGTGTTGGTTGACCCAGTGTCACGACGGCCGCGGCCCTGGATCCACGTGATGCGCGACCTGGTCATCCAGGTACGCGACTCTCTTGAGGCGTTTGGCGATCTCGAGCGTGTCGAAGTCGGGATCGAGCGGTTGACGCGGCTTGGCAGTGGTGCCGCAGGCCAGCGCCGTACATTTGCAAAAACTGGGCAGCTTATCGACGTCGTCGCTGAAGTGGCACGCCGGACGGCTGGACACTAACACCTTCGCTACGCCATCTTCCGATGTCCATGATCAGCCGCGCGGGATATGGCCACCGGTGATCCTTCGTGGGACCCTTCGAGCCTCCGCCTGAGTAATTCCGCTGTCCAGGGGTAGGTGGGCACGGACCGGGCAGACACACTTAGCCACTGTCTGGGGTTATGCGCCGGTTAAGCCGCCGGCTAGCTCACCGGCCCACTCAAGGAGACCTAATTATGTCAGGCAAGACCGTCACCGTGGAGGCCAGGCCGGACCCGATGCCCGTCGCGGGCCAGCGCCCCGGTCCGCCTTTCTTCGCCATCCTGATAGTGGCCGGACTCATTGTGATCGGAGCTGGCCTGCGGTCGATTGCCGACATCGTCGGCCCGCTGTTCCTTGTCATCACTTTGGTGATCACCGTTGCGCCGCTGCGCAACTTGTTAGTCCGGCGCCGCTGGCCGTCGTGGCTGGCGAGCGTTGTCTCCCTGCTAACGATTTACGCGCTTCTGGTGCTCATCCTGGGATCCGTGGCATTCGCAATCGCCCGGCTAGTCGCGAAGCTGCCCGAATATGCGAACGCGTTTGAGCAGATCTTCTCTTACCTCCTCAGCCTCAGCACTCGGCTTGGCTACGGGCAGGAACAGCTCGAGCGACTGGCCTCCTCGGTCCAGCTCAGCAGTCTGGCGGGCCCGGCTCAGGCCTTACTGAGCGGCATCAGCGGCGGGATCTCCCTAATCCTCCTGATTGTCACAGTGGTCATTTTTCTAGCTTTCGATGCCGCGAGCATGCCCGAGCGACTCGGGGTAATCCGCGAGACCCGTCCGCACATCGCGGACGGGCTGTCTAACTTCGCCAGCAGAGTTCGGAAGTACTGGATCGTTACCACGGTGTTCGGCTTCATCGTTGCCGTCCTCGACGTCATCGCCTTGGCGATCATCGGCGTCCCCCTATTCATCACCTGGGGGGTGCTGGCATTCGTGACCAACTACATTCCCAACATCGGCTTCATTCTTGGGGTGATTCCGCCGGCCCTCATCGCTCTGCTTGACGGCGGAGTGGGCAGCGCTGTTGCCGTGCTGGCCGTCTACACCGTCATCAACGTGGTCGTTCAGATCATCCTCCAGCCTCGGTTCACGGGGGATGCGGTCGGTATCAGCGCCACTGCGGCATTTGTCTCGCTGATCTTCTGGGCGTACGTTCTCGGAACCCTTGGCGCCTTGCTGGCTGTGCCAGCCACGTTGTTTCTGAAGTCAGTGCTGCTCGACAATTCGGTCCCAGCCAGCTGGGTCAACGCCCTGGTCAGCTCCTCGCCGAGCAAGGAGAAGCCACGCGCTCTGCGTCGAATTGATCGGCAATCGGCAGCGACTGTGCCGGCGGCAGTCGGGCCAACACAGCCGACGGCCGCTCGCCACGAGTGAGTCTGGAGAGACCGTGGTTGGGAATGCCGGATTCGATCGTGTCCTGTAGTTGCGGACTACCGGCGACAAAAGCCTTCGCTTTAGGCTCCCGCCTGCTCGACGACACTCAAGACCACTTTGCCGCGCTTGCCCCGGGCGGCGGTGCGGGCAAACGCCGCCCGGGCGTCAGCGAGCGGGAAGATCGAATCAATCTCCGGCCGTACTCGTCCGCTCTCGATGAGCCGGGCGAGCTCGAGCAACTGCTGGCGGTTGGCCTCAACGACGAAGTACAGGGCGCCAGGCACGTCGGCCGCGATCGTCACGATCCGACCTGCCTGTTCAGCGGCAGTCGCCAGCGCGTCGCCGCCGGCCGTGTCGAACAGCAGGTCACACTGCTCGCCAGCCTCAACCACGGTGGCCCCTCGACCATGGGCCAGTTGCACCGCCACATGGCCGACACCGCCGTGCGAGCCGGTGACAGCCAGCCGCTCGCCTGGCTCGAGCCGCCCGTGGACAAGCAGTCCCTGCCAGGCGCTCAGCCCAGCCATAGGCAACGCCGCAGCCTGTATGTGGTTCAGCGAAGACGGCTTGGTCGCGAGAGCCTCTACCGGCACCACGGCGTACTCGGCGGCAACGCCGTCCCGATCGAACGGCGTGAGCCCGTACACCTCCGCACCGGCAGAGATCCCGTCGGCATCCTCGGCAACAATGCCTGACAGTTCGTAGGACGGGATTGCAGGCAGCCGATCGATTGACCACTCCAGCTCGTCGCGGGTGATTGCGGCGGCGTGGACCCGTACGAGCACCTGCCCAGGACCAGCTTCCGGTAGCTGGATCTCTTCCAGCCATAAATCCTCAATGCGTCCAGGCGGGTGAAGACGGAGCGCCCGCATCCAGACTCCTCTCCGGAAAGAATCTTCCTAGAAAGCATCTTGATTACCCGATACTATCAGGGACGATGGCTGATCATGTGGATGGGATCGTCGAGAGTTGGCGGCGCGAGCGGCCCGACCTCGATGTGGCAGCACTGGCACTACTGGCACGGCTGTTCCGGACCGCCCATCTCGCCGATACCGCGCTTGCCCAACAACTGGCGGGCCATGAGCTTGACCGCGGCTGGTTCGACGTCCTCGCCGCGCTACGCCGCGCCGGTTCCCCGTACGCGCTCAACCCAACCCAGCTGATGCGCACGATGATGCTCTCCTCTGGCGGGATGACCAAGCGGCTCGACCGGCTCGCCGAGGCCGGCCTGATCGAGCGCGTCGCAGACCCAAACGATCGACGAGGCACTCTGGTCAAACTGACCCGCCGGGGCAAGACCACCATCGACCGACTTCTTCCAGTCCACCTCAGCAACGAAGAACAGCTCCTCGCCCCGCTCAGCCCAAAACAGCAGCGCACCTTGGACGACCTACTTCGGGCGCTCCTCGCCAACCTAGAAAGCTCGACAAGCCAGAGATAAGTCCTGACTTAAGGTGAGCGCGACGAATTCGTTCTCGCCTCCAGGGGATTTGCCGTGACCGATGTGCTGCTCTTCCACCACGCTCAGGGTCTGACCGCGGGAATTCGGTCGTTCGCCGACGAGTTGCGGGCGGCCGGTCACACAGTGCACGTTCCCGACTTCTAAGGGGGACGGACGTACGCGACGCTGGAGGAGGGAATGGCCTACGCCAAGGAAGTCGGCTTCGAGAAGATCCTGGAGCGGAATGTCCGCACCGCCGACGACCTGCCGACCGACCTCGTCTACGCTGGCTTCTCCCTCGGCGAGATGGCCGCGCAGAAGCTTGCCCAGACGCGGCCGGGGGCTCGCGGCGCTCTGCTGTTCTACTCCTGTATCCCGGTCACGGGCGACTGGGCCTTCGGACCTTGGCCTGACGGTGTTCCGGTACAGATCCACGGGATGGACTCCGATCCAATCTTCGCCGGTGAGGGTGACCTCGACGCCGCCCGGGAGATCGTCGCAACCGTCGACACCGCCGAGCTGTTCCTCTATCCCGGCGACCAGCACTACTTCGCCGACAGTTCGCTGCCGTCCTATGACGCCGAGGCAGCAGCGCTTCTCACTCGCCGGGTGCTCGACTTCCTCGACCACGTTTAGTGCGTGGGTAAACCAGCACACCAACCGCTGATCACAGACTTATTGAGAACGCGACGGCTCAACTCCTGCGCGCACCGCGCAGCTCAGCGGAGTCCGCGCTCGACGGACCAGCGTCAGCCCAACGGCTGCCAGCGCGAGGACGACCGGCACGACACCGAGCGCTGCCTTCAGCGAGGTGGCGTCCGCCAGCATCCCGACCGTAAGGGGCGCTAGTACCACCGCGAACGAGGACATCATCACCGCCCGGCCGCTGGCCAACACCGCCCGATCCGGAGCGAGCGCGACCGCCACAGAGACCCCCATTGGGAACAAGTTGCCCAGCCCGATTCCGAGCAGCGACAGGCCAATCAGCGCCAGCGCCGTCGAGAGCCACAAGACCGTGAACCCAGCGGCGGCCACGGCTAGCGCGAATGCGAGCAGCCGCGCCGGATCGTACCGGCGCGCCAACCGGCTGCCGAGCGTGCGCCCAGCCAGTACGCCGCCGAAGTAGCCGGCCATCAGTGCGACCGCAGTGTCCGTCGACGCGCCGGCCACGTCCTCGGCGAATGTCGCGCCCCAAGCGGTGATGCACCACTCGGCCGCGGTCGTGCAGAACAGCATCGCGGCCGCGATCCAGAACAGGCCGGGGAGGCGGCGGTGCGCCGCGGTCAACGGCGGCGGCGCGTCGATCGCGAGGTGCCGGTTGCTACACCATGCCAGTGCTGGAACCACCAGCGCGGCCAACAGCGCGACCCGCCAGCCGGCGTGCAGCGCGGTGGTCAGGGACAGCACGCCGATCAGCACGACATAGGCAATGCTGGCCGCCACGTTCTCCTCAGCCAGCGCCACCGTGCGCAACTCACCGTGCTGGTCGGCGAGTGCGGCCTGGCCGGTCGCCAGCAAGAGCCCGCCACCGACGCCCATGATCAGCACCGATCCGACGGTTACCTCAGCGATGCGACCGGCCGTCAATCCGATTGCCCCCGTGGCCAGCACAACGGCCGCCGACCAGAACAGCGTGCGCCGCCCGAGCGCACGCTCGAACGGCGCGGAAATCACACCCGCGACCGTGCTTCCGGCAGCGAACGCCGCTACGTGCAACCCGCCCGCTGAATAGCTCAGGTTCAGCTCGTCGCGCAGGTGCACGATGACCAGCCCCGGCGCCGCCTGCAGGTAGGCAAACCAGGCAAGCACGACGTACACGACCCAGGTGAGCCGATCCCGACGAAACCTTCCAGTCGTCGCGTATCGGACCAGGCCCGATCGAAGGTGCTCGCTGCGGCAGCCCAGCTGGGCTACGCCGGACCTGACCCGAGCGCCCGCTCGCTGCGTCGCGGCAGCACCCTGACCCTCGGCGTGGTGCTGGGTGAGCACCTGACTTACGCGTTCGAAGATCCAGGGGCAGTGTCCTTCCTGGCTGGGATCGCTGATGTCTGCGCCGACCACGGCTATGGCATGACGATCTTGCCGATCACAGGCGCGGGCGACGACGTTTCGCGGATCACCGACGCCGCGGTCGACGGGTTCATCGTCTGGACCACCTCTGACGACGACCCGATCCTGGCAGCCGTACGAGCGACCAAGCGTCCTGCGGTGGTCCACGGTGGGCCGGTGGTTCCCGAGTTGGAACTGGTGAGCATCGACAACCAAGCGGCGGCACGCGCAATGGGCGCCATCGTGTTCGAGGGCGCTAAACGTCCGGCCATAGTGAGCCAGCCGCTCTCCAGAGATCGGGTAAGCATGATCACCAGCGGGGCGGACATCACCGAGGTCTCATTTCCGGTGACCCGTGACCGGCTGCAGGGTTACCGGCAAGCAGCCGCGGCCGCTGGCATCGCGTGGCGCGATGTGGTCGTCGCGGTATGTGAACGCAATGACGCAGACGAGGCCGAGCGAATGGCGGCAACCTTGCTAGCTTCGGCTGAGCTACCCGATGCGATCGCCGCGATGAGTGACCAACAAGCGGCCGGAGTTGTTCATGCGGTCCGCGCCGCCGGTCGCGTCATACCTGAGGACGTCGCGGTAAGCGGGTGGGATGACGCGCCGGTGGCAGCACAACTTGGGCTGACAACGGTCGCGCAATCCCTGCGCGAACAGGGCGCAGCATGCGCCCGTGCCGCACTCGGCCAACAACCGAGCGGCGACACCACCGCATCTTGGTCAATCGTTCGCAGAGGCAGCACCCGCCGGGGATAGCGCCAACTAGATCATGTCTAGAGGGCGCGCTCGGCAAGTGCGGCACGACGCAAGAGGTATTGGCGTTCCGGGATGCTCAGCGTGCGCTTGGCCGCGACGCGGTACTCCTCAGCCGCCTCGGCTCGCCGACCCGAGGCTCGGAGCAGGTGGGCGCGGACGGCGTGCACGCGGTGGTGACCGGCGAGGCGGGGGTCGGCAGCGGCCGTCTCAAGGAGCGTCAGGCCGGCGGTGGGCCCATCGACCCGCGCCAGGGCGACCGCTCGATTAGCGTGACTACTGGGTCGCGACGAGTGCGCGGCGAGACCGCCAGTGCGTCCCGCCGACGGATGCTGCAGTAAAGGTGGTCATCGTTCCTCCTGAGTTGGATGTGGTTGCCTTCACCCCCTTGTTGGAGCCACCCGGGAAAACCGGACAGCACCGGCGTAGGCATGAGGATTGACAGCCAATCGCGGACTCTCGAGTGGACGGTTAGAGATCCGTAGTCACCGCGCCCGTTATCTGGTGATCTTGATCGACCAGCGGTATCGCAGGCCATCGGTCGAACGCGCCGCACGGATGGCTTACCCCGAACGACCACACCTGGCCTAAACCGATCTGGAGTCCATCCGGTACGTGGAGAAACGCGTGCTGGTCGTTGAGCTTTGTGACATGAGCACCTGGCGCCTCGCTTCGGCGACCGTCGAGTTCGTACCTTCCGAGGACAACAGGAAGTTGATCATCGAACGGAGCGTCACGTCGACCGAAGCCGACAATAACAAGAGTCGGCTCTGGCCGGGACAGCACACTAGCTAACAACTCCAATGCCGGCTGCAGCCGTGGCCCAGCCTCAGTCCCACGCCCATCGAAGGGCGACGTACGCCGATAGATGCCGTGGTCGTGGGTCAGATAACAGCCGCTTCGCAGCACCGTCTGCACCGGGAAGGAAAAGCAGTCGGGACCGAGATGAGCGACGACCCGGTCCAAATAGGAGCTGCCCCCAGCACTGATCAATGGGACTTGAGAGGTTCCGAAAAGGCTTGCCGCGTGGAGCTTGCCACTGGTGTGGGCAATCAACTCGAGATAGGCCTCCAAGCCGGCGGGTTCCCCGGTTGCCGCGCCAGGCATCAGGCCTTCATAGCCAGCCACGCCGACAAGGCGCAGGTGCTCTGACTGGTCGACCGCCTGCGCCACGGCGAGACTCGCCTCGACGCTCCGGGCACCTGTGCGACCTCCTAGATACCCCACCTCTAGGAGCACATCCAGCCGGCCCGCCAGGCCCGCCTGGCCAGATTCCCGATCTAGCACGTCCACAGATGCCACGCTGTCGACGTAACAGCAGAAGCTTGTGTCTGGCTTGGTAAGCACATGGGTCACAATCCAGCGGATCGCTACAGGATCGACGAGCAGATTCGCCAGCAGAATCCGCGGGACCCCGATAGCCAGCAGACCTCTCACCTGCGCTGCCGTGGCCGCGGTAGCCCCCCATGCTCCCGCCTCCATCTGCCGCCGGACCAGCTGCGGCGACAGCGATGTCTTGGCGTGCGGAGCCAGCTCGACACGATGGCGGCGGCAATAGTCGGCCATCGTGGTGAGGTTGTGGGCCAGCTGTTCCTGGTGAAGCACGAGTACCGGATATTCCAGATCTCGCAGGGCGTTCCACCCGAGATCGCCGATGCTCGTCAAAGGCATGCCAGCGGGCAGGGGCAGGCCCTTGAACCGTCTGTCCTCGATGGGCGACATCTCTCACTCCTATCCCAGCCCGCTGATGCAGGGGACTGCTCTAATCTGGTGGACTTTCAGCCGCTACGCACCCAAACGAGCGTCTGCCCGGCTCCGGGCGCATGGATCACGCTGGTCGGTGCCTCGATCCTGGCGTCGCCGGCACCTCCGCTGCTGGTGGTGTGGGTGGACAAGGCGCAGGCTTCACTGAGCCCGACATGCTGAGCCCGATCGTCAGCACGAATGTAACGCCGAACCGATTGACCAAGCTGCCCGCTCGAGAGGTAGGCCCGTGACGACGGCGCCGCGTTGCCCCCGACCTTGGCGTGCGAAGGCCACACCTCCTCGAGGCTCCGATACCATGATCATCTCCTTTCAGCTTCTTTGTGTTCGGCCTTGAAGACGACTACGGCTGCCCGAGTGTGACGTCCAGCAGGCCTGAGATGGGCTGGCTGGTCGTGCTTGTCACAGGCGATGTCGGTCAGACGTCTAATCGCTGTTAGACCGTTAGCTGATTTGAGAAGAGGCGTAGATGATGAGCGTCCATTGGTCGGGTGTCACGATCGACTGCACTGATCCACAGCGCTTGGGCAACTTTTGGTCGGTGCTCTTGAGCCGCGAGCCCAGCGAGTCACTACCAGGATGGGTCCGGCTTGGTACGCGTGACGATGTCCTTCCGGTCATCTGCTTCCAGCCCGTACCGGAACCCAAACAGGGAAAGACGCGGGTCCACCTCGATGTCACTGTCGACGACATCGAAAAGGCCGCCGCGACGGTGATCCAGCTCGGCGGTCGGTCGATGAATGAACGACATGACTATGACGAAGGCATCGTCATGGTCATGGCCGACACAGAAGGAAATGAGTTCTGTCTGGTCCAGTACTCCAGCACAACCGGGCGGTGAGGCGCGGGATACGTCAGCCGCGCTTGATGCTCTCAGATCAAGGACTAGTCGAAATCTTCGCTCGCCCGACCAGCCGCCAGCGCGCACCGGTCTAAGAAGTCAATGATCAAGTCAATTTCATCGTCGCTGTGGTGATCGAGGATCTCATCAAGCGAGCGGTTCATGCCGTCATAGAGCCGGATGATGTCGCGCTGCTTGTCCGCTACTCCGCGAACCCGCACCGCTCGCCGGTCATTCTCAACCCGGTCGCGCACAATCCAGCCGCCCCGCTCCAGCCGGTCCAGGATTCCCGTCATAGTCGCCAGATGCACGCCGATCCGCCTGGCAAGGGCACTCGGGCCGATCGGGCCATGCCGCATGATGATGTCCAGGCAGTCGAAGTCCACATCCTTGACCTCGGCCTTTGACCCCACTCGATAGTTGAGCAGCGCAAGCTCGATGCGAAGCTCCCGGAGGCTTTGCTTGGCCTCGGCTATTCGCCGTCGGCGCGCCCCACTGGCCGACTCATGGGGCCTAGTCCTCGTCGGCACCAGCTGCCACCTTCCAGGGTACTATGACCTACATATTATTTAAGATACGTAGTACTTGGGGAACTGGGCCTCTCCGACCAGTTCGAAGGAGCGTAACAATGCGGATTACGATCTTCGGCGCCAACGGAGGCACCGGTCGCCAGCTGACCGAACTGGCCCTCACGGCCGGGCACTACGTCTGGGCAGTGACCCGCCACCCGCAGCGAAGGCACGCGCAACATCGCCAGGGCCATGTCACGGCACGAAATCAAGCGTTTGGTCGTCGTCAGCTCAAGCGCAACAGAACCGCATCATCATGCCGACGGTGGCTTCCTGTTGAACCGCGTCCTGCAGCCACTGATTACCGCAACCATCGGCAAGACCACATACGCCGACATGCGATGCATGGAGCGACTGCTACACAACAGCAATCTGGCATGGACGATCATGCGACCATCTGGACTCTTCGATGCACCGGCCATCAGCACCTATGAGCTGCACGAGGATCAGGCGCCGGGAATCTTCACCAGCCTGATAGACCTCGCCGCAAGCATGCTGGAACAGGCCGGCGACACCAGGTTCCTGCGTAAGGCGGTCGCCGTCACGACAGCAGACGGCGCACCGACGCTATTCCAGATCATCCGTCGTGAAGCATTCAAAGCGGCTTGATGGGGCGAAACTCGACCCGCCATCTCCCAATCGATCCGGCCTCGCCGGCTACGTCGTGATCTCCGCCGATAACGAAGAATCAGCGGTGCCGGCGGCGTCGGGATGCCCCGGCCTCGCCTCAGCCTTCAAGGTTGAGTGGGCGAGGCGCTCGACGTCTAACGACCGGCAACGGCTTCGGTGATCACTCGTCGCCCGGTCCCCTCAAGATTGAAACTGCACCGCGGGCTTCGCTGATGGCTAGGTGCACATCCGAGGGCCTGGCGTAGCCGTGTTGGCGAAGTGCGGCGTCCAAGTCGGCCTCAGTCATGCCGCATCGGCGCAGGTTGCGCCGGTCCACCACCCCATCGCGAATTAGTAACAAAACAGGTGGATCGATGAAACGCCGCAGCTTCGGCCAGTAGCGCAGCCGGCTTACCAAGGCATGCGTGGCCATGATCACGATCAGGGCCACAGCGCCGGACAGCCATGCAGCGTCGGCCGCGGTGGCGGTTCGTCCGACGATGGCACCGACGGCGACAGCTGCAACCCAGTCGTACGGCGCGAACTCGGCCAGCGTCCGTCGCTCCTTGAACCGAAACAGCACCGCAGCTGTCACGAACAACGTGAAGGCCTTGATCGCCACCGCCGGCGCCTGTTGCCAGTCACCGAACAAGATCTGTGCCAGCTCAGACATCGCTGCCGCCCAGATCTGGCTTTTTCTGCCAGGGCCATCGGCCGGTAATTTCCAACTCGAGAGAGAAGCTCAAAAACGTGCGGATGATCACGATCACGGCGAGAACTCCGACGCTGGCGAATGTCGGAGTTACCGCGACTGTGCGGATAATGTCCGCAGCCACCAAGAACTCCAGACCAAGCAGAATTGAGCGGCCCAATCTGCGCCGGTACGCCTCATAGGTATCTGAAGCTCGCCTTGACAGTCGCGCAAGGGCGCTGATGCTGGCAACCGCGATTCCGACGACGATGATCAACACTCCAGCCGCGTCGACACCTTTTCCAATGCTCTCCATCACTTCGAGGAAGCTCACGAACTATCTCCCTACGCGTCTGAAAGCAAGCACCAACGTCGGATTGTGTTCAAGTCCGCAGGAATAGGCACGGCTATCGGCGCCGAGATTCCCTTGTCTGCCGAACATCAGAGGTTCGATGAGCTTGAACGGTACGCATCGCGGCCAGCGTATCTGTGCCGATGTAGAGCTCGTCGGCGATGGCCCGGTTCGGGCGACCCGCCGCCGTTAGGTTCAGCACCTCCAACTCCCGCGCACTGAGCGGCTCGCGCAATCGGCGTGCGCTACTCAGCGCCACGCGGCACTGACCCGCGGGTCGGCATCCGCGCCGCAGATGTGCAGCTAAGCGACGGCCGGACGCTCGCTGAGGCGTTGCGAGGCGGGCGCTGCGTCCTGCTCGGATCCCGGCTGCGGACCTTCCGGCCCCGGTGGACGCGGCGCAACCACGTGCCGTTCCCGACCACAAGGAGCTGACCCTGGTCCACCACACGGGGATGTCGGCTGGCTCGGCACTGCCGATCGCTTCCCGGCCTGGGCCGAGGAGTACTTCCGGATCGGCTCCGAGAAACTGATTCGAAAACAGCCAAGTCGTCAACTCACGCCAGCCGGCCAAATCGCTGCACCTTGTCCACACTGCACGCCGCTCGGGTGACTTCTCGCCCGCGGATTTGAGCAATGGGTAGCCCTTGCTGCGCCCTGCGGAGGCGCTGGGGCAGACTGCCGCCATGCGGACGGTGGGTGTGGAGGAGGAGCTGCTGCTCGTCGACGTGCACACCGGAAAGCCGCGCTCCGTCGCCAGTCAGGTCATCGCAGCGAGCCAGGGAGGGAGTGCGCAGGAAGGCAGTGCGGGTGGAGTTGAGGCCGAGCTCCAGCGATACATGGTGGAAACCCAATCCTCAGTGGCGAGTGAC
>JBJMIR010000094.1:0-2925 GCA_045806785.1 Propionibacteriaceae bacterium | reverse complement strand
ACCCGTGACCAGGCCGGATGCCTCCACGCCCGACTGCTGGATGCTGTTGTGGGCCGCTCCGGCAGCGTCTACAAGGCCTGGCTGAAGACCCGACCCGAAGCATTCATCGACGGTATCGAGCAGGCCGCGTTGGATCCGTTCCGCGGCTACGCCAACGCGATTCATGACGGGCTGCCAGACGCGGTCGCGGTGCTGGATGCCTTTCACGTCGTGCGGTTAGGTACGCAGGTGGTCGATGAGGTGCGGCGTCGAGTGCAGCAAGACACCCTGGGCCGCCGCGGCCACAAACACGACCCGCTCTATAAGATCCGCGGGCTCCTCCGCCACGGTGTGGAGCATCTCACCGAGCATCAGCAAGCCAAGATCAGCCGCTGCCTTGATGCCGGCGACCCGCGGGACGAGGTCAACATCGCCTGGCAGTGCTACCAACAGCTCCGCTCCATCTACCACGCCACCACTACCGAAGGTCGACGGATCGCGGAGAAGGTCATCGCCGGCTTCCCGTCCTGTCCGATCCCCGAGGTGGCTCGGCTCGGCCGCACCCTCAAGGCCTGGCGGCAACAAATCCTCGCCTAATTCGATACCAGCGGCGTCTCCAACGGCGGCACCGAAGCCATCAACCTGATCATCGAAAAGGTCCGCCGGCTCGCCCACGGCTTCAGAGATTTCACCCACTACAGGCTCCGAATTCTCCTCGCAGCCTCAGGCAACCGCGCCTACCGCAGATGATCCAGACCCATGCTCAATTGCGAAGACCCTGAAAATGCGTCCGATACGCTCACCTGAATCCTCCTGGGCGTCCTCTCCCTGACTACTCGCAACACGCTAACTCCTGCCACTGACACTCGGCCGTGACGACAGTTGACTCGCCCTGCCTGTCGCCGTCGACATTGGCTGCAAGGCATATCACCGGCCTCCGGGCGTCCTACGTCTTGAACGCTTGCCAACTCAGGGCCAAGCCAGAATCGTAGTCGGCTGAGCGATTGCTTGATGCTGGCCGATCTGACGTGTGAGTAGGCGTCCATGGTTGCGGCGATCTTGCTCTGACAAGAAGCTGGATGGCCGCGCGAGGATGTACGCTCAGCTCTAGGACGCTCAGCTCTAGGAGCAGCGACGCACAACCTCCGCGGATGGAGTGCAGCAAGATTCGGAGCTTGGCGGATCTGCAGCAACAAACTGCAGCAACAAGTGCGATGTCTGGTGGTTTGAATGCGTCTATTCGCAGCTGGACACGCGCAAAGGACACCCAACGACGCTCGCTCCGCCACTTTGCCGGCAAGAGACTGAATACAGCCTTTACCGGGCCGTTTCTGTTCTGGGGAGAATGTCGCTAGAGGTGCTTGATTTCACCAGTATCAAGATCAACGAGGCCAAGCCGCGGCGACTGATTCTGATGATGCAACGACTTCACAGCACCCAAGTCGACGGCATAGTCATGCATCCGTCGGTGGCGACAGGCTTCCGCGATGTGGCGGATGTGCCGGGCTTTGGCTGGCCAGGATTGGTGATCTTCTTGGCAGTGGTTGCGCAGTCGCGTCCTCATCCGTTCTGTGAATGACGGCAGGCCATAGCGGTGCCAGTCCTCCAGCGCCTCACTCGTGAGCGCCTGACCGGCGCGGCGGCGCTGATCGGCCAGGACAGCGATCTCGTGCACCAGATGAGGATGTTGTGGCCAGCACGGCGGGATAACGTCGGCAACGTCCCAGACGTATTCATGATTCAGCCAGGTGACGACAGCCTCCAACCACGACCAGACCTCCTTGCGCAACTGGGGCGTCTCGCAGCTCCCGAGGTCCCATGGCCGCGGCACCTTCCCCTGATCTCGCAGCGGCAGCAGGTGATCTTGTTGCCGGCTGGCTGCAAGATCAAGTTCTCGATAGGCCAGCTGGACCAACCTGCCTGGTTGAGGGAACGGCTGAATGAGCACCATCGAGTTGGGGCGGGCTCGACAGCGCCGGTCATAGATGAGACGCCTGATCACTCGCAATGCCGCGATTTCGCGCCTCGGCGAGGGCTACGGTAGCTCGGTCTTGAGGCGTCGGCAGCCCCAGACGTTTTTCGGTTAGCCCGGTACGCAGCTGCCGCTGCTCGGCCAGGAGCCGCCGTCCGATCTTGCCGTCGATGCAGCGAGCCAGCCGGGCGATGATGGGTTTGCCATTCTCGGCCAGAACAAGCGCCTGCCGCTCCTTGAGTCGCCGAATCTCCTCGGGGCGCAGGATCGGGATATCGTCGCCGGAGAGAGTGCGGCCGGCCATTGCTCCGGTCTGCCAGGTCCGTCGGGTGACCCGTGTCTGCCCGACCAGGTCGGAGATCTCCTGGTTGAACGCTCCATCTTTGGAGCCGCCAAACATCACTAAGACGTTGGTCAATCCGAACAGGGCACGAGCCTGGTGCTCGCCGAAGATCGCGGCCAGCTGACGCCAGGTCTGGGCTGCGTAGATAAACGAAATGCCCAGTGCGCGCTCATTCGCCATCCGGGTTTGCAATGTCGGCAGCGGCGCCGTTGAGGGCAGTTCATCCAGGCAAGCCAGCAACGGTGGGCACAGCCGGCCCCCCGGCGACGTGTTCGCCAACCCGAGGGCAGTGTCCATGACGTGCTCGGCAACCGCGGTCATCAGCGGTGATGCGGATGCATAGGGGTCTTCTCGACCCAACAGATAGATGGTGCCGCGGCGGCGGATCACCTCAGCTAGATCGGTGGCCGGTCGATTATGACTTGGTACGCAGCGGCGGCGGATCTGTTCTTGGAAGAACAAGCTCATCGCCTGCTGAACGGTCGTGATCGTATTGCCGGCGGTGCGGTCATCACCGTGCAACGCGCCGTGCAGCAGCCCCAGCCAACACCGCGCGGCATGGGGATGCTGCAGCAGAATCTCGGTCGGCTCGCTAGCGCTCGTCGGGTTCGCCACCCAATGCAGTACATCG